>CAYTBY010000010.1:0-31095 GCA_964436165.1 uncultured Candidatus Saccharibacteria bacterium
GCCTAGAAGAAAAGGCTAAGGAGAGTTAGATTACTCGAGATGGTGAGCTCGTACTTTGAAAACTTATGCCGTCTGATAACAAGCATACTGATTCCGCCCGATAGGTAGCGGAATATTGAGGATTATTGGCTTTGCCTTATGTTTATGAGGATAGAACCTATTTTATCAGAAATAACTGATACAGAGAAGCCCCTCCGCGCCTAAAACGGCGCGGAGGGGCTTCTAAAAAACTTGCGAAGGACCGTCGGATTCCCCCCATTTTTTGAACCCCTCCTTCCACATCGTCCGAGCGGAAAAACAAATGGCGTAAATTGGATAAAAAGACAAAATAAAAAAGGGCAGGCGTTAGCCTGCCCAGAAGCGATTTGGACGTCTCGCTCTTCTACCGTCGCCGCGCGTTCTCTTGTGCAATCCGGGTTCGCTGCGACTCCTCTGCTCTGCGCCCCTCTCTACGTGACATCGGGGCGGTGCCATGGTGGCTTGTTGAGCCACCGGAGTTATTGGAGCTAGCCTCTCCATTGGGGCCCTGGGTGTTGCCACGATCGGAATCGCTCTTCGCAGGATAGCCGTACGGAAGCTCTGGTGATGCCATTTCCTAACCTCCTTAAGATGCTTAGAGATATTCTAAGCAATTATATATTATCACATTGACTAGAGTTAGTCAAGCTATTGAGAATTTTTCGGCTTTCGATTTGATAATATCCTATGCGACCCCAATTAAAAAAACTCGAGCATGATCCAGCATTTACATAAGTCCAGTGTAAAAATGTAGAACTAAGACGCGGAATACATTCATAATCCAGATCATCTACTATGATAAGTCCAGGACCTTCAATATAAATTTGTGTCATGAGATATTTAAATCCAAAAAATATTGCTTCATTTTTCAATATCCACTTAAGCTGTTGAAATCCTATGAGATTTTGATACGAAGAGATTCGATCTTGGCACTCGCTTGATTTAATGTATGGTTCACCCGACCGAAGAACAGTACCCAATCTTAGTGTAACCGCTTGTATCGGCGATATATCACGTTTAATAAACTTAAAATGATTATCTTTATATTCATCGCAAAGTTCATCTAGTGTGGGTCTCTTAAGTGGAGGTATTCGAATAATAAGCTCCCCTGTATCCATTAAATGAGATTGCATCTTTATTCTCCTATAAAAGAACGGCCACAATATATTAATATATCTTAACTGTTCTGTCAATATTTACCGAAAAAATTATTTTATTCTATTTCACTCCTATACCCACTAATTACGCCATTTGTTTTTCCGCTCGGACGATGTGGAAGGAGGGGTTCAAAAAATGGGGGGAATCCGACGGTCCTTCGCAAGTTTTTTAGAAGCCCCTCCGCGCCGTTTTAGGCGCGGAGGGGCTTCTCTGTATCAGTTATTTCTGATAAAATAGGTTCTAACTTGGCTGTAAAGCCACACATTAGTTCAGCCCCGACCGAAACGTCGGGGCTGAACTAATGTGGGCTCGAGAGGGATTGAACCTCTGGCCTCGCCGATGTGAACGGCGCGTTCTACCAAGCCGACGATTCTGTCGGCTCCCCGACAGAATCGTCGGGGCTGAACTACACTATTGGTGCGCGTGCCCTGACTCGAACAGGGAACCTCTTCAATGTGAATGAAGCGCTCTAACCAATTGAGCTACACGCGCCTATAGTCCTAATTTATTTATAAGTTTCTCGTGAGGCCCCTCGAGAAGAACCCTGACAAAACGGTCAAACATCCCATAGCGGTATTGGAATTCTTCCTTTTCCATTAAACCGAATTTTATTTCCTTGCCGACTTCGGCCTCAAGCGACCGGAGAAAAACGCCTAATTTCTTTTTATTAATATCGTCACCCACTATAAAAAGATCGACATCAGAATTTATGGTATCAATCGAGTCCTTATTCAGAAATACCCCCGAAGCAACCGCTAACCGCACCCTTCCTAGGCCCAGTATTCTTTTGATCATTTTGTCTTTTTCGGCTGGAGACGATTTTAAGATCAAACCACGCAACTCTCCAAAAAACTCAAAATTAGGATTAAGGGCATAGAAAACCCGCTCGACTCCTGCTGGTCTTTTTTTCTTCCGATTACTAATCTTTCTTATTTTTTTATTATGCCTCATACTTTATTAATAAGTCCCATTTTTTCTAAGTCTTTGAGTTCATGCTTAGTAACCTCTACGGACTCCTGGATTCTTTTGGCCAAATCTCGAATTCCGACATTAGCCGGATAGTTGCGAAACAAAAATTTAAGGACCTTGACCCTGATTTTTGACTTGAATAGATTCTCTAAGACTGGATACTGGCTTTTACCTTTTGACATGTGGGTATATAATAAATTACAATAAGAATATAAGAAACTAATCCATAAATCAATCCCGCACTCAATTAGGATTTGCGATTCAATATTTCCTAGGTTTGCGGACAGTAATGAGTATATCATAGTTAATCATGGTTAGGATATTTATCCTGAATCGCAGGGGAAATATATCCTAATTGAGTGCGGGATGGAACGAATACTTATCAAACCAGATTCAAAAGAAATAGTTTTGCGGGGCAAACCCGAAGACGGACACATCGATGTTTTTTCATACAACTATGAAGGCAACTCCGCCACTCCGCCAGCTGGCGGATTAGGCGGTCTTTTTATTGTCGGCCACGTCCAGCCAGCGACAGAAGATACGTCATATATGGTCAACCTCGTTGCTTCTTTGGCCAAACGTGAATACTATGCCAAGATTGATGCCGATCCCAGAGAATCGTTTTCCAAAACCCTAAAAAAAATAAATGAGGTTCTTCAGGACTTCTTCCACAACAAAGACACCAAGGTCAACATCGGCATATTCGCCGTGGCCGGAGAGAATATACTCATTTCCCGCCTCGGTAAATTTAAAATAATTCTCGGCCGGGACAACAAAGATGTTGATATCCTTAATAATATCAACCTATTCAACAAAGAACACATTCAGGAAAAAGAGTTTTCAAATATAATCTCGGGCAAAATAATGCCCCAAGACAAGATATTCGCTTTCTATCCGGCCAGATCTGTTATCGCCAGAGAAAAAAATATAAAGGGATTTTTCACCAAACTAGCCGCCGAAGAATTTTCTCAAAAATTAACCGAGATAAAGAATAGCAACGATAGCTTCATGTGCGCCGGCGTCCACTTGACCATCAACAAGTACACCGAGCCGACGGTTGAATCCCGTCCCCAGCCGCGCGAATTGCGCCAAGAAAAACCAATGGCCGTCCTCACCAAAACATCAACAAAACCGTCCAAAGAAAAATCTGCGATTACCGCCAAAGAACTCCCCGATATCAGGCCCATCGAAACACCGAAGACAGTTCAACCCGAACCTGCACCTTCAATTAAAATAGTACCGGCTTCACCGCCCAAACTAGGGCCAGAACCGGATCTTAGCGAAAGCAACGTCTCTTACCCTGGTAACAAAAGTTTGGCTCCGACATTATCACCAGAACAAAAACCAGAGAAAGAACCGGAGTCTCCGCTTATAAGACCAAGTGAATTTTCATCCGCCAAAAAAGATAATTTTTTAAATATAATTCTCAAGAAATACAAACCAAGCGGTGTTTATGTAATCGGCCACCAAGAACTGATCGGTAAAAAACGCCTGATTCTGACTAGTTCCATAGTAGCTGTAGTTATTGCGGCAGCCATACTGGTTAAACTAACTTTTATACCCTCCCTGCCCATCCCCGGAATAGAAAGCGAACAAGATAAAGCCATGAACGCTCTTCTTGAACAGGTTAATTCAAAATTAGAAGCGGCCAAAACATACAAAGACCAGAATAATCTCCTTGAAGCCCGCCGAACCTTGATTGAATCATTGTCGTCTTTCGGTTCTCATAACATTGAGAACGAAGACCTTCTAGTCATTAAAACGGAAGTACTCGCCCTCCTTGACCAGATAGACAAGGCAGTTGATACCTCGCCAAGCTTGCTCTACCAGATATCCCAGGAAATAGGCAATGGCTCACTTTTATCATTTGCCGAGAATAAGCTTTTTGTCTATGCCTCTAATCCCAGCGAAAAAGATTCCGGCTCAGTCTTAGCCACCACCGAAAGCGGGATAGAAACTACGACTAAGATCTCAAATTTCAACCCGCTCTATCTGATCGGTGACGTAAAACTCGTAGTAATGGTCAGTAAATTAGCCGACCAGATCGGATCACTGACGATAAAGGATGGCGGATTAAAAACATCTTCTCTTGCCCTCTCCGGTTTGATACTTAGCTCTTATCCCTATCAGGGCAATCTTTACCTTTTGACATCTGATGGGATTTATAAAATAAGTGATGTTACCGACGGCAAAAGCAATGCTGTCAGTTGGTTGACCGAGAATGCCAAACTTCCGGTTAATCCGGCTTTAATGGCGGTAGACGGTAAAGTATTTATATTATCTGAAAGTGGAACATTGGCTGTTTACTACAAAGGCGAGAAGGAATCAGAGGTCAGCACCTCGATTCCGGTTAATTCTGAAAGTGTTCTTCTGACCACAAGAGACTCGGCTCAGCTTTATTTAGTAGATAAGAAAATGGGCAGAATTTATGTCTTAAATAAATCCTCCGGTTCCCTCGAAAAAACCATCAAAGTTAACAGCGACCAGCCCCTAGTCAGCGCTTCGATGTCGGATAGTGGGGTTATTTATCTTCTCACGGCGGATAATAAAGTCTGGAAGGTTGTGCCATAGTCGCGAGAGAAAACGGTTTTTCGGAAACAGAATAAATCGGCTCCAGCGGCCGATTTTTCTTCGCCCTCGACCCGCCGTCTCTTCGAGACCAAGCACGGCGGGTCTGCGGGATGTTCCTCAAAACCATTTACTCTCGCTTCTTTTGATGATTGTTTTTTGTCAAAAGATATGTTAAAAATCGGATAAATTCTTTGACAAAAAGGGTGCAATGACCGAAGAAAAGTTATTTGAATATGCTAAAAAATGGCTGGGATCGTATACTAAATTTATCTAAAACCCTACACTCCTTGCCAGAAATAGAAGCTCTTATTATCAGAAATTAAAAGGCCGACTGGCCTGCCCTGAGTAGGGTCGAAGGGTTAGTCGGCAAAATTAGGCAAGTTCGGTATCTTCTTCGGTAAGATGCCCCTTCCAGGGAACTATGACTTGAGGCGGTGATGACTGAAGCGAAGTAAAATCGTATTCAGTAATCGAACAGTTTTCTAAGCCAGCCTTTTTCAACTCAAGAAATTGTTCGACACTAAGGTTGTGCAGTATTTTCTGTAATATTAAGAACCAGCGTCCATGTCCGACAACTAAGATTGTTTTGCCATCAATACTGGGGTCAGAAATAAAACTTCTTATTCTGATTTCTGTATCAGGACAACTTTCACCGCCTGGTGCTCGATAATGATAATAGCCCTGACGTTTTCTTAGCCTGACCTGTTCTGGGTAGTGTTTTTCGATATCGGCTTTAGATAATTCATGGAATATTCCATCCCACTTTTCATCAAGTCGAGAGTCGGTAATTACGGGCTGTATATTACGTACACCTAAACCCTGCTGGATTATACTCATCGTTGTTTGCGTCCTTAGAAACGTTGATTGGAAATATATATCGGGCAATTGATCACCCAATACCTTGCTTAGATGTAGGGCTGCATAAAATGCTTCTTGCTCACCACGATTTGTAAGCGGATAGGAGTGATTTGGAGTATCACATTCTGCTCTTTGGTCTTGAGTCATGGTATTACCTATAGATTGAGCGTGGCGAACGAATATTAGGCTCTTTGGGGCCATCCTATCTCCTTGTGAAGGTTCATTCGAATAGGCAGATGATATAAGAAAAAGGTCTAATTATCAAGATTTTCTTATTCCTAATAAATTAAAAGCGGATTGATATTACTGCGTCCTTCGAAGTTCTGAGCTTATAGAAGAACGAAGTAGGATCGCACCGCCCTAGAAATAATGTCCGCTAATTCACTGAACGAGTTTATATGATAATCAGCCTCTTCCCATTTTTCAATCGTTGGTCTTAAGGTTTGAACCGTTAAGATTCCTAAGGACTTGGCTGATCCTAATTCCGACTGGGGATTATCTCCAACCACAAGTACTTCGTTTTTCTTCCAGCCATTCTTGACTAACAGCTCCTCAAAAATTTTCTTTTTACCCTTACGCTTATCTCTATAATCAAGTGTGTCTATTATTATCTCATCAAATAGGTTAGCAATGCCCAGTTTTTCTATTTTGGTTTCCTGGAATTTTGTATATCCCGTCGTAACCAGGATTTTCTTCACCGGTAAACCTTCTATAAACTCTTCGTCTCCAAAAGTCTTAATACCATCTGGAACTTCTATTTGCCGATAAGCCTCTCTCATTCTTTCGGCAATATCCTTTGGGACATCAAACATCTCCATCACGTCATCTAAGCTAGTAGTCCAAAGCTGATAACTAATTTTTTCTTTAAGTTCTGCTGATAAATCCGAATTATATAGAGCATCTAATACTGGTTGAAAAAATGGGCCGGTAAGACTGTGGGTATCCAAAATACACATATCAAGGTCAAATATAATCGCTTTTATCATGTTTGACTCCGAACATTTATCTGCTAAGATAATCCCCAGTATCTTATAAATAAAAAGGGAAGTAAAGATGGATCAAGTTACCATTGTGCGCCGAACCGAGGAGAAAGACCTCTCGGTAATGGCCGAAATCAACGCGAGCGTATTTGCTGGAGATCGCGACAATCCTAAAAGCGCGGAAAAATGGATGCATTGTTTATTCAACGCTTTTCCTCTTTACCAGTATTTTGTAGTAGAGACAAACGGTGAGATTGCCGGTTATATCGGCTGGCAATTTCACGGCGGTTTTTTAAGGTCAGCCCCCGTAGTAGAGCTTGAACAGCTCGGTATCAGCAAAAACTATCAAGGCCGGGGATTGGGACCAAAACTTACCGATGAAAGCATGAAAGAAGTAATCAAATGGTGCAGAGAAAATAACAACCGGATAGAAAGCCATATTTATGTGATTGTTTGGGGGTATGCCCACAACTTCAACGCCCTGAAAGTATATTTTGAAAAATTTACAGAAGGCCAATTAGGAATGAGGATACAGCACGGAAATCGAACAGAAGTGATGCTTCGTTTGAAAGTACCCGCGCTTCTGCCTATAAGGTAAAGAAAGATTGGGTAAAGCGGCTGATAACAGCCGCTTTTTCTTTAACTATTACCTGTATTTGATTATCTTATTTATATATTTTCTCTTGCTTACAAAATCTTTATACAGAGCCAGCTGGGCCAGGGCTTTGGTCTTGTTCTGTTCGTAAAGATTCTTATATTGTCTGGGGTTCAAACGAAAATACTTTTCCTCAAAGGCATCGGTTATAAATCTGGCGATGAGAACAAGAATAACCCTCTCGATCATTTCTGGAATTGCTTCGATTTCCTTTTTCGTCACAAATTTAGCAGTACTTAAATATCCGGCTAGCATTCCTTCAAATGTCTTCAGATCAAATTTTGAATTTTTTATATCTCCTTCGTCTGCCTTATTACACCAAGTTCTGGCTGCCGAAGCGATGTCTTTTGCAATCTTGTTCCGGCCAAGCGTATCCAAATCAAGCAGACAGACCGCTTTAGCCTTCATAAAGCGTACATTATTAATCTTGAGATCCCCGTGAATTATTCTATCCGGACAGCTATTAATTTTAGCGCCTAATTTTTCGTAACTTTCCACAATCGAATTTGCAAGATTTATAAGTTCTTTATATTTCCAAGTATTTTTAAACTTTTTAAGAGCTGTCTTTAATTTATTAAATCTCGATGCAGAGTCATAGAAGTTTTTTATTTTGTGCTTAAAATTATATTTGTAATCAAAGAATATATTATGAAACTTCCCGACTAACTGGCCGGCACTGAATGCCTTTCTTGGACCAACTCCCCTTTCATAACATTCCCCGGGAATATAAGTCAGCATCCGCCAGTAACTATTTTGGCTGTCCTTAAAGAATAACCGGTTATTTTTTGTTTTAACCAAAAGCGGGGTCGCTAACCCGTTATTAAATAAATACTGAGTTATATTATGTGTATCCGCCAAAACAGCGGGTTTAAATATGGGATGTAATTTTTGCAACACATATCTATCCTTGCCAGTCTCGACTAAATAAGTCTGATTGATAAGACCATTGCCAAATTCAGACACTCTCATTGCCTGGCCGATACTAAAATTATTAGCAATTTGTTTCACTTCTTTATAATTCATTGCCTATTATTAAATCAAAAACTGGCCGAAATGGCCAGTCTGGTTATAGAAATTAAAAGCGAGTTAATATGATCGCACACGCTTAGACTAGTAACTCATCAAGGGAACCTTTGAGTTGAACCTTATCAATGGATACGTCTCTCGGTATCCAAATCTTAGCCCTGTAAATTGGTTCGTTATCAGCCACATCGAATCTTTTTTCGCCAAAATCAGAAATAAAAGGCAGGGTTATTTTTCTCTTGTCTCGCCCTTTGCCAACATAGACGCAAATCTCGTCTGGTTCTCGGCCAAATTGTTCACATAATTTATCAGCAAGATATTTTCTGCCCTTCCAGTCAAAGGCTAGTTCTTTGAAGCGAGCAGAAGGAGTGGTAGTTTCGATTGCGACAACTTCTTCATACCAATTCCATCTTCTGGCTCTTTCAACAAGAAGTTTTGTCCTTAAATTACACTTTGTGAGCAAGTAGGTTATCGCTTCGTAGTCGTTAAGAAGAAAAAAATCCATACTCAATTCATTTTCGTAAAAAGCAATTTCTGTAGCTCGATAAACCATCATTGCTACAACCAGATGGGGCATTCCGTAAATAGAGGCATAGACCACGCCCCGTGCCGTTTTCCATTTCTGTGTTTCTTTCCAAACACCGTCTCTGTCAAGAAGAAACAATTCGGATTTATCAGAGTCTAGCCTAAAGCTAGAAGCGATTTTAACGGCATCAAATTTTTCAGCCCCCAAATCGGCTGCCAGATTATACCTGCCTACATTATCTAGGTTATCTATATCCATTGAACCGTTTAAAACTTCAGACAGAGGCTTGGCTTTGCCGGTTACCAATGCCGTTACTTGTTCAATCGAAATTCCGTACTCTCGAAGTATTTTTTCCGTTTCCGAACCATCCAGCAGAACGCTTAAAAATGATTCGCCATCATAACCTGTTATTTCTTTGAGGAAATGTTCGCCAAGATGAGATAGGGGTGGATTGCCTGCATCATGCAGTAGAGCGGCTACTGGCAATAGAACATTGAAGTCAGAAAGTTGAGGATTATTTTCTAGAACTGCCATAGATAGTCTGGCAACACCTAGTCCGTGCTGAAATCTGCTGGGAATGGGACCATATGGCATAAAATCATTAGGCAATACGGCCTGGGTTATATTCCTTAACCTAACCATCTCCTTAGTTGTTACTAGCCGCTTAATAAAAACTGGTAACTCCCAATCTCCATACAAAGTATCTTTATGTTTCATCCCTGCTCCGTTAATTGTCATCGAACTACGGCAGATATTATCAAAAATCGGCCGAAATAGCCAGGATAAAAAGCAAAAAAGCCATTCGGACGGCTTTCTTGCTAAATTCGACCCTTCGAACTTTTTTAAGATCTCGCTTAAATTTTTTATTTTAATTCTACAGTGGCTCCGGCGCTTTCTAATTTAGTTTTCATCTCATCGGCATCGGCTTTTTTGACGCCTTCTTTGACAGTTGCACCGGCTTTATCGGCAATATCTTTGGCTTCTTTCAAGCCTAGGCCGGTAATCTCGCGGAGGGCCTTGATAACTTGTATCTTAGCGTCTCCAGCGCTCTTTAAGACAACCGTAAAGCTGTCTTTCTCTTCGACTGGTCCATCCGAAGCACCTGCCGCCGGTCCAACCATAGACATGGCCGCAGCCGAAACACCAAATTTTTCTTCCAAGGCCTTGACCAGGTCGTTTAACTCGGCAACGGTCATGGATTCAACTTGTTTTATAAAATCATCTTTGTTCACGAATAATTTTCAATTTTCAATTTTCAATTTTCAGTGAATGAACAAATGTTACAATTTTCAAACATTGGAAATTAAGTCATTGAAAATTTATTGTAAATTATAAATTTTAAATTAAAAATTTAAGAAGTTGCCTGTTTTTTCTTAGCAACTTCGCTAAGTACTACCGCCAATCCTCTCATCGGATAAGTCAGCATTCCAAGCAATCGTCCAATAAGAACTTCTTTTGACGGCAATTTGGCTATTTCGAGAAATCCCTCCTTACTTAAAAATTGCTCTTGCCCTTCGGAGCCTTGGCGAAGTAGGGCCCCAAAGAAATGAAGAGCTGGGTTCTTTCTGGAAAATTCATAAACTTTCTTAGCCACCGTATACGGCTCATCACCACCGAGAACTAATCCCACCGATCCTTCCATTTTATATATATCAAGCCCATCATAATTCTTGTCCGATAGTTTACCCTGAGCTTGTCGAAGGGCCAGGTCCATCAGAGTTTTCTTAGTCACAAAATACTCCGCACCTAATGACCTTAATAACCTCTTAAGCTCCGTCATCTGAGCAACCGACAATCCCTTTTCCCCTGCCCTAGAAAAAGAAGTAAAAACGGATATTTTAGAATCGGGAAGTTTCTTCTTTAATTTACCTAATTCTTCTGATTTTTGTTGTTTACTTTTCATCCCATACGAAGTTGCCCCGCCAAGGTCCTTCGGACTCACGCTTTGAGCGTGAGCGGGACTTCTTACGGGACAAGTATTTTACAATAAAAAAACTACGTATTCCGTAGTTCGACCTAATCCAGCTAAAATAGCTGATTTACCTCGGCGTTCATCACGCTGTCTACGGTAATCACACGTTATCATAATTTAAAAATCGAGTCAATGTTTTCGTCGTTTTAGGCCGGCAATAATCTTTTCACCCGCTCAAGCTCTGATTCAATACGCTCAATCCGTTTTTCTTGTTTCTTTATTATTGAATATTCAATTCGATCAAGACGCTTCTCTACTTCGTCCATTCTCTCCTCGAGAGCTTCCAACCTTAACTCGATTTTATCCAGTCGCTTGTTAATCCCAGTAAAACCGCTCCTCATTTCACCTTTAACCCCATTCATATCCTCCTTTGTCGGCAATGTTCTAGCAATTATTTCAGCCAAATCATCAACGGTCATTCCTTTTTTGTGATTATTATTTTTCATAACTTCATCCTATCAAAATCTACTTTTTGGGCAAATATTGACTTAATTATTGAGATATGGTATCGTGAATACACAGTACAATATGGGGAGTTGTGTATGTTGTTCGATATCTATATTAAAAAAGAATTACCTTCCTATGATGATGCGCTTCGGCTAGCTCGCCGACTAGCTGAACAAACAGGACGCGGCCGAGTTTGGTATCAAGTCATTGAATCAGCTAACAGCAAGGGGACTGTGACTACTGGCGAAATGACCAACGAGTAAATGGCCGCCTGAGCCCGCCCGCTAAATGTTCGCTCGCAAAGCAGATTTCGCCCGCCAAAAACTAGGCTTCGTCTAGCCGATGGCGGGCTTTTTTATCTTTAGACAACCATCATCAAAAAATAAGAATATAATCGCGTAGCCCGACTTATTTTGAAAGCTTTGAGCAACCTTTAATATAATCTGCAAGATATTTATGATATTTTCTTATGAATACAAAATTGGGATGTAGTCCCTCGAAGGGACCCAATTTTTATTCAAGAAAATGAGTAAATATCGACGCAGTTATAAAGGTTGTGAACCGCTTGAAAAATAAGTCGGGCGAGAGCGATTATATACCCAGATACTTTCTCCGATTCGCCACATGCTCCCCCGCCGTTTTAGAATATACCATCTGACTGCCATCACGGGTTGAGAGATAGTATAAATAATCACTCTCGGTCGGATTAAGCGCCGCTTCTATGGCCTTTAATCCAGGATTAGAAATCGGCCCAGGTGGCAGACCTTTACGAGTATAGGTATTGTACGGCCCGTCTATTTTAATTTCTGCCGCCGGACTCTGATATGTCACATCGCAATCCCGACGCTGCGGTCGGGACCCCGACCCTTCGGCGTCGGGGTTCTTTACCTCTAGAAATATCCTCCTGCATGCTCCATATATCACCGTCGCATCAATTTGAAGAGGCATCCCCAGCTTCAGTCTTTTCCTGATTATCCCCGAGACCAGCTTCATATCCTTCTCGCTCCTGGCTTCTTTTTCTAGAATCGAAGCAATTGTAATTATTTCTCTGGATTCGGCTAAGCTTAACCCTGCCAATAGCTCGGCCGTTTTTTTGTTAAAATTATCAGCCATTCTTTGACGCAATTCCTGAATAAAATTATGATCTTCCGCTTTGCGGTTTATCCGATAAGTGTCTGGGAAAAGATAACCCTCGTCTTTATAATACTCGGCGCTAAACCAGCCTTCTCGAATTAGTCCCAAGCTCACCAACCGCTCATCTATTTCCCAAATATTGAAACCCTCGGAAATAAGAAGCCGGATATCTTCTGATTCCGAAAGTCCATTAACTAAAATGGAGACAATTTCGGGGACATCCAGCCGTCCTGAAAAATTATATCTACCTGCCCTTAAACTGCTGTCTTGACCTGTCAATTTAACATAAGATAGAAAAGCCGTCTCACTTAAAATTATTCCTTTCTCTTTTAGGGACCTGGCAATTACTTTTGATCCTTGCCCATCTTCAATAACAACCGGAATGGGAGTATTGCCGACATAAACAGGAAAATAAACCAAGTAAAAAACAATCGCAAAAATTAAGAGAACTAAAACGACCGCCGTAGCTCCAGCGGTCGTTAAATGTTTATAACTCTTAGAAAATTTCCAATTCTCAAATGTTTTCATTAAAAATTGCAAATTGAAAATTGAAAATTTTTATTGGAGCGGCTCCTGATCTAAAACTCTACCCGGCGGAATAGCTCTTTGTCCGGCTTGTAGCTGTTCTAGTTTTTCAATAACTATCGCATTACCTTCATTTTCCGGAACATCAAGAATTCTTTCAAGGTGGTTAATCGCCCCGTCTATATCGCCCCTTTCTTCAAGAATAAGAGCCAGATACCAGCGAGCATTTGAATAATTAGAGGCCAGCGTTACTGCTCTCTGGAGAGCATTGAAAGCGTCGTTTTTCCTGCCGGCACGGTAATACAAGAGACCGAGCTCAAAAGCCAGGCCAGGCTGGTTACTATTAGCTGGAGCAACTTTCTCAAGCTGGGCAATAGCTTCGGCTAGTTCCCCCTGTCTCTCATAAACAACGCCAAGATTGTAAATAGCCAGACCAAAATTATCAGATAGCTCGGTTGTCTTTTTAAAATATTCTTCCGCCTTCTCCAGAGCCGCCTGAGCACCCTGGACAACAGCATTTGGATTTACTCTTCTAGCCGCCACTAACTGAGCATATAAATCGTACTTGCCTAAGTAAAGCATGCCGATCCTATAGCTAAACAAGGGGTCTCCCGGCCGAAGCTGAGCCGCCTTAAGATAGGCTTCCTCAGATAATTTATCAACCCCATCAACAAGATTTAAAAGATTTTGATAGATAAAACCGAGATTCGCCCAATTCAGAGCCTCCATAGAACCGACTTCGGTGGCCTGCTTAGCCAAACTTATCGACGTACTGACGTAATTTTGTATCCTGGCATCTCTTTCAACGCTAGCCGGCTTGCCTACTTCTTGAGCCAAGAGTTTTAGAGCCGTTTGCGACGCCGTTCGATAGTAACTGTCGTCTTTGTTGTTCCAGTTTATAGCATCAACAAGCAAGGACGCCGCCTTGCTATTGTCCGAGGTCAAAACTGCTTGGGCATAATTAACCTTGCTAATATAAATAGTAATTCCAAAATAAGCTCCTACTAGAACAAGAATCAAGCCTCCAATAAAACCAAGTGAAGAACCCAAGGAAAGCGAGGTCTTTTCTTCAATATTGAACTCTTTTTTCTCGTTGCCAAAAACGACCAAAACTGCAAGGCCCATAAACACATACATCAAAAACATTAACGTTAGATTAAACGGATAAAAGAAGAAGGCCGCTAAAAGAGCCCCAAATGAAGCCAGTGTTCCGATATTCTCTTTCAGCGCCTCGCGATCCTGACTAGTAACTGCAAACTTCTGGAAACGCATCAATAAAAGAACAACAGAAACTAACAGTACCAATAGCCCTATGGCCATTACTAGACCACCATGTATAACTAGGGTAAATGCCTCTGAAGTCGCATCGAAAAACCTAGTGTCAGAGATGGTGGTATTAGCTAATCGTCCGGCTCCATATCTATCAAAAGCAACAGAAAAATTCTCAAGCCCATAGCCAAAAATAAGTTTTTCTTTAAGAACAGATACCGCTACATCCTTGGAAAGAGAGAACGACGGAGAAACTTCTACCGGTAGATTTCGCTTCAAAGCACTCAAGTCAAGGTTTACAACCATCATAAATACCCCTAAAACAACAACCGTCATCGGCAAAATAAGCTTATTCATCTTAAATCTTCCGCCGCTCAAGCTCTCAAAAACTATCATTGCGACCATGCCGGCTATGGCTACCGTCCACAGAACCCACCAATTAAGAACTACTAAAGTAACAAGCGCAAGAACAACCCCGATCTTTTCAAGGTGAAGCTTATCAAGCCATTTTAGATTTATCCTTGCTTTGCTAAACAAGGGCAATCCCACGGCCGCTAGAATACCCAAAGTATTTACTGAACCGACGGTATTAAATCCTTTTGAAGTTGCAAAAGATAATTTTAAAACATAAACGCCAAATATCTGAAGGAGGCCATAGGCTAGAGCAACAACCATAGAAAAACCGACTAGAGATCTAAAAGTTTTACCGCCATCATCTGAATTATTTACAACGAGAAAGAATAAAATGGTAAGAGAGATAATGGAGGTTAAAGCATTACTTAAATTTCCGCCAGAACCAAAAATACTCTTAAAACTGTCTATCGAAAATACTGCGGCCAATATAAAGGTAGCTAGTAGGACCAATAATCCCTTATCCAGCGGGTTGCTTCGCCACGAAAGATAACCAGAAGAAACAACGCCCAAAAGCCAGGAGACCAATCCTACGCTCGCCACGCCTATTAAAAGAAGATATTTATTAGCTTCTAAAACGTTTTGAGTTAATGGCAGAAAAAACAATGGCATTAGAAAAATGCCGACATAAAGAGCCCATTTGCTGATATTATTATAAAACCTGGCCTTTGCCGGATCTGCCGGTTCCGGTTGGTAGTATTCCGGTACATCCACAACCTCAGAAGAGGGCTGTGTTTCTACCGCCTCCTCGGAATACTGGTACTCGGCATTCGATTCGCCCTGCTCGACCTCCCGAGAATTATCTTTTTTCCAAAAATTTAGATCCATCACGTTAGAGATAGTGCAAGCACCTACTACCACCATAATGGTGATAAAAAGCACTGCGTGTATCTTAATTTATAATTTTATTTGCAAACCCGCTAGGGTTATCTCTAACGGGATCCACCACAACTAACGTTCAGTATACCACCAAAAAATTAACCACAATACCAATAATATCAACAAGCGTTCTAATATATCACGAACGTATTAATATAGAACACAATATATCCTAGCTATTTTTTACCCCTAATGAGGCCAAAAATAATTCTTAAGTCCTTATCGTTATCGATAGCGGGGGTTGTTACAAACCTGACATGGGGTTTGATGTGATTTTGAAATATAAAATCCTTTAAAAAAGCTGGTACCGGATATGGATATACCCAGATACTCCTCTGAAATTCATAGAACCCGATTGATTTTAAAATTTTCCTTAAATAATCCCTATATCTCCTTTTTTCTTCGGGTATGTCAAAAAAAACCATCCGCCATCCGCCATCCCACTCCTGACCATCTTTTTTATGTAGAGCTGCTTCGGCTTCCATAAAAGCAGAGAGGGCATATCCCCTACCTTTGTCCGTCAAAATAAATGTATCATTATAATCTCTCTTTATTAAGTTGGCTTTACATAGACGAAAGACAGAACTACGGTGAGTGTTCTTATGCTTACTACTACAAAAAAGTTTTATATATTTATGGGAAAATAGTTTTTCTCTGCCGGCTTCCTTCAAATGCCACATCGCTCCAAGAATTGCCTTGGCGGTAGAGAAATTTTTTGAGTATATTTTTCTTTCAATGCTCATTTCTTAATTTTTTCACATAATACAGAATTATCAACTTGCGTTGTGGAGAAAAAAGATATATAAAGGTTAATATCATGCCAAAAGACCTGTTGACCGTAAAAGAAGTTGCGAAATTACTCGGAGTTACTCCTTTAACGGTGAGGAATTGGGATGCCAGGGGTAAACTCGCCGCTCATCGCCATCCTCTCAATAACTATCGCGTATACAAAGTTGCAGATATTGAGAGCCTTGTAAAAGAGCTCGACTCAAGCAAAGGAGTTAAGAAATCAATCCCAAAAATTCCTGAAAAACCACAAATGAGGAAGCTTAAAATAGATGTATTATAAAAAAAACCGCACATATGTGCGGTCTTAGTTTGATTATCTCCAGGGAATATCAACAATTTCAGTAAGTTCGTTACTCAATCTCAAAACGTCACTGTGAAGCAATCTATCAGCCAGGACGATCCTCTCGTCGTCGGGATGTATCCTGTCATCAAACTCTACTTCGCTATACAAGAGGGATCCCTCTGTATTCAAGCAAACGTGAACTAATGCTGGACCAAAATCTACAACTTTGTCATTGTGGCTCTCAAATGAGGTATCCTTCAAATAAGCTCCTGTCATTACACCAAGAACAGTTTTGCCGAATTTCACTACATGGACTGAAGCTGCTTCGTGGAAGTTAGCCACATTAACCAAGGCAAAGCCCTTTGAGTTTTTGGCGGTTTTCTTAGCAAACCTGTCAAAAGTTCTCCAGAAAAAGTCAACCACATCCTGAATTCTGTGGCTCTTGGACTGGGTCCGACCCTTCCAAGGATGTTTAATGCCCAAAGTTATTCCATGAGTATTAACCATCATACTCTCGCCTAACCTAATGACCTTGGCATCAACAACCTTCTTTACCATCTCGTAGTCAGAAGAAGCCCCTAAATCCTTCAGTATAGAAATAATGCCCTCAACCAACTTATTCTTCAGCACCATCTCGAATGTATTTAGAATCAAAGCATCCTTTTGGTAGTGCTTCCAGGAGGGATGATTGCCTAAGTTAAAAATATAGGTGATGAGGCATTTGTCCAATAATTCCTGGGGGGTTAATTTTTTATCCTTATACAACTTAAGCCGAAGCTTAAAAACATCCAGTAAATTCTTAGCCCTTAAGCTACCGGTCAAAATTTCCTGTTTGTCATAACCGCGGGCAATAGGCAAAAGTTCGCCGTTATATTCATAGTTATGAGCAATACCCTGAATCTCGTCACCATTCTCAACCACTACATCCTTATCGACTAGAGCCGGGGGTAGGTAATGGTTAACTGTGTGATAAAGTGTTTTTAAAGATCCGCCGTGATAACAGGAAAATACTCCTTGCTTGAAATTTGTTGAATCTTTAAGCATGTCGCTCAAGCTCACTACAAGATTGTTGAGATGTTTTTCATCTACCTCATAGCGGTTTGATTTTCGGTTATAGACAATGAGGTCTTTTTTGGTAAGGGACTCCAGCGCTTCCTTAAGATCTTCGGATTTTACCATCTTGGACTTGTGGTTTTTGACACCATTATGCCCGTTTCCGTTATGGTTGCGTCCGTTTCTAGATTTTTTAAGAATGTTTATTCTGAAAAGCAGGGTTTTCAGACTGGCGCTTGAGGGCAATAAGGCGGTCAAGATCCTCTTTTCCATCCGCGGACTGTCCGCAGGAATGGCCAGATCTTTCTCGTGAGAAATAAGAGTTCTAAAATCATATGTCCGGTTGACTATCCTAGTTCTGTCTTCCTCAGCAATAAGCCGAATGACAGAACAGCCAACCATATTCTCGGTAGATACATGTTCGTCTATCTTGTGTAGGGCAGGAATGGAGATAGAAGGAACTCCCTCATAGAACGGTAGGAATGCCGCTGTACCGGTACAGCCAACTAATATAAGATCGGGTTTACCAGAGAAAGTTCTTGGTATGAAACGACCAATAAGAGTCTGCATAAAACTCGTGATTATCCTGTAAAACCAGGGTGCTTTTCTTGGAACAATAACCCTAATCCCCTTATTGAAACCGCGCATATTGACCGGAACTTTTACTTCGGTTTCATAAGTACCGTTCTTTTTCTCGCCAAGAAGACGAAAGTCATCTCTGGAGCGCCGAAGCTCCTCGAGTATCCTCGTACCTATCGGCCGATCGTAAACTTTTTCTGATATGACAAAGTGATAGTTGACTCCCTCTATAGCGGGAAAGAATTCATTTAGTTCCTGGGCAAAGCTTCGAACAAATTCCCGCTCGAATTGTGTTCTAAATCTGTCTTTATCAAAAGGCGGTAGTTCTGGATCATTTTTTTTATCGACTTTATGCTGATCCATCGCCTCTTTTAATTCAAACCTCAGTTGAGCTTTGAATTCAGCTTCAAGGGCCCTGCCATTAATAGTATTTCCAGCAACAATGACAAACTTTGCCGAATGAACTTTAATGATATCCCTCACTAACTTCATCAGATATTTTCTGCTTTCAACCGGAAAGTTTATCCCCGATATACCAACGATGTTCACTTCTTCACGTTTCATTGTTAGCTCCTTGTTTTCAATGTGCTTAATACTTGCCAGTATAATACCAAACGATAAAAAGATAGCAACTCCCCGCACCAAGCTAATCCGCTGACCGCCATTAAGAAAGAGGGTCAAGGCGAAGGTTCCAATCCGAGGAACTTCGGATAGAATCACCTCGGGCTTGGTGCGGGGCAACCCCCGAAAAATAAAAAAGACCCATTACTGGATCAATTCTTATGTTCCATCCGACCAGCTTCCAAGATACGTTGATTGCTCAAGTGTAAGATTATCTATCCCTACGCCCATACTTTCAAGTTTTGCCCTTGCAACATGCTTGTCAATAGCTTCAGGAACTGAATAAACCTTCCGTTCCAATCCTTTTCCATGTTCTAAAATATAAACCGCGGAAAGAGCTTGATTGGCAAAAGACATGTCCATGACTGATGGCGAATGCCCCTCAGCACAAGCAAGATTAACCAATCTACCCTCGCCAAGTACATAAAGCCGCTTCCTATTCGATAATACGTATTCCATAACTAAATGACGAACTTCCTTTTTTGAAACAGCCATTTGTTCCAGAGCCGATATATCTACTTCGACGTTAAAGTGGCCGGCGTTAGAAATAATGGCTCTATCGTTCATTTTTTCAAAATGTTCCTTACGAATAATGCCTTCGTTACCGGTTACCGTAATAAAAAGATTGCCAATAGAAGACGCTTCGGACATCGGCATAACCCGATAACCATCCATAACCGCTTCAAGGGCTTTGATCGGGTCAACTTCGGTTACAATAACTTCGGCCCCCAAGCCTCTTGCCCGCATTACCACGCCCCGACCGCACCAGCCATAACCAGATACCACTACCTTGGAACCAGCGATAAGCATGTTGGTGGCTCTGATAACACCATCAAGAGCTGATTGGCCAGTACCGTAACGATTATCAAAAAGATGCTTAGTTTTAGCTTCATTAACTGCAATAATCGGAAATGGAAGCACCCCATCACGTTCCATATTACGAAGACGCAACACTCCGGTTGTCGTCTCTTCCATACCGCCGACAGTCTTGCCGATAAGATCTTTTCTTTTATTAAAAATCGTTGTTATCAGATCAGCTCCATCGTCAATAACAATGTCCGGATCACATAGAAGAGCATTTCTAATATTATCGTAATACAATCTACTATCTGCTCCCCTGACGGCAAAGACTGAAATATTACTCTCTTTTGAGAGAAGCTCCACAACATCATCTTGAGTGCTGAGTGGATTGGAAGCACAAAGACTGACCAAGGCCCCGCCATCTCTAATAGTCAGGACAAGATTTGCCGTTTCGGCCGTTACATGCATACAAGCCGCAACCGAAACTCCAGCAAACGGTTGATCGGTCAAAAAATCCTTCCGAATTGAATTTAAAACCGGCATAAATCTAGCCGCCCATTCTACCCGATTTTTCCCAAGCATTTCAAACCTTTTACTTGTTATAAAGTAACTGCCCCTAACAATATAGTAAACTTTTTAAGCTGTCTACCGGTTTCGCAACTCTGGCCGTGAAAGACCCTCTGTCCTACTTGTCTTTTTTAAAATAAAAATACCCCTTATCGAGGTATTTGCCTGCTACTTTCATAGTGCTTATTAATTCGCCTACGCCTTAATTTATACTTGAGGCTATGCCATGCCTCTTCAATGCCAACGCCAGCCATTGCTACTATCAATACTACTAGTACGAGAATAATTGGCATTACAAGGTTCCATACAAAGTGAATACCCACGCTTGCCCAGATTGACTGATATTTTATACCATAATAGCCCGACAGGATGCCTAATGGAAACACGGTAATTGGATGAAGAAACTTCGTAATTCTTAATCGCTTTGCTTCTCTTTTCTTAATGTCAGATATCTCAGCCTCAAGACTATCAGTTTTTGTTTCACTACTTTCTTTTGCTGAAAATACATCGAACAAAGTTATTTTATGACCGAAATAATGAACAAGGGAGAAAAAGACACTAGAAATCCATATGCCCCGCCAAGCATTGCCAGAAACAGTACTAAAAATAACAATAAGAGGTGCTCTGAAAATTAATTCCTCGGCAACCGGCGCCCAGACATTTTGAACTGGCGTTCCAATCAGCCAGATAATCTTCCAATGATTCTCTTTGCACCATTCAATACTTTTTATGCGCTCCTTAAATCTCTTTAATACCAACCTAAGATAGATAAGCGTGGCGATGGCAATACTTGTAAGAATTGCTATCGAGGGCAAAAACTGAAAAAATCGTTCTGTCATTCCGACTCCTTACTTCCGATATTATATTTTTAAGGTTTAAGATATGATATACTAATTAGCCTAATAAGTCAAGGCTCGATTCCCACTCCCCTGACCACAAAAATAACCCCATTTTATGAAGCTATTTTGACTGCGGGCTTGGCGGGCGGTCGTGAAAGATGTTAGCCGCCTCGCCAAAGGCGGGCGAGCCTCGCCCCAAAGGGGCGGGAACGTGGATTGCTTTAAATAAAGATACATTTTGTTTGCCATTTCTAGCCAGATAAACAAAGAAGCTCCGCACCAGGCGAAGGATTGGAGCCCTTCGTAGGTTGCGGAGCTGTGCTACCGAGGAGAGTACTGGCACTCTGTGGCGAGGACATGGCGACCATCTTCCAGCTTGATAATCGTCAGGAACGGCTCTTCGACGTCATCACGAACGATAACACCTTTCAGCCTTCGAGACGTATCGTAGTGAAAGCATACCTCAGTTTCACGACCTGCGTAGGTTCCCTGCTTAGGGAACTTGTCGAAAGTGATGTTCTTGACTGCACCCATGATTCTGCTCCTCTTTCTTGGAATTTCAGTGTATTTTAATTATACCACACTTATGTGGTATTTACAAGTTTTGCGGGGGTACATTCAACCTGCAAGTGCAACACTAAATACTGCTCGTTCAATAGAAAACAAAGTCAGACTTTGTTTTCTATTCGATAGATATATCAGATTTTTTGGCGGCCAAGTCAGACTTGGCTCGCCTCCCAAACTCAGCTTCTTACGAAGCCGAGTTTGACTCGGCGGGCCACCTCGAGCTAGAACCGATATCCGGTCAAGCCCAGTAAGGCGTTTTTAAGCTATTTCCATTCTACCATAACGAAGGGTCTCGAGCAGGCTAAAAAGTGACAAAAGTGACACAGGATTGGGATACTGGCATGTCACTTTTTTAGTGTCTCTTTATCGGTTTTATGTTCGAATTCTTTTATCTGTTCTTCCGTCACCAGAAAGGTCTGAAAAGCGACCTGATCGTAATAAACCGTAAGCCAAAGAGAGATATCGCTATCTGGTATAAAATTACTCCCGTAAACAACAATATCCTTTTCGTCGAGGTTTAAATTGGGAAGGTGCTCTACAAATGCCGGAAGCTTTTCGGGCTTTGCTAAGAAATGTTTAAGACGGTAATTCTCGGGAATTAGCTTGCCTTTTTGAGCAAAAAATAACCCCTTTATATACTTGTCTAAGACCCTATGATGATGTTGCCAATCTTCTTCAGAAATATGAATTTTAGTACGTTCGCCTAAATAATTTCCGCTTGGGTCAAATAAATTAACAAGTTCCATTTTGGCAAGAAGTTGATGGCCCTTACCTGGCGCCTTTTCTATCGATCTTTTAATCTTAGAAAATAATATCTGATTAGCTTCCTCGGAGTATTCCGAAGCGAGATTAACCACAAGGTTCCGAAAATGTTCTTCATCGGCAGAAAAACCATTATTGCACGTTGAACAGGCGGGTACGGTTAAAACATTCTTGATCCGGACATGGCCGTCAGGAAAAAGGCCACGAGAAAATACGTGATCTGAAGTCACCTTGTCGTCCGTCGGTCCAGAAGGTGAAAGCAGAAGTTGAACGATTCAAAAGATTTCAACGAGTGGCCTTGGGTAATAAAGAAAAAATCCAAGTCAGAGATATTGATATACGAAATTATGCAAAGTTCGTTTTGAGAGATGGGACTAATATCGAGAAACGTGAACTGCTTGGTAACATTAAAAACAAGATAAAATTGAACAACAAGAGAATTGTCCTAGGATAAAATTTTTTTCGAAGGCCCAAGGAGACCAATAAGAATCAAGGGATCCAAGCGCCCAAGTCCCTACGCCTGCCCGCCTCTGGCGGGAAACTACCGGGAGGGGCAGACACCGAGATACGACATCGCATTGCCGCGGGAAACGTCGTAGACGCCGAGACCGTCCGAGTCGAAGACACCAACGACGACGAAGCGGCCGTCGGAAGACTGCACGCCGGACCAATCCCACTTATCTTCTAGGAGAGTCTCTTTATTTTCTCCGTAATAGAGAAACGTATCATAGACAATTTCTACAGGTGTTCTGCGCTTAACTAGTGCTGGGTCAATGTTGTTTTGTTTAGCCCAGTTTTTTAGCACTTCTTCTTGTTGGTCCCAATACTTACTCAATGAGTCTGGCAAGACCGATTTCATAACAAGACCCCAGCCAAGCTTAGGAGTCCCTTCGAGAGCAAATTTTTCTTTATCAAACCACCCATCGCCTTTGCTTCGGTAAAACATTTTCTTTTTCTTTTTCTTGGGATCACCCAAAGTATCACCGCCTGAAAACTTTTCTCGTATTTGATCAATGGTTAGGGGCTTAGCTTCCTTACCTTCACCAATTCTCGGCACCCTAAGTACTAGCATCATTCCCAATTGTTTGGCTTGCTCTAATTCCTCTCTGGTAAATGGTATATGCTCAATCTCTTGTAATTCATCGGGGGTAAGTTCTACACCGTAGGTAGTTTTAATGGCTTCGGGGCCGAGGAAATCTTTACCAAATATTTCTTTGGCTTCGCTGAATTCAATATTGACTTCTTTGATCTCGGGTACCAGTCCTTCTTTTTTAGCTATATCCAAAGCCTGCTCAACTTTTTTCTGAGTAGAGTTTTTGAATTTATCCGGCTCGTATTCCTCGTATATTTTGTAGGCTTCAAATGGCATATTATAGGTCTTGGGTATATTTTAGAATAACTTTTTGGACTGCCTGTGGCAACGCTTTGATATCTGTTATTACTTCGGCATCCGATTTATACGTTTCTTTAACGGCTTGACCTGATTCAGTCATGCCCAATCCCAAACAAATAACCCCCTTATTTCTTAGCTGGAGCAAAACAGCTTGGACTTTTCCTGAATCTTGGCTCTCACCATCAGAAAGTACAACTATAACTTTTCTTCTTAATTTCTCTCTTAACTCCTTCTCTTGTTCCGGGGTTATTGAATTAAGAACTTCTTCAAGAGAAAGATAATCTGGCGTACCGCCACCGGCTTTATGCATTTTCTTCCAAATTCCAATCCTATCTTTTTCGGAAAGGGTTGGCGATAATGATTTTAATTCTACGTCTCCAAAGTCGCCAAAAGCCCTAGTTTCGGTTCTGACTTGTAATCCCAACGAAACACCACTCTCAAATTCAGCTTCCTCTATTTCTTTTTGAAAGTCAGCCAGAGATTCTAAGAATAACAGCTTACTCTTACGGTCCATCTCAAGTTTGCCACCCTCATTCATCGAGCCGGATAAATCATTAACCAAAGACATATCAAGCATGCCATAGCCCTCCTGCTCTCGTTTATGCCTCTCGATCTCTCTGAATGCCCTTGGTTGTCCTCCCGCTCGCGATTCGATAGAAGAGTCAACTAATGTATCCTCGGCTAGTTCTTCACCCTCTGTTTTTAGTTGAGGTGAAAATTGCCATCGTTCTTTCAATCGTCTGGCTATTATCTTTTTAAAAACTTCCCGTAGTTCGGCTACCAGGGGAGCGATCTCTTCATACTCTTTGCGATAACCTAGAACATCTTCGGCACTGACTCCATGTTCACGAGCCCATTCCTCAAGAATATTCTGTTCTAATGTAGGTTGCCCACCCTTTTTGGCAACTATTTCTTCCATCAACTTCTTGATTTCTTTCTCTTCCGCATGTGTTATGGGTTCTGGGTGACCGTCGTGATAGGCCTTATATTCTTTCTTGAACTTCTTCTCGGCCGCTTCTCTGGCGGCTCGATCACTGGATTTTTTATCTCCACCTTTTCCAGGTTGTTCTTCTTTGTCTTTTCCTTCTTGTGGTGTTTCCTTTTTTCTTTGCCACCACTTCTTTTTTTCCTGACCCGAACCTTGGCCCTGTTGTGGCTTATCGGAAACTTGAGTATCTGTGGGTGATCCTTCACCTTGATCCTGGCTCTTGCCGCTTTTCTTTTCTTCTTCTAAATCTTTTTCATAGAGTTCTCGATAAATAGGTTCAACGATCGTTCGCATTATGCGAAAGCGATCTTTAGGATCAATGGTTGGAGTAGTGACCAAATCAAGAATATCTATTTTATCTGAGCCAAAACTTCTCAACTTATCCAAAGCGGCCTGGGCTTCTGGTCCAAGCTGAACTGCCTCGCCGGGTACCATCATCTGACGAATAAATCCATAAGTGAATTGAACATGGGAAGATTTATCGGTGTAGTCAGTCGGTGGAAACATCTTTTCTCGGTAAAGCGCTTCTCGAGTTTCTTCCAGAAACGGTAACTCGGCGACAATACGTCTATTACCCAGCACATCTTCAAAAATGTTGTATAAGAGATGGAGATGACCTTTGGCGCTGTAACGCTTAGCTTCTTTTAAAACAAGCTCCGGATCTCGCATTAGCTCGCCATAGTGAGCCATGAGTTCATGAGTAGTGGCAAAGAGAGTTTCTTGCAGACTATATCCGCGTTCTATGAAAAATTTGGGGTCATAAATAAGTTTTCGGTTTTGAAAATCAAATGCCCAGCCACCATTACCTCGCTCTAAGGTAATATCTCCTCGCAATCCATAAGCTCCTAATATTTCTGTTTCTTTATTTAAAAATTCCTCAACTGCTTGGGCGTCAATTTCACTTTCCTGTTTTGGAACCTCTAGCTTAGGTTCATCTTGAGGGGTTTCTATTCTATTTATGGGAAATGATTCTGGCATTTAGATGTGGTTATATAATTTTTTTTCGAATACCCAAGGAGACCAATAAGAATCAAGGGATCCAAGCACCCAAGGCCCCTACGAAACTACCGGGAGGGGCAGACACCGAGAAGCGAATGCGCATCGCCGCGGGAAACGCCGGCGACGCCGAGACCGCCCGAGCCGAAGCCACCAACGTCGACGAAGACGCCGTCGGAAGACTGCACGCCTGTCCAATCCCAAGTATCTGCTAATAAGGATTCTTTATTTGAGCCATAATAAAGAAGTGTATCGTAAGCTATCTCGACGGGAGTCCTACGCTTAATTGAAGTTGGGTCAATGCCATTTTCTTCTGCCCACTTTTTAAGTACTTCTTGTTGCTGGTCCCAGTTTTTACTTCTTGATTCTTCTAATATCTTCTTAGTTACAAGACCCCAACCAAGAGATGGTGTTTCTTTGGTGGCGAATTCCTCTTTATTATACCAATCCTGATCATAGAAGATTTGAGATTTTTTCTTTTTAGGATCACCGAGCTTATCTTCTCCCTTGAATACACCTCGCATTTGCTTAATCGTAAGAGGCTTGGCGGCCTTGTCCTTACCAACTCTTGGTACTCTTAAAACTAGCATCATTCCAAGCTCTTTGGCTTTTTCTAATTCTTCACGAGTAAAGGGGATGTTTTCTATCTGATTTAGTTCTTCTTGGGAAAATTCAACGCCAAAAGTTGTCCCAACAGATTCGGGACCTAGAAAATCTGCCTCAAATATTTCTTGGGCTTCTTCAAATTCAACATGGGCTTCCTTTGTCTCCGGAACTAGACCCTCTTTTTTGGCGGTATCTAGAGCTTGCTCAACCTTCTTTTGAGTAGTGGTCTTAAACTTATCCGGTTCATATTCCTCGTAAATTTTATAGGCTTCAAATGGCATTTATTCTTTTCCTTGCCATTGGCGAACTGTTTTAGCCGAAAGGCCTTGGATATTAAAATCTTCAGGTTTAGTATCTTGGAAAAACTTATTGGCCATAAATACCTTGACCATATTCTCTCTGTCTTTGGCTGCCCGTCCGCTTATTTCAGCTTTGCGGAAAAATTCCTTGAGAACAATTTCATCTAGAGATTCTTGAAAACTAGAAGCTTTCCAAGCCTTCATAATCTCGATTTGATCTTTAAGGGTAATAACCAACTCTCTAAAAGCCATGCGGTCGCTTTTAGCCAATGATTCTTCAGCACCTTCCCGAACACTTAGGGTAAAATCTTCCTGAATCTTACGGCAGGCCTGAACGAATCTTTTGAGTTGTTCCATTTTCTGTGGAGCTTCTTGTTCACTCCAAGAAATATTGCCATTTCTATCGGCTATTACTGAAGCTAGAATTTTTAATGTTTCAGGAGCGATGTAGTTGCCCTCTTTGTCTTTTTCACCTAAGTCCAAATAATGGATTTCCCTTGCTCCAGCTCCACCGATAAATCTTCTAAGAGTTGCGACATCCAGTTCGTAACGCTGTTTGTAACGTTCTGATTTAAGGTTGGCTGTAGCCATAATCGGAGCAGTTATTTTTATTCCTTCTCCGGTAACAGGATGGGTCCAAACATCGCCAACCCTTTTCTGCAAAAGATCGTGTAAAAGACCAGAGAATTCATGAGGCATAAGATTTACCTCATCAAGCACTACGGGTCGTCCATCTTGTTGGGCTTTAATAAATTCGGAATAGTTAAAGACGGTTTCACCTTTTTCAAGACCTCGAGTACCCATAATTTGAGATTCTTTTATTTGTTCACTGACAGAAATAATCACCGGCTCTTTGCCCAGATATCGTTCAGAAATATATTTTGCTAATTGAGATTTTCCTGACCCAGTCTCACCCTGAAACAGGATAGGAGCGCCCTGCATAAGGTCGGGTAAAACTTCTCTGATTAATTCGGTCCGGGATTCTGTTTCGGCAAAACTATATCGTTCAAGATCTTGTTGCATTTTTCTCACTTCTCTACGCCGTAGCATACCAACAGAAGCTGGATCTAATTCAAATTCATGCAACTGTTTTTGAAGATCATTTTTGCGTTCTGTGAGTTCAGTTAATTTCTTTTTTTCAATAGGACCAGGGGCACGGCCAACTTTTTCATATAACAAGCGGAGTTTTTGCTCGCTCTTGGTGACAGCATCTAATTCGCCTTCGATATGCTCATATGCCACAACATTGGCTAGAGTTCCTCTTAGCTTATCGAATCTTTTCTTATATTCTTCTAGGACCTTCGGATTACTACCCAATTCTTGAATCCTTTTGTCATAGTCAGCTAAAACTCCCTCAGAAAATTCTGCCAATTCTGGATCAATATTTAACGCATCAAGTTGGGCCACTACGGCATCTTCTCCTTTTTCTTTGAGCTCTTCCCGCTCAGATTTAGTTAAACCACCATAGGACTCGCGAACATGTTTGGAAGCTTCGGCACGAGAAGCAGAAAGCTCCATTAGCTCATTAACGTTAGTCTCAACCTGTTCCGGAGAAAGTTTTACTTTCTCTTTTGACTCATCTGGCCCCTGTTCCTCTATGACCCTTTCCGGGGTAGTTGGAACATCGGGAATATGTGGGATTTGTTCTTTAGACATATATGGATATTACAATTTAAAATGGTGTTTTACCAGCCCTTAAAAATTTTTCGAAAGCCCAAGGAACCAATAAGAATCAAGGAATCCAAGTGCCCAAGGCTCTACGAAACTACCGGGAGGGGCAGACACCGAGATCCGAAAACGCAAAGCCGCGGGAATCGTCGTTGACGTGGAGACCGCCCGAGTCGAAGCCACCAACGCGGACGAAGTGGCCGACGGAAGACCGCACGCCTGTCCAATCATACCTATTCTCCAACAATGACTCTTTATTCTCACCGTAATATATCAAGGTATCATAGGCAATTTCTATGGGTGTTCTCCTTTTAACTAGTGCCGGATCAATATTGTTGTCTTTAGCCCATTTCTTAAGAACTTCTTCTTGCTGATCCCAGTTTTTGCTTAGTGAATCCGGTAGTACCGATTTCATTACTAGGCCCCATCCGAGTTTAGGAGTGTCTTGGGTCGCAAATTTTTCACCATCATACCAACTTTCTCCTTTTTTACCGTAAAATACTTTCTGCTTCTTTTCCTTGGGATCACCCAAGGAATCACCTTTCGCAAATAGTTCTCGAGCAGAGTCGATAGTTAGTGGCCGTTCTGTCTTGCCTTCGCCAAGTCTAGGCACTCTTAGAACCAACATCATACCAAGTTGCTTGGCCTGCTCCAAATCCTCTCGGGTAAATGGTATGTTTTCAATTTCTTGTAATTCTTCGGGTGTTAGCTCAACGCCAAAAGTAGTTTGAATTGCTTCCAGACCCAAGAAATCCTTGCCAAATATTTCTCGGGCTTCATCGAATTCAATATTGGCCTCTTTGCCTTCTGGTACCAGCCCCTCTTTTTTAGCCGTATCTAAAGCTTGCTCAACCTTTTTTTGAGTAGTGGTCTTAAACTTATCTGGCTCGTACTCTTCGTATATTTTGTAGGCTTCAAATGGCATGGCTTTGTTCGGCTTCTATATATAAATATACAGTCAAAAATAGAATTTTACCAGACCTTTTATAGCCACAGATTTTATGTAATAATATAATTGAGTTTTGTTAATAGAGATTAGGCTCGGCTTCGGCTAGTTTAATCTTACGAACCTCCTCTTTTTGATATCCACCAGAGTTCTTGTGGCCCATGGCTATAAGAAGTGGCGTGGCCGGAAAGTAGTAAAAACTACGAAACTACGTGTTTTATTTCAGTGTAGGTGTCTTTAAGTAAATCAAAGACTGCTACCAGGTAAAATTCAGGGGAGAGTCTTTTGACGATCCCCGGTGGCTACGGAGCGCTCATGGAGGGAATAAAACATATCGGTGCAGTCTTCCGACGGCAACTCCGTCAACGTTGGCAACTTCGACTCGGACGGTCTCAACGTGAACAACGATTCCCGCGACAATGCGAATTCGAATCTCGGTGTCTGCCCCTCCCGGCAGTATCGTCGTTTTTTAACTATCAGGCCTTCTCCAAAGAGAAGGCCTGATAGTTAAAACTGGTCTTCGTGGACAGACTTCATCCAGCCACCAAGCATCTTACCGATTTCTTGAATTTGATTCTGGCATTTAATATATCGACTATCGCTGAGAATCTTGATGTCTCCGGCTAGTCTTATGAAGACTTTAAGCATATCGAGCTTGCTACTGGCCTGCTGAAGAATAAGATATTTTCTATCTTTACTCGTCTGGCTGGCAAGCATGATACCCTCAAGTACTCCGAGCAGATATGTTTCACATCGTTGTCCTAAGCTGTAGCGATCTTTCTTCGGGAAGTCTAATTGGAAGATATAAAATTCTTTCAAAAAGTCGTATGTCTTTTTGAAGATTGGGGTTTCCAAATTAAACTGACCTGTATTTTTATGGTTGTTCATAATCTTTTTGACGAAATAACTAGGATTGATAATTTAATCACTTCTTGGAAGGAATTTAGAATTGGCAAAAAGGATCGGCTGGATACTATAGAATTTGAACGTAACCTAGAAGATAATCTTTGGGAGCTTAATCAAGAATTAGTCGATAAAACTTACAAGCACTCCGGATACTCTTCATTTTTCGTGCAAGACCCAAAGCTACGTCACATTCATAAAGCCTTGGTTAGAGATCGTGTACTCCATCACGCTATTGTTAAGCACATTAATCCGATCTTTGAGAAAACTTTTATCAACGATTCGTATTCGTGTCGCAAAGATAAGGGAACTCACCGTGGTGTGGAGCAACTTATCAGATATGGAAGGATAGTCAGCAAAAATAATACTCGGCCATGTTGGATTTTGAAATGTGATATCAGAAAGTTTTTTGCGAGCGTTGATCAAAAAATTCTCATAGATATGGTTTTTGAACGTATCAGAGGTATACACACTCGACGACTTCTTGAGGAAGTTATATCTAGTTTTAGTTCGGACCGTACAATAGATGCTAGCGAGCCCAAGGGATTACCCATAGGTAACCTGACCTCACAGCTTTTTGCCAATGTTTATCTCAATGAGCTCGACCAGTTTATGAAGCATGGACTTCACGAAAAACATTACATTCGTTATGCCGATGATTTTGTGATACTTCATCCTCAAAGAGAGCATTGTTTTGAGATTCAGGATTTAATAAAAGATTTTCTGAAGGATAGGTTGAAACTCGAATTACATCCCAATAAAATTACGGTTCGGAAGTTAAGCCAAGGCGTTGATTTTCTTGGATATATCTGTTTTCCACATTTCATACTGCCAAGAATAAAAACCGAGAAAAGAATTTTTTCCAAGATTTACTCAAAAATTAAATCGTATAATCAAGGGTCATTGTCTTACGAATCGCTTGACCACACCATCCATTCTTATTTAGGAATCCTAAGTCATAGTAATTCTTTTATTCTTCAACAAAACCTCGAAAATCAGATCTTCTTTCGTCTAAACAAGCAATAAAAAAAGTCGTCAGG
>CAYTBY010000011.1:0-31029 GCA_964436165.1 uncultured Candidatus Saccharibacteria bacterium
GACCCGATAATTTTCTGCACCCCATGCAGACGTGTTGCCGGTACACTACAGCCCGATTTTTAGTCATCTTCTTTTCCTGGGACAGATCTGAAGTTTCCCATCCCCTCGTGAGCCATTTGATAATCTGAATATTCTTTGGGGCTCGCCGGGTCCCAGTTCATAAAGTAGGCACTTATCATCCTGGTGACCTCGTCCCGGTTTTCTGATAGATAGGACGCAACTTCTCTTTGCTCTTGGCTCAGACCTAGAGATAAGGACATTTTAGTAATAACATCCATTATTTTGTTGTGTAGATTTGCCCTACCTTCTTCGTATTTTTCTCTTTGTGTTTTATCTGTAACATCAAAACCCGATTTAATATAAGCCCGGTAATATCTACTCACTAGTTCTATAAATTTTTTTCTCCTTTCTCCATTCTCAATCTTTTCCTTTCCCAAATCAAAAACCTCTAAAATGATTCTCATCTTAGTTTGAGGGCTGAGAGTTTTTACATCTAAGATTTCACTGGCAGGCTTTTCTGAGGACATTTAGCGGGTCTTATGTAAAGTTTTTATGCAGTCGGTGCAGATTTTTATTCTCCGCCAGCTGGCGGATGCCGTTTTATCTGGAACTTTGGCCCATTGGAGATTGGGGTAACGTCGGGATTTAGAAGTTGGGTTATAATGGCCTCGCAAAAGCTTGCGAGTAGTGACCATTCGGGAACCTTTGCCGCAATTTTTACATTTAGTAGCCACGTCAGTGAAGATTATGTTTCGGTTTACATACTACCCTATAATTGATAAGATTTCAAGCATGGATCCCGTTAGAGATACCCTAACGGGTTTTTATCGAAATTTGTAAGTTAAGGTAGTGCAGTGATCTCTATCACCGTTTGGTGGTAGTAAATGCTCGCATTATCTCTAACGGGATGGATGCACTTTTGACCCCCATCTTCTATATCATTATCATTTTATATTCCGTTACCATCCACGAGGTTTCTCACGGTTTAATGGCCAACTCTTTGGGTGATCCGACAGCTAAAAACCTTGGCCGATTGAGTTTAAATCCAATAAAGCATCTGGACTTGTTTGGTTCGGTTCTTTTGCCGTTCTTCCTTTTTATAACTACTGGATTTGCTTTTGGCTACGCCAAGCCGGTTCCATATAATCCTAATAATCTTAACGACCGTAAATACGGGCCAGTTAAGGTAGCTTTAGCCGGTCCCTTATCCAATTTAATCTTGGCCCTTATTTTTGGTTTTAGTTTGCGTTTTATGCCAGACGTTTTTTCATCTCCTTTAATTCCGGAACTTTTTTCGAGGATAGTTATTCTTAACCTGGCCCTTGCTGTTTTTAATATGTTTCCTGTGCCGCCTCTTGATGGCCACTGGTTACTGATGGCATTTTTACCGCCGAGTATGGATAATATTAAAGTATATATTTATCGTAACAGCTTTATACTATTTCCCATATTTCTGATAATTTTTATGGTTTTTATTTCGCCGCTGATACATTGGCTATTTAGATTAATTACGGGTCTTGCATCATAGGCTCTGTTTTGTTATACTATTCAAGACCTTAAGGGTCTTTTTCATTGATTAGCTAAAAGACTAAAGTCTAAAGCTTAAAGCCAGAAAAGAAAACTATGTTATCTGGCCTTAGACATTAGTCCTTAAGCTTTGAGCCGTTGCCCACTTTTCGACAACTACTAAAAAATCCTAGAAAAATTTCAAGAGCGAAGACAAAGTCGCCGGCTTTGGAATTCGGATTTAATACTTTACAAAATCGTCCCAGATATTACCCTGCTCCTTTTAAGAGAGGAGTTTGCATTCAAGTTAAAACCATGACCCCAAAGAAGCCAAACTCTGCCTTGAGAAAAGTTGCTCGCGTCCGTCTTACGAATGGCATGGAAGTAACTGCCTATATTCCGGGTATTGGCCATAATTTGCAGGAACACTCCGTTGTCGTTTTAAGAGGCGGAAGGGTAAAGGATTTGCCTGGCATAAGGTATCATATAGTCAGAGGAGTATTGGATTCGACCGGAGTAGAGGGTAGAATGCAACAGCGTTCCAAATATGGAGCGAAAAAACCTAAATAGTATGTAACACAAATCCGCAAATGACATGCGAATGCTACGAATAATATTTGCGGCATTCGAATAGATTTGTAGATTTGCGTTATATTGCGCAATGCGCAGACCAGTAAAAAAGAAAATACATACCGAACCGGATATTAAGTATTCGAATCTTGTCATTGCCAAACTCATTAACTATTTGATGAAAAGCGGCAAGAAGTCAGCCGCGATTAAAATTGCCTATGAGGCTTTTGATATTGCCGAGAAAAAAACCGGCAAAACGGCCCTGGAAGTTTTTGATAAAGCCATGGAAAATGTTACTCCCCAAATGGAATTGCGTTCTCGAAGAATAGGCGGAGCTAATTATCAAGTGCCGATTGAGGTCAGGCCGGAAAGAAAAGTTGCCCTCGCCTTGCGCTGGATAATAGAATCAGCCCGTTCTCAAAAGGGTAAGCCGATGAGCGAGAAATTAGCCGAAGAGCTTATCAATGCCGCTAATAATACCGGAAATGCGGTTAAGAAGAGGAATGATGTACATCGAATGGCTGAGGCCAACAAAGCCTTTGCTCACTTCGCCTGGTGAAATAGTTGTGTGTTTGCCTGGCCTAGTAAAACTTCAGGCCTACGGCAAACCACAGGGGCTTGGGCAATTTCTTCGTTAGAGCTTTCCGTCTGACCTCGCCGTACTACTAGTACGTCTCGGCTAGTACTCAAGCTCTGCCTCGAACTCGACTCAAGCACACAACTATTTCAAGAGCTAAGATGAACTCAGCTCAAGCGCAGAAAGTTTTTAAAGAGATATGAATACACAATTCAAAAATCCTAAGTTGGAGTTTTGTAAGAACGAGTTGAAAGTTCTGCTAGAAAAATTGATTTCTGGCAATTATCACACCACTGCCGAATTTGTTTTTAATCACATAGCCCATACTGGCGTTGAGAGCGATTTGGATCCCGAACTTAAAACAAAACCAACTATGGAAGAGTTTTTAAATAGTAAGTAAGAGCGAGGGGTGGCGCGACTGGGGACCCCATGGACACGGAAATTTATTGAGTATCCATGGGGTGAGGAGCGACAGGACCCCGAACATACATTTTGGCAGACTATCCTATTAGTAAAATTCGTAACTTTGGTGTCATTGCTCATATTGATGCCGGAAAGACCACAACCTCGGAGAGGATTCTTTTTTATACCGGAATTTCACACAAGATAGGGGAAGTTCATGAGGGTGATACGGTGATGGATTGGATGGAACAGGAAAGAGAAAGGGGCATTACTATTACTGCGGCGGCAACGACTGCTTATTGGACGCCCACCGACACATCTTCCAGAAGCCTTGCTTCTGGAGAAGATCCCAGAAGCAAGGCTTCTGGGGAAGAAGATGAGAAGGTTAAGCTCAATATAATCGATACCCCCGGTCATATTGATTTTACAATTGAAGTTAAACGTTCCTTGAGGGTACTTGATGGGGCGGTTGTGGTTTTTGACGGTGTGGCCGGAGTTGAGCCCCAATCGGAAACAAACTGGCGTTACGCCGATGATTATAATGTTCCCAGGATTTGTTTTATTAACAAGCTAGACCGGCTTGGTGCTTCTTTTGAAAGATCTTTCCAGTCAATTCTTGAACGGCTTTCGCCCAGTGCCATTAAATTGCAAATACCCGATGGCCATGAGGACCAATTCAAGGGGATAGTTGATTTACTAACGATGGAATATTACACCTTTGAAGGTCCGAAGGGAGAAAAAGTCATAAAAGGTCCAATACCAGAAGGTCTTAAAGCCGAAGCGGAAAAAGAGAGAGCTGTGACTGTAGAAAAAATAGTTGAGCAAGATGACCAGGCGATGTCAGATTATCTTGATGGTAAAGAAGTTCCTCTGGAAAAACTAAGGACAATACTAAGAAATGCAACGATAGAAAATAAAATTTTTCCGGTTTTATGCGGTTCGGCTTTAAAAAATAAAGGTGTCCAGCTAGTTCTTGATGCGGTAGCATACTACTTGCCATCGCCACTCGATATTCCTCCCGCCACAGGAGTTGACCAAAAGACCGGCCAGGAAAAAGCAGCTTTACCCGATGACAATGCCCCTTTTGCTGCCTTGGCTTTTAAAACCGCGACTGATCCATTCGTCGGTTCCCTGACTTTCTTCAGAGTTTATTCCGGCAAATTATCTTCCGGTTCCTATGTTCTGAATACCAGAAGCGGTAATCAGGAAAGAATAAGCCGTATCGTTCGGCTCCACGCCAACGAAAGGGAAGAAATAAAAGAAATATATGCCGGTAATATTGCGGCGACTGTTGGCTTGAAAGATACGAAAACAGGCGATACCCTATGTGACCCGGAAAATCCGATAGTCTTGGAAGGCATTGATGTTCCGGAGCCGGTCATTTCATTACGAATAGAGCCTAAGACAAAAGCCGACCAGGAAAAAATGGGCATTGCTTTGAGAAAACTTTCCGACGAAGACCCGACCTTCAGGATAAAAACCGATATCGAAACGGCTGAAATGATAATTTCAGGAATGGGAGAGCTCCATTTGGAAATTATTGTTGATAGAATGAGAAGGGAATTCGGCGTCGGCGTAAATGTCGGCCGGCCTCAGGTTGCCTATAAAGAAACCATTTCTCAAGAAGCTCAGGCCGAAGGCAAATATATCCGCCAGTCTGGCGGAAGGGGTCAGTACGGCCATGTTTGGTTAAGAGTGGAACCGCTTGAAAGAGGCAAGGGATTTGAATTTGTTAATGCCATCAAGGGAGGAGTCATCCCTGAGGAGTTTATTAATCCCACCGAGAAGGGGATTCGGGAGGCTTTGGACAAAGGGGTCTTGGCCGGTTTTCCTCTGGTGGATATTAAAGTTACTCTCTACGATGGTTCTTATCACGAAGTTGATTCATCGGAAATTGCTTTCAAAATTGCCGGAGCCATGGCTCTACAAGAAGCGGCCAAAAGAGCCAAGCTTACTTTGCTTGAGCCAATAATGAAACTAGAGATTATTGTGCCGGAAAAATTCATGGGAGAATCAACCGGCGATTTGGCGTCGCGCCGAGGCCAGATATTAAGTTTGACTGATCGTGGATCTATCGGCTTAAAAATTATAAATTCCCGGGTGCCATTATCTGAAATGTTCGGTTATGCCACGACTTTACGATCTCTAACAGAAGGTAGGGGAACATTCACTATGGAATTTGATCACTATGAGCCAGTCCCGAATAATGTGGCACAGCAGATAATCGAAGGCAAAAAATGATCGCTTGGGCAACTGCCTTTTCGGAAACAGAATAAATCGGCTCCTGCGGCCGATTTTTCTTCGCCCTCGGCGTTTGGAAGAGCCAAGCCCAAACGCCTGCGGGATGTTCCTCAAAAGCAGTTACCCCCGCTTAATATTGGTGGCTCAAAGGATTTGAAATCGGTAAAATAAAAGGGGTCTCTCCTTCGTTAAAACTACGGAAGAGCAAGCAGGCCCTCCCCTTTTTTTATTTTTAGGAGGCGCTTATCTGGTTATGATATATCATAACCCATGAGTAAGCGGCCACGTTCTTTTTCTATTCATTTTTCTGTGGTATACTATCCAATAATGAGCAATTCGCTAGTTAAAATAAAAGAGAAAACACTGCCAATTTTTAAAAAGTACGGGGTTAGCCAAGCCTCGGTTTTCGGCAGTGTTGCCAGGGGAGAAGACACATCAGACAGCGATGTTGACATGATCGTTTCTATTGAAAAAAAAATAGGGGTCTATGAGTTTGTGGCTTTAAAGGATGAGCTTGAGCGGGCGCTTGGCAAAAAAGTGGATTTGGTATCAAAGGGGACGGTCAATAAATACATTAGGCCCTATATAGAAAAAGATATTATAAATATTTATGAATCCCGTTAGAGATACCCTGACGGGATAGTATGGAAGATTGTGAGTTGATTTAGTGCAATGATTTCTGTCACCATACGGTGGTAGTAAGTGCTTGCACTATCTCTAATGGGATGAAGGATTATAGTGTTTATCTCAAAAATATTCTTGATAAGGCGCGAGAGGCAATTGGGTTTTGTCGCGAAACATCAAAAGAAGATTTTTTAAAAGATGAAAAGACGCAAAGCGCTGTGATTTTAAAGTTAATTGTCATAGGAGAAGAGGCGACAAAATTGTCTGAAGAAATTAAATCTGCCATTGATTTGCCATGGCGATCAATAATCGGTTTCCGCAATATGGCAATACATGAATACTTTGACATTGATCTATCCCAAATCTGGATTACGGTTCAAACTGACTTGCCGGATCTTATTAGGAAAATAAATGCATATTTGGCTGAGTAAAATAAAAGGGGTCAGGCCCCTTTTTAGTTTTGGCTTGATTTTTGGCAACGATATTGTATAATGATGGGGCTCATTAACAATCTGTCTGTTCGCCCCGACGCTACGGTCGGGGAGCCGACAGAATCGTCGGCTTTAACAAGCTCCGGATGGAATGTCCTGAGGAATTCTCCAAGGGAATGGCTGTTCGCAGCGCTCTTCACCGGTAGGACTTAGGGCCTATCGCTGAGAGGTGTTAGATGGAAATGTTCTTGTTGTTTTGGCCGTTGTGGCTGTATCTGATTTTTGAAATCGCGGTGGTGGTTATTTTCCTTTCTTGGATTAATGGCGATTTAGAAAAACCCTGGTGCTGGCTCAAGGGCTTGCGGAAAACTTACTTTTTATCAGGGAAGTCGGAAGGTGAGTATATTAAGGAAACCCCCGCTAAATTTCGAAGTTCGGTACAACGCTATGACTCTTGGGGCTATCTGCAGAAGTCAGTGATCGAAATAAATCGAGGATTATTTCGTCGACGAAGTGCGATTTATGGCAATGCTGCCAGATTTTGGAAAATCACTGGAGGTACTGAATTTTCACTTCCCGGAATGGTCGTTCTAGAAAATAAGGCAGGGCTTATGGTCGAAAGGGCGCTTAAGCTAATTAATACTTATCAGTCACTTGGTGATATGCTTGATCGGATTGCCGAGTTGGAGAAAGATCTTGGTTCATCTCAATTTCAGTGTGAGGAATTTTGTAAACGCTTAATTGAAACTCAGAGAGAATTAGAAACTGCCAATGATAGACGTTGGGAATGGCTAGCTATTGTTGAAGCCCTCCTTGAGATTATAGAGAGCGATAGACAGCGCTATAAATCAGAACCAGCACAGCATATACGCGAATGTATTTCTAGGGCATATTCTAGTATGCGGTCAGTAAGAGAACCTAAGGCAGATCCCAATACGGTGCATAAGTGGTCTTCTGCATTTAACGAAATTATAAAAACAGCACGATCCAGATCTACTCGAGTTAAGGTCTAATCAATTTATTCCCCGGCCAGAAATGGCCGGGTTTAATTTATATAAGCAAATATTATACGTGCCATTTTCGAAACCTTTGCGAAGCATGATAAGCGAGGGTAAGTGGCTTCGAGGAACATCCCGCAGGCGATTTGGCTCGGTCTCTGCCATAGCAGAGCAAATCGCCGAGGGCGAAGAAATTTTTGCCGCTGGAGCAAAAATATTCTGTTTCCGAGAAGCTATTACCCAAGCTTATTTATCGAGGTTGAGAAAATGGGGAGGATAATATTTTCGAGGTTGCATTTTTTACGACTTTTTAATAATATACACGAGATGGACATTAAGGAATTAAAAAAGTTAATAAAGGACTCGACCGCGGTTTTAGTGTTGGATAATGGTGAGCCGTCATTTGTATTGATTGGTTATAGTATGTATAAAGACCTCATCTCCAATAAGACCGAGGAAAAAGAGATAAAAATAACCCAAGCCAGTAACGGTTACGCTTTGAATAACCATAGTTTTCACGAAAGAGAGAGCGAAATACTCGACCGGTTGAATAAAGAGATTTTGGCCCTCAAGAGTCAGATAGAAGTAGAAGAGAAGGGATTATCAAGTTCCGGGCTTGACTAGGGGCAGTGATTAGATTAAAATAGAACTTACGTATAACATTAAGTATTAGTCTGCGAACTAAGTGAATAGATAGAATAAAAATGACTACCCGCCTTCGTTTCGCCTATCGGCGGACTTCGGCGAGGTGCTCATAATTGTAGCTATTCGCTGCGCTCATAGACAATTATGGCATGGCAGGAAAATTTGAAAGAACTAAGCCGCACTTAAATGTCGGCACAATCGGTCACGTTGACCACGGTAAGACCACTCTAACCGCGGCAATTTTGCATACTTTAAATTTATATAAAGACGAGGGTTATAGCGCTCGAGTTGAGGCTGTTGACCAAATTGATAATGCTCCGGAAGAAAAGGCCAGAGGCATTACGATTGCTTTGCATCATTCGGAATACGAGACCCCGAAAAGACACTATGCTCACGTCGATGCTCCAGGCCACCAAGACTACATCAAGAACATGATTACCGGTGCCGCTCAAATGGATGCCGCTGTTTTGGTTGTTGCGGCTTCTGACGGACCAATGCCCCAAACCCGAGAACACATTCTTCTTGCCAGACAGGTTGGTGTGCCGTATCTTATGGTATTTTTGAATAAAGTTGATCAGGTTGATGATCCGGAAATGATTGATTTGGTTGAAACTGAAATAAGAGAACTTCTTAACAAATATCAGTTCCCAGGAGACAAGACCCCGATAATTCGCGGTTCTGGATTAAAAGCTCTTGCAGGCACATCAAAAACTGACGAATGGGTGTTGAAAGTCAAAGATCTTATTGATCAGCTCGATGCTTATGTTCCTGATCCTGTCCGTGAAACCGATAAGCCATTCTTGATGCCGGTTGAGGATATTTTCTCCATTGAAGGCCGAGGCACGGTTGTTACCGGAAGAATAGAACGAGGCATGGTTAAAGTGAACGAGGAAGTTGAGGTTGTGGGACTTAAACCAACTGCCAAGACGGTTGTTACTGGTATCGAAATGTTTAACAAATCACTCGATGAGGGTATGGCCGGTGATAATGCCGGAATTTTACTTAGGGGCGTTAAAAAAGAAGACATTGAAAGAGGACAGGTTTTGGCTAAACCGGGAACCATTACTCCCCATACTGAATTTGATGCCGAGATCTATGTTCTGACCAAAGAAGAGGGCGGACGACACACCCCGTTCTTCAAAGGTTACAAACCCCAATTTTATTTCCGAACCACTGATGTTACTGGTGAAGTAATTCTTCCTGAAGGAACTGAAATGGTTATGCCTGGCGATACTGCCAATTTGAAAGTTAAATTAATTGCTCCGATTGCGATGCAAGAGAAACAACGATTTGCTATCCGAGAAGGGGGCAAGACCGTCGGCGCGGGAGTGGTAACGAAGATACATGTATAGTAACGCAAATCCGCGAATGACATGCGAATACTACAAATAAATTCTCAATAATTATTTGCGGCATTCGCCTACATTTGTAGATTGGCGTTATGTCAGCTCTTTAAAGCAAATGGCAACGAAAAAAGACAAAGAAAAAGAAAAAGAAGTAAGTCAAAGAATACGCATCAAACTGCGGGCGTATGATAATAAGATAATTGATAAATCTGCCCAGCAAATAGTTGATACGATTGAACGGAACGGCGGTAAACCCACCGGTCCTGTTCCGTTGCCGACGGAGATACACAAATATACTGTGAACCGCTCAGCGTTTATAGATAAAAATTCCCGCGAGCAGTTCGAAATGCGAACTCACAAGAGGATAATCGATGTTCCCGATCCAACCCCGAAGATAATTGATTCATTAATGAACCTCAATCTTCCGGCGGGGGTAGATATAGAGGTTAAGATGTAATGATAAGATTGGTGTCGGGGTGATAATATTAAGATAATATGGATACAATAACTATTCCCAGAAGAATAACAAAAAACGATGATTTGGTGATTGTGCCTCGCAGAGAATACGAGAGGATGCATCGTTTTTGGGAGTCGGCGGAAAGAATTACGGCGCAACAAAAAAAGGCGGTACACAAGGGTTTCCGTGAAATAGTGCAAGGGAAATTTTTTACTTCTAAACAAGTAAAGCATGAATTGGGAATATAGGTTGTCAGACAAAGCGCTAAAGAGGCTTAAGAAATTTCCAAGAAAAGATATGGTGCGAATTTATGAAACACTTGAAGCGATGAAAAGGGACCCATTGAATATTCCGGAGATTGAGCGCAGGCAGAGCCATTAAATTAAAATCGAACAGGTTTTAATTGAACGAGGTATTAAATATTAAAAATTAACCATGAGCGAACCAACAGAACCAATAATTGAAGGCGAGCCGTTTCCACTTGATGGGGAGCCAGTAGGAGTTGGACCAAAAGAACCAAAAGTTGAGATGGAAAAGGAGATTGAGTTAACTGAAGAAGAGCAAAGACAGATTTACAATGCGCTAAGTTTTTATCTTGAGAGATCAGATGGTTTAGAAAAAAAAGATGAAAAAGTAATTAAAGGTTTACTTGCTAATAAATTTAAAGACCTAGATAAATAATTTTATTACTTTACTTCCAGCCCTACGTCTAGGACTGGGGAATAAGGTAGTAATTTGATAGTAGAAGTTATCCTGATTAATCGAGGGGCTTGATCTCCTTGAGCAGGTTTATTAAAACTACGCTGTCCAAAAACTATCTTAATTAAACAGATTGGTTTTAAATATTTCTAAAACCACTTAAATAGACAGTTACAAAGATTTAGCTTGCTAATGCCGGCTGAGTCCGGTATTTTATTTGTTTATGTAATGCAAATCCGCGAATGACATGCGAATGCAACAAATATCATTCCATGTATTTATTGGCGGTATTCGTGTTACATTTGTAGATTTGCGTTATGAAGTTTATATTAGGAAAAAAATTAGGAATGTCGCAAGTTTACGACGAAAAAGGCGAAGTCATTCCAGTGACGGTTGTTGAGGCGGAGCCAAATACGGTTTTACAGGTGAAAAATATGGAGAAAGATAAATATGAAGCAGTTCAGGTTGGATTTGGCGTAAGAAAAGAAAAGAACATCAATAAACAGCAAAAAGGTCATTTCAAAGATTTAGGCAGCTTCGAAGTCTTAAAAGAATTTAGAATGGATAGCAAAGGTAAAAAATCAAGAGGCCAAGAGCAGGATCCAAAATCGGAATTGACCATTGGTCAAAAAATCGATGTTTCTGTTTTTGCTCCCGGTGATGCGGTTAAGGTTACCGGTATGACTAAGGGTAAAGGATTTCAGGGTGTAGTTAAGAGGCACGGTTTTCATGGTATGCCCGCGAGCCATGGCGCCCATTCAGTTCTGCGTCATGCCGGTTCAATCGGCCAAAGATTTCCCCAGCATACCCTTAAGGGAATGAGAATGGCCGGAAGAATGGGCTATGATAAATTAACCGTGAGGGGATTAAAAATTGTAGTAGTTGATAAGGAGAATAATCTGTTAGCGATCAAGGGAGCGGTGCCGGGGAATAAAGGCGGGATTTTAATGATACAATCGCAATAATTTATATGGATTTTCCATTATACAATCAAAGAGCAGAGAAAACTGGAAAAGTCAGTCTGTCCGACAAGGTTTTTGGTTTGCCAATGAACAAGGACTTGCTCTATCAAACTGTAACCTCCCAAATCGCCAATAAAAGACAGGTCAGTGCTCACTCAAAAGACAGGGGAGAAGTTCGCGGAGGTGGTAAGAAACCATGGCGGCAAAAGGGAACCGGTAATGCCAGGCACGGTTCGATACGATCACCAATATGGAAAGGCGGAGGCGTAACATTCGGACCTAGAAATGACAAGATTTTTAAAAAAGGTATTAATAAAAAAATGGCCAGGAAAGCGTTGTTCGTAGCTCTTTCTTCCAAGGTAAAAGATAAAGAGCTGGTTGTGATGGATGAAGTTAAGTTGGAGAATTGGAAAACAAAGGAGATGGCCTCGGTGGTCAATAAGTTATCCGAACTTTTTTCAGCTAAACACGGCAGCTTGCTGTTTGTGACTGATAAGAAATTAGGAGACACCGTTGAAAGAGTCGCCAGAAATTTGCCAAAAGTTGATGTTATGGAGGCCAGAAACCTCAATGCTCTTGATGTTATTGCCAGGAAAAATTTAATTTTGTTAAAAGATTCAGTCGGTGTTATAGAGAAAAATTTTAAAGCATAATCATGGCCGCATTATTTAAAAGAACAAAAAAAAGTGAACCAAAGGATGAACTAAAAAATGTCGGGAACGAGGAGGCGAAATCAGATGATTCTGCAGAGAGAGCGGGCGTTGGCAGTTCGGCTTTTTCCGGAGCAACCGGAACGAGTACTCACAGGGTTTTAAGAGGTTTTTACGTGAGTGAAAAAGCCACAATGGGCGCTGGCGATAACCAGTATGTGTTCAGAGTTTTTAAAGATGCTAATAAATCAGAAATAAAAAAAGAAGTTTCGAAACTTTTTAATGTGAAAGTTAAAACCGTGAAGGTAATGAATATGCCTGAGAAGAGAAGGGATTTTGGAAAACATCCCGGATCAAGATCGGGATTTAAAAAAGCGATAGTTGTTCTTAGAGAAGGATATACGATAGGACAGGCGAAGCCGTAATAGTAATGCAAATCCGCAAATGACACGCGAATGCAACAAATAAGAAAATCTTAATTTGCAGCATTCGTATAAATTTGTAGATTTGCGTTATGATGATGAAGACCTACAACCCCACAACTCCATCAAGGAGACAGATGACAGGATACGACTTCTCTAAATTAAGCAAAGAAGCTCCTTTAAAGCGTTTTACTTTTTCAGTTCATCGATCTGTTGGACGGAATAACAAGGGCCGAGTAACAAGCCACTACCGCGGGGGAGGGGCAAAGCGTTTATATAGGCAAGTAGATTTTAGGCAGGACAAGGTGAATATTCCAGCTAAAGTTGTAGCTCTTGAATATGATCCCAATAGAACAACCAGAATAGCCCGGCTTCATTTTGCCGATGGAGAAAAAAGATATATACTTGCCCCTCAAGACTTGAATGTTGGAGATGAAATTATTACAACTGAACAAGCCCCGTTAAAGCCAGGCAATAGAATAAAACTCAAGAATATACCCCAAGGAAACCTGGTTCATAATATAGAGATTTTCCCAGGAGGCGGAGGTAAAATGGTTCGTTCGGCTGGTTCGGCGGCAACTGTTCTGGCCAGCGATAAGGGTTACGTTCAGCTTGTTATGCCCTCATCAGAAATACGGATGGTATCCGAGGATTGCTATGCCTCTATCGGCCAGTTATCTAATGCGGAGCATAGTACGATCGTTTTAGGTAAAGCCGGGCGTTCCAGGTGGTTGGGCAGAAGGCCGAAAGTCAGAGGTACAGTCAAGAATCCGGTTGACCATCCTTATGGCGGAGGAGAAGGAAAACAGGGCAGAGGGACTAGAAGGCCCAAAACTGCCCAAGGCAAAGTTACCGGTGGGCATAAGACAAGAAATAAGAAAAAGAAATCAGGTAAATTTATTGTTCGAAGACGAACTAAGTAATGCAAATCCGCGAATGGCATTCGAATACCGCAAATAGTATTCGTAGCATTCGCATAGATTTGTAGATTCGCATTATGTCGCGAAGCGTAAAAAAAGGCCCATACGTTGACGAAAGGTTGCTGAAAAAGATCGGCAAGCTTAGGGCTGGCGATAAATCAGTGATTAAAACATGGTCAAGGGCGTGTACGATAGTTCCCGAGATGATCGGTTTTACCTTCGGAGTTCATAATGGAAGGGTGCATATTCCGGTTTTGATAACCGAAGATATGGTTGGCCATAAGCTCGGAGAATTTTCTCATACCAGGAAGTTCGTCCGTCATGGCGGAAGAATGCAGAGAGAATTAGAAGCTGCCCAGAAACAAAAAGAAATAGAGGCGGCCCAAGCGGCGAAAGCGGCACCGGCAGAAGAAGCAAAAGCTTCTAAGTAATGCAAATCTACGAATGACATGCGAATGCAACGAATAATATTTGTGGCATTCGGATAAATTTGTAGATTCGCGTTATTCCATGCAAGTTAAAGCCCAATTAAATAATCTACGTCTTGCTCCCCGTAAAGTCAGGGCGATTGTTAATTTGATAAAAGGAAAAAACGTCAATGATGCCCTGAGCCAGCTGGAGTATTTTGTCAGACGGCCGTCCAAACCTGTCAAGAAGCTGATTAATTCAGCTATTGCTAATGCTGAGAATAATTTTAATATGTTGAAGGATAATCTTTATATTAAATCAATAATTGTTAATGAGGGGGTTAAATTAAAAAGAATGAGGCCCAAAGGGTTTGGTCGGGCGGCTGCTATTCAGAAAAAAACTAGCCACATAGAACTTATTCTAGATGAGCTTAGGTCTGGATTAAGAACAGAGAAAAGAGCTAAGGTTAAGAAAGAAGAAGCGATTGAAGAAACGGTAAAAGAAAACAAGGCTTACGAAACGAAGAAACCCACCAGTAGCGAGGCTCGCCAAGGGCGGCCTGAAGTAAAAAGAGAAATAGGATCAAAAAAAGGATTATTGGGCGGATTTGGTAAAAAGTTTTTCCAACGTAAAGCAATCTAAGCAGTTGTCCAAGAGGACGAGTGTAATCACGAAGTCCGATTGGTAACAAATGCTTACCCCCACACCAGTCAGAGTCAGGGCCTTGATATAATAGATAAACTTAAGGCGAAGCCGCCTTACGGCTCTGTACATACGCTATTATAAATCTTGAACCTGATTGGTGTGGGGGTGACGATGTTACTAACAACTCAACGGCGCAATCAGAATTGCTTGTTTCGTTGAGTAAATCAGTCATGGGAAATAAGATATCACCCACATCATTAAGAGTTGGTATAAACAAGGATTGGGCATCCCGCTGGTTTGGCGGCCGTAAATATAAGGATTATTTAAAAACCGATCTTAAGGTTAGAACCTTTCTTGGTAAGAAATTAAAGAACATGGCCGTAGATAGGATAGACCTTGAGAGAGGAACTGATATTCTGAATGTTGTCATTCACACCTCACGCCCCGGTTTTCTTATCGGCAGAGGCGGAACCGGAATCGAAGAGTTAAAGGCGGAAGTTAAAAAATTACTTAAAAATAAGATTGCTGTCAGATTAGAAATACAGGAAATAAAAAATCCGGAGGCGTCATCGGCAATAATGGCGGAATCAATAGTTGAGCAGGTAGAAAAAAGAATACCTTTTCGCAGGATATTAAAGCAAACCATTGCAAAAATAATGGCCAACCGTGAAGTTAAGGGTGTTAAGATAATGATGGGCGGACGTTTGGACGGCGCCGAGATAGCAAGATCAGAGCATTTAGAACAGGGGAGCTTGCCTTTGCAGACCTTGAGGGCTGATATTGATTTTGCCAGAGCCACTGCCCATACTACTTACGGAACGGTCGGGGTAAAGGTATGGATATATAAGGGCGAAGTTTTTCAAAAATGAAATTTTTGAAAAACCCATATTTAAACATTTAAATATTTAAACATCACCATGTTACAACCAGCAAGAATACAACATTCAAAAGTCCATAAGGGACGATTACGAACAAGAGCCAAGAGGGGCACGGAGTTAAGTTTCGGCAGTTACGGCCTCAAGGCCACCGAGGCCTCTTGGCTTAAATCAAATCAGCTTGAATCGGCCAGAAAGGTTTTGGCTAGGTATTTTCAACGCGGCGGCAAGATATGGACAAGGGTTTTTCCGGACAAACCAAGGACGGCAAAAAGCGCCGAAGTTGGTATGGGCGGCGGAAAGGGCGGACTTTCTCATTTTGTTGTTCCGATTGAATTAGGAAGAATTGTCTTTGAGGTTGATGGGGTTTTAGAGAGTATTGCCCGCGAAGCTTTAATATCGGCCGGACATAAGTTGCCGATAAAAACAAGAATCGTAAAAAGATAATATATGATGCAAATCAACGAATGATATGCTAATATTGCGAATTGCGAATAAGAAGATTAGCAATTTGTAGATTGGCATAAAATTTGCATATTAGCATCACATTGATGAAAGCTTCTGATCTAAATAACAAATCCAGAGATGAACTTAACCAGCTTCTGGCGGATCTTAGGGCGAAAATATTAAAACTTAATTTTGATATAGCCGATAATAAGGTTAAAGATGTAAGCCAGATAGGGAAAACAAAACGGGATATTGCGAGAGTATTAACTATTTTGAATAAAATGTAATGCAAATCTACGAATGACACGCGAATACCGCAAATAAGATATTCGCAGCATTCGCATAGATTTGTAGATTCGCGTTATGTCTAGAATGTTAAAAGGCACAATCGTATCCGATAAAATGCAAAAAACCGCTGTGGTCCAAGTTTTACGGTTGAAGAAACATCCGAAATATAAGAAGTATTATAAAGTCAGCAAGAAATTCAAGGCCCATAATCCGGAGGATCAGTATCATACGGGCGATAGGGTTTTTATTCAGGAGACAAAGCCGATGTCGAAAGATAAAAGATGGCAGATAATCGGTAAGACCGGTTAAAACGTAATTGGTAAATGGTAATTGGAAACCTAATTCTAATTACTAATTACTAATTACTAATTACAAACATGTTACAATTACGTTCAATTGTTGGTGTGGCAGACAATACCGGAGCTAAAAAGGTCGGGGTTTTTAAGGTTCTTGGCGGCTCCCGGCGCCGGTATGCCCAGCTTGGAGATATTGTTGTTGTCTCGGTTAAGGTGGCCGAGCCAAGAAAAGCAGTCAAGAAAAAAGATATTTTGAAAGCGGTTGTTGTTAGGCAGAGAAAACCGTATCGAAGGAAAGACGGAACATATATTAAATTTGATGATAACGCGGTTGTGATTCTTGAAGGCACTGAACCGAAGGGCGGAAGAATATTCGGTCCAATACCACGCGAGATCAAGGAACGGGGCTTTAACACTATTGCTTCATTAGCTGAAGAGGTAGTGTAGATTAAGGTTGTTATAATAATGTAAAATTAAAAAATCAAAATTAAAAATGACAATGCAAAATGTAAAATTTTCTGATTAGTTTTTAATTTTAAACCGTCATTTTACATTTTGAGATTTACATTTTCCATTAAAGCGAGTCAAATAGCTAAATATTTTTAAAACCACATGAAAATTAAAAAAAACGATCAGGTTATAATGCTGGGCGGTAAAGATAAGGGAAAGAAGGGTAAAGTGACCCATGTTTTCGTTGCCCGCCGAAGCCTTGGCAAAGGAGGGTCAAGCGGCGACAAAGTTGTTGTCGAGGGTTTGAATTTGGTTAAAAAACATTTACGAGCTCGTAAGCAGGGCCAAAAAGGCCAGATTGTTTCAAAAGAAAGAGCAGTTTCTGTATCATCTGTTGCTTTAATATGTAAATCATGTGGTAAACAGACAAGGGTCGGTTTTAAAGTTGAAAATGATAATAAGATTAGGGTATGCAAGAAATGCGGGGCGGAAACATAGATAGTAATGTAAAATTAAAAAATCAAAATGGAAAATGACAACGCAAAATGTAAAATTTTCTGATTATTTTTAATTTTAAATTGTCATTTTACACTTTGAGATTTACATTTTAAATTTTGATTTGTGATAGGGCGGGATGGAGTGAAAATAAAAAGCCCTCAAAGAGGGCAGAGATAAAATAAAAAGTCAGAATTGTTTAAAAAATGTTTCTAATCCAGGATTGCCCGAATTATCTCCGAATAATACGACTTCAATAGCGAGGGCAGCTAGTATAATTATCGTCCAAGATACGATCAATATTATTGGAAAAATCCAAAGAAATACCAATCGAAACCGTTTTTTGGGATAATATGAATTGCCAAGCGGAGAATGATAGGAAATGATCATTCCAATCAGTAGATATGTAACAAGGCATAGAGCGATAACAAGATAGGCGACAAGATTCATGTTCCGAACCCCTTTTTGTCAAAAAACAAATCTTATGATATGATAACAAACTGTTGGAAGAAGTCAATATGGGGAGTAACTGGTAAAATGTAACTAGTAATTACAATGTCCGATTTGCTTACACAATATAGAAAGAAAGTAATTCCTGAATTACAGGCTAAATTTGGCATAAAAAACCCAATGGCCGTTCCGAAAATAGAAAAGGTGGTTATCAACGCCGGAATAGGCAAGATAGCCAAAGACGACAAGTTTATTGAAAAAATTGTGCGTGACTTTGGGTTATTGTCGGGCCAGAAGCCGGTTTTTAGAAAGGCTAAAAAATCTATCTCCGGATTTAAATCCAGAGAAGGAATGAATATCGGCTTGATGGTTACATTGCGTGGCAAGAGGATGTATGATTTTATGGATAGACTAGTACATGTGGCGTTGCCAAGATCGAAAGACTTTCGGGGCATTGATCCAAAGAATTTTGATAAAAACGGCAATTTGAATTTAGGATTGAAAGAGCAGAGTATTTTTCCGGAAATTCACTATGAAAGTTTGAAAGACATATTTAGCATGCAGATTACGGTCGTTACAACTGCTAAGAACAGAGAAAAAGGAGAAGAGTTGTTAAAATTGATGGGATTCCCCATTAAGAAGTAGCAAGTAGCATGTAGCAAGTAGTAAGGAAATTAAAAAAAACCATACTACATACTACATACTACATACTACATTGGCGAAGCAGTCAACAATTGCAAGATCGAATAAAAAACCGAAGTTCTCCAGTAGAATTGTTTTAAGATGTTTTTTGTGCGGCCGTAAGGGCGGTTATATGAGAAAATTCGGTTTATGCAGAATTCATTTCAGGGAATTGGCCGGTCAGGGACTGTTGCCGGGAGTGAAGAAGTCTTCCTGGTAAGTCAAAAGTTCATCAAGTTTATAAGGTTCATATTTATAAGGTTCATAAAGTAAAATAAATCAAAAACTTTAAGAACATTATAACTTTATAAACTTTAAACTAGATTGTATCCAATTGGAAACATGCTGGTAATGGTCAAGAATGCTCAAGCCGTAGGCAAAGAGCAGGTTTCGGTCCCTTTTTCTAATATTAAGTTTCAGATTGCCAAGATCCTTAAAGATAATGGATTCATAGACCAAGTTGAAAGAAGAAAGAAAAAAGGTAAGAAAACTGAATTTGAATATTTATCGTTAGCCCTTAAATACCAGGAAGACAAAACGCCCGGCATCAGCGGATTCAAAATAATAAGCCGGCCGTCAAGGCATATGTATGTCGGAGCCGGAGATATTAAGTCAGTGCGTTCCGGCTATGGGTTAGGAGTAATTTCAACATCAAAAGGAGTGATGGATTCAAAAGAAGCCAAGAAGCAGAATTTGGGGGGAGAGATGTTGTTTGAAGTCTGGTGAAGTAATGCAAATCTACGAATGACATACGAATGCCACGAATAGTTCCACACACTTACAAATAGTGCATCGAATATTATTTGTAGCATTCGCATAGATTTGTAAATTCGCATTATATTTTACGAAGTAATGAGTAAAATAGGGAAAAAACCAATCCAAATTCCAAAAGGAGTTGATGTAAAGATCGACGGTGGTTTAATTTTGGTCAAAGGCCCCAAAGGCGAACTTAAGATGACACTCAATGATGCCGTATCGGTTTCCGTTAAGGAAGACAATGTCTATGTTAATCTAAAAGACAATCAAGATAAGTTTGAAGTATGGGGTCTTACCAGGGCTTTAATAGCCAATATGATAAAAGGTGTTACTAATAGCTTTGAGAAAAATCTTGAGTTTGAGGGTGTCGGTTATAAGGCGAATGTAAAAGGAACTGAACTGGAGCTGAACCTTGGTTATTCCCATCCCATATCAGTAAAAATTCCAGACGGGGTAAGCGTAAAAGTAGAAAAAAACATTATTAAGATCGAGGGCATGGATAAAGAGCTGATAGGTCATTTTGCCGCAGAAATAAAATCAAAACGTCTCCCCGAACCGTACAAGGGCAGTGGTATAAAATATGTCGGGGAAGTGATAAGGCGTAAGGCTGGGAAGAAAGCGGCAACCGCCGCGTAAATACAAATGTCAAAGCTCAAATGTCAAATCAAATCCAAAGCCCAAATGTCAAAAATCTTAATTTGGATTTAGGATTTTGTCATTGATTTGTCATTTGGATTTTGAAATTTGGATTTTACCATATGGAATCAAAAAAGAAAAAACTTAATAGGCAAAGACGGCACAATCGAGTTAGGTCTAGAATTATTGGCACAAAAGAGCGGCCGCGGGTTTCGGTTTTTAAAAGTAATAAGCATATTTTTGTCCAGCTAGTTGATGATGAATCCAGAAAAACACTCTTGAGCAGTAAAGTTATTTCTGCCAAGAAAAGTAAAATAAAGGGCAGCAAAAGCGATAAAGCGACTGAAATAGGGAAAATGGTGGCCGAGAAAGCTAAAACAGCAGGTATCAGCAAAGCAGTCTTTGATAGGGGCGGCTATAAATACCATGGCCGAGTAAAAGCTTTAGCCGACGGTTTAAGGGCTGGAGGGCTTAAGTTCTAGCTTCTAGGTGTTAGGAATTAGGTATTAGGTAAAAACCTAAAACCTAAAACCTAAAACCTAAAACCTAAACGTGGAAAATCAATCAACACAATTTAATAATCCAGGCCAAGGAAGTGAGAACACTAGAGGCGGCCAAGGCGGGCAAAGACGGGGCGGCAGAGGCGGCGGCCGCAGATTTGGCGGTGCACCCCGGGAGAAGTCTGAATATGACCAGAAGGTTCTTGATATTGCCAGAGTGACCAGAGTTACAAAGGGCGGCAAGCGCTTTAGTTTTAGGACGACCGTAGCTATCGGAGACGGAAAATCAAAGGTTGGAGTTGGTATCGGTAAGGGTATTGATGTTGCTCAGTCAATGCAGAAAGCTTTTAATCGGGCTAAGAAAAATTTAATAACCGTTCCCATCGTTAATGGAACTATTCCTTACCAGGTTGAATCTAAGTTTCATAGTGCAGTTGTTTTGCTTAAGCCGGCAAAAGGCGGGGTTAAGGCCGGAGGTGCGGTTCGGGTAGTGGCTAAACTGGCCGGGATTAAAGCGCTAACCGGAAAACTTGTTGAAAGAACGAATAGTAAAATTAATATTGCTAGAGCGACAATTGAAGCACTTCGACAGTTGAAAGTTAAAAGTTCTTCAAGTTCATCAAGTGTGTCAAATAAAAATTCTATTCAAGAGAAAACTTTATGAACTTTATAACTTTATAAACTTTATGGACTTAAGCAATCTACAACCGAATACTCCCCGAAAATCAGAGAAGCGTGTTGGGCGTGGGGGAAAGAGGGGGACATATTCCGGCGGAGGAACAAAGGGCCAGAAGTCCCGGGCCGGATCTGGAGTTAAGCCAGGTTTTAGAGGCGGAGATAATCGGCTTTGGCAGTTGTTTCCTAAGCAGAGAGGAGCTTCAAAAAAACCAGGCGGAAAGGGAATCCACAGAAAACATCGCTACTATCAATACAGGCAAGACAAGCCGACTGTTTTTAATCTCGGATTTTTTAACCAGTTTACCGGAGAGGAATTAATTAATTCGGAATTATTGAACAAAAAAGGATTTTTGCCAAGCCCTAAGGGCAAAGTAAAAGTTCTTGGCGGAGGAGAATTACAAGGAGGAAAGAATTTTCAGGGTTTTGATTTTTCCAAGTCGGCACGTCAGAAAATAGCCAAACTAGGCGGAACGGTTAAGCCATAACACTAATACCCCAATTAATACGAATACACTAATGCAGAAAAAATCTCTATTAGAGTATTGGGATATATTCGTAAATTAGGATTATATATGAACAAAATCTTACAAATATTTAAACGTCCGGAGTTAAGAAGCAAAGTTCTTTTTGTTCTGGCTTTGCTTGTGGTTTTTCGAGTAATTTCTAATATTCCTATTCCAGCCGTGGATGCCGATCGGCTGAAGGACTTTTTTGCCCAGAACCAGTTTTTTGGTTTGATCAGCGCTTTTACCGGCGGTTCTTTAACAGCTTTGTCTATCGGAATGCTGGGTTTGGGACCCTATATTACCGGCTCAATCATTATGCAGCTTTTGACAATGATATTCCCACAGCTCGAACAGATGTATAAATATGAGGGCGAAGCTGGAAGGGCAAAGTTTAACCAATATTCAAGAATATTGACGGTGCCTTTGGCGGCTCTTCAGGGTTTTGGCTTTCTTACCCTTCTTTCCAAACAGCAGGTCATTGGGTCATTAACTACTCTTGATTGGGTAACGACTCTGATTACGGTTACGGCGGCTAGTGTATTTTTGATGTGGCTTGGGGAATTAATTACTGAAAAGAATATTGGTAACGGTGTCTCACTTTTAATCTTGGCCGGTATCGTTGCCGGTTTGCCAACGAGCATAAGTCAGGCGACATTTACTTATACTCCAGATCAGTTGTTCACATATCTTGCTTTCATTGTTGTTGGATTAGCTGTTGTTGTAGGTGTTATTTATATTTCCGAGGCTCAAAGAAACATTCCGATTAATTATGCCCGTCGAATCCGTGGTTCGAGGGTTTTTGGCGGAGTTTCAACTTATCTGCCGATGAGGGTTAATAATGCCGGAGTCATCCCGATAATTTTTGCCCTGTCTCTTCTGCTTTTCCCAAGCATGGTCGCTAATTTCCTTTCGGCTTATGATATTCCTGGGATTTCAAAGATAGCCGTCAGGATAAATGATCTTCTTCAGTCAAATCTTTGGTATTCAGTCTTATACTTCTTGCTCGTGGTTTTGTTTACCTATTTTTATACAGCTATTACTTTTGATCCCAAATCAATCTCTGAAAATATTCAGAAACAAGGCGGATATATTCCGGGTATTCGTCCGGGTCCGATGACGGCAGAATTTCTAAATCATCTTTTGACGCGAGTAACGCTGGTGGGGGCGATATTTTTGGGGGTGATTGCTATTATGCCAAATATTGTTCAAGGATTTACCGGAATTACCGCATTTACCGTCGGCGGCACATCAATTCTAATCGTTGTCTCGGTGGCGATCGAAATTATGAAGCAAGTCGACGCCCAGTTGAGTATGTATGAGTACTAGGGCATAAATGGCTTTCTCCCCATTTTCTCAACCACTGCTCCGGGCTAGACAAACAATAGCTTTAAAACCTCCGGAAGGCCTGTTGAGCAGGCCCGCCTTCGGGAATTCCTTCATCTCTGAAAATTAAAAAACCGAGGTGTCCCCTCAAATCTTAAAAGAGGTGACTCCTCGGTTTTTATTTTCAGGATTCAGTCAGTTCCCGCTTTCCTGTCGGTTTAAGATAAAGCTTTGTTTGTTACTATCCCTCCCGCAAAGGTTTCGTAAATGGCACGAAAGCCATTTACTTTTTCTTGACATTCGCTGAAAATCTAGTAATATCTAACCACGAATTGTTTTTAAAGAGGTATTTTAATGGGTGATTCCGAAAAAGTTACTCTAGAACAGTGGCTAGCGGCTTATCAAGAAGCCGAACAACTGGAACACTCTATCATGATAAAACTTCAGGAGATTCATGGTAAAACGGTAATATTGAGTGAGTATTATGCAATGGTCAATGAGTTTTTCGATAAATTGTATGAACAAGGTGAAACACGCAGTTCTTTGCAAAATGTATCTGCTTTTCATGGGATGATAGGCAGTACCATTTTCTCGGAATTTTTTAAGCCAGGTGAGTCTAGGGCTGATTTGGAAGGCAATCGATCTATACTTAGACATTTTAGAAACAAACTTCGGGAGCTAGAATCAGCTTGAAGTTGTGTAACTTGCCGAGACATCTCGGCTTTTGTTTTACTACTGTTTTTGTTAAACATCCGATGTTTAACAGCGTTTCATTGAGGAGTTTTTATTATACAAATTCCTCACATGAGAGATTTGTATAATAACGAGTAAAGATTGACAATGGTTTGATTTTTTAATAGTATCTAGGCATACTTGTTCATTGAGAGGGAAAATAGGTAAATGCATCGAAGGCAGTCAAAGACGACCCCTACTTTTAAACACTATGCCGCAAGTGGACATTTTGCCATGTGGCTTGGTTTAGAAGATATAGACCTTCAGGATTGCAAAGAATGGGATGCTTGGGACATACACGCTTTTTCTGTAGCTTTTGGGAAAAAGTATCCAGTATTAAAGAGCAAATTGTGTAACTTGCCCGCAGGTGAATTCGAGCATGACGGACTTGTGTTTCAGGATATATGGTATCCATACGAAGATCAGCCTATGTTGTATGTGATTGGGTTCGGAGTTGTTGTGTTTAGCGCCACAAGAGGAGAAAGACAGAAGTTCAGTTTGAATACTATTATTCGCAGAATACAGAAAATTTACCCCAAAGCGGTTAAAGCTTTTGAAGGATGGGGGATAAAAGAAGATATTCACGTCTGTACTCGCTTACTACTGAACGAAGAAGACCTGAGGCTTAATGAAGTATTACTAGAGTCAAAGGGCCTATTACGAAATGGGCAGTTAATTATGGATCCAAAAATATAACCAGTTTTTGAGGTGACACTTCGCCGTTTTTATCCTATTATGCCAGCTTTATTTTGGCCAAGCCGTTGATACGGCTTTTTTCTTGACACCAACTGGAAATAGTAATAATATCTAGGCACGATTGTTCGTTGTCAAAGAGAGTGACGCATGAACCTTAAAGTTGGGGATAACGATTCTTTCTCAGAGACTATAACTCAAGAGAAGATTAACGAGTTTGCAAGAATTTCGGGAGATATAAATCCTGTCCATATTGATGCTGAGTATGCAAAAACAACTCGTTTTAAGGGTTGTGTTGCTCATGGAGTGATGATCGATGCGATGATTTCTCGGGTTTTAGGGACTCAATTCCCCGGACCCGGTACAATCTTGCTATCTTTATTTACAAAATATCTTAAGCCAGTTTATTGCGATACGGTTATCACGGTGAGAATAACCATTTCAGCTATAAAAGAGGACAAACCTATTTTTACCCTAAGGACAAAAGCGATGAATCAGTTCGGCGAACTGGTAGCTGAAGGAGAAGCAGTTATTTTATTTGAACCTAACTGAGATCTCAGTTGAATTTTGTAGATAGAAATATAGTTCAGAATTATCTAAATTCTCGCGGAGTATAAGTCGGTTTAATCCCAACTTTTTTATTGACATAAATTTTATTTTTTAATAATATCTAGGCACGGATTGTTCGTTGTCAAAGAAGGGGACGCAATGAGGCTTATAGGGTTAGCCCTTGTTTTTCTAATAACCATATTTTCATTCGATTTAAAGAAAAATTACTATTTGGAACATAGGCAAAGAAAATAAATTAAGTTAAGTCTTCTGCCGAGACATCTCGGCTTTTTAGTTGCAAAATTGTGGGAATATGATAGAATTTTAGAAGATTTTTGATATTGAGGTGAGGAGCCATGTTAGTAGTAGTCCCAATGAAGATTATGGAATCTCCCATTGCTGTTTTTATGGATGTACTCTTCTGGCGATTTTTAATCATATTCGTAATTTATAAGTGGTTAACAGCTGTTAAGAATTTATGGGAGGGATGGTAAGATGACTTCAGGCATCCCCGATTATATCGTTTATATCCTTGGAGTCCTGTTAGCTCTTTATACGTTAGGAATCTTTCTGGCCAATAAGAAAATTAGCAGATTAGAGTTACGGATTAAGTTCTTGGAAATAGACAAAAAATATCTTGCAGAACGTCTTGATACTAGAATGTGGTATTCTAATAATTTGAGAATGGTTATGCTACTTCGAGAAGGAAATTACAGTATTCAGACCATACAGCGAAAAGAATTCCAGATCTTACTTATGGAAACGATGGAACTTTACGAAAAATTAAAATCAAAAATCCGAAAATGTCCAATAATTCAGACATGGATATGACGGAAAATTTTTATACCTCCCTCCTTCTTGCTGACAATTCAACGCCGAGCTAATATAGCTCGTTTTATTTTATAAACATGTTATTATCAATTTATCATGTTGAACGATAATACAAATCCTCCTTCGCCAAGGCTTCGGAAGGACTATTCGCTAGGAGCGAATAGAAAATGGGCAGTGATATTAATTGGGCCGCCTGGGTCGGGGAAGGGGACGCAGGCGGAGTTGTTGGCCGAGAAATTCGGTCTTATTCATGTGGAGACCTCCAAGATCATAGAAAATAAATTTAAGAATGCCGCACCAAATGATGAGATCATAAATCAGCAGAAGAAGATTTGGGAAGAAGGAGGAATAAATTCTCCTGAACTGGTTACTCAATGGGTGTTAGAAAATGTTCGTTCTTTGCACGATAAAGGTATAGGTATAGTTTTTAGTGCTTCGCCCAGAACAATATATGAAGCCGAACAAGAAATGCCAGTTTTTGAAGAACTTTATGGTAGGGATAATGTAAAAGCAATTCATCTTAATCTAACTAAAGAGGAGTCTATTAAAAGAAACTCAAGCCGTAGAATTTGTGAAGCTAACCGTCACACTATTCCCGATTTTCCGATGTTCAAAGATGTCACCACTTGTCCCAAAGATGGAAGTCCTCTTTTGAAGCGCAAGTTAGATACCCCTGAAACTATAGGGGTAAGATATGAGGTTTATTTGAGGCAGACCCAACCCGCACTTTCCTTTCTACAGGAAAATGGGTATAAAGTTTTAGAGATAGAAGGTGAGCAGGACATAGATAAAGTTTTTGAAGATATTTTAAAAGGATTGGGAGAAGAATGATAAACATAAAAACCCAAAAAGAAATAGAAACAATGCGTGATGGGGGTAAGATTCTGGCCAATATTTTGAAAGAACTGGTTAAAGCGGTGAAACCAGGGATTACCACCCAAGATTTGGAAAAGCTCGCCAAGGAGCTTCTTTTTAAATTTGGGGCAAGATCAGCCTTTTTAAATTATAATGGCTATCCGTCGGTTTTGTGCACTTCTATAAATGATCAAATAGTTCATGGTGTTCCTTCGGATAGACAATTAGAAAAAGGAGATTTGCTCAAACTTGATATGGGTGTTTTGTATAAAGGATTTCATACTGATTCGGCGGTGACGGTTCTGGCCGGCGGTCTTAACAGGATGCCCCTGTTTGACAGGGGCATCCTGTTAAAAAAGAAGTTGATAAAAATCACGAGAGAGGCTCTTGAAATAGGAATCAAACAGGCAAAACCTGGTAATACCATCGGTGATATTGGTTCGGTAATACAAAAATATGTAGAGAAAGAAGGATTTAATTTGGTCAGAGATTTAGTTGGCCATGGCATCGGCCGGGAACTTCATGAAGAACCCCAGGTTCCTAATTATGGTCAAACAGGAACAGGGGAAGAACTAAAACCAGGGATGGTTATTGCCATAGAACCGATGGTAGTAACAGGGGATTGGAAAATAAAAGAAGGTCCCGATGGGTTTGTTTTTCAGACAAAAGACGGGGGAATGGCCGCTCATTTTGAACATACCGTTGCCATCACTGAAAAAGGACCATTGATACTAACTGAATAATTATTAAAATTTTAAAAAATAAGGGGCCGTAGCCCCTTATTAGATCCGATCTGCTCTGTGTTATAAGATGTTGTTATTAACCAATATAGTGAGTAAATAGTGCAGCTCCGATAACAACAGTAAATGCAAAAATTACGCAGCCTATTGCAAAAATCTTGTCAGATCTCGTTACCGGTTCTATTCTCTGGTTTTCTCTATTTTGTGAATTAGCAGAATGAATAGCGACAATTACAGCGGCTGAAGAAATCGGAATCCAAGGAAACATATTCAAAACTCCTCAGAAGAGTTTCATTACTCTTCATCTACAATTTTAGTTGATTATATGGTTTTTGTCAATAGGTCAAAAATTTGAGTTGAATGTGGTATAATTAGAAAATGTCCGAAGAGAATAAAAAAGAAGAAGATATTCATATAACCAAAGGCTTTACCGGCTGGGTTCATCATCACCGGAGATTAGCCAAATGGTTGATGAAGGGATTGGTGGCTGTAATTGCCTCGCTTTTGTATTATTTGCGAAGAGAGGAGAAGCACATAGAGGAGGAAGAGAAGAAAAAATAGTATCAAGTATTACGAATTAAGCATTAAGGGTAAGGTGGGTAAATGTTGTTGACACCTAAGTATCCATTGTATATACTATAGATAGCATGCAAATAGCACACTCCCAATGTGTCTATGTGAATAAAATATCATGAAAACGATGATTAATATAAAAGCGGATATGGAGGTCAAGAAGAATGCTCAAAAAATAGCCGGTGATTTGGGGTTGACTTTAAGTGCGATTATTAATTCATATCTCAAGCAATTGATAAGAAATAAATCGATATATCTTTCTACTATTCCTCAGATGACTCCTGAGCTCGAAGAATTAATCGGAAGAGCTGAAGAGGATTATAAGAAAAAAAGGAATATTTCTCCCGTTTTTTCTGATCCCGATGAAATGCTTAAATATCTTCATTCAAAATGAGAGTCCTGTTTCATAAAAATTTCAAAAAACAATATAAAAAACTACGAGCCATTCAGAAAAAAATAGATGAACGGCTCGTTTTATTTATGAAAGACCCGTTTAATCCTATTCTGAACAATCATGCTTTGGGCGGAGAATACGAAGGTTATCGAAGCATTAATATTACTGGCGATTACAGAGGATTATACGAATTGATAAATAATGATGTGGCTTACTTTATGACCATCGATACCCACAGCAATTTGTATCAATAATCGTATGGAACATGGTATAATTTAGTAATGGAATCTCAACCTAACTCCCCCCAACCCAACGAGCAGTCATATCATCCCAAGCATCACATCAAGGTCTATGTTTGGATTGCTCTTGTCGTGGCGGCATTGCTGGTAGCCATCAACGGCTATTTGTATTTTTTGAGGTTGTCGTATTTGGAGCAAGGAGCGAGGACTGCGCAGGAAGCGGAGTTAAGGATGCAAGAATTAAGGCAACAAAGATTGATAACTTCAGATGAAAATCGAATGCTTGACTCGCAGTATATTTTAATCAATATAATCGCATTTAATTTAAGAAAGGGAAATATTGAATCAGTGCTTGCGGGTTTTACTAAAAACGATGAAAAAGCAATTAGTACTCGTGAGTATTTATTGAAAGCTTCTCCAGAGGATTTAGAAGTATTCGCTTATTATTTTGAAAACGCAAGATTTATTGAAGAATTCGGAAAAATTAGGGTATATAAAGGTCCGTTGAAAGAACTCAATGGCTCTATAAGTGACGTGGAGTTTATGATGTCTAAAGGTGTGGATAATATCTGGCGAGTTAGTAATTGGTAATCAACCAAATCCTCTCCACGTTCAGGTTTACCGATAAAACAACAAATACACCAATCATAAATGGGGACGTATATTTTAATGGTGAGTTAATTGCCAAGTCAATTATTTTGGCAAGTGAGAACCCTAGTGCATTGAATGTAACCAATAACCCTAGCGAGGTGGTTATTTACAAAACAGCCGAGATTCCACCTAGTAAGAAATTTATTTTAATGAATAGTGATGGCTGGGAAAATGAGCGGGTTGAAATTTATGAAATTAGTACGAAGAGAATATACAAGGTTGTTACAACGACGGGTCATAATTACGGTAGTTGGCTTACTGATGGTAGGTTAAAAGTTAGGGCAGAAAGCGGTATGACTGTTTTGCCTTGTGGTATTTTTGAATCAGCCAGCAGTACTGAACCATGGATAGTAAAAAGAGTAGCTGATTGCTAGGGTGGCTTAATCTGCTACTTGATAATAATATCAGATTGCTGTATTATAAGGCCAGTTACTTTAACTCTTTAAGCTGAGGTTGATCATGGAAAAAGTGGTTCTGACCTTCAATGAAAAGGTTGGGGATATATTAATGTCGCTTGGTCTTATCATTCTGATGTCCGTGGCGTTTGTACTGCTTGTTGTACTACTTTCTTGGTTATCCGGTTTTGAAATATCTATTTCCGGCATGATTCTTACTCGAGTATTGTTAGTTTCAGCTACTGCTGGAATTGTTCTTGTTAAGCTATCCTTCCTCACTATTCCTAAAGTAAAAAAATAGTCTCTCACTTCTCTTAATTGCAGTCCGCCATCCGTCAACTGACGGAGGCGGATTTTTGTTGAAGGGCAATATATAGAGTTAGGAGATAGGCCAGAAGTGGATAACTAATTCTTGGAAAGCGTCTGCCCGTGTTATAATTGACTTATTAAATTTTTAATCCCGTTAGAGACACAGCAGACAGTCATTAAATTAAAACGGTGGTCGTAGCTGTTTTAACGGGAATTGAAGTAAACCTAATCAGGCACGATTGCGACAGAGTTGCAATCTGTCTCTAACGGGATGGAACAAAAACCACTAATGAGTCCGGATAGGGTTATGACCTTGGTCGTCCTGGTCTTGTCAATTTTTATGATTCTGGGCAGTGCTTCTTTAAGCTACCTTCAGGTTGGAATTGATAATACTAGTGCCGAAATAATTAGAGCTGCTAACTCAAATATACAACAGTTGAAGGCGGTTAGGCAGTTGGCGGCAGAAAACTCGGAAGAAGACTCATCCGATGAATCGGAGGAAGAATAACTCACACTAATTCTTGACGGGGTTGACCCCGTTAGAAGTCTAGCTCGCACTTTCAGCGCGAGTCCTCCGCCTCCGCCAGTTGGCGGATGGGCGGAGGACCTTGGGCCAGCTGAGCTGGCTTGGCTAGGCCTACTTCGTACGGGGTTGACTTCAAAACCGGCCTGGACTATAATGTAACCACAATAAAACAGATGATACTTAACCTACAAACCAATAAAACAAGCGGCTGAAAACGGCATTTTTTGTGCGTATTTCAAAAGGCCGCTTGAAAGCGGTTTTTAGTTTATTATGAGTACTTGGCAAGCGACGAAGCCGACGTTTCAGTCGGCTCTCCGACCAAAGCGTCGGAGTTGACTTCTGATGACTGATTTAATAAAGTTAGTCACTAGCAGTTAATGCAAGAATCTTGAAAAACGACTTCTTTCGTAAAAAGAAGTCCATAGTTAGCGGGTATCCCCGTAAAATGGCGATGGCCATTACGGGGTGTAAAGAAAATAAAATAATCAAAATCCGCCTTCGTTTATCTAGCGATAAACTATGGCGTGATAAAATAAGAAATTGCGTGGACATTACTCATTAAAAGAAGGGCGTATGGAGGATGCCTTGGCATATAAAGGCGAAGAAGGTCGTGGCGTGACTGCGATAAGCTTCGGGGAGCCGTCTAGCGGGCTTTGAT
>CAYTBY010000012.1:0-28930 GCA_964436165.1 uncultured Candidatus Saccharibacteria bacterium
ATTACTGGGCAAATGACTTGATAACCCCGTTCAAGGAGTTGTTTTTTAGTCCAGCATGAATCCCGATATATTCGCCTTTCATTAAAGAAATATTTAAAGCGCCGTCTAATTGCCAATTGAGATTAGAGTCACTAAAAATCTGGCCAAGTTTAATAAGATTATTATCCATTCGAGTCTTTTCTTCTGATGTAGGTTCGCGGCGTTCAGCATTCTGGTCAATATGCTCTAAAAAATCATCAAAAGGATCGCGTTCTTGGAACATAAACTTTTCTCTGATTTCCGAAGCTTCTCTCTGCTTAGGAGTCATCATCTCCTCGGCTCGGGTAATTTCTTCTTGTGATGGAATGTATTTTTCTACGTTCATAATTATTTTTCTAATACCAAAGCCCCTCCCTTAAGTCCACGAATAGGAATTGGAACATTATCAAGAGTTATATCCCATCTTAAATCTTTGAACTTCATATTCTCTTGAGCAAGCTTCAATTTATATGTTTCTACGGGCACAGAGAAATAGCCATCAGCTTGAATGGGGGCCTCGGTTGTTATGTCTTCCATATCATAAACGAAGATGCCCAGCCCAGGAGAACGCAAGACATTGTAAGCACTTTTTATCGCGTCCCATTGCTTTGATGTTTCAATAAACTTAAGGACAACGTGACCAAAGGTTATATCAAATGGAGTGCTGGGAATAGGAGTAGTAATGTCGTGCCGGATTACATTTTCCTCGCCTTCAAGATGCTCGGTAGTAATGTCAAAAGTAATTTGTTCTACTGGCTTTTGAAATAACTTTTCAAATATGGCTTTATGTCTTTTAACAAAACGTTTATCAGCACAGCCAAGAACAGCAACCCTGACCGTATCAAAGCCAGGTTTATAGTTAGTTTCCAATAAAATCTTTTTGAGCTCCAGTTCTTTTACAAAAATCCTCCTGTCTGTCTCCTCTTCGGTACGACTAATATGTTTTTTATGATAATCAGAAATTGCCATTATATTTTCAACAATTTAAAAATTATAAATTCTGGAATTTTTGAGAGTTTAACATAGTCTCTTTCTGATATTTCTTTCATTTTTTCAAGAGGTTTAGGTTCTACAATGTTGTCTATGTTGAATCCGGCATCCTTTGCTCCAGCTATTATCTCGCCAATGGGTTTATGCCAAGCAGTAACATCAAAATCTTTACCCAAATCTCCCTCTGAATGTCGGCCGAGATAATCTCCTGTAATTTCTAGTTTCTTGGAATTTCTGTACCAGGCGATAGACATTTGTTTTAATCTTTTCTTATCGCTATCTTCAAGAGTGGCCATAGCCGTAAGGACTGGGTGACTACATGAAAATAGGAAAAATGAATTGGGTTTTAATATTCTATGAACTCCCTGAAATACCCTGGCCCAGTCTTCAATATAATGAATAGCCAGGCTGGAATAAGCAAAATTAAAGCTATCGTCAGGAAAATCCAATTTTTCCATATCCATAACCTTAAAAGTGCAGTCCGGATAGCTTTTTGTAGCTATTTTAATAAGCTCTTCCGAGATATCAACCCCCATAGATAGTTCCGCTCCTTGCTGTTTGAGATAGTAGCTGTCTTCTCCGCTACCACAACCTAGGCTAATAACTTTTTTGCCTTTAATATCGGGGGTAAGCTGATACATTGCCGGTTTTTCGTATAAAGAATGGTAAACGGACTCGTCTTTATTTCTAACATGCCCGGCAAAGCCTTCGGCGTTTTTATTGTACCAGTCAATTGTTTTTTGGTCGGTGGACATTGTACCGATTATCCCGGCATAAGTTTAGATAGATGCTCCTTTAAAGGAATGATTAGCGCTACTCCTTCAAAGTTATCCTGCCCGAGAGATAAAGCAAGATCAATTACTTCTTTTTCGAGAATATCATTTCTACTGATTCCGGCGTCTAGCCTTTCTTGAACCCATTTCTTTAATTCACCAACATTAAGATCGATTGGGCGACTGTCGGTTCCTTTTAAAATAATTAGCTCTCCTTTTTCTATGGCCTGAGCTCTTGCCGTTCTTGATTCATCTCGCTTTGCTTTTTCTTCTATTTTCTTATTTCGATATTCTGCTAATACAGATTCCTTATCCTTTTCTAATTTACGCAACTCAGCAGATATTTCATCAAATAGGCTAGGTTTTTTAAAGTCACGTGGGCCAAAAGCATCGTGGTGTTTAACTCGCTCCACTTCACCATTAAAATCGCGGGCAATATTAAAAATAGTCCGATCATAGACATCAAGCACTATACTTCGATCATTTTCTGATCGGCCTCGATCCAAAAAATATGCATAGTTTTTCTTGACAATCTCCAGCATGGCCTCTCGGTTTACCTTATACAGACCAAATAACCCGTTTAGGGTAACAAATTTTTCATTATCTAGCTTTCGTTCTGCATCAGAATAATTTCTTGCTTCACCAGCTTCGACCTTTTCCTTTAATTCTGAAGCTTCAGTAGCGGCTTCTTCGGGACTGTAAAGCCCTTCTTTTTTATATAGTTCCATAAAATAAGATTTATCTAAATATTATAAGTCTTTTTTGCGAATCTAACCAGCTTGGTTTCAGATATTTTAGCAAGCTTTGCCAGGCTAATTTGGGGGTTAGAGTTCATATATTTTCTGACAACCCCGAAGCCTAGCCGATAATATATAGCTCGATAGGTCTCATCATCTTCCAGCAGTTTATAGTATTTATCAGCTGGCTTATTAATTACTTCAGAAAACTTATCCCAGCAAGTATGAACCATTTTTTCATTAAGATTTTTGATATCGAGATAATCAGGATATCCGGCAATGGCGCTCTGGATATATATTGAAACCCCTTCCTCAATCGCCGCTTCTAGTACTGTTTTACGATAATCTCGTCTGTCTAGTTTGGAGAGCAGGCGAATATAATGGACATACTCGTGGATGACTGTGCCGCTAATTTTTTTAAAGGCATTTCTTGAGTTTAAATACTTTTTAGTTATTCCAATATTTATAAATTTTTTACCAGCAGATCCCTGGCTCGGTATCCTGTGCTTTGGTCTTGCCAGAATCCAAATCCTAACTTTTGCTTCCGGCCAAATGCCTAGATTCTGTCGAGCCGCTTCAAGGCCGGCACCAACCGCATCCTGAATAATCAGAAGTTTGCCTGGAGATATCCCATTACTGCCATAAATGGTTAGTTTGTCATCAATAACTTCTTTCATTATTATAATTTACTATTAAAAGCTCTAAACGAAAAGGCGTCGGTGAAATCCGACGCCTTGGCATGGCTCCAACTGTCTGCTTGGCATCACTTGCCCCGCAGAAGACGGGGAATATCCCTCGTTCCCCATTGCACACAGTTTTGATACTGTCTGCGAATCTGGGGATCCTGTGACATTCGAGCGAGCTGATCGTACTTCCAAACTCGCTGGAATCTCGTATCCCGCCAGCCGTGAAGATTGAGGCAGTAGATGACCCTGTTCTCCCAGGGAACATCCCACTTGACCTCTCTCCATGGTTTGTCGGGGAAACGAACCGAAGTCACCGGCTTGAGGGGTCGCACCGGCGCTCCCGGTACAACCTTTGCCAGGCCGTAGAAAGCCACCAGAATCGCCGCCACAAACAGAATTCTTCTCATCGTATCCTCCTAAAAGAACAATCGGGATTATTCCCACCAAAATCTCTGTAAAGAAACTTTGGTGGGAGACCAACCAAAGCGGTTGGTCTAAGTGGAGAGGAGGTACTACCATCCTTTCCAAGGCTGGGGCGGGAGCTCGAAGATTCCGCTTCGGATCTGCGACGAAGCGCGGATGGCCTTCTTGCATATGGGGCTGACCTTCACGCCTCCCCGAGGACCGATCGTGATGAGAAATTCGCATCCTGCGAAAATCCCATTGACCGATGACCCGGGCTGTGTGAGACCCTTCAGCCTCAAAAGTCCACGCGCCCACTCCTTCCTGGCCCGAAAGAAGGAAATCTGACTGTCTCGATCGGCCAACCATAGCTGATAATTCTCCCAGCTCATTTCGCCTCCTTTTACTTGCTAAACTCAAGGTTCTGTATCTCTATTATACACCCAAAATGCCATTTTGTCAATGGCCGTTGACAGATTTAAAAGAACCCTTTGAGGGCTCTTTTAAATGATATTTATGGAATTACTGAGTGCGAGATTCAATAGCTTTACGTATAGCTTCCTGCCAAACCTTAGGGTCATTATGGACAACCTTTTCAGCAATGCCCAAATCCATCAGGGCACGACGAGTCTTCGCTTTTTCAGAGATGGGGTCCCAGTATTTTTTTACAGCTTGTTCCCTAATATCATCTTTAGAAATATTTTCTTGCTCTTCTTTTGATTTTGTTTGCCTGAATTCTCTTTCTATCATCTCCATTTCAACCGGTTCAGGCAGATCAACAATATATGCGGCATTATCTTTATATTGGTTTTCAAGATAAATAAAGCCGTTTTCAGTTCCGTTAAAAACAATACCAGTATAACCCCTAAACTGTTTATCTTCGTTGACAAATTCGAACTCTGCTCCACGGATAGTTTGTAAAAAATGAACCCTATTAAGATCGATCGGTTTTTCTACCGGCGGGCCCTTTGGTCCCGGTAAAACTTCCCTAGATTCCCCCTTATCCTGTAGGGGGATAATATCTGACTTTGTAAAATGAATAAACGACGGATTGATTTTTTCGAGTAAGCCCATAATCTCAAGGGAGATCTGGTCCTGGCTGTATTTTTGAGCAAGATCAACTGGTATATCTTGGACGGGTCTTATGCCACCGTTTTTATTAATGGTCCAAGTATGATTTATAGGTTTGCCAGATTCGGTTTTGCTAAAAATAACGGCGTTTACAACATTAGGATTATCCTCGCCGGTTTTTCTGTCGTTAGGCCGGGCAAAGGCAATCCAGCTTATTTCCGGCAGACTGCTCTTGAACGGCCCTTCCGGAATAGAATCAAAATCCTCTTTGATTGATTTCTCAAAGATGTCATCAATCTTCTGTTTTAAATCCTCTGATTCAGCTTGCTTGGTCGCTTGGCCGAATTCTTCAAAACTTTTGAATTTAGTAGACATAATTAAATATTATAATTTTCTTTTTTTATCTTCTTCCGTTTCTTCGTCTACCCTTGTTTCAGCGAAGGAACCTCCTGGACGGCCGACTCTTTTACCTGAAATGTTTCTTTCACTATCGCCTGGTGTTAAGGCGGTTCCCAAATCTAAATCGGGTATATCTACCTTAGCAAACAAATCGCTAATTTTGCGTTTTTCATTCTCATCAACAATTTCTTCAATCATTTTTTCTTTCGCTTTTCTAATATCTTCTAGGAAGTTAGCAGCATCGCCAATGCGGTTGTATCCTCCCTCAACTTGTTCGGTATGCTTTTGAATAATTGAGGTGATTCTATCCGCTGCTCTTTGATTGAAGGAAAATTTACCTTCTCTATCATTTAGTTCAAACAACTCAATAAGCGTATTGACGTTCTGTTTTAATATTTCCGACTGATTATTTTCTTGATTCGAATCTTTGGGTATTTGTTCAAAATTCATAGAATTATTTATTAATTACTGATTATATAATATCAGACTTTTATTATTAAAAACAATGGCCGAGCTTATTCTCGCTCGGCCTGAATCTCACGACGGATCTTCTCCTTTTCTCGGTTGCGATTGTGCCTCCCGCCTCTTTCTGCCGGCACAACTTTTTCGGTCTGACGTGGAAGTGGTACGCGAGGAAGATTCAATTTTCTCTTTTTCATTTTCATTTTCAAATACCTCCCACCACAATTAGTTACTATTAGTAGCTAACTCTGGTAGAAGGCCGAGTCACGATGACTCGGCTCGAGGACATCGACACTTTGCCTTGCACGACAGGCGGGTAGCTTAACACCCATTAACGTGAGTCGCCCCATGAAGCTCACGAGAACATGATCAGAAGTGGCCGTAATATCCGTGGAACTCGGTCACTTCCTTGAAATCCCGGTCGAAACCGAATTCAACCGTCGGAAATCCATCCTCGTCGAAAACGAGAGGATTCCCGTCGATATCGACCGTGCAACTCTCACCGACAGAATAGCGGAAACGTTTCCCGCTGCCATCAGTGCCGACGTAGAATTCATGCGACGCGTTGTGTCCAACACGCCAGAATTTCACACCGTTGACGACATGAGGCTCATCAATCCACGGTGTCCGCGGATTGTTCCCTTTGCCCCAGTTGTAGTGAAGATGCATTAACAGCACCTCCGCCAAAACTGGATCGCCATGAGAGTTGTCCCGGGCAACTTGCTCTAATCGCCCGAGGATTTTTTCTTCCGTCGCCTGTCGCCGCTCTCTTTTTGTCATAGAACTTGGGGTGAGGTTTCCATACATCAGGAAGCGCCGCAATGTGGGCCGCTACCCTCGTGTACTCCCTCTCCCCACCAAAAACTTCTCGCTTGAAAAATCTTTGGTGGGAAGCCGAGTTGGGACTCGGCTAAAAGAACGTGTGCAGTCCGAGTTGCCAGATGAAGCTGGCAACTCGGGATGGCATTAAGAATTCAAGAAAGATCTTCGACCACCTTGCAGTGGCCGACAATCCTGAATTCAAGGTCTGTGAGCGCCCCTTCACGAGCATTCTCACGCGGGCCTTCGGCCCTGCCTTGCCACCTATCTTCGGTACCGGGATCGATCTGCATCGACCGAAAGTACCGGGAAAGTGGAGTGGCTGCACACCACAACGCCCTTTCTTTTGGGATATCCTCCCACCAAAACTTTCAACTTTTTTTTGAAAACTTTGGTGGGAAGTCGAACTTAGGCAAGGAACTAAGTTCGACTGGATCACTACCTTCACAGGTAGCGGTGGAAGGCCTGACGGGCGGCCTGAGTCCGCTCGACTCGGCGCCGTTCCATCTCGACTACCGTTTGCTGGTAGCGATAGAAACGGAGACCGGCCTTGCGACCCAGGGCCGCGCACCGACCACAGTGGATGTGGTCGGCCAGGTCCTTGGCCAGGGATGGCCAACGTCCGACGACCTTACGGATCGCCGCGAGCGTTGGAACCCAGGCTTCGGCCTGCGTTAGCTTCGCCGTGCACGGTCTCCCCGGGTGGGGCTCACCGTGACAAGCGAAGGGCTTCGCCGGTGCCGCGACCACTACTGTCACTACGGTCGTTTCGCTCATCTGACCCTCCTTAATAAGGAAAAGAATAATTCGGAACGCTCTTCATCGGAAAGGATTTCAACCTCACTTATTACGTCAACGGCGACTTGACCCGGCCTCGCTCCAAAAAACTCTACCAGCACTATTACCCTAAATTCCAGACCGGAATATTCGGGTTTCCAATCTATCTTTTTCATTTTTTATCCTCAAAGAACAATTGGGATTATACCCATCAAAATTTACTTTTGAAATAAACTTTGATGGAAGTCCGAGGATTTATGACTTCCTCAGACAAACCGGGATGACGTTCCGGCGGACGGGTTGATATCACGAAGACTCTGCCCCACGAAGAAGGTGCAGGAGACTGTAGTGAATAATATTCAAGAACTCTCCTCGTCCAATGGGTCGGCCAGTGTCACAGCCATACCGCATCTTGCCGAAGAGGTCGCTCTTGAAATTATCCACGGTCCCGTACTGTTCCAGGTACTGCCAGAGCTCATCCCAGAAAGGACCGTCCTGGCCGAAAACACACTGAAAGCAGCCGAGATCTCTCTCCATATCGAAGGGTCGCCACCAGCCTCCGACAGTTTCGGTCTGTCTGCCCTCAACATGCTTCTGAATCAGATTCAGAATGTCGGCCTTGACCTTCGCCACTAAATCCGTTTTCGTTTCGCTCATCTGAACCTCCTCAAAGATCTACGGGAGATAATTCTCCCATCAGAAACTTTTTATTTTCAAAAAAAATCTCTGATGGAAGGCCGAGTTTGAAACTCGGCGCCCAACCTTACCCTTTTCTGTTCCCAGGGCGGTAACCCCGGCCTCTCCCTTTGGAGAAGCATCTCTCGCAAGCACCTACTTGCTGTGCTTGTATTCGAGAGCCGCCTCGCGCGTGGCGAAGGCGATCCCGTCGATGATGTACATCATGTGTACCTTCATGCGATGGTGACTGCGATCATAGGCTCGCAACCTTAAGCCTGGTTGGTTAAAAAGGACTCGAGGGGATATGACTTGGGCTGGATCGTAGCTCGGGTTAGCTCCCTTACCGTGGAGGTCTTGCCTCCGCAGTATGGGTCACAAACTTCAGACTTTCGATCCATTTTGGGTTCACTCTTCTTTTTTTCGCCCCGCAGGACGTCTGATCCCTCCCTTCCCGCTTGAGCGTGAAGATCAACGGCTATCAGAAGACGAGTTCCGCACAACGCTGGCTTGCTAAAGGCCAGGGTCCCCGTATGCGGTATTTCCAGTCACCCTATCACACCCCACAGCTTCAACTGATTAAAGTTATATTAACCAACTAAAGCTGTGAGATGTGATTTACCCCCACCAAAATCTTTATTTTTATAAAAACTTTGGTGGAAGGTCGAGCTGACAGCTCGCTCGACCACTTTACCCATGCTTTTACGCGGAAGGATTTTTCCACAACCACGACTATGCCCTCTTTAATCGTTTGGAATGCCCTGCGCCATTTAGTTCAGGCAGCGCAACGCGGCCAAGGGTTGCTAGGCTTTTGGCCTAACAACCTCCAGCACTCTACCGTCTGGGAGAAGGTAGTGCAGGATGGTTAGTCCTGACTCCTCACCCCGGGCGATGAGCCTGGAGCCGCGGAGAGCTTCGAGGAGCTCCCGCATTATTCTTAATAGTCGCCTGGGACAGCGATATCCCAGTCAGGCAGAAGTTGTATCAGAATCTCCCTTTCATAAGGGCCAAAGTCGTACGACTTGCCCCAGATTTTCCGTGTTTCCAGATTGGCAATGCCCCCGTTGGCGATTTCGTGCTTCTGAACACCGTTGCGATGAGCGACCTTGTAGTGCATGTCATCCGCGTAGAACCGATCTCCGAACACCACCTGACCGCTTCGCGTAACGATGAATTTGACTGTCATTATTTAAATCCTCAATGAACTGTTGGGATAATTCCCACCAGAAACTTCTTTTCAAAAAATCTCTGGTGGGAAGCCGAGTTGGGACTCGGCTGGACCAAGTGAGCTTGGTCATTTTTACGCTCAGAATGAGCAACCTACTTTAGCAGAGCAGGACCGCATTTAGGGGTGATGGGAAGCGAGTTGGAAGGTCTCGTTTCCCTTCTGTTGCCAGGCCCTTCAAGGCCCCGGTACCGACTTTCATCGGTCAGACCAGTTCCATTGCCACCGGCGCACGCACCGTGGCAACTTCACTGATCTGGAGCCCAAGAAGCCCTGACAAGAAGGCGTCGACCTTCTCCGGAATCTCCTTCGGCTCGACCACGAGGACCGCACTGGGCACTCCACCCCTTTCGGGAATGGCAATGTCCTGCACCTTCCACTTGATATCGCTATCCGACATACGGTTCATCACCGTGTCGAGACGAGCGAGACAAGTCGAACAGGCGCAGCCCCACGACATCACTTCAAACATGACGAGGTTTCCCTCGACACGCCCGAAACGAGCGTTGGACCAGCCGTCCACCCGTAGGCGAACAGTTCGGATGTCCATCAATTCACCTCCTTTATGGTTGAAATTCACCCTAACACCAGCATAATGAGCCTTCACTCAAATAAGCCAGGAATTCAGGGATACTGTTTTAACAAAGAACTTCTGACGAATTGACTCGGGGATCCTCCTCTTTATCCGGCAATGATGTTTACTCGGATAAAGAGGAGGTACGAGGTTTGGCGTGGAGCGGCGATTATTATCTAGACCGCTTAAACCACATATTTAAACATCCTCGCGCATCCCCATCGAACATTGTCAATTCATCATTGCGCTGTCATTATACACCCGAATTCAAAATCTGTCAAGTGTTTATTGACATTTTAAACTAAAATATGTAAAAAAGTGGCTTAAAATCAGGCTTACTTTAGTAGTTATGAATGTCTAGTGAGATGGACATTTTAGAGTTTTATAAAAAATTTATAAAATAAATTTTGTCAGAGCCATTTGACAAAATTATTAGAATAGCGTATAATGCAAGTATGCTGGGAAACCTCAAAAAGCCCGGCATATGGGGCAACAGTGCCCCCAACACGCAGGGGAGAAAACCAATGTTGTCTACCTCCGACTCTGAAGGCCTCAAAACCACAAGGAAATGTGGCCGACCGAGAGAAAGATCGGCAACAAAAAGATTTCCCTCCTGCAGAACACCACAGGAGGGTACCATGGGTGGAAGTATCTAAGTCCATTCGGCGAGGCAGTAACCTCGGAGTGAAGTAATTCCTCGGAAGTGGGCCTCGGCATGCAGGTTCAATTTGAACCGGCAGGCTGAGGCCTTTTATATTACCCTAAATATTTCCAGAGAAGATTGAACAGAGCTTTGAAAGATTCAGCAAGTTCTTTATGAGTTATAATAACTCCAACTGTTTTACCTTCAAGGGCACTAAGAGCAATGTTGTCATTATATATCGTAATATCTGATTTAAACGGAAATTCTTCTGGCGAAACATATTTAGCCTCGCGAAGCATTTCCTCATCATTCCGCTTCAACACCGCTCCTCTCGGATCGGTATATATAGTTTTTGCTTTAATACCTTTTTTAACTCGACGAGAAGAATATTTTTTAACATGATCCGGGAAAATATTTAAGATGGGCCCTGTTGCAGCAAAACCAATAACTTCTTTCGGGCTAACTCGTATTAGCTCGTCCTGCATTTTCATCAAACCCTCTTTACCTTCAAAAAATCTGACTTGAGGTTTTTCACCGGCCAAATTAAACATACCCTCGAGTTCCGGCATGATTTTACTCAACTCTTCTTTTTTCTGGTCAAGTTCACTTCTTTGCCTGTCAATCATGAATTCTAACTGTTCAGGTGCTTCGGCGATAAATAATTGTTTTTTGCCTTTGGTTTGAGTACTTACAAGACCTAGTTTTTTTAGAGCTTCTATCTGAAAATAAGTCGTTGGACGATTAACACCAGCCTTGGCCGATATTTCCATTACTGTTGCCGGACCCAATTCCAGCATAGAGGTATAAACCTTAGCTCCATTCTCCGACAATCCCAAATTTGCGAGTTGATTTGTTATCATATTGATTACATTATATCACATTTTTGGGTTTTTGGATATAGATTTGCCTGTTAATTTAATGTGGCCTTCAATGCCGGTTCTTCGATAATCAGGTGGCCGTTACCGAAAACTACAAAAATATTCTTTCCCTCATTCCAATATCTTTCGATTTCCGAAGCTATCCTGAGATCTCTGATATCACTACTAGCTCTGGCAATAGAGTTAACTGGTCCCTCTAAATTAGGATTGGAAAAATCAACTTTAATATTTAACATTTCTTCTCTAGTTATTTTATTTCCAAATATTTCCTCGTATATTTTTAACATATGTTCAATTGAGAAATCATAGTCATTCCAGCCTGTAAGTTTTTTTATCCAATTAAATGAATTGATGGGATCAGGTCTGGGTTCTGGAAACCTTTGCCAACCCTTCAGTTGCGAGCAGAAAATTTGAAAAACCACTCTGTCTTTCGGAAACTGTGTTAATAGAGATTCGATTATTTCTTTTCTGTCTAGCTCCGGACATTCTGTTTGAATCTCTTCTTTATCTGCCAACAAAGTAATGAGGGTTCCCTCATTGCCATTTCTAATTGCCTCTTCTTCACTTTTAAGAACTGGCCGTTTCCATGTTTCTACCAACACAATGCAATTTTTTCTTTGGGTCTTATCTAGAAATTTTTGCCAGTATTCTCGCAATTTAGAATATTGTTCGTTGTTTGGATCTGGCGAATGATTAGCGCCAAAATAAAATAACACCTGACCATGTTTTTCAATTTCAAAAGTTGGCAGTTTACCTTTTGCCATAGAAACTTCAGAATATTTTTCCCTAGGAAGAAGTAGAGATTTATCCATTCTTGTGTTTATGTTCCTTATATTTCCTAGCCGCAAGATCTAATAAAATCTGGCCTCTTTCACCCCAGCCAAGTTTATTATTAGCATCTTCAAATTTAACAATCTCAATACCAATAGCTTTTCCGTCAGGATCTTGGGGTTTGCCAAGTGATTCAACGTGAGCCCAATAACGAAGCTGGTATTTAATTCTACCGCTTGGAATTTCGGTGTCTTTGAAATAGCCGATTAAGCCACAGTCCAATACCTTACAGCCAGATTCTTCCCTGGCACGAGTTGCGTTATTACGACGCATCTCGTGCTAGCTGTCAATGGCTGCGGGGCCTGGACTCGAACCAGGATTTCCGCGTTCAGAGCGCGGCGTGACTACCATTGCACTACCCCGCAATTTTTAAATTTTAACATTAAAAAAGCGCTTTTTCAACGCTCTTACCTGTAATACATACTTCATAATACTTATTAATACTTAATACTATATCCTTAAGAACCTTCTAATCGCCACTGCGCTTGAGATCACACCGAGCAAAACCCCGGCACTAAGAATCATACCAACATACATAAAAGCATTAGACGAAAAATATCCGATCAGGCTGGCATTAGGCATCAAAAGTTCTACTTTTGGCGAAGCCAAATAAACAACCGGATAAAAAATAACCAGGGTTGCGACTGAGGCCAAAACACCGTAAAGAGCCCCCTCGACCAGATAAGGCGCCCGAATATGCCAATTAGAACCACCGACTAAGCGCATTATTTCTATCTCCTGCCTTTGGTTGTAAATAGTAAGGCGGATAGTGTTGAAGGTTACCAAAACGGCGATAACGGCCAGAACCATAGTCAGCAATACCCCCCAATTCTGAATGCCGTAGGCGATCGTTTGGACCCGGCTTATCACCTGTTCGTTTTCATAAAAATTAATTTTGTCTATCAAGGTCCTGAATTTATTCCCCTCAAGAAAAGTAACGATATCGGCGTATTGGGAGGGATCGATAGCTTTAATATTGAGCGAGGCCTGAAGGGGGTTTTCGTCAAGTTCAGCCAAAGAGTCTTGAATCAGAACATCACCAACATGAAGAGTTTTAAAATCCTCAAGGGCCTGATCGCGAGAAACGTATTCGACATAACCAACCTCGGTTAATCCGCCCAGATCATCTTTAACTTTCATTATTTCATTTTCACTGGCCTCCGTTTTGAAGTAAGCGGTAACGTCAACTTTTTCCTGCAATGAAGTAACTATTTTAACCGATAAGAAATTAAGGGCCACCAAAGCCGAAAACAACAAAAGAACCAGGGTCATAATTCCGGTTGTACCTAAGCTTAAATAGCTATTTCTTTTGAAATTTGTCCATCCCGCAGACCATACTCGCTTCAAAGATTCGCTCATAATAACACAAATCTACGAATTAGCACGAATGCTACGAATAATCATTTGTAGTATTCGCATGTCATTTGTAGATTTGCATTGCTAATCCTTAGATGATATATTTCCCCTCTTCAACCTGGTCCCTGACAACCTTGCCTTTTTCCATAGTAATTACTCTCCGGCCGATCGCATTCACTATTTCACGGTTATGAGTCGCCAGAATCACCGTCGTGCCAAGCTCGTTTATCTTTAATAATAATTTTACCACATCGTAGCTATTGACCATATCCAGATTGCCAGTCGGCTCATCGGCTAAGATTATCTTGGGACGGTGGATTAAAGCCCTGGCGATGGCTAGACGCTGTTTCTCGCCACCAGACATCTGGTGGGGAAAACTTTGCATTTTCTCGGCCAGCCCGACTATGCCCAGAACTTTGGGAACATCGCCTTCGATCTCTTCCTGGGAAGCCCCGCAAACCTCAAGAGCAAAGGCAACATTCTCAAAAGCATTTTTATTAGTCAGCAATTTAAAATCCTGGAAAATAGTACCTATCTTTCTTCTTAAAAACGGGATGTCATTGTTAGAAAGATGAGCTAAATCAACCCCATCCACTGAAACCTGGCCAAGGTTTGGAGCAAGTTCTCTGGTTAGTAATCTAAGCAAGGTTGATTTACCGGCTCCCGACGGCCCGACTAGAAAAACGAATTCCCCGGCTTTAATACCCAGGTTAACGCCATCTAAGGCCATGAAATCGTTATCATAAATTGTTGAAACGTTTTTATATTCGATCACAATTCTAAATTTTTAATTTAAAATTTTCAATTTTTATTGAATTTCTAATTTGAAAATTTAAAATTGAAAATTATTGGCCTTCGATAAACTTTTCCAAATCCCCATCCAAGACCCTATCCGGCTGGGATGATTTTACTCCCGTCCGATGATCTTTTACCATTTGGTATGGATGAAGAACATATGATCTTATCTGGCTGCCCCACTCTATTGAACCGGCTTTAAGCTCCGGTTTTAGTTCTGACAATTCTTTGACCTTAGCTTCTTCCATTTTTTTAGCCAAGCGCGACGATAATAACTGCATCGCTTTTTCTTTGTTCTGGGCCTGAGAACGTTCTGATTGAACCGCGACGGCCATGCCGGAGGGCAAGTGGGTTACTCTGACTGCTGTTTCAAGCTTGTTGACGTTCTGGCCGCCGGGACCCGATGAACGAAAGGTCTCCACCCTCAAATCGCTGGGATTTATTCTTAATTCTTTGCTTACGATTTCAGGCAATATTTCTATTAAAGCAAAAGAGGTGTGGCGAAGTCCTTTTGAAGAAAACGGGGATATTCTTACAAGACGGTGAACCCCTGACTCCCCTTTCATAGTATCATAGGCATCTTTGCCGGCTATTTCAACCACAACATTCTTTATTCCTTTTTGTTCCCCGAATGACTGGTGTAAAACCTTAAAACCCCAGCCCCTGGCCTGGGAAAAACGTTGGTACATTCTTAAAAGCATCGAGGCCCAGTCCTGGGCATCAACCCCTCCCGCTCCCGAATATACATATAATAAAGCTCTGTTCTTTTCATATTCAGACACGTACTCATTATAATATTTATTCCTGCCTTTTTCAATACTTTCTCGCTCTCGCCCCTCCAAATCTTCATCCACCACGCTTCTTTAACAAATCCTTTGATAATTTATTCGTTTTATTGAACAAAAATTGGGTCCCTTCGTAATCCGCCAGCTGGCGGATACATCCCAATTTTGTGTTCATAAGAAAACTTCTAAATTATCTTTGAATTTGTTGTAAAGAAGCTGAAAGGATTCAGATTTGGCGAGGCTGCGCTCGACTTTTTAGTAATAAAAAGAGGCGTAAATCGCCTCTTTAAAATCTTAGGCTGGCAAAATATTGAATAGTGTTTTGAATTTTTCTTAATTCGCTTTTTTCTTTAGCAATACGTTTTTCCAGAGCAACAGCATAGTAATTTCTCTGAATCTCCCGAGAATTCAATTTTTTCATTTCATTTCTGAATTGGTCAGGGATTTTATCATTGGCAAATTGACGACCCCAAGAGATGCCTTTTACAAGACCTATATCAGCTACAAAAAAGAAATTGCCGCAACCAAGACATTTGACATTAATAGATTCGCCCCAACTTTCGACAAAGGGAGCTTCAAATTCTTTAACATCATTACAATACCAACAATAGCTATAAGGACAAACCGAGTAGTCCCTTGCCGCACTTTTAGGATCATCCAAAGCTTTTCTAACTTTTTCAAAGTCCTCTACAGTCTCGAGTCGAACCACGTTCTCCTCCTCACTGTACTCGACTCTGAACATTCAGAGCCAAAAACAGTATAACAAAATTGCTTAGAAACACAAACTAGTAAAGAAGCAAGGAGCGGGGGTAACTATCTTTGAGGAACATCCCGCAGGCGATTTGGATTGGTTTAGCCTGAAAGGCTAACAAATCGCCGAGGGCGAAGAAATTTTTGCCGCTGGAGCAAAAATATTCTGTTTCCGAAAAGCCATTACCCGAACTTATTGGTCGGAGGTTGAGAAAATGGGGAGGAAGGTTTGCGATAGATTATCTGAGTAAATCTAGATTCCCGCTGATAGAGCTGATGAGGGTAGGGATAACAAAAATAAGGGCAATGAGCGGCAGGACCAGAAAAACCACGCTTATGATGAGAGTCCACATGAAATACTTGTGGGTTTTCTCGGCGGTTTTATAGACCTCATCTATTTTTGCTTCGAGTTCGGCTAATTTTTTTATAATTTCATCCATAAGAGAATTATATCACAAATTAAAAGGCGCTGGATTTCTCCAACGCCTTTATGATATATCATAAAGTACTTGGTGGAAAGCTGGACTGATTTTAAGGCATTTTTTTAGCAAAGATCTGTCAGATGTGATACAATTGAACTAATGAGTGATCTGCAGAATAATCCCCAAGTTTCTCCTCCACTTCTTCCGCTCCATCACCGTTCAATATGGCATTGGCTGGTTGTGATAGTAGCCATTATTGCCGTCATCGGCTATTTTATGACCTCGTATTACTATGCCTTGTGGCCGTTTGAATCCCTCGCCCCATCAAATTCAAATTACCTTAATGTCCCAGATGATCTCGCCGGTGTCGGTTCTCCTGATCCGACCACCGACTGGGAGATCTACAGGAATGAAAAATACAGGTTTGAGTTTAAGTATCCGGTGGATATAATCATAGAAAGTTGTAGCCATGATTGTTTAGGCGAACTTGATCTGATAATAGGTCCTGCAAGCCCAAGCTACAGACCGCCCACTGCCTCACTAATTGCAAGTAAATTGTCATTAGATGAATATATAAACAAGTTGGAATTAGAGGAACCGGGGTTAAATCCTAGAGTCTTTTCAAAAAATGTTAAAAAATTTAATGATATAGAATGGGATTTAGTGACAATTAAAATTATGGGTAATGATGAGCTGATTGAAGTTGCAATTGCAAAAACGAATAATATTTATTTTTATTTTGGTATAACAAGTGATGTTTCCAACCAAATCCTCTCCACGTTTCGATTTACAAAGTAGAATAGTGAATTATGAATTGTGAATAATGGTTAGGAATCTAAAAAATCTCCGTTCGGAGATTTTTTAGTAAATATAACAGAGGTAATTCGCGCAGGCCTTGGTCTATGAAGGGATTTGCGCAGCTCGACGGAGCGAGCACAAGGAAAAATTTCAGCAGAAATTTATTCCGTGCCCTGAGTGGACCAAGGCCGAGAGCGAATTACTCCTCGTCAATGCTTCTGTTAAATCCTGTTCCTGCCGGAATGAGTCGTCCGATGATGACATTTTCTTTGAGACCGACCATATGGTCTTCCTTACCGACCGTAGCGCTTTCGATGAGTATTTTGGCTGTTTCCTGGAACGAGGCCGCTGACAAGAAACTATCGGTAGTTAGGGCAACTTTACTGATTCCCATAATAAGCTGTTCAGCCGTTGCTTCTTTTTTCTTATCGGCTTTGGCTTTTTCATTTTCTTCTATCAGCCTTCTCTTCTCAATAACATCGCCGACAAGCAGATCGGTATCTCCAGAATCAACAACTCTTACCCTGGCAAACATCTGGCGGGTAATAAGCTCGACGTGCTTGTCGTTAATACTGTCACCAGTCGGGAAATAAATGGATTGGACCTCACGGATAATATATCTGGCCACCACATCAATGTTATTGGTCAAACTGAATAACTCTTTAAGATCAACGTGGCCCTCGCTTAACTGCTGGCCGCGGGAAACCATATCCCCGGCTGAGACCGAAACGGCCAAGTTCGTAGATATTGAATACTCATGCTCTTCTCCCGTTTCGGAAGAAATTATGGTAATAATTCTTAATTTGGCCTTGTCTTCAACTGATTTAACCTTACCGTCAACATCGGCAACCAAAGCCTTGAACTGGGGCGGCCTAGTTTCAAAAATTTCTTCAACTCGAGGCAAACCCATGGTAATATCCGCTCCGCCGGCGACACCACCGGTATGGAATGTACGCATCGTCAACTGAGTACCCGGCTCGCCTATCGCCTGAGCGGTGACAATACCAACCGCTTCACCAAGTTTAATCAGCTGGTTCTTTGAAAGATCGTTGCCATAACATAACCGGCAAACTCCCCTCAGCGACTTACACTTGATAAGAGACCGAATTTTTACGCTCTCAATTTTTACTTCATCAATCTTAATAGAAGACTCTTTATCAATAACTTTGCCTTTCTTGACTATGACGTTCCCCTGCTCGTCTGCCACGTCTTCGACGACGACTCTTCCTCTGGCTCGCCGGCCGAGTGTCTCTCCGCCGAATTTGCCGTCTTCGCCATAAAGAGTATAGCCCTCCTTGTCCTTACAATCCTCTTCCATAATAACCACGTCCTGAGCAACATCAACTAAACGCCTGGTCAGGTAGCCGGCCGTCGCCGTTCTTAGGGCCGTATCAACCAAACCTTTTCTAGCGCCATGAGTAGAAATAAAATATTCAAGCGGAGCCAGACCCTCCTTGAATGAATCTTTAACCGGAAGTTCTATTAATTCTCCGGCCGGGTTGGCAAAAATTCCTCTCATACCCATCATCTGATCAAGAACTGACCAGCTCCCGCGAGACCTCGAATCAACCATCATAAAGGCCGGGTCATCTTTGTTAAATTGTTTTTTGATAAGGGTAGAGAGTTTGAGTTTTGCTTCGTTCCATATTTCTATGGCTTTTGATTTTCTTTCATAGTCAGTCAATAAACCATCCTCATAAAGGCCTCTGTTCTCTTCTATCATTTTATCGGCATCGGAAATGATTTGATGTTTTTCCGGCGGTAAGTGCAGATCATCCATCCCCCAAGAGACACCGGACAAAGTAGCATACTTGAATCCAAGATCCTTAATGTCATTTAAGAACTTTACAGTAACTTCCTCTCCTAGCTCATCCCAAATATCGGCCTCTATTTTCTTAAGGTCGGGCTTGTTTAAAAGTCGATTTATGAATCTATATCCTTTGGGCAAGGCTTTATTGAATATTATCCTTCCGGCCGTTGTTTCAATAAATTCACGCTTTGGTTTATCGCTATCCGGATCCGGTATTTTAATTTTCACCCTTAAGTCGATAACGTCGTTCTCGTGAGCCAATAAGGCCTCGTAACGAGAGGCGAATATTTTGCCTTCTCCTTTGCCATTATCGGCCATACCTGTCAGATAATAACAACCGAAAGAGATGTCATGACTAGGTATGGCAACCGGATCACCAGTGGCTGGTTTTAATATGCCATGGCTGGCTAACATTAGATTTCTGGCTTCCTCTTGGGCCTTAATTGTCAGCGGAAGATGAACGGCCATTTGGTCGCCATCAAAGTCAGCATTAAAAGCAAACACTGGCATAGCCGGAATTTTAATCGCCTTTCCTTCTATCAAGCTTGGCTTAAATGCCTGGACAGATAAACGATGCAGAGTCGGAGCCCGGTTCAACAGAACTAATTTATCTTTAATCGCTTCTTCGAGAGCCGCCCAAACATCCGGGGTTTCCTGATCTATTAAGCGGTTAGCTGATTTAATATTGTGGGCAAGTTCCTTGCGGATAAGAATTCCGATCACGAAGGGTTTGAATAATTCCAAAGCCATGTGCTTTGGCAAACCGCACTCATCAATGCCAAGCTCCGGACCAATAACAATGACGCTTCTTCCGGAGTAATCGACACGTTTTCCAAGCAAATTCTGCCTGAACCTTCCCTGCTTTCCCTTGAGCATATCGGCCAAGGATTTAAGGGCTCTTTTCTGGCCGGTTGAAGCGGCAGTCGTTACCTGCCCCCTTCTCATAGAATTATCGATCAGAGCATCAACCGCTTCTTGAAGCATTCTTTTTTCATTCCTGGTAATGACTTCCGGCGCTTTAAGTTCAAGCAGATGCTTTAAACGGTTATTCCTGTTAATAACCCGGCGGTAAAGATCGTTCAGATCAGAAGTGGCATAACGCCCGCCATCAAGAGGAACCATCGGCCGAAGAGCCGGCGGAATTACCGGCAGAGCAGTTATAATCATCCACTCCGGTCTGATGCCAGATCTTGACATGCTTTTTAGAAACTTCAGGCGGCGGGAAATCTTTTTTTGTTCTAAGGGATTCGTCTCATTCTTGGAAGAACCTTCAAGGTGAGCAACAAGTTCTTCGAGGTTTACCCCCTCAAGGAGCCGCCTCACCGCTTCGGCACCAATACTGGCCTCAAATACCTCGCCATATTTAACAGACATGTCCCGATAATCAAGCTCGGAGAGAATCTGGTGTTTTACCAAGCTTTTAAGGTGGTTTTTTTCTTTTTCTTTAAGTTCCCGGAGTGATTCTTGCTCAGTGTCGTTCTTAGCGTTTTTCATTCTAGATTTGAATTCGGATTCAATTCTTTTCATTGCTTCAGCCTTTAGATCGTCGTTTACTTTCATGACAATATAATTAGCAAAATAAATAACCTTTTCGAGCTCGCTTAATGAAACACCGAGAACCGAGGCGACCTTGGAAGGCACGCCGCGCAAAAACCAAATATGGGCTACGGGTGCAGCTAATTTGATGTGGCCCATTCTTTCACGCCTGACAATAGATCTGGTCACTTCGACGCCGCACCGATCGCAGATTATACCCTTGTATCTTATCCTCTTATATTTTCCGCAGTAACATTCCCAGTCTTTGGTTGGACCAAAAATTGCTTCTGAAAATAAGCCCTCTCTTTCAGGTTTCTGGGTTCGGTAATTGATCGTTTCCGGTTTTGTCACTTCCCCATAAGACCACGACAAAATATCTTCCGGAGAGGCGATTTTTAGTTTTATTGATGAAAGATCCATCAGGTTTTAGGTTTTAGGTTTTAGGTTTTAGGTTTTAGGTTTTTTCTTAACCTAGCACCTAATACCTAACACCTAGAAGCTATCTCTCTATTAACTCAACGTTAAGTCCTAGGCCTTTAATCTCGGAAATAAGGACCTTAAACGATTCCGGCAGGTGAGGCGCTCGTATTTCTTCCCCGTTAACTATCGATTCATAAGTCTTGGCCCGCCCTAAAACATCATCCGATTTTATGGTCAACATCTCCTGTAAAGTATGGGCCGCGCCATAACCTTCAAGAGCCCACACTTCCATTTCTCCAAACCTCTGGCCTCCGAATTGCGCTTTTCCGCCTAACGGCTGTTGGGTAATCAAAGAGTAGGGGCCGACTGACCGCATATGGAGTTTCTCTTCCACCATGTGAATAAGTTTCAAGAAATAAGTTATACCAACGGTACATTTCTGGGCAAAAGGCAAACCGGTCCTACCGTCGTAAAGTTGCATTTTTCCATCTTCTGGAAGCCCCGCCTTTTTCAATTCTTCTTTAATGGTTGCTTCAGTCGGACTAGCCATTGAAGGAGTAGCAACTTTGTAGCCCAATTTTTTAACGGCAATGCCGAGATGCGATTCAAGAACCTGGCCTATATTCATACGAGAAATTATACCCAAAGGACTCAAAACAATATCAACCGGAGTGCCATCGGCAAGAAATGGCATATCTTCCTCCGGAAGAATAACCGAAATAACGCCCTTATTACCGTGACGTCCGGCAAGCTTATCGCCTACCTGAACTTTTCTTAATTCGGCAACTGAGACCTGAATCCTTTTAATAACACCAGCATCCAGCTTGTCGCCTTCTTCTCTGGAAAAAATCTTAACCCCGACAACCCGGCCCTGTTTGCCGTAATCTAACCTCAATGAGGTGTCCTTAACGTCTCTCGATTTCTCTCCAAAAATCGCTCTCAGCAAACGTTCCTCGGCCGTAAGATCACTCTCTCCTTTGGGCGATATTTTACCGACTAAAATATCTTGAGACCTGACTTCGGCTCCTATTCTAACGACGCCCTCTGGATCAAGGTCACTAAGCCGTTCCATGGCAACATTGGGTATGTCATAGGTGGTCACTTCCGGCCCAAGCTTTGTTTCTCTAACATCAGTAATATAATCTTCAATATGAATCGAGGAGTAAATGTCATCTTTCACCAGTCTTTCTGATAAAACAATGGCATCTTCAAAATTACAGCCCTCAAAAGACATAAAGGCAACGACGATATTTCTTCCCAGAGCCAGCTCGCCGCCGTCAGTCGAGGGACCATCGGCAATTACTTGGCCTTTTTTAACTTTTTCACCCTTGAGAACTATGGGGCGTTGATTCAAACAAGTAAAGGCGTTAGATCTGGCGAATTTAAGAATTTCAAATTTTAATTCCTTACCCTTGTCTGTCTTCAGAATAATATGCGAGGAATCAACTTCCTTAATAACTCCGGCTTCGGGGGCCACCACTACAAGCCCGGAATCAACAGCCACTTTCGCCTCAAGACCGGTGCCAACATACGGCGATTCTGGTTTTATTAAAGGAACAGCTTGGCGCTGCATGTTAGATCCCATGAGCGCCCGATTAGCATCATCATGCTCAAGAAAAGGAATCAGAGATGTTGCAACCGAAAACTGCTGTCTTGGAGAAACATCCATATAATTTATATTTTCCGGCTCGGCTGTGCCCGGCTCTCCTTTTATTCTGGCCATAACCTTGTCACCGATCAAACGATTATTGCTATCAACTTGGGCACCGGCTTGAGCAATAACATATCTTTCCTCCTCAACCGCATCCATATAGACAACATCATTAGTAACCTTACTATTGGTAACTTTTCTGTATGGAGTAAGAATAAATCCTAGCGGAGAAATTTTGGCAAATAAAGCCAAATGACCGACAAGGCCGATGTTCGGACCTTCGGGCGTCTCAATCGGACAAATTCGGCCATAGTGAGAAGGATGGACATCCCGAACTTCAAAGCTGGCTCTTTCTCTCTGCAATCCGCCCGGACCAAGAGCCGAAAGACGCCTCTTATGCTCAAGCTCTGAAAGAGGATTATGCTGATCCATGAATTGAGACAACTGACCTGAAGAAAAGAATTCTTTAATAGCCGCAACAAAAGGACGAGCATTAATAAGCTGAGAGGGCATAACCGTAGCTAAATCAGAAGTACTCATCCGGTCTTTAATATTTCTCTCCATTCTGGCAAAAGCAATTCTAAGACGGTCCTGAAGAAGTTCGCCCAGAGTCTTCACCCGCCTATTGCCAAGGTGATCAATATTATCCGGCTCTGAGCTGGGATCATTATTCAAGCGAATAATTTCCTTTAAAACTAAAACAATGTCTTCCGCTCTTAAAACCCTGTTCTTCTCGACTTCAATATCTAAGTTCTGGTCAAACCTCTTGTTCATCCTGAACCTTCCAACCCGGGAAAGATCGTAACGTGAAAAATTTTTAAACATGTTGTGGATCATCTGCTTAGCGTTATCTACTGTAGCTGGATCACCGGGACGTATTCTTTTATATAACTCAATCAGACCCTCTTCTTCATTAGAAGCCGGGTCCTGCAAAATAGTCGCTAATATATATTTAGTATTGGGATCAGTATCTACGTCCGTAAAAATCTTTTTTATTTCCTCGTCTTTGGCAATGCCAAAAGCCCGCAAAAGAGCAGTTGCGGCTATTTTTCTTTTTCGGTCTATCCTGACAGAAATAACTCCATTATTCTCCGTCTCAAATTCAAGCCAAGCACCGCGAGAAGGAATTAACTTGGCTCCAAAAAGCTTATTGCGCCTGCCAGACCTTGAAAGAGAGAAAAACACGCCAGGACTCCTGATAAGCTGAGAAATTACTACACGCTCAACTCCATTGATAACAAAAGTTCCCCGAGGAGTCATAAGTGGAAAATCAGATAAGAATAACTCCTGTTCTTGTTCTTTCCCGGTTCTCTTATTTTTCAGGCCAACTCTTATTTTAAGAGGGGCTTCATAGGTGACATTTTTATCTATTGATGTTCTTTCGTTATATTTGGGATCTTCGAGTTTATAATCAAGAAATCTCAGTTCGAGTTCTTTGTTAGTCCAGTCCTCTACCGGCGAAGCATCTTTAAGAAGTTCTTTAAGCCCAACATCCCAAAACCATTTATAGGAATCTAACTGAACCTGAACCAAACTAGGCGCTTCGTAAACATCAGCCGGGTATTTTGAAAATATTTTACGTATAGCCATAATTTAGAAATTATATTAAATTAGTAGAAATACTTATTAAAAATACGTCAAGTATTTTAGACACAAAAGAAAACTCCTCCGAATGGGGTTTTACGGGTCAAATTAATATTTAATTTAAATTAAAAATCCAGCCAAAGTCGGATTTAAATTATCGCCCAGCTGTACTTTTATCGATTTATATTTTGACAATAAAAAATATATATACTCCGATAAAAGTACGGCTGGGTAATATTTCAAATCCCCAACCCAGATTTTATAGTTCTGATTATCATGCCGGAAACGGCCTCAGCCTCTAATTTCCCTTGTATTTTAAGGGTTCTTAAGGACAACCTATCTATTCTATTCCTAGCCAATAGATTGTCAAGAGACACTATCAACAGTGTATCAAGATTGCGGGCTATCGTCAAGCCTTCACTATCGACTACCTTATTACCCAGCCTAAGCTGAATAGTAAGCTGGTTTGAATTTCCAATGATTAAAACAAGGTTCATTCGGGTTAATTTTTAATTTTATCCATACCTTTTTATGCTTTGCAGTATCCCCAGGCCGGCCATTATAGAAACAAAGTGGCTTCCGCCTGAACTTAAAAATGGAAACGGCAGTCCGGTCACTGGGAGCAGGCCTATATTAACACCGATGCTTATGAAGGTATGTGAAAATATAAAAAAAGCCATACCCACAGAAAACAATTTTCCAAAATTAGCCCCCGTTGACACACCGATGGCTATAATCCGATAAACCAAGAACAGAATAAGGCTAAGAGCAGTAATTGCCCCCATAAATCCAAATTGCTCTGCAAGAGCGGCAAATATAAAATCATTATGCGGTTCTGGAAGAAAACCAAGATTAGCCTGAGAGCCCTTACCCAATCCGTTTCCAAACCAAAAACCAGAACCAATGGCAATCTTGGATTGAATTAGATTATAACCGCTACCAAGAGGATCGCTCTCCTGATTCATAAAAGAAAGAATCCGGCTTTTCTGATAGGGTTTAAGAACAAAGGTCCAAGAACCTAAAGCAACAATCGATATAATTAATAAGAGAATGGCGATATGCTTCTTGCTGATTCCAGCGGCCAACAATAGACTTATCCATATCAAACCTAAGATAATGGTTGAACCCAAATCGGGCTGATTGATTATCAGTAGAGCCGGAATAATGAAATACAGGCCAGAAGCAACAATATGTCTAAATTGATAAATATGAACATGCTTCTGGGAAAAGTATTTGGCAATAAGGGTGATGAGAAAAAGCTTGGTAAGCTCTGCCGGTTCAAAAGTAAGATTGCCAAAAATTATCCATGAATTTGTTCCCCTTATTGACCTGGAATAGAAAGTTAAACCGAGAAGAAGGAGAGAAAAAATATAGAGAGATAATACGGGCAATGAATAATTCTTGAGATAGCGATAATTAAAAAACGATAAAAAAACCATCAAGATAAAGCTGACCAAAACTAAAATTACTTGCTTTTTAAACAAAATACCGCCTTCAGATATGCCATACATATTAATTAAACTGACGGCAGAAAGAGCTACAACCGAAAAAAACAGATAGATATCTATTTCTTTAAAATATAGTCTTATTTTCCTTACGATTCTCGTTCTCACCGGTTAAGGGGCAGACTACAACAGAATTACCACACTTGCAAATGTTTATATTCCTGGAACTTTTCCGTTTCTGAACCGTAGGTCTTAATAAAATTAGAATTTTCAAAAAGATTCGTTGATGGAAATACCTCAATCCTATCAACTTTGCCATTTATATTGAACGGCCAAATAACCCTGAAACTTCTCTCGGTCCTGGCTAAGAAAGTTCTGATATCAGATCTGTTAACCGCAACCACATCACCCCTTGCATTAAATAATAAAACATCAATATCCACCATTTCGAAATCAAAATCAGAATCGTTAAGAATAACGGCATCTAAGATACTGCCGCTACTGCCGCCCAGATCAGTATATTTATCTTGCCGAACAATTAAACTAAGACCTTCCAAAGAATCAATTCTCTGCCAAGTTGCACTGTTAATTTTAAAGTCTATCTTGCTGACGTTTCTTTCGGTGGTAAGATGAGTCAAGACTAAGTATTTAGTTTGCCCGGGAAGAATGTAAAATATACCCCCTTCTTTGGAAAGTTCGTTGTCATCCCCATTAAAAAGAGTTAGCTCATATTCAACCTCCGAAGCGCCGAATTGCTGATGAGGATTTTTTATTTCGGCTACAAAATCATAATCATTCTCGCTCGCCTCGCCGAAGCCTTGCGCCACCGCTGAAGCCTCTGGCGACACGCGGTCGGCGTAGCGCGGGCCGGCCTGGATAAGTTTTGTTGAAATAACTTGAGGCGGATCTAGATCCGGCTCGCAATAATTACTACAGGCAAAAAGTCCGCAGTCGATCCCCTCTTCTTCTCCGTTCATGATGCCATCGGTACAAGTCGGCTGTGGAGTTACGACAGTTTTTATACCCAATCCGGTCAAAGAAAAAACTGCCAGAAATATACCAGCAATTACAAGTCGGCGAAGTAGACGGGAAGAAAGCTTCATATATAAATAGTATATAGTATCTTGTATTTTGTATCTAGTATATATAAAGCAATAAAAAAGGGCCCTAGGCCCTTATACTATACCATGCAAGATTTCTAATTCTGCGGTTTTAACTATAGCTCTGGATTTTAATTTCTCAATCCAATCCTTCTCTTGGCCGTCGGGTACAGTTACAATTCGTGTAAGTCCTTGCCCTGTTTGTTCAAGACCTTCAATAACTTTAGCAATCTCCTCCTCAGTCGCACAGGTCCTAAAAAGAACACAGATTTTAGCCATCACCCCCCCCTCCTTATGCCCTTGTGACACTGACGATTTGTGGAGACAATAAACGAATATCGCCAATACGCATCAGGACCTTAGATACACTCAGCCGAGTTATTGTAACTTCGATAGCGTTATTATGCCCTTCTCGGGCGTACTCGACTGAAAAGTCTTCGTTATTTTGACTCTTCATCATCCACCCCTCGAGTAAGACTGATATATAATCAAGTCTCGTATTCGGTTTAAAAGTTACTACCAATCTTTCCGTAACTATCTTCTGTTTCTTATTCATTTTTCTTCTCCATTTCTAGCGGAATTAACTATAACCAAATATACCAATAAAATATAAACATGTCAAGCAAAAATCCTTGACAAGTACCCATATATTTATTACCCTATGGCCAGTATCTTTGCGGGAGGAGTGATATGAAGTTCATAAGGCTATTTTGGTGTTCATTCACAATTTTGGCCCTTATTGTCGGTTTCGTCGCTTCCATGGTTACGCTAATACCAATGATTGTTAGCCCACAATTAACCCGATCAATGAACGCAGAAACTTCAATAAATTCCGGCATTCGTAACTTACAAAAAAATGTAAAGACTCAACCTGACGAAATTCACGCTATTTTATATGCACTAGGTTTAACATCTTCTGTTTTTCTACCTTTATGGTGCATTCTTAAATTGTTAGATAAATATAAGTTACAAAACAAACATTACCAACATTACACATTTTTTGACTAGCACTACGGCTCTCACTCGAGAGCTTTTTAACTAAATAAGAACAAGTATAAAATCCCCATAATTATGGGGCGACTACCACATTCAGCCTGCACATTCAGTCTGCTGACTTCAGTACTCCATCACTCCCGTTCAGTCGCTGGCCTACATTCGAACTTCTGTTTTCAGTACTTCCTCATTCCCATTCGGTCGTCAGTATTTCTTCGCCGGAGTTTATACTGAAGAATGAAGTGCTCCTCAACTACCTTTCGCCGGATGAGTCCGAAGCCGACGATTCTGTCGGCTCCCCGACCGAAGCGTCGGGGCTATCATGCCTGTCCGCCGAAGCTTTAGCGTAGGCGGAGGCCATGAGAGATTTCACCTCGTAAAAAGCGAAACGCTTCAGGGGTATGCTTCCGAGTCCCGCCTTCGCCAAGGCTTCGGCGGGCAGGTCGGAATGCCTGGCCCGTTAATCAAAAATAAAAACATTAGTCTGGCAGCTACCTACTTTCGCCGGATAAGTCCGACTATCATGGGCCTTGGTGTATTTCACTTCTGAGTTCGGAATGGGATCAGGTGGGACAACACCAGTATAGCTACCAAGCTAATGTTTTTATTTTTGATTTTTACGGGCGGATCAGGTGCCTGCCCGCCGAAGCCTTGCTATGCCCATCGTAGCTTTAGCGAAGTTGGGGCGCAGGCGGGGAGCACTCTCGGCATAGTCGCCTTACTATAACTACGAAATATGGGTTTTTATTTTGATGACACCTTAGCAAGGCGGGTCCAGCAGAAAAGGAGTGCTCAGACTCTCTTTATCCTGCCAGACCCTTCAGGTCCGCATGCATCCACACGGCCCTGCTAAGGTGCCACCAAATATTATACTTGTCCCGTTAGAAGTAGGCCATTCTTAAATGGCCGTCGATTCGACAGGCTCACGATGGTGAGTTTATCGAACCATTAGTTCTAATGGGATGTTAGCGTGTTTTAAAATAATCATTTCGTGACTTGCTACCGCTCATCACTGACATAACGCTAATCTACGAATGAACACGAATGCTACGAATAATTATTCGCGGTATTCGCATGCCATTTGCGGATTTGCATTACATAGTGGCAAACGATAGTGAGCCACGACAAAAATATGAAATTGTGTGAACATTACTCAATATTATGATTTATTAGTAGCTCTCGGCTGAGCACATTACTGTGCTTGCACCTGAACCCTATCAACCTCGTCATCTACAAGGAATCATTGGACTTGCGTCCTGATACTTAATCTTGGAGCCTGCTTCGCGCTTATATGCTTTCAGCGCTTATCAGAACCGAACATAGCTACCGAGCACTGCTCTTGGCAGAACAGCTCGTACACCAGAGGTTCGTTCATCCCGGTCCTCTCGTCACGCTCGCTAACGCTCGCTACATAATCCAAATCTACTAATGTATGCGAATGCCACGAATAAATCCATTATCACTAATGGCGTAGACTATATCTTTCCCCTTCGCCGGTTGGCGAATTGGGGATCGGCATATTATA
>CAYTBY010000013.1:0-27671 GCA_964436165.1 uncultured Candidatus Saccharibacteria bacterium
TAAGATTTCGCATTTTCTTTGGGAGTATACCAGAGGTCGTTTACAAACTGTTTCAGTTTTTCACCGGCTCCGTATTGGTAGTTTTTTACGCCCAGTTTTTCGGCCAAACAGGCCGTCGGATACATAATGCCTTTTTCGTCATGGACAGGATTGAAGTACTTAGGACAAGCGGGTTCTTGGGGTTGCTCTAAACTATAATATTTAAAACATCTTTCTTCTTCATAGTGCGTATCGGGCGGAAATTCTGTCTTATTGCCCAAACAGTTCAGGTCAGCCAATAACGGCAGATCGAGAATAGAAGCAGTTTTCAAAACATCAGCTGAAGAAACCGGATTCTTAACATCGGTTGATTGGGTCGCCTGCCATAAGTCATTAAGAGCGGCAATCGTGTTGGGACCGATTTTGCCAGTTACCGGCAAGCCGAACTTCTGCTGACATCTCATCACCGCCGATTCGGTGAGCGGTCCATAGTAACCATTGACGATTCCTTCGGGATAAATGTCCTGAAATTGGCTTAAAAAAATCTGCAATTCTCTGACCTCATTATTTTCCATCCCCGGCTCAAGAATTTGAGTAAATTTTGGCGTTATATTGGCTATGCCCTCAGTAATCTCGGTGCCAATTTGATCAAAAGTTGAATCGGATGAATCGCGGAGCGGAACTGAAACTCCCTGCTGACTAAAAAAGCCCCCAAAAGGTCTGAAAAGAAAATCACTCACTTGTCTTAATTGGTTTTTAAATAAATCGTAGTCAAATAATTTGTAGCCGAATAGGCTAACAGCCGCCGGCTGCTGGGATTGCTGAAAAGGGGTCGGGACCCTTTTTTCTAAATAAAAGGGTCCTGACCCCTTTATTATTAAGGCGATGACAAAAACGGAAAGGATAACAACGGCATATTTTTTAACTTCCTGTCTTAAACGTCTAATTCCTAGGATTGCCTCAAATACGACTATCCCCCCATAATAGAGAGCACCCCAAGCTACCCAATGGTGAGGAACACCGATACAAGGGCCTGAACCGCTTACTGACCATGACTTTTCATTCAAAAAATATATTTCTTCCGGAAAAGGAAACCAGCTCTCCAGCTGACAAGTCAATCCTGCTAGAACAAAAAATGAGATCAAAAACCACCCTGTCCATTTTATAGGGCCGGTCATAAATTCGCGAGTTTTCAGAAAGCCACCGCTAAGCGCCTCTTTATTAAAATGCTTTGAAGCAAGGCTTATGCCGAAGTAAATAGGCAATTCCAGATTGCCTATTTTTTGCCCCCACGAAAAAGCAAAAAAAGTATAGAAAGCAATGGGAATGCCAAAAATTATGATTCTGGCCAGAATAGTAACAGGCTTAAGTACTTTTTCGTAACGATTAGTCCCGTCAGCAACATCTTGGGCTCTGGTTATATTTCGAAAATTAAAAATTATGAACAAAAGCCCGGTTATCATTCTCCCTAAAATCGTTGCTATCCCCCCAAAAACCATCAAAAACCCGCCGGCATGAATAGCCAGAAATTCCATGATAAAGATAAGAGCCGAGGTATTAACGATAAACTCGCCATTATCAGCCGGATTTAAAAGCGCCTTAACAAAAATCCCGGCCAGGATCGCATTACCGACAATTGCCGCAACCAATTGATAAACCTGCCGTGAAACGAAAGGATCGGCCCCAGGAATTTGTTGTTCAGATTGAGTAGCCATTTGACCTTTATAGGATAATTGAGATGACCTCATTATACCATTGAAAGCTTTGGACTTATATTGAAAGGATGTTAAAATCAAAGTATGCACAAAGTATTAGCTACTATTTTTCTAGTGCTTGCCACCGTTTTTATTTTTTTGAAAACCGCCTCGGCCCATCTTGAAGTTGATTACGACTATCTGGGGCTTCGGGAGGGAGATATCGTCGGATCAACCAATTTATCCGATCCCGATATATACATTATTAATGAGCTAGGTTTTAAGCGCCTGTTCCTATCCCCTACTATTTTCGGATTTTACGGCCACCTGAAATTCCCTAACGTTAAGAGAATAGATGATGCGGTTTTAGACCAGATACCTACCTCCGGCCTATTTCGCAATTGTGAAACTGGCGACCGCAAAGTATACGCTATCGAAGTAGGCGGCGAAGATACGGCGGTTTTGCGTTGGGTAAATATAACCGGAGAAGCCGCAGTCACGGAAGATCACGATTTTTTTGGAAAAGTTTTCTGCATTAATTCAAGAGAATTTTCCTGGTATTTAAAGGGGCAATCATACAACGCCTTATCTCAGATTCCTTTATACAGAAGAGCCGCTCTTGCCCAAACTGTAAACGAAACGAACATGGCCCTCAGTATTCCGTCTGGATATCGCATATCTATTTTTACTCCCAAGAATCCGCCAGCTGGCGGAGGACCGCTTCGATTTATGGCCTTTTCGCCTGACGGAATTCTGTTCGTCAGTATGCCGTCAAGTAAAGGACTCTACGCCGAGAACAGACCGGACGACGGCAAAATATTCGCCCTCCCGGATAAAGACAATAATGGTTCGGCCGATGAAGTAAAAACGGTTCTTTCAGGACTCCACGTCCCTCACGGTATCGCTTTTTACAATGGCTATCTTTATGTCGCTGAAGAAGGAAGTGTTTCCAGATACCTATATATGAACGGCGGTAGCGTTGGAGACCGCCAAGTAATTGCAAGTTTGCCTACCGGCGGTGAGCATGTCTCCCGTACGATTGGCTTCAGCAAGCCCTCCTCCGCCGAGGCTTCGGCGGGCAAAGCTGGGAAAATGTATGTCTCCGTCGGATCTCCATGCAATAATTGTGATCCTGACAACCCAGGTACTGCTGCAATCTGGGAATATAATTCTGACGGGACCAACGGCCGGATATTCGCCACGGGCCTTCGAAATGCCGTCGGTTTTGTTTTTAATCCGACGACTAATGAAATCTGGGCAACTGAAAACGGCCGTGATTTTCTCGGAGATAATTTACCGCCAGATGAGATTAATATCATCCGCGATGGAAAAAACTACGGCTGGCCGTATTGCTATGGTAAAAAAGTTGTCGATCCAGAACACAACAATACAAACTTTTGCCCAACTACCGAAGCAAGCACTTATAATCTTCAAGCTCACTCTGCCCCATTGGGACTTCGTTTTGTAACAAGCTCTCAGTTCTCGGCTTGGTCTGGAGACATTCTCGTCGCCCGGCATGGTTCTTGGAATCGGACTCAGCCTGTCGGTTATGACGTTGTCCGACTTGATGTAGTCGGCAATACGATTGTCGGTGAATCTCCGTTCATCACCGGCTGGCTAACTCCAACTAATGCTAAGCTCGGCCGGCCAGTTGACGTAATCTTCGGCCCCGATGGTTCGCTTTATATTTCCGACGACAAAGCCAATCTTATTTACCGAGTAATCAAGCTCTAAAACCGGAGTTTCCCGAAGCAAAGCTTCGGGGAAATTCCAGAAGCCTTGCTTCGGGAAACCATAATGCCTCATCTTTTTAAAGATTTTTTTATTGTTTTTGTTCTTGTGGCTCTTGGCGCAGGTTTTGTCGTTTTTAACACCCTTAATTATTATCCCTCTCAAATCTCATCCGTCTTAGACCTTGAGCAAACGCCGCTACTGCCAGAGGGAACATTAATTAAATCTCAAAATGATGAGCGGGTATATTATATTGAGGGCGGTAAAAAACGCTGGCTTGAATCGAAGGAGGCCTTTCGAATCCAGGGTTTTTTGTCAGAAGATATTAAAGTTATTTCCGACGATGAACTTAACCGTTATCAAGAAGGCGAACTCATCAACGGATACTCAAACATTATTCTGCCGGAAGAAACAGGAACGTTGCCAGATTTGGTGCCTCTGGCGATTACGGGCCTTCAGTTGAAAAAGTTAAACGGCCGGACAATTCTAAAATTTACCGCCTCTTTCTGGAACCAGGGCAAAAGACATTTTGAACTTGCCACCAGCCCCAAAACAGACGTTAAAGATAAAGAGACATATCAGGAAGTTTACCAGCCCATCGCTGGAAAAAACGGCAAATACCGCAATAAAACAGTGGGGAGTTTTTACTGGCACGTCCCCCACACCCATTACCACTACAGTGATTTTGCCGATTATGTATTTTCATTTATCAGACCGCTTCCAGGCGACCTAACATCAAGCCCTCCGCAGACAATCAGACAAAAGACAACTTTTTGCATCCGCGATAACGAACTCCTGTCTTTAGCCATTCCAGGCGCGCCTAAAAAAGCCGCTTTCCCGACCTGCGGCCAAGAAAAGCAAGGAATATCTGTCGGCTGGGTAGATATATATAAGAACACTCTGCCCGATCAGTATATTGACGTCCATGACATGCCAGCCGGCATCTACGGCCTTTCATTCTTTGTCGACCCCAATCAGCATTTTGTTGAAGAACACAAAAATAATAATATCAGCACCGCTTTTATCGAGCTTAATGTAAAAAATAATACGGCTAAAATTATCGCTTCTGCCGCGCCATTTGTCACTGCTTTAAATAATTTTCCTGATAAAACTCTTATCCGCGCCGGCGGAGAAGAAAAACTTTACGTAATCCACAACAATAAAAAGAGGCCGGTCAGTAACTTGGAAGTATTTAATTCATACGGCTATGTGTGGGACGAAGTTCTGGCCCTAACCCAGAGCATGCTAGATTCAATTCCTCTTAACAATCTGATCCGCCTGAAGGATACCGACGAGGTTTATGCTCTTAACAATTTTGGCCATAAGCGCCGGATTCTTAATTCAGACGTTTTTTACTCTTACGGATTTAAATCGGTAGATATCGCCGATATAAACCAAACTGAATTCTCGAGTTATCCCGAATCAAACCTGATTAGATTTGTGGGTAGCGGCGATATTTACTTAATGGTCGGTAGCGCTAAGAAAAAAATAGGGCCAATTGATATGGTACAAAACTTAGGCTATGACTTGAATGCCATCCACACTGTCAATGGGGTTGATTTTAACTCTTATACCACTACCCCTACACTCTGATTTTTATAAAAACTTATTTATAAACACTTCGAAAAACTGGAAGTTATAAAAATAATTTTTGAATAGGTTGTGAACCAGTGCGAACTTGCCCAGTATTAATAAGAATCCGATAACGACTAAAAATACTCCGGCGATTTTATTAATGAAGGAAATAAAAGTACTCCATTTCCTAAAAGCAGAAAATGCTTTGCCTATTAACAGGGCGGTCAGTAAAAACGGTACTCCCAAACCGACAGAAAAAACAACAAGTAAAAATGTTCCCTCAACTACCGTGCCCGACGTAGAAGCCAAGAGTAAAATCGAACCTAAGAGCGGACCGACGCACGGCGACCAGCCAAGGGCAAAAACAGCGCCTAATAGAAAAGAATTTGCGGATGAGACGCGCTGAAATAATTTGGGAACAGCAATTTGCTTATCTGAATCAAGCCATGGGATTTTTAACCAGCCAAGTAGAACTAGTCCGAAAGCAATTATTAGTAACCCGCCGACTTTCTCCAGTAATTCTCTGATAACATTAAGGGTTCCTAGATAAGAGAAAGCAACGCCGAACAAAATAAAAATTATAGAGAATCCTAAAACATAAAAAACGGCGTTTTTAAATATCTGCCGCCTCGCCATCTTGGCTATTTCCTGATTTTTTAAATCCTCAATTCTGGCTCCAGAAATAATGCCCAAAAAAGCCGGCACTAACGGCAAAGTACACGGCGCAAAAAACGTCAGCACTCCGGCAATAAAAGCAGAGATTGTGATGGCTAAATTGAATTCGGGCATTTGTTTATTATATCACGTTAAATCGCTTCCGCCCCTTCAATTTCTCATCCGGCTCACAACTTTAACAAATTCTTCTATAATTTCTCATTTTCTTGAATAAAAATTGGGTCCCTTCGTAAGACTACATCCCAATTTTATATTCTACAGAAAATATCAAAATTATCTCGAATATTGTATCAAGTTGCTCAAGGGATTCGAAATCGTAGGGACTTGCGCGATTTAACGTAGCATTGACGTCATAAAATTATTCTGTTATTTTACCACCGCACATTGATAATTGAGGAAAGAAATAAAGTGACAGAAACAACGCTTGATAAAAACGCTATAAAAGAGTTAAGAAAAAAGATTGAAATGGCAATCTACGGACACGATTTGAGATTAAGGCGATCTAAAAAAGAGTTAGAAAACTTACAAGAGAACTGTCCTCATCCTGATAAACACAGCCGACCAGAATACGATTTTACAGCTTATTGGTGCGATGATTGTGGCAAAGATTGGTCAACTCGACGTTAACATTAACCCCCGTGGCCTAACCGCCACGGTTTTTTATTTCCCCAAATCATATCCGGCTTATCTGAACTGTTATTTAAGTAATTGCATAGCCCGACTTATTTTAAAAGCCTTGAACCGATCTTAAAAATCAAGCGCAGGCTATTGCCTTCTCGCGCGCTTCGAGGAGCGGACGGGCATGGTTGGCCTTCTTAGGCCAGAGGAAGCGACGAAAAACAGTGAGCGAGCTCGCTGGGCGAGCGAACGGTAGCGAAAGGCGATAGCCAAGAGCGAGATTTTTAAGAGAGGTTAGAGGGATTATTTTTTACCCAACACTCCTTCGTGATAATTATTCGATGCATTCCAGAGCATAAAACCGCGGTAGTTTTCGCCAAGAGCGTCTTGAGTCGCTTTTATTTCAGCCTCAACCATGGCTTGAGTATAATCAGCGCCGAGTTTGAAGTCCTGTAACCAAGGCCTAAACTCTGTTTGATTTTCCGGATGTTCAAGTTTATATTTTCGCAGCCTTTCAATCCCGCCCTTCATCGAGGTATGAACAACCTCATAAGGATATACGGCCGGATTTTCAAACCCTAAATATTTCGGCGGATAATGGGACGGATAAACCATGGGACAAATATAATCAAAAGCGGCAAAAGCCTTTTCCATCAACTGACCAATGCCCAAGTCATCAGTATGAGTAGTGACAAAACCGAATAAATCAGCCGATAAACGAACTTCCGGTAATGACTCGCGCAAATATTTATAAAATTCCCCAATAATATCGGCCTTGGCCTTTTTTCCATTCCATCCCTGAAAAACCAGGGCTGTCATATCACCATCTGATGGAAATCTAATATAATCGTAGTTGAGCTCGTCAAAACCGCGTTTAACCGCATCTCGCGAAATATCAATGTAGTAATCCCACGATTCGCTCGCAACCGGGTTAACCCACGACAAACCATTCCGGTCATACCAAATTCCGCCGGTATATTTATTTTTTACAGCCCAATCCGGCCTGGCTCTAACCAAAACCGGATCCTGAAAAACAGTAATCCTGGCAATGACATATATATTGTGGTCGTGAAGTTTTTTTATAAGCCCGTCAATATCCTTAATATCCAACCTTTCAGCTTTATATTTTTTCACATCAGCAATTCTGGTATCATAAGCCACATAACCGGAAAAATCTTTAATATCTATCACTACGGCATTTAACTCGGACTTTTTAGCCAAATCTATGAGCCAGTTTATTTTCTTCTCATTCCCCCCGCTTGATGAAGTTAGATAAACCGCCTTGATTATTTCGGGCGGATTTTTGAAAAAGGGGTCAGGACCCTTTTTTTGCTCTTGAGAAAAAAGGGTCCTGGCCCATTTTTTATCGGCTTTTTCGTCCAGATCTAATCTCGCATCAAATCTAAAAACGGCTATGGCAATTATCAGCGCAGGAATATATATCAAAGACCACAGGATATAGTTATCGCCTAATTTTAAATTGAACCGCCTCATTAGGTAATGCTTTAATTTAGGGATGAAATTTGTTATAAATCCATTTGCCGAATTCAACCGCTAAGATATTAAAAAAACCAACGAATCCAACTCCTATCGCCCAAGACAGCGGCAAAGACACCGTTCCAAGAATACTCTGCAAAAAAGACCAATAGACTGCCGAGATGGTCAGGCCGATACCAAACAATACTCCAACCACTAAATACCGGTTAGAAAAAGGATTATACCAAAGCAAATTTTTATTCAAGCTTCTAAGCGAGAAAGAGACAACCAATGTATAAGTAGCAAAAGAAGCAAAAATGAAAGTTCTGACTATTTCCTGCTGAAAACCGAGTTTAAGAAGCATCCAGTAAAGAAAGAAGAGTAGGAAACTTGTCGTTGTGCCTATCCCCAGAATCATAAATTTCATCTGAGAATCGAATAAATTATTGGATAACTTACGAGGCCGACGACCAGAGTCATCAACTCCTTTCTCAAAAGCAAAAGCAACGGCCGGAAAGCTGTCCGAAAAAAAGTTAACAAACAATATCTGAATTGCGCTTAGAGGTAAGGCAAGGCCCGCGAACATTGCCCCTCCCAACAATAGAAGTTCATCAAACGAATTAGACAACAAATAAATAATTACTTTCCTTATATTATCAAGAATCCTCCGGCCCTCAATGATGGCCGTTACAATTGTCTCATAGTTATTATCAAGAATAACGAGATCGGCCGCACTTTTTGTAACATCAGTACCGGAACCAAGCGCCACGCCAATATTAGCCGCATCCAGAGCCGGAGCATCATTAACCCCATCGCCGGTCATAGCTACAATGTGGCCTTTGTCTTTATACATATTGGCTATCTGAACCTTCTGTTCCGGCGTAACTCGGGCATAAACCGTAACCTCATCGGCCCTTGTATAAAGTTCTTCTTTGGATAAATGATTAAGATCCTCACCCGTCAAAACCGCGCCCTTGCCGTCCACCAATCCAAGCTCACGAGCCACCGCTTCAGCCGTCCCCCTATGATCACCGGTAACGATTATGGTTTTAACCCCCGCTTCATTGATTTCTCGCATCGCCTCAAAAACTCCTGGTCTTAGCGGATCGCTAAAAGTAATGAGTCCGTCAAAATTTAAATTTTTTCCGCCAGAGGCGGATCCGCCTTCGGCGGAAAAAAGATATTTTCTTAAATTTTCATAACTTGGCGCCGGTTCAAGCGAGACAACACCCAAAACTCTCTCTCCCGCAAAAGCTCTTTCATCAATCTCTTTTAAAACTTCGTTTTTTTCTTCTTCTGGCAAATTAGTAAATCCAATTAGAATATCCGGCGCGCCCAGAAGCATCATTCGATTACTGGAGTTGTGACGATGAACTGAAGCGGCAAATTTTCTATCTGAACTGAAAGATAAGCGATCGAGAATGGGAGTTATCTTAAATACTTCATTGACCAAAATACCTCTTTTGGCCGCACCCTCGACCAAAGCTATCTCCATTATATTTCCAAACATTCTCCACTTCTCATAAGATTCTTCTGGATTTTCAATTACCACATCAACGGTTGTTAGAGCTTCGGACAATAAATCCTTCCATTTATCAGGAGAGGTGTCTTTGTAGGGTATAATGCCGGTTAATTCCATTTTGGCTTGGGTTAAGGTGCCGGTCTTGTCGGTCAGAATCAAGCTTGTTGAACCAAGAGTTTCAGCGGCCAAAAGACGCCGGACAACCCCTTTTCTTTGAGCCAGTTGTTCAACGCCGACCGCCATAATAACCGTCAAGGCGATGGGTAAGCCCTCTGGAACTGCCGATACGGCAACAGCTACGGCAATAAGAAACATCTGGAGCGGATCGTACTTCAGATATACTCCCAAACTGAAAAGAGCCACAGTTAATATAAGCAGTATCAGACCGGACCAAAATGAAAAACGACCGATAGCTATCTGAAGGGGGGTTTTAGATTCGTCTCTTTTTTCGATAAGAGCGGTTATTTTTCCAAATTCCGTTGCCATACCAGTTGCCGTTAAAGCAACATCCGCAAAACCGGCAACGGCCATAGTACTGCCAAAAACCATTGAATCTCGGTCGCTGACTCCGGCATTCACCTGAACCGGTTCGGTTTTCTTTTCAACCGGTATCGACTCCCCGGTCAGAACAGATTCATCAACTTCAAAATTACTCGCGAATATTACGCGTCCGTCAGCCGGTATTTTATCACCCTGGCTTATTCTGATAGTATCGCCCGGAACAAGATTATAAGAATCGACGATCGATTCCCGTCCGCCCCGCCTAATTCGAGTCCGAGTTTTAACATATGAACGAAGCAATTCGAGAACATTCTCGGCTTTATTTTCTTGATAAAAACCCAAGCTGGCATTAACTAAAACCGCAGCAAATATGATTCCGGTGTCAACCCAATCTTTAAGAAAAGCGGTCGTCAAACCGGCAATTATTAAAATAAAAATCAAGGGGCTCTTAAATTGATTGAGGAGTAACGTGAGCTTTGAGAACCTCTTCCCATCCTGGATTGTATTTAAACCAAAAACCCCAAGCCGTTTTTTGGCTTCGTCTTCAGTCAATCCCTCAGTTCTGGTCTCGAGAATCTTAAGCGTTTCATCAACGCTCATTGACCAAAATGGCTGTTTTATGGATTTTGAGTCTAGTGACATATCTTTATTTTAATAAATTTCTTTTGCTAATCTTAGGTTATAGTAAATTAGGCACTAACTAATCAGATATAAATTCACGGCCAGATTTTTTACGATATGGCTCTGTGGGGGTAGGGAGAGGAGTAGCGGTTCCGTCAATCATAAACATATCCGTGAATCCCCCTTTATTATTAGGAATAAACTGACTAATAAGTTTAGTCTTACTAACTGTGATTTTAACAAAACCGGTTGTTGGATTAGAGTTTTGTCCCATCCATGTTACAAATAAAGGAGCCATCTTATGACTACCATTAACTTCGTCGGGTTCTTTTCCTCCGACTCCAGCTATGACATCTACAGTGCCTAAGCCTTTTTGATAAACGTCGTGACCACCATCAGAGACTATACAGTCACTGTCAAAATATCCCGGCCAAATTATCGGACACGTTTCTGGATTTAATACAAGCTGCTTACTACGTTGATAACTATGGTCATGACCATGAAGCACAAGATCAACTTTCTTATCAAGGAGAAGGTTAAACAGTTCTGAACTAGTTACACAGTCCTTTGTACCGATACTGATGCAATTATTATGCATTCCGACGATTATCCACCGGATACCGGCATCACGCGCACCATCAATAGCGTTGGATAACCAGGTATAATGGGGACTGTTTTTATTATATGGGTAACTATTGCCATTAATCATAATATTTGGGGAAATTAGAATTATGCGAGCTAGGGGTAAACTCCGAGAGAGAGAGAGAGGACGGGGATAATCAAAATAATATTCTTTGCCGTAATCACCGACAATGCCCTTAATACGATTCGGAAGACAAAGACGAAAATTATCAATATGACCGTTCATATCTGGGCCATCGCTATCATGATTCCCGGTAATCAGTTCGAATGGAAGCAATCCGATTTTATCCTTCACATAGTTACACCAAGAATCTTCGGTCGGTAAGTCGTCATATTTAAAGTCACCGAGAGCCAGAACGAATTCGGAAGATGATCCGGCCATTCCAAGCAACGTCGCCGTTGTATTTTCATTTGCACCATAGTCACCAGCTGCTGCAAAGGTAAACTGGGATCGATCTATAAATATCGGGGCTATGTTTTCTAAAACATATACAAGTAATGCCCCGGCTACAATGACCGTGGAAATAACAACTAACCGACTCCGTATGGGGTTAACCATAACCCTATTCTAACCTAAAAATTATGAATTAAAAAACAGCAAAACAAAAAATCCGCTGTTAGGCGGATTGGGGTAAGGAAGGGGTTTCTTTATCCCACTTTTGCGGATCAAAGATGCGGCCGATGCGCAAATCCATATGCTCGGCAAGATCAAGAATAAGTTTGTCCGGAAGCAGGGTCATAATCCACCAGAAACGCCTGGTCCGTTCACTGACCTCATGCCGACCCTGGACTAAAAGGAATGTATCGTGACGGCTAAAAAACGAAACAACCGTCCAAGGATCATCTTTCTGGCCAGAATTGTAAACTATATCTCCAGGCTCAAGCTTCTTAAACTCAATTTCTCTCATCTACTGACCCCCGAGACAGAACTTCATAATATAATACACTTTTCCACATCAAAAGCCAATTTTTCTTTAATAGGACTTACGCATTTGCCCAAGGTTGAGGCAAAATGCTTAAGTTTTTATGAGACGTACTAGAAGTACGGCGAGGAAAAACTTAAGCATTTTAACGAAAAGATTGGGCAAACCCCCGGATTGAGCCACGGTAAGCCCTTAAGATTTTGGGCTTCGTGGCTCAAGTGCGTAAGTCCTATTTAAAATAAAACACCCCGCCGTAGCGAGGTGTTTTATTTGGCTCCAAATCGGAATCGAGCCAATGAGTTAAATGTTAGTTAGCCCAGAAAACGAAAGTGAAAACTTTATGTCCCTGGCCTAAATCGCGTTCATAAAGAGAGCTTCGGCCGTCGGCAGAGTGACGAACTTCCTTGCCCCATTCTGAACGGTCAGAAGCGTCAACATCTGCTACCGGAGACCGAACACTGGAAGCGCTGACAGTCGTAGTGGAATCAAGATGAGCATATATCGCTTCAAGCTGATCATAATCGTGCTGATTGGGATGCTGATTGGGTGTCGGATCGCTAGTATAATCCATGCATGTGCCTAACGGCGGATTACCAAAATCTTCATCCTGATGATCTAGCCCCAAGGTATGCCCGACCTCTTGGCACATCACAAGATTTCGCCAAACCGGAGTATTGTATTTGGTCGTACTAAAATACGTATCATTAACCCTTACCGTACCCTGAGTAATATGATCTCCGCTTGCCCAGATCGAAGCTACACCCAGCCAGCCATTATTGCCATATTTGGCATTACAAACCTGAACTTTACCGCTGACGGGCCGGCAGGTTTTAGGATTGACTGATCCGGCTACGACCGTTGTATCTAGGACGGAAGACAAACTCCAGTCGCTTGAAGTAGTATTCAAATAAGAATCCCAGGTTGAGGAAACATTGTCGCCGAGTTTTAGGTTGAAAGGATTAGCCGTACCAGCCCAATGGTAATTACCCCAAGAGTGGCTTGCATAAGCCACGCCAACCAATACTCCGACGATCGAAAGGGCAAAAATAGCCACATATACGCTCCGACGAGATGGTGAAAACATATTATACATTATAGAACCTACCCTAAAATGCCTTTTAGTCTTAAAATGCACTCCGAGCAGTTTCCAGATTAATACCTCCATCTTATCAAATTAACCCGTCCGTGTCAAATTTTTCGATTTTTTATAGACTTCGCAGCTCAAGCGCGTAAAGTCCTAGACACAATAATTAGCATAAATATAACAAAACATTCTACTTATTATATACCCTATCCCCATTCTGGAATTTGGTAACGTATATGAATTCCGAGCCGCCGCGGTTACCCTCGCCGGGAGTCCAATTATCCGTTCGGACAAGAGAGGTTTTTATTTCTGGTAAGCCTATAATTTCTATGTTTACAAGGTAGCCGACTACGCGGATACGGTCACCCTTTCCCGCTCGGCGCAAGGCATGGTCAATATTCTTGCTGGCGGCCACAAGGTGGTTGCTGGAAAAATGTTCAGAAAGATACTGAGACCCAGGTTCCTGGCTCAACGCCGAATCCGTGTATATAAAACCAGAATACGTCCATTGGTGGGAAAATTTCATTTTTTTCATTATTCGATCTTCGGCAAATTTACCCCAAACTAGAGCCATATCGTTAGTTAACAAATTTTCAAGCTCAACCACATTAAAATAGTTGGGATAATTCCGGTTAATAGCTACCCGGGCTTGAATTTCATATTCCGCGACCGGAATTATTTTTACCCGTTTTCCCTTTCGATCGTTAATCAAAAAGGGCTCTTTATCAATTCCCCGCTGAAGAGGTTCTTCGTATACATTAACTGATCGAGTAGCTCTGTTTGATGAGGCTGGATACAGAGTAGTATAATAGAGAGGGCTCCACCACCAAACCAGAACCGCTAAAATTATAATTCCGACAATTCGGGAAGTTTTCATCTAATATCAACTATTGTTTAGAGGGCATAAACGCATCGGAACGCAGAATCCGACCAAATGTTTCAGCTGTCCCAGACAAACCTTTAGTCGGGATTCCAAGATAACAATCCGACCTAAGGGAAATAGCGGCACCGCCCGAGCCTCCATGTTCCATCTTTGCATCAGTAACATAGTAATTCCCCTCATGGCCAGATACTATACCCTGAGTTGACGTTACGGACCCCTCTGAGCCGACTACTGGATAGCCAAGAACGAGTATTCTCTCCCCGAGCGCGATGGGGTGTTTGCAGACCTTCACCTGGCTAGCAGCCCGAGAAATTATATCAGCATCCTCGGAGAGTTTTATAATACCCCAATCTTCTACCTCACTCCACAGAAAATTCGTATTGTCGTTTTCTACTGTATGCGGCTTAAAATCAGGAGGAAAGCCGAAAATGCACCGATTTGGAGTGTAGCCCTGATCCTTTATGACATGTTTATTGGTATATAGATCATAGACAATGGCCCCGCGTGGAAGAGTTACACGTACCAATAGGCCTGAGCCACGCCACTCCGTAGCAGACTGTACCCTTGGAATATAATCCCATTGGCATACAATCACTGCCATACGTGGCTCCCATTCTTTAATTATTGCGGGGATATCCACCGCAATCTTTTTTAGGCTATCGACTTCTCGTTGTTGCTGCGTCAATTTTTGCTCCTGCCCTGCTGTTTTTTCTTCTTGCTGCGTCAATTTTTGCTCTGCCTCATTTGTCCGTAGTTGATACTCACTTACCTGCAACTGGTATTCCTCTAAAAAGACTAGTGCCGTCCCAGCCAAACTAATTGCTAAAATACTTCCTACTGTTATCCACCTGTCAAATTTTTTGTGTTTCTTATCTGCGGTAATATGCTCCTGGTCTATTATTATATGCTTCTTGTCTAAGGCTATATGTTCCTGGTCAAGGGATTTATGCTCTCTAAGTTCTTTTTCTAATAAGTCAATTGATGATGCTGAATCTACTGAAAATGCTTGCAGATGCTGATTAATAGCATCTTCTTGCCAACCAGTATCTAAAAGTTCCTGACGAATTTGGTCATTGTCTTTTCCTGCTTGGCGGGCTTGGGTTATATAATCCCGTAAAGTAGCTTCGCTACCACGGGATAAATTTTGTAGTTGCCTGTCCTGAGTTGTATCGAAGGGTTGGTCCATGTACATTAATTATATCTCATTGCTTCTCAATTAAAAACCGAGCTTGGCTCGGCCGAATTTACTTAGAATGTGTAAAAGAAGTCCGTATTCGACTGCAATTGCATAATTTCGTTACGAAAGAGACTTCTTTTACACATTCTTAACTTTTACTCCAACCATTACACTCGGTAAGAATAACCGCCTTCACCGCATCGGCAAATACTTCAATATCCCAATTTTCTTTTCCTTGAAAGAACAGGTGGCCCTTACGTTTGGTCTGGTAATCTATAATATGGCCCATTTCATGGGCCAGGGTTTGATAGGAAGAAAAATCAAACAATGTTATAACTCCATACTTATAGTAGTCATAGGCAAAGCCGCGGGGAGTGTCAGGAACATAGGCTGATTTTATTAAACGTAACGTCGGTTTCTTGATTGCAAAGCCTGCTTTTCTGACACATTCGTACTGCTCGTCCATCTTTTTAATCATAAGTGGGGGTGGCGGATCTGTGATTAGGATCAGTACCCACCTATCAATGTCCCTGATCTTTATACCAACAAAAGCAAGGATAATTATACAGATAAGAGCATTTTTAACATACTGATTTTTCAAGGAACATCTCCCTAAAGAATTTTTCCTTCAATAAACATACCTCAAATAAAATTCTTTACCAGTGGATATCTAATTTTTTTAAAAGAAGACAGGGTGTATAATGTATATATGGAAAACAACATCATGGGTAATAACATCCTAGCGAAAGGTAACGAAATTTTTGGAAATAAAAAAATGTACTTTTTGTTTGGCGGCAGTATAGTCGCAGTCATTATCTTAATATCATTTCTATTAATCAACTACTTTGGGTCTAATCCGGTTGAAACGGGCCAAAAGGTAATTCAAGACACAAGCGAAAGCGCAGAAAATCTAACCGAAAGCGCAACCCAGGGTACATTACCCGAAATTGATTCCAATCCCCTCAAAAAAGCGCCCGATACAAATCCTGTTTCAAAAACAAATCCCTATTCAAACGTAAAAACTAACCCATTTGAATAGTTTAAATATGAATTTTACTTTTAAAAAGTTATTGGCGGTAAGCATCCTTATTTATGCTGGCTCTGTTTTTGCCCAAGAAGCAATAGATACCGACAAAATATCGTTTCCAATAGCCGAACTTGGAAATTGTGCTGATAAGGATGCCTGCAAAGTATATTGCGATGATCCGGCTAATCTACCCGCTTGTCTTGATTTTGCAGAAAGAAATCAATTGATGTCCAGGGCAGAGTTGAGTCAGGCGAAAAAGTTTCTTAGCGCTGGCGCCAAGGGTCCCGGTGGATGTACTGGCAAAGATTCGTGTCAACAATACTGTGACGACATAAGCCATATTGATGAATGCGTTACTTTCGCAGAAAATAACGATCTTCTCCCCCCTGAAGAACTTGAGGAGGCCCGCAAAGTAAAATTAGCCATAAATAAAGGGGTTAAACCTCCGGCCTGTAAGAATAAAACAGCCTGCGATACTTACTGCAGTAGCCCCGACAATATGGAAGAATGCATTAGTTTTGCCGAAGCGGCTGGATTTATTCAGGGGCAGGATTTGGAGGAAGCTAAAAAAGTTCTCTCCGCAATTAAAAAAGGCGTAAAACCTCCTCCTTGTAAAGGGAAAAATGCTTGTGAACAATACTGTACTCAAGAGGAACATCTTAATGAATGCATGAACTTTGCTGAAGCGGCGGGTCTCGTCTCTCCGGAAGAGCTTGAAATGATAAAGAAAACTGGCGGTAAGGGGCCGGGCGGATGCCGTGGAAAGGAAGCATGTGAAAATTATTGCAAAAATAAAGACAATATTCAGTCTTGTACCGATTTTGCCATAGAACACGGATTCATAAAACCGGAAGAAGCCGAGATGATAAAGAAAACTGGCGGTAAAGGTCCGGGCGGATGTATGGGCAGAAAAGAGTGCGAGAACTTTTGCAATGATCCGGCAAATCAGGAAACATGTTTTAGTTTTGCTAAGGAAAATAATTTAATACCCCAGGAAGAGATTGAAATGATGAACAAGGGCCGAGAACAATTAAAAGGCGCTGTCTCTAATATGCCGCCGGAAGTACGGGAATGCCTAAAAACAACCGTCGGAGAAGAAGTGCTCTCAAAATTGGATAATGGGACATTTCTTCCAAATAGAGATTTAGGTGAAAAGATGAGGAGCTGCTTTGAAAATTTTAGACCAGAGGGACAAGGAGAAAGAGGTATGCCGCCCCCACCTGATGGCATTCATCCGGACGATAACAACTACCGACCCGGAGAATATAAACGACCTCCGGAAGGGTCTAATCCCGAAGGCTATCAAGATCACCCCGAGAATTATCCCCCGCCTGACTATCAAAAACCGCCTGAGTATAACTATCCGGAAAATTACCGTCCGCCTGAAAACTATCAACCAGGAACTGATTACCCAATGCCGGAAAATAATCAGTCTCCTCCAAACTATCCCCCTCCGCCCGAAGGCTCTTACTATCAGGCCCCACCCCCGGAACAGTACCCCTACCCGGGAGATTACCAATCTCCAACTAATTACCAACCTTCACCAGATAGCACTAACTACCAAGCACCGCCAGAAGACTACCATCCTCCAGAGAATTACCAGGCACCAACCACTGACTACCAACCGCCACCAATAGATAGCGGTTATACCGAACCTCCGCCTCCCGGCCCGGAATCATTTCTGCATCAGTTAATGGGTAACAAACTTCTTGGATTCATTGTTCAGTTCCTGTTTCCCAGATAGTGGGCAAATAAAATACCACTTTAAGTGGTATTTTATTATTCCGAACTGCTTGCCCTGAATTTATTAAAAGGTAATCCACGTCCGGTGATAAATTATTCACGGCAAAAAGTAGTGTCAGGTGTTGTAAATCTCCACTTTAAATATACCATTAGGTACCTTGCCTCCACCAGCATCTGTATAAGTATAAGGACTGCGACTACCTTTACTATACAAAACGATCTTATCTTCGCCAGCTGTCCTTTCTCCGATGAGATCCCTATACTCCTCCTCTTGTGTATGGATGCCTATACCTAATGATTTGGCTTTCTGAACACCAAATCTTATCATAGCTTCTTTTATTTTAGGATGAGTATTAACAGAATAGACTCTTTCCATAAATAATTGTGGATTTTGTTTTTCATCTTCCATAAGCCTAAATATAGATCTTGCTATTATATTCTCATTCTCGTCCCAAATCTGCCCAATTTTTAATGCCGGATCTGATATATAAGACAATAAGCCATAATTTAAACTTGATCCATCATAGTGCTGACAGAATTCCACTGGTTTTTCTCCAATAAACACATGGGTTTTCAAATCAACACGATCTCTACCGAGCTCAACTCGGTTCTACTGTCCTGCCCCCCATAAAAAATAACCCTCATAAAATCAGGTTATTTTTCTGGCTCGCCCGATACCTTCTTTTCCGAATTGTATAGAATCTATCCATTGGTTAAGTTAAGTATGGAAAGAATGAGAGGATTAAACTTCGCTTTTTGATATCATACCGCATACCTGTTATTGCTCACGATATTCACAAGTTCACCCATGTCCTTCTAAAATAAAAGCCGATATAAAAACAAAGCCTCACGTTGCCGTGAGGCTTGCCAGCAGAAGATGCTGGGCTTAGAGGTCGATCGTGGTGCAGGGCGTCTTCTTTGCGTTTTCGTAGAAGTGCCGACGACTCTGCTCTGCACTCTCCCCGTCAAAACGTAGCCTCATTTGGTATTTGATCGGATCCGGGCAGATTCCGTCCGGTCCATACCATCGAACAAATTCCTCACGACTCCTTTGCCATTCTTCCTTGGTAAGAGGAGTTGGCGGCTCCGTGAGTTCCATCGCTTCGGCCAGGTTGCCTTCGGTGACCATTCCCGGCTCTTGTCGAGGAAGGCCGCTGATTCTGAATCCAGCTGCCAATCTCGATGTCTGCTGAAGAGCGAGGATGTCGGGATGACAAGGATCGCCGGTTGCCCTGAGGATTTCGATTGCCCTCTTGGCCGTACCACGACCGAAGTAGAAGTCGTATTGACCAGCGACGATGCCGCTGGTGTAGGCTTCTGACAGATCGATCTTCAGACGTTTGCCGTAGAGGTAGTCGAAGTACCGGAGCTTCTTCCCATCCCGTCCTTTGGGCTGGACCTTGAGAATGGCACTGGCCTGATCTTGGGTGATCATGCCCGGCCCGGGGTTTTTGTTCCCGTAACCGATCTTCACTGCAGCGTTGAAGAGTGCAGCGAGAATAGCAGCCGTTCTGATACCTTGAGTGTGAATGAGCGATTCGAGCGTGACCGTTCTGTCGTATGACATTTTGCCTCTCCTTTTCTGAATTCCAGAATGTATCAATTATAACAAAAAACCTTGACTTAGTCAAGGTCGGCGGTTAGTCGGCTATTTGGGTAGGCCTATTTCTGAGAACATAATTCCATCGGGATCGTGGCTTCTTTGCTGATGAGCATAGAGAGCTTGAACTGTTGGATATTCTGCTCCGCAGATTCCACACTTGTGAGACTGACAAACTTTAGGTTCCTTGGGCCACTTTAGGTCTGAGTAAGACTTTAAGGCTGGTATCTGCACAGCTACGGTCACCTCTTCCTGAACAATACGAACCAGTTCATACTTTTGAAGCGAGCCGTTCTGTCGAACTATATTTTCCAGAAAAGTCTTTGCTTTCTCGGCAGCATCGGCATCAGATTCCACACCGTCCATATTCCAGACATGTGCATTATCGGTCCAGAGAGGCTCATCCTCGGTAATACCGTGAGACCTTATTACATAAGTCAGTCGCCAACGCATTTTTCACCACCTTCGTGAAGCATAAGCCATCCTTTGTAAAAGTAAGCTGGGCATAAATTAACACAAGATAAAGATTTTTTCAAACAAAAGGCCGAGTGTTAACTCGGCGATTATGTTTTAAGTTCTGGATAAAAAACAGGACAAATATGAGGAAGTGGGGTCGTGGTCCCACAAAGCAGGCAAGAATAAGTTGTGGCTCGGAACTTCTTAACTGTGCTTACTTTTATTTTAGATCCACAATCCCAGCAACGGCCGCAATCACTGATCCAGTGATCGTGATCACAGGCATATTTACCGACACTCTCAACGCTAATTAGCTTCTTTAATCCGCTTGATTGAATCCGTAAAACAAGATATTTAGCATTTGCATCACTCTGATATTCGGCTTTCATTCCAGTTCTCCTTTCGGCACATCTTCCGTTAACACAACAGTTGTCACTAATCCTAGGCCACTATCGAATTTCCAGGTTTGACCATTCCAATCCATACCATGGTCGAAAGTATCAGTAAATAATCTTCCTTTCTTAACTCCGATAGCATCACTGCCATCTTCGTAAGATACCAGGCCATAGCCAGTGTTTTTGTAGGCGAACTTATCGCCTGGCTTTAGATTCTTTAGCCGTTTTAGACGGTCTTCAGGAGTTAGCGTAATTGCAACCATTTTATCAGTTTTAGTTTTGCTCTGCTTGGTCATTTTTGCCATCAAATACTCCTAAGTTGAATAAGGACTGGAAAGATATTAACAAACAAGAGATTCAAAATCAATGCCAAATAAACAAAGAGCCCGCAGGAGCGAACTCCTTGCGGGCAGTCTGTACTAATAGGCTTCCCAGTGGTACAGATGGTCTACGCGACCGTCTCGAATGGCGGTGATTTGGGCAACTGCCGTTTCGTAGAGGGGAAGAACATGGGTTCCAACAAGATTCCTCAACTCTTCAGCAGTATCGGCTACTACTGTGAAGTAGTCACTCGTCACGAAAGATTTTCGTGGCAGATAGCACGATGCCTTTAGCACCCACTTACCAGCCTCGGGGCTACTATCCTCCGCTTTCATAATCCAGATGTCGACAGGAATAGCCGTTCCATCAACTTCCGTGATGGACGAAATGCTTCTGTCATCAATCATGTTTACACCTCTTTACGAGACTGAAAATGGGAGAGCGTCTTTTCGGCTTCTTCCCGTGTCGGGTATAGACCAGGGTAGCCCTTGTTATCTGCGGTGCTGTCACGCCACTTTCCGTCTGGATGAAGGTAGGTACCATCCAGTTTGTAAACGAACCACCGCCTGTTTTGACCTGAACCATAGGCACGAATTTTTACGGTGTCGCTTTCCATGTGCTTCCTCCTGAGTTTCAGAATACTTTAAGTATACATCACTTTAATAACAAAGTCAAATTTGACGAGCGTCTATAAATACAATATTATCTTGCCAACAACTGTACATTAAATTTAATGAGGGAACTGTGAAATTAGACAGTATTATAAGGGAATTAACACGTGGTGCTGAAGATACTAATACTTCTCTCAACGTAGTAAAACAGCGTAAGGATAATGTAGTAGAGTACACTATATACGCCCCGTATTTAAATTGTCCCTACATAAGATTGATTAGACGTTTGTGGTCATTTGTAAGGGCACGGTGGGTATTACGTTCCGATGAGAGAGTTAAAGTTAAACTTTCTTTTTCGCCAGAAACTATCTATAGTACCTGTGAACATGGTACCCAGCATGCTACAAAAGTATTCAGGGCAACCCTCAAGATAGAGACCTCTGATGCGAACGCCATTCAAGAACTTTTAAAATTTGAAGATGGTATTCGTGGTTATTACTATGCTTGCCATGACTGGTCTCCCAAGACTGCCTAGAGTGAGCGATACCGTGGTGTGATGAACACCACTTTTTTATTTCTCGTGTCCCCGTTTCGGGTGGGCGGACTCTAATTTCTTTTACGTTGTCCTTTCTCGTAAATTGAGTTTTGGTTATCCATTTTGACAGTGGATAACGGCTGATAAATCAGACAATAAAAAAGCCGATGGTTAGTCGGCAGTTTTGACTGGATTAGGTGCTCTTGGGTGTAGGCCAAAATGATGGATATAAAGAAAAAGTGTAACTGAGGATTGGTAAACTATTAAATACTGAATTAGGATTTTGGTCATTTTTGAATTCAGTAATATACCCATTGTTTCTGGCATGATGGTAAATATGATTGATAAGCCCAGCATCATACCAGCGAATTCCATAAGCGATTTTACAACCTTCAGTCTTAGGTTTGTAGTTGATGTAATGTCCCATGCCCTGAAGTAAGCGTAATAAACAAACATCGCATAGGACATAGGGAAATATACAAGGGAAATTAATCCAATCAGGATTAAAATCCATATCCTTCTACCTGTGGGGACGTCCAGCCCAAAACGAAGGAATCTCATGTCAAAGTTCTCCTCTTCAATAAACTGAGTCATAATATACCATAAAATAGTTATTTTACAAACAAAAAAGCGGATTGATATTATCTCACCGCTTGGTTCGGCTTAGCCGAGAGAAACACTCTTAGAGGCCTTGAAAGCAGTCTTCCGCTCTCTTGGATTACCTGGCCAATACTTCACAACATCCTCAATCATGGCCAGAGATGTTTTGAAGTTTGCTTGAACTGACTGAATCCCAGCACTCAAGGCAAGAGGGTCGCCATCTTCGGCAACAAATGAAACGCTGTCCTCTCGATATGGGAGCGTATGAAATGGCTTGTTGTCGGGGCCATAGTAAACCGTCTTGCCCTTTCTCTTGCGAACGAAGGTAAACATAATTCTGCCAGCCACGACATAACTCCGCAATTCGGTTCTGCCGAACTTGCCAGCCATGCCTCTGTCTTTGCACTTATCGATGGCCTCATACATTCCGTTCCGATAGACACTCCTGACGAACTTATCGAAAGTATGCTGAAGAACATGAGACTGAGCGTTGCAGTAGGAATCGATGTCGTGCTCGACCCACTGTTCGCCAATTACATCCTTCATCATAAACTGCAAGGTGGTCTGGACGGTACTTGCACGGTCAAGAACATTGCTTACTCCCAAATCAAGGATGTTGGGGACTGGACGCTCGGCATCCTGTTCATACATTGCCCTGTACTTGGTGGCCAGTTCGTCTGTGCCATTCCTCAGATGCTCAAAGGCATCCGTAAGAATCTGGGGAATATATTCCTCAATACGCCAGAAGTCATATTTTTCGTCACTTGGAATAACTAAGGCCTTAAGATATTCAATCAGATACATGGCAAAGGGCTTTTGACCCTTCCATCTTACGCTATGCTTACGACTGCCGTAACTAGCAATGGCTTCATCATGAGTATCAACAAATTTTTGAAGTCTCTCAATTAGGTCTTTCTTGTGCATTTCTGCCTCCTAAGTTGTATTAAGAACACGCAATTATTTTAAATGATTATTAACATAAAGTCAAGTTTAAAATTCAGAAACTGCCTTTCTTTTGCGAGTTTTCGGTGTAATATTGGGTACTTTGAGGTGTTTTAGGTGTCTTTTGGGGTTGTTTTGGGGAGAAATAACCCCGTATAAACACCGTAAAAACCCCCCTCTTGAGCCGAAATTGCCAAACTGGCTCCGAACTGTTGACTCCGTCCGAACATGGATTCGGAAGAATTATCGGACGTATTATGTGCCGAAGTTGGAGAAGCCAAAATAAAAAACCGCTTATAACAAAGCGGTAAATTACTTTTCATAATTCTCTATCGGTACACCGTCGTACATTTCATCTATGCGCAGGATTCCTCCTTCTCGACTATAGCTAGCAAGTTCATAGTCTTCGCTCATAATCAGAGCTTTTATGGGTTTAGTAGGGCAAACCTCTGAACACAGACCACAAAAGCTACAGCGAGACAAATTGAAGTCAAAATAATCGAGGACTTTTATTTTGTGGCCCGGCTCGCGATGACCGCCGAGGGCGATCAGGTCGTCAGGACATGCTTTGGCGCACATGTCGCAGACGATACAAGTTTGCGCGCCAGTCCCAGGTTCGGTCTGTAGTCGCAATATACCGCGGAAGCGCGGTGCTGTAGGCCTGCGTTCTTTGGGATACTGAAAGGTAAATGCCGGCTGGGGTGTATATTTTAAAGTAACCCATAATCCTTTCAAAATGTCGATAAGAAGAATATTGTAAAGAAAGTTTCTTATTTTATTTACAACTGTCTTCACCGTTGCCTCTCCTTTGTGTTAGTTAAGAACTGCTCCCGTATTATGACATAGAAACTAAAAAATAGAAAGACACCGTTTTTCCTGGTCGGATCATTATCCCAAGAATATCAGTCATGGGATCGGAGAAATTGTATAAAAAACCGCTTCTAGACGGCGCTAAAAAACTAATAATTTTACTCTGTAGTGATAGTCTCGTCTTTTGATCGGAGTGCGGCTATCAACGCCTGCCAAGCAAGGGTTGCACATTTTACTCGCGACGGGAATTTGTAGATACCTGATAATGCTGCCAACTCGCCTAATTCCTCAACACTTCCCACGGCATCCGGACCCTCGGTAACTAACAGATAGACGACATTGAAAATCTTTTCAGCACCTTCGACTGTTTTACCCTTTACATTTTTTGTCATTAAGGAAGCGGAAGCCTTGGAAATAGCACAGCCAGAGCTCTGAAAACTTATATTCTTGATCACGCCGTTTTCTAAATTAAGATAGACCGTCAGAGTGTCTCCGCAAAGGGGGTTATGCCCGTCTGTTTTGCGCTGGGCATTTTCTAAAATAAAACAATTTTTGGGGTTACGGTAATGGTCAAGAATTATCTCCCGATAAAGGTCTTCTGTGTTGCTTTCTGTCATTTTCTAAAAACCTCTTAGCCTATCTTTTCAACAATAGTCGGTTCTGATTCGCCGACCTTGATGACTCTCTCTTTTCTGAGTACTGTCCCTTCTTTCCTAATTTTATCCTGAAGCCGCATCAACCCATATAAAAGAGCCTCCGGACGAGGTGGACAGCCGGAAACATAAACGTCTACCGGAACAACCTTGTCTACACCCTGTAACACGCTATATGTCGGAAATGGCCCGCCGGCGTTGGAACAGCTTCCCATCGAGATAACCCATTTTGGTTCAGGCATTTGATCATAAAGCCGTCTTAATACCGGTGCCATTTTCTTTGTCACTGTACCAGCAACAATTAATAAATCTGACTGTCGAGGTGAAGCCCGAAATACCTCTGCTCCAAAACGGGCAATATCGTATCGTGAAGCTGAAGCTGCCATCATCTCAATTGCACAGCACGCAAGACCGAAGCCCATGGGCCAGATGGATGACTCACGCGCCAAGTTCAGGACCTTATCAATATTAGTGGTGATAAAATTATCTTCAAAACTGTGGTCAATTAATCCCATCAATTCTCCATTTTTCCCAAGCTTGTTAAGAACTGGGGATAGTATGCCATAAAAAACCTAAAAATAAAAGGACCCTACTGTGGGTCCGTTAGTAATAGAACTTGCGCGCTTGAGACGGGAAATCCTATATACTTTATCCGACGCTACCTTCTAATATTACGCCCAGTAGCTTCTGAGCTTCTACGGCAAACTCCATAGGCAGTTCACGGAAAACTTCTTTGCAAAATCCGCTAACAATGAGGTTTACCGCATTCTCGGTTGATATTCCGCGCTGACGGCAGTAAAAAATCTGGTCTTCGCTTATTTTCGACGTAGAAGCTTCGTGTTCAACTTGAGCCGAAGAATTTTGAATATCAATATATGGGAAAGTGTGGGCACCGCAGGTGTCTCCGATTAACAACGAATCGCACTGCGAATGGTTATGGGCATTCTGGGCATTTTTACCAATTTTAACTAATCCCCGATAGGTGTTTTGTCCATGGCCGGCAGCAATGCCCTTAGAAACAATAGTGCTCTTCGTATTTTTGCCGATGTGTATCATTTTTGTGCCGGTGTCGGCCTGCTGCCAATTATTAGTCGTAGCCACCGAGTAAAACTCGCCGATAGAATTATCGCCTATTAGAATACAGCCCGGGTATTTCCAGGTAATAGCCGAACCGGTTTCAACTTGGGTCCAGGTAATTTTAGAATTAGTCCCTAAACACTTACCCCGCTTGGTAACAAAGTTATAAATGCCTCCTTTACCATTCTTATCTCCAGGATACCAATTTTGGATAGTAGAATATTTGATTGTGGCATTATCTAAGGCAACTAATTCAACAACCGCGGCATGCAGTTGATGCTCGTCTCTCATGGGGGCAGTACATCCCTCCAGGTAGCTGACATGGGCCCCTTCTTCAGCGATAATAAGCGTTCGTTCAAACTGACCGGTGTCTTTGGCATTAATTCGGAAATATGTTGACAATTCCATTGGACATCGGACACCCTTTGGAATGTAGGCGAACGATCCGTCGCTGAAAACTGCTGAATTAAGAGAGGCAAAAAAATTATCTGAATATGGCACCACCGAACCTAAATATTTTTGTACTAGCTCGGGATGACCGTGGACCGCTTCGGAAAACGAGCAAAAAATAATGCCCAGCTCAGCAAGTTTTTCTCTGAATGTCGTAGCTACGGAAACACTGTCAAAAACTGCATCTACCGCTACTCCGGTTAAAAGCTTCTGCTCCTCAAGAGGAATGCCTAATTTTTCAAAGGTTGCTCTGATCTCGAGATCAACTTCGTCCAAACTTTTAAGATTTGGCTTTTTCTTTGGTGAAGAATAATAAATAATATCCTGATAATCGATGGGGCCATACTTAATATTGGCCCAAGTTGGTTCTTTCATTTTTAACCAAATTTTGTAGGCCTGCAACCGCCATTCAAGCAGCCATTCCGGTTCATCTTTTTTTCGAGAGATAAATCGGACGATATCCTCACTTAGGCCTTTTGGGGCAGTATCAGCTTCAATATCAGTTGTAAAACCGTATTTATATTCTTTTTGGGCTAGTTCCTCTATTACTTTTTCGGAAGTATTCATTGACACGCCCTTTTTTAAAAGAACTGACTACAATAAATCGTATCAAAAACTTAACTAATTTTCCAATAACATTAGTAAATTATATCAAATATCATTATTTAAACGACACTTGTTTGGGGCTAGATTTGTCGAGGACCATTTTTGGGATCCTAAAAACTTATCTTTTCCTTTTTGTCTGATCGTGGTATGATATTCTAATTAAGAAGTAATGACAAAATTAAGAATGGGTCTCCGCGGTAGCTCTCCGCCAACTGGCGGAGGTAGGGCTGGCGGAGGCTCCCTGTACAATGATGATAGTTTACGCAATCTACAATAAAAAACATGATAAGATTTATATCGGCCAAACAGTTGATATAATGGAGCGATTAGAGCTTCACAATGGTAAGATATTAAAAGGTTATACTGCACGCTTTGATGGGGAATGGCGGTTGATCTATCAAGAAAAAGTGCCTGATAGAAGAGCCGCTCTTCTTCGTGAAAAGCAGTTAAAAAGTTATAGGGGGAGAGAGTTTGTTAAAAAATATATTCCGCGGTAGCTCAATGGTAGAGCGGCTCCCTGTGAAAGAATCGCAGCTTTCAGACGAAAGTCTGATTGAAACTTTTCGGGATATCGGTGAAGCCTTTCCGCCAGCTGGCGGATGGTAATACCGAGGGAACTCGCCGACGAGGCGAGAGCGCCGTAGAGACTAGATACCGAAAATCCGTACGAAGCAATTCACGGATAAGATATAGTCCACCCCATTACGAAAGTTATGGATCATGTGTAAGGAGATGGTTCCAGGT
>CAYTBY010000014.1:0-26475 GCA_964436165.1 uncultured Candidatus Saccharibacteria bacterium
GAGTACGCTCTTGGCCAACTTCTTCGTTATCGGCTCCGCTTCTCGCTCACCATAGCTTTAACTATGGCTCGCTTTGATGCTCGCCGCTACCTCGAATTTGGCCAAGCCAGCTGCGTTCTAACTTTCCTACTCAAACTTTCTTCTGCTCCAGATAAATTAGTCATGATTTCGTAAACTCTCTAGAATTTGTACATGCAGTAAATCAACATCGACTGGATCTCCTAGAAATACTGTATACTCATAGTCGCAGGGACAGTTATACCCAGTATATCGATCATGGGGTCCATGAAAATTTATATCTTTACGAAATACAATTGAACTTAGTTTACTGTTTTCTAATTTGAGATATTCTACGTATTCGTAATCCTTAAAAGTCATAAGATCAGCATCCGAAGACTTTATTTGAAACTCTTCACGGTTGATCTCCTTTAGCCAGCCATTTTGGGCCATTATTTTATCGTTAGGGAAAATAGTAAGATTAGCCTCGGGACTTTCAAAAACCCACTTTTTACCCTTGAAATCAATTATATTACCCAAATAGCCAATATTATCGGAGTAAATAAAAGTTCCCGGAGTATAAACGTTTTCAGTATACTGCCAGTTAAATCCAGCTGGCGGAATTTTTAGCTTAATCTGCCCAATAAACCTGAACGTGGAGAGGATTTGATCGAATTCATCTAATTCCCTTTTGAATATGGATAAATCGATTTGGGAAGTAATATAAATAACATAAATTTTATTAGCCTTGGGTACGAAAATATATTTTACCCATCCACCCTCCATGCCAACATATTGTTCCCAACTTTTAACACTATCAACGTAGGGCTCTCTTTCCTGTGCAAAGCCGGGAATTTGTTCAGAAGCTATCTCCTTAATTTCCTGACTTGAATAATAACCGTCATCAAATTTATCAAATTGATCTAACCAATCTTTAATGGTCAAATTTCTATCATTATCTTCAATTTGAAAATTTATAAAAATTGGCCTTGGCTCATTTCCTTGTTCATACTTAGAAAGTTCTACTACAGCACGAACAGCTTGCCCAACCTCCCAATCCCCCGGATACTTAAACTCAAATCCATATTCCTCATTGCGGTAGGTTTGCCAATCGCTGATGTCTGCTTTGGTGCACTTGCCACCAGCGTCGGGATAATTGCCATCAAGAATACATTCATATCCTATTGGACAAGCAACAGCCGCTATGCCCCCGCAGAATTTACCCTCGGCTTGATTTAAAGGACTTTGTGATGGCCGAGGAGTAAATGTCGGCAAGGACACAACCGGCGCCTCAAACGGCCAGAGAGGAAAGTTCTGAAAGTTGGTAAGATAATAAGCCGCGCCGGCATAAACGGCGACGACAATACCCAAGGCCAGAATTATGAATAACGAATTACGAATTATGGGTTTGGAGTTTAGGATTTTCGGGCTTTGTTTAGGATTTAGGATTTGAGATTTAGGATTTTCTTTAGATACCATCGCCTCCTCTACATCCGAAGTCTGCCACCCGGCCTGAAGCAATCCTGATCGTATCTGATTATCCTCCATCCCCGATTTCCGGGCTTGTTCTATATAATGTAGCAAGTCAATATTTTCCATACTCTAATTATACCACATTAACCCATCCTCATTGGATCCAAATCCGGGTAAGTGCTCCTTAACTCCCATTTATCTGACAAATTTAGCATATGCTAAATTTGTCAGATAAATCCGATCAAATTAAAACAAATTTAAACCAGCTTCACACTGTTTCTTTTTTCAAATTCATAGCGCAGATCCTCCCCTGCCGATATCTCGTGGCAAGTTATTTGATGGATATATCTCTCAACCCCGAATGCTCTCGACAAAACAGCGATTTCTTTCTTGCATTCAAACGGATGAGCCCAAATACTCCGCTGAACCATAATAAATCCAAGTTCTTTAAGCTTAGCCAATAAAGCATAACGGGCTTGCTTTTTGACGGCAGGAATATCAAAAACAACCAACCTCCAGTACCCATCCCATTTTTTTGGGATTTTGATTGAAACATCTTCCAAAAACACTTTTTTTACCCGATCTTTACCTTTATCGGTCGGCCTTATCCGATAAGAACCGTCCGAACTTTTATCTACCTTAATAAATCCTCTGCGCTTCAGATAATAGAGATCATTTCTTAATTTATCCCATTTTCTCTTCTTCAACTCTTCTTCAATGATCTTAGCGGTCAGGAGACCAAAAAACGGATTAATCGCCGCAATTGTCACAACTCCTCCAATAACAAAAACTTTGAGCAATTTATTGGAGAATACTTCATTTCGTTTCATGTTTTTAGATTTATGCTCTCTAACTTATCCGTCAAATTTAGCATATGCTAAATTTGACGGATAATCAATGTTGTATTCGGGAATATTTAAAAATCAAAAAGCGGACACTATTTGCCCGCCTCAGACTTAGGCCACGGATATGGAGCTAGACGACTCCAGACTTCAGCCGATGCACCATCAAAAAAGCAAGACCTAACCCTCCACGATGTCAGTCTGGAATATTTACCTATTTTAATGTACTCTTAAATTTATGAGTAAAAAGATATTATTAACTGGGGACAGACCGACAGGGCCACTGCATATCGGCCATCTTTTTGGGTCGCTTTTGTCGCGCAAGGAAATGCAAGATGAGTACGAATCTTATATTATGGTGGCCGATATTCAGGCTTTGACCGATAATTTTGAGCATCCGAAAAAAGTTAGGGAAAATGTATTTGAAGTAACTGCCGACAACTTAGCGACTGGCCTGGATCCCGAAAAAACCACTTTCTTTATCCAAAGCCAAATCCCCCAGATAGCTGAACTGACAGTTCTCTATTCAAATCTTGTAACCATAAACACTCTTAAAAGAAACCCGACCGTAAAAGCAGAAATAGCCCAAAAAAAAGATTTATTCGGCCAGGAAGGCGAGAGCTTAACTTATGGGTTTTTAGGTTACCCCATAAGCCAAGCCGCCGATATTACCTTCGTCAGGGCAAATATAGTTCCAGCAGGAGAGGATCAGCTACCAATGATTGAGCAAACGAGAGAAATAATTGAAAAATTTCATCGTTTATATAATTGCGACATCTTCCCCATCCCCCAAGCAAAGCTGTCAAAAGGTTCGCGTATTTTAGGTCTTGACGGAAATGCCAAAATGTCTAAAAGCTTAGATAATGCTATCTACCTAAAAGATTCTCCCAAAGAAACTGCGGAAAAAATTAAAGTCGCTAAAACTGATTCCAAAAGCAAAATCGATTATGATCCTGAGAACAGAGCCGGGATATCAAATCTGGTTCTAATATATTCTTTGATTCATGGCATTGAACCGAAAGAAGCAGTAAAAGAACTGGCTCAAATTAATTACAGTGCTTTTAAGACAAAATTAGCCGATGATCTGAATAAATATTTAGAACCAATCCGGCAGAAAAGATCAGAACTAAAACCAAATTATATAAAAGGGGTTTTAGAAGCTGGCTCGAAAAAAGCTCTCACCAAAGCTGAAGAAACCATGTCTCTCGTCCGAAAAGCAATGAGAATAGATTACTAGATAACAGATAAAACCTTAGAATAAATACATGAGTCCCGAGATAATAAAATTAAACATCAGCCAACCAGAGAAAGAAGAAGCGCCAAGCCCCAACAATAGTTGGTTCGATGCCTATCTAGAGGGTAATATGAGAGTTCCCCAAACGTCTTTTGGTATAGAACTATTTTTACTCGATGCCGTCTTAAAGAGTGAAGAATTCGCCATTGATAAATTCAAAAAATCCAGACTAGCCCCCGAACAATTAAAGAGAATGCGGGATGCCATGAATTCAGCTCATTCCTTACGAAATATTCCCAGTCGAAGTTCTGAAAAAGTTCATCAAGCCACAGAACAGATTAAAGCCGAAACCGGAAAATCTTACCACCCTTCTAAATTTAAGGTCAAAGATTCAGATCTTGAAAAGTTATGGGAAAACCTTGCGAGCGAAGCCTTATCTCTCGCGGGAAGAATTTTAAAAACATCTGGCGACTTAAGAAGGATTGGGAATCATTCTTAAGTAATAGATGTCACCAGAAGAGACCCGACAATACTTGATAAGTTAAAAAGAGTGGCAAGTTCAGGCGTAGAAGCCATGAAGAGTGAGGAAGGAAAAAGATTGGCTCATGAGTATAGAGAGACTTTTAATTTAAAAGCTCACGGACAACCACCCGATATCGAAAGCTCTGGTGATTTATACGAGCATCTAAACAAGATGGCTTATGCCGCCAAAATTTCACTGGTTGAATATGTCGTTCAATTTATCATAGATAAAAACCCGGATTTAGATGGCTATCTAACCCCAGCTATATTACTGGGGAGCTAAACCAAAAACGGAGCTACTCTAATGAAAAGAAACTCCAAGCATTACCATAGCGGATTTGACGATGGTTTAAAACCGCGTGTTTCAGTTGATCTATCAAAAGCAAAAGATACCGATGATATTTTAAAGCAAATGGCCAATTCGGCCTTCGGAGCAAGGAGGTTCGGCCAAGCAACTGACGTCGCCTACAATATGTTTTCCGACCCTGATGCTTTTGTTGTCCTTACTCTTTCCGGCGCTATGACTCCAGCCGGAATGGGTTTGCTAATCTGCGACATGATTGACCGGGGCTATGTTCAAGCCATCGTTTCTACCGGCGCTTTAATGACCCACGGTTTTGTGGAATCTAGCGGACGAACCCATTTTCAACACAATCCAAAAATGAAAGACATGGAACTTTTTGAAAAGGGTTATAACCGTATATATGATGTTGTTGAGTTAGAAAAAAATCTGGATGATGTAGAAGATATTGTTTATCAGGTACTGGACCAGCTCAAACCAGAAACAACTTTAAGCTCACGATTAGTTTCCAACTTATTGGGCAAATGGCTTGTAAAAAACACCGGGGGCCGAGGCATCCTTAAGAGTGCTTACGAAAACAATGTACCAGTATATATTCCGGCTTTCACCGATTCAGAACTTGGCCTAGATGTTGCCTTATACAACCGTCAAAGAACCGCTCTCGGTCAAAAGCGTTTAAATTTTAATCCATTTCATGATTTGGAACATTTTACCGAGTTGTTAAATCAGCAAAAAAAAGTAGGAATTTTTACGATCGGCGGAGGTGTGCCCAGAAATTGGGCTCAACAAGTTGCACCCTACCTTGAACTCATTCAAGGTAGAATGCCTAAAGGAAAAGCTCCCCAGCACATCAAGGGTATTAGGTATAGTTATGCCGTGAGAATTTGTCCAGATGCCGTAGAATGGGGCGGACTGTCTGGTTGTACATATGAAGAAGGCAAATCTTGGGGTAAATTTGAACCAGACTGCCAATATGCCGAAGTTATATCAGACGCAACCATGGTTTGGCCGTTTATAGTCCAGGGAGTAATCCAGCGTCTACGGAAAAAGGGGATTAAAAAAGTAGCTAAAAATTTTAACCTTAAAAAACAGATGGAAAAAGTTGACAAACTAATCCTGAAATATAAACTCAGAGAATAGAAATTAGTAACCGCTAGATAGCGGCCTGCCCCGAGTATTATTGAGGGGCATTTTTTATTACTTGAGTCAGTTCTTTTACTTTTTGATCCATCAGCTCTTTGGTTTTTGCTTCAACCACCAACCTTAGAACCGGCTCGGAATTTGAAGGCCGGACATTAAACCAAAACTTATCCTTATCCCATAAATCAATTGTCACCCCATCAAGTTCATCGATTTTGCCATCTTTATACTCTTCTTTGATTCTATTCATGATAGTCACGGCTTTTTTCTTGCTTTCCTCATTTGAGCTCTGAATACTAGTATCTCCTAACTCGGTATTTATTTCTCCGGAATAATAATACTTTTGAAATGGCTTTATTAACTCGCTAATCTTTCTGTCGTTCTCAGACAGGATTTTTAATATCTTTAACATTACTAGAGATGAGGATTCCGTATAATTCGTTTCTTTAAAGAAGAAGTGTCCTGATAATTCTCCGCCCAGATCACAACTATGTGTATCCATCAGTTCTTTTATAAATACGTAGCCGACCCTACTTTTTATCCCAGATTTACCGACCAATTCTTTGACTGACCTTGAAAACCTTAAATCATACACTGTTCTGGGCTTACTAAAAAATCTGCTTTTATCGTTGAACAAAAGGCCGAAGATACAACCTGAATCAATTTTAATTCCATTCTCGTCCATAAAAATTATCCGATCCCCATCTCCATCAAAAGCAATCCCAATATCTGCCTTCTGTTCAATTATTTTTTTTCTTAAACCCTCAAGGGCTCCTTCTTTCGTAATATCCGGGGAGTGGTTGGGAAAGTTACAATCAACCTCAAAATACAAAGGCATATAGCTTACGCCGAGTTTTTCAAAAAGAGGTTTTAGCACAATCGGCTTCATACCATTACCAGCGTCAATAACTAATTTAACTTTTTTTAATTTAGGAGGGCTGACCCCTGACTTTTGTATAACAAAATCTATATAGTCAGGAACTAAATTAATTTCCTCAACTGTACCTGCCGATCTAGTGATTTCGATACTTTCTTCAGCTAACCTTTGAACTTCTAATAACCCTGTATTTTGAGCTATTGACGAACTCCCAGTTCCAACTATCTTAAGCCCGCCATATTGAGGCGGATTATGAGACGATGTAACCATTATTCCCCCATCGGCTTTGAGCTGATTAACTGAAAAATAAAAAAGCGGAGTTGTGCATAGGCCTATATAAGATACATTCGCTCCGGCTTTTGTAATCGCATCAATAACCGCTCCGCGAAGAGTTGGACTGGCAATACGGCAATCTTCACCGATAATTAGATTTAATTTTTTGCCATTACTTTTTGCAAGTAAAAATTTAACCGTCGCAAAGCCGATTTTATAAGCGTTCTCTTTATTTATCTCCTCGGGATATACTCCCCTTACATCATAGGCCTTAAAAATATTAGACATATGTAATAGCGATGAAAGAACTATAAATATTTTCTAATCTCCCGTTCCAGCGCCGATTTGAAATTGCGGATCATGGGCCAATGACTCTGCGGAAGAAATCGCTTGAGCTCATGGTCAAATCGGATATGGCTTGTCTGAAGTGCATCAAGCACACTTTGTAACAGCTCCTTGCTTTTTGTGGGGATCATATTTGCACGTAGCAGGAAGTAAAAATCATAGAAGTCCCTCGGCTTCTTGCGCGAAAGAAGCGCAGCGATTTTTCCTTCCACTAGTTGCTCCTGTACCAGTTGCACTAAGGTATAAGGCGGTACGAAATCGCTTGCAATAGTCACAAGCTCTCCTTTATCCTTCTTGTTACTCCGCAGTGATATCTCTATCCGCGTTGCTATCCTATCGCCATTATTACCAAATTGCATGGTTGCCAAGTATCCACCCGTGGTCTCTGTGGCCTCGGTGAGTTCGGTATCAACCCCCTCCCGCTCAATCTCGGTAAGGGTATTGATGACCGCATGCTCAATTTTCTTAATATCCTTTACGCTGGAACTGAAATCAAGATCCTCCGAAAAACGCGGACTCTGATATATGAGGCGAAGTGCTGTACCACCCTTAAAATAAATATCGCCCGCCTCCGGCTGCTTGTAAAAATATGAAAGAAAGAGATGCTGGAAATACTCGCGCCAGACATTGACTGCCTCGGTTTGGTACTTCTTGGTTAGAGTTTGAATAATTTCTGTGGTGATCATAGATTTTGGATAAGCTGCATGAGCCCTGGTCGCTCAAACAATTTGGCGTATCGAATTATTTTTTTGCGATCAAGACCTTTAAGTGTCATGCGGTCATTCAATTGCCTCTTGCCCAAAGAAACAAAATAAAGAAAGTCCGCAACCGCCTTCTCCGGCTCGGCCATCAAAACACTTCGCGTTCTGTCTTTGCCGTCTTGTACCAATCCGTATCCGGTGAATGCCTGCTTTTTTATTTTAAAATACTCAAAGCCCAGATTCGCTGCAGTAAAGGTGCGCGTTGGTTTTGTGGTAGCCGAGGTAAGTGCATACACGATTTCAGGAATAATGCCGTAGCGTGCCAGTGCATATTCAAAGGAAATATAGGAAGGCTGGTATAAGGCGTTAGCAATCTCCTCGCCAGAGGGCATTCTTCCCTCAAACGCATAGAGTCCTGGTTTAAGGCGCACAAACATTCCCTGCCTAGTATAGGTTTCTAGAAAATACTTTGTCTGCGGATGCGAGCTCTTGAAAATACGCTGAAATTCCTGCGAAGTGAACAGGAACACCCGTCGTGCCAAAAGCTCTTTCGGAACAGATAATATTGTCAGGATTCTTTGTTTCATTAAAGTAGGAAAAACTTTACTTTACTGAAACCAGTTTATACCCAAGCGAGGCGAGTGTCAAGATCAAGATCACACATAAACTATATATAGTTTGCAATATGGATGGCCACAAATCTTGGTTTTTCGCCAATTTTTGTTAATATATTGGCATGTCACTAGCCATCGGCACACTCCGAACACTATCCAACCTTTCACTACTACGAAGCTAATCCCCTTTTCATTCACTATCAAACTTCCCAAGCCAAATTGGAGGACAATTCCCCGAGCTCACTTTTAATACACGACGTCAGATTTTGTTTATTTGAGAAGAATTACCTAATTATTAGTTAGTTCAATTTCAACTGATATGTCCTTAAAATTAACTTCAAAAATATTGAGGGGCTTTACTGGTTCTTCAGATATCCATTCCATAGCCTGAACATTGCCGGTTCTCGGTTTAAAATCTTTTCTATCCAAAACATATATGTAACTGATTCTATTTTTTGCGTCAGCTATGGCTTCGTTATTGGCTGTAAATTTAATAACCGCATCCTCAATTGTATTTGCCGAAACACTAAAACTGCTCCTCCCCTTAACTACTACGGCTCTAAAAATTGCCACTTCCAAATATGGCGTAGCTGAAACCGATGGCGGGCCATCTTTAACCGGTTCTGTTTCTCCTTTCGGAATCGTATACGACTGACGGGGTTCTAATTCTTTGATATCGGATGCCGGAGATCCATGAAATAGATATTTACCCCCTTTCTGAAGTTCAAGCAATTTTTGTTTTGATTCGCTTATCATAGCTTAATTTAATCATAAAGATTTAGAGAAACAAAGAAGCTCCGCACAAGACGAAGTTTGGAACTTCTCTGTGCGGAGCTTTGAACTCCGGCTACTTCTTCGACGCCCAAGTCTGCTTGATACCCTCGAGGACCGAGACGAGGTTTTTCTGGTTGTCCTCCGTAAGAGTCCAGAGGACATCGTTCTGGAAGTCGAACCAGGCGTTGGTCAGCGAGAAGGAACGAAGTTCAGGCTTGTTGCTCACCTGTGCCTTGACCCTGTAATCGAAATAGGTCCCTTCCTGCAGACGCAACTTGTGGTCTGCGAGCTGTTGTAGATAGGGCTGATAGTCGGCGAAATTGAATCCCTCGCCGGCCACCATATAAACACGGACGTCGGTGAACTGACGATAGGTTGACTGCGATGTCATGCCACCGCCCATACTTACCGCTGTCTGCGCTGATTCGACATTGATCGTCGTTACGCCGGTCTCGATCCCTTTGGCAAAAATCCGCTTGAGGGACTTTGACTGGTCACCGATCTCGAACTCCGTGGAACCCATGTAGTCGTACTTGAGCTTCTCGTTGCCCAGCTCGCATCGCTGAATGAGCCATGGTGTATTCATCGTTCGCTTCTCCTTGAAAGAACTTGGGATGATTCCCACCAGAATAATCAATTTATATTAATTACTTTGGTGGGAACCGGTCAGGCGCAATGCGTCTGACCGGTTTTGGAGGTTAGACCCGGTGACGAAGCCTGTCAGGCATCGCATCGTACTGCTCTGCTCCGTCGGTCATCTCCTGCCAAGGAGTAGACCGAGCCGACTTCCGATCGGGGAACGGGTACATGAATCCACCCAGTTCCTCGGGAGTGCAGAGTCCGTCGCAATGGCCTCGATGCACTTGGGTCAGAAGCTCGGCGTAATCGTGGCGGCCGTGCTTGTACCAGACCTTGTGGAGCAAGTCCACGTGGTCGACTCCGTTGCAGCCTCGATGCCACTCGAGAACCGCTTTGTCTTCGGTCACTCCGGTTTCACGATCGATCCGATAGATCCTGCAGTTGATGTCCACTGTCTACCTCCGGTTATATCGGGCTTATTCCCGAACTGAAAGGCTCAAATGTATAAGCTCTTTAATTCGGGAATAAGAGGGTAAAAGAACTATCCTTTATACTCTGAATTATACGCTTTTTTATGCTATTTGTCAAGGTCAAAAAGGTGACGTAAAATCAGGCTTTTTAGGTAGAGAGGTGGGCAAATCGGTAACTCTGGCATGAAAACTCGAACCCATTCAATTTTAGGGCAACCCGTGTGGGGAAGACCGCTACAATAAGGCTTATGGCGCCGAGGCATTCACTATAGAACAGCTGAAGGAGTATAATGCGCCGATACGGGATCGCATAGCATTGTTAGGAATTGAGCTGACCAAAGCCAGACAAGAAGAAAATCGGATTGATACTAGCTCGATACCCACCCAAAGCGAGATAAGAGCATTTGCTAAAGAAGCCACACTGGCTATTGAAAACTTGAATTTTGAGGCAAAACGAGCGATAATAATTAACGTTTTAGATAAAGTAATTGGCAGTGCAGAAAACCTAGAAGTGCGTGGTTTCCTGCCAATTTCGTCAAATCATGTCACATTCGAACCTAAGCATCGGAATCGTGGGCCTCCCTAACGTTGGGAAGTCCACCCTGTTTAAAGCCCTGACAAACAAACAGATTGATATTCAGAATTATCCTTTTACCACCATCGACCCAAACGTCGGTGTAGTTGGAGTGCCCGACCAGAGAGTTGATGCCTTGACTTTGATGTCTAATTCCAAGAAAAAAATATACGCTACAGTTGAATTTATTGACATTGCCGGACTAGTAAAAGGCGCCGCCCAGGGCGAAGGTCTGGGTAACAAATTCCTAGCCAATATCCGAGAAGTTGATGCCATCGCCCAAGTTGTACGAGCCTTTGAAGACAAAAACATTACTCATGTCCATAATCGAATAGATCCGGCCGAAGACATCGAGATAATAAATACTGAACTGATAATGGCTGACCTGGAAACCGTTTCTAAAAGAATTGAAAAAACATCCAAAGAAGCTAAGGCCGGCAAAAAAGAAGCCGCCGTAGAAATAAGAATACTCGAAGAATTTAAAAAAAATCTCGACGCTGGCTTTATGATATATCATAAAGCCACGACCCTAGAAGAAACGAGATTAGCCCAGGAATTGAATCTTTTGACCTCTAAAAAGTTCATTTATGTTATAAATGTTTCGGAAGAGCAATTGATGAGCAAATATGAACCCGATGATAAACTTAAAAATGTTATGGGCAACTCACCTTGGATAGTAATGAACAACAAACTAGAGCTAACCCTTTCAGAAACATCGACCATCGAAAAAGCGGAGTATTTAAAGGAATTCGGCTTACCCGAGAGCGGATTAGATAATTTGATAAAAACCGGCTACAAGACCCTTGGCCTCTTAACATTTTTGACAACCGGTGAAGATGAAACTCGAGCCTGGACCGCTCATATCGGAGACCCCATTCCCCGCGCTTCGAGGGCCATTCATACTGATTTTGAAAGGTTATTCATTCGAGCCGAGGTGGTAAATTGGAAAACACTCCTTGAAAGTGGTTCGTGGAGTGTGGCGCGTAGTAAGGGCCAAGTAAAAACAGTCGGGAGGGATTACATAATACAGGAGGGGGATGTCGTTGAGATTCTCATTAGCAAATGAGAATCTCAACGATCCTGAACGGAGTTGAATAAATAATTTATATTAATGGGATAGATTCCGTTTGGCTACTTGGAGCCGAGTATAAGGGATCAAAGCCATATAGCGGGCGTTTTTTACCGCATTAGAAATCCTTCTCTGATGCCTGCCACAAATTTTATTCCTTCTTTGAGTGGCAACCTTAAATTGAGAAGTGACAAACTTCCTTAAAAATTCCTTATTCTTATAATCAACCCTTATATTGTCGTTACATAATGGGCAATCCATATTAAAATGGCAAGTCTTCTTTATTTATTTTAACCTCGTCTTCTTCAACCCCGGCACTAACCGGTTCATCCTCGCCGATTATCGGTATATCAGCCTCTTTAACAGCTGGCCCGCTTGATGGACTAGGCTTTCTGACATCGGAAACAGGTCTGGCTGACGACTCATATCCTCCTCCACCCGTCGTTCTTGGTCCAAGCTGAAGGCCTTCGGCAATTATCTCGGTGGTATACTTCTTGTTGTTATTCTGGTCAACCCAGGATCTTGTCTGAAGCCGACCCTCAATAAGTACTAATCCGCCCTTCTTCAAATACTGGTTTGCAATTTCTCCCAATCTAGCCCAAGCAATAACCCGATGAAATTCTGCCGCTTCCTGCTTCTGGCCGGACTTATCTGTCCAGACTCTATTTGTAGCCATATTCAAAGTCGTAACATTCTGTCCGGTTGAAGTAGATCTCATTTCTGGATCTTGGGTTAAACGACCAATTATGAATACCTTGTTGAGGTTCAAGATCGTATTTTGTATTTTGTATTTTGTATTTTGTATCCATACTAGATACTAAATACTAGATACTAAATACTAGATTATAGTTTTTCAATTATTTCTTCTAACTTTTCATCAATCTCTTTTTCGTCAGCTTTCGGCGCTTCACCTTTGGCTGATTTTTCAGCATCTTTAACAGCTTTAATTTTTCTTTTTTCTGCCGAAGCCATCCTGCGAACCAAATCTCCTTTGTCCAGCTTCGGCTCTACTTTGTGTTTTAATATCAAAAACCTAAGAACATTCGAATTCAATCTCAAGTCATCTCGTATTTTCATTACTGATTCTTCGGGTAATTCTAAATTAAAATTAAAAAATCCAAAAAAAGCATTGGGTTGGTGTTTGATTGGATAAGCCAAGCGAACTCTTTCCGGATCTTTGACAAAAGAAATTATCCCTCCGTTAGAGGTTATATATTTTTCCAAATCCTGCCTGGTCTTTTGAACATCGGCCTCCTCCAGATTTGACCTGATATGAAAAGCCAGTTCATAATATTGCTTTGATGTATCTAACATTGGACTTTGGATATATTAGCAGAGGTAATATAAAAAAACAAGGCCCTGCGAGCATAGCTCAAGCAGGGCGAAATTCCGGAGGTGTGGTTGTCGGGGATCCCTCCCGCGGAGCAAGCTCCGTCTGTGGCCGCCCCGCCGATTAAATTAAACGGCGTAACAGCAATCGGCTATCAACCACACCGCCATTTGGGTGGGGGCTTCCCTTATCTCGCTTAAATTGGCGTCCCGAAGGAAACCATATTCATGCCCCCAAACTCGAAAAAGAACCTACCAAAATATTCTTAAAAATACTTTGGTAGATGGCCGAACTGACTGTCCCGTACTTTACGGGAGAAGCTCGGCCCGTCTGGAAAACCCTAGCCTCGATCGGAGTTCAATCGCGCCGACGAATATCGTCAGCAATATCATCCTGCAGAACCAGTAAATCCTCAAGCGTTGCAACAACCTGAAGATTGTCAGCGACAAAAAGCTGTCGCCTCTCAGGCTCGAGCAACGTGAGCCCCTCTCGCCGTTTCGGGGTTTGACCCTTGGGGGTCTTTCGAAAACTCATTGTGCACTCCAGATACCACTTCTTAGGGTGAGTGGATACCCTGCCGAGCCTCGGCCAGCTGAGCTGGCTAGACTCGACAAAACTTTCAAAAAGAACTCGCAAGGCTGCGACTCCACTTCGTAGGAGCCCACATCCCGTTGTATGAGAGTATTGGACGGCTATAGCCCACTCCGCATACTGGTCACTTGCACTAGCCACTGCCAGCCTTGCGGAATTGATTCTAATAAATTAGGAGCAATTCTTCAAGGCCTATTATTGTAAAAACGAGCGCAGGGGGTGGGCCCGTTTCCTACCGACAAGCAAGCAACTGACTTCCGACAATCAACACTTCTTACGCTTCCGACACTTCCGACAGATGACGCACGGCCCACAGAGCTCATGCGAGCCGGATGTGCGGTTGACCCCCGGGAATTCCCCAGGCGTCATAACCGCGCCGACACGACGTAATGCCCACCCCCCACGAAATAACCCATAAATCAGCTTATTTCTGACCTATTTCGTAGAGATTTTTATTAAAGAAACGGGGGTGGAGTCTGAGCACAAGGCCCAAACCCCACCCTTTGCGCACTTAACTGCCCGGATTGCTACTAGGCCGAGTCTTTTCAGAAAACGACCCATCCCAAGCATTGCCTTAATTATAGCATACCGACCACCAATCTGTCAATACCAGACCAAAAAACGGCGTAGCCCCGCTTATTTCGAATCCTTTGAACCGCTCTTAAAATCGAGCGTAGGCTACCGCCTTCTCGGGACCATAGAGTCGCCGGATTGCACGGTTTGTCAAAGGTCTGTCCTTGACAAAATCCGGCGACGGAACGAGTGAGTCTTGCCGCTGGAGCAAGACGAACGTGTCCCGAAAGGCGGTAGCCGAGAGCAAGATTTTTAACGGGGCGGGAGGAAAATATTTTAAGCCTCCAGAACCGCCGCCTCTTTTATCTTTGAGACGATCTCTTTCTCAATCTTAGGATTCTCTTTGAGAAACTGGCGAGAACCCTCAATGCCCTGTCCGAGTTTCTGTTCACCGTAGTTAAACCAGCTCCCGGCTTTTGTTACCACGTTATACCTGACCCCGGCATTAACAATATCGGCGTATTTGGAAATACCCTCGTTGTAAAGAATATCAAACTCGCAAGTCCTAAATGGCGGAGCAACTTTATTTTTTACAACCTTAACTTTTACCCGGTTACCGACGATCTTTTCCCCGGCTTGAATTTGAGCCGCTTTACGAACCTCAACCCTGACCGAAGAATAAAACTTCAAAGCCATGCCACCGGGAGTCGTCTCCGGATTGCCGAACATGATACCGATCTTCATTCGTAGTTGGTTTATAAAAATAACCGTGGTTTTAGACTTAGCGACAATAGCTGTCAGCTTGCGCAAAGCATGGGACATTAACCGCGCCTGAAGACCCATATGCTGTTGGTCCATCTCCCCTTCTATCTCCGCCCTAGGTGTCAGCGCCGCAACGGAATCAATAACTATAACATCAACACCGCCCGACTTAACAAGCGATTCAACTATATCAAGCGCCTGCTCACCAGTATCGGGTTGAGAAATAAGAAGCTGGTCTATTTTAACTCCAATCTTCTTGGCATATTCAGGATCTAAGGCATGCTCAGCATCAACGAAAGCCGCTATCCCACCCATCTTCTGAGCCTCGGCTACGACGTGTAAACATAGAGTTGTTTTACCGGAACTTTCTGGTCCGTAGATCTCAACTATCCGACCTTTTGGAATACCACCCACACCCAAGGCCAAATCAAGCGACAATGATCCGGTCGGAATAGCATCCACATTAACTCTTCCCACTTCTCCAAGCTTCATTATCGCCCCTTCACCATACTTCTCCTGTATCTCCTTGACCATCAACTCGACATTCTTATTTGCTTTTTCGTCTACCATTTTTTTTACCTCGTCGGTCGTCTTCTTAGCCATAATATTTGTTAATGCCCCTCCAGGCATTTGAGTTTAAATTTAACTCTATCATTCTAGAAAAATTAAAACAAAAAAGCAAGTCGTTAAGCTTGCTTTTTACAACCTATAATAAAGTCTACTGCCTCCATAAGGCTACCGGCTCTATGGTCATATTCAGAATCTTTTAGATCCATATTGTATTCCCAACTGATAAGAACAACCCTGCACCCCGCCGCCCGGCCAGCTTGCATATCTTTCAATGAGTCTCCGACCATCCACGACTGGAGTAAATCAATGCCCAGATTATCATGGGCGTCTATTAACATCCGGGGAGAGGGCTTTTTCCGCGCACAGTCGTCTTCGCTTCTATGGCGACACATATATACTGTGTGCAATCCGAGCGTATCTTCAATTTTTCTCTGTATTTTCTGCCATTCCTTTTCTTCGAGATAGCCGTGAGCAACATCGGGCTGGTTGGTAACCATTACTCTCAGAAATCCGCACTCCTTGAGTCTTGTGAGCGAAGGATATACGTTATCAACAAATTTGATTTCACTTTCTTTGAATGGGGCAGTACGCTTTTTAGGATGATCCGGCCGTTCAATAATTTCTACAAGGGTTCCGTCCCGGTCAAGAAAAACAGCTTTCTGACTAAACATCTTTTTGCCCTCATCATATCCAGGCATTGCCGTGGCGAGACGCCTTACACAAAATTGATCCTCCAGATCTTTGACTCTGGCTTTAAGGCGCAAAACTTCTTCTTTTTCTCCGCTAAATTCCGCTGATTTTTGGACCAAGGCGATATTTAATTTTTTATTCTTGCTCTCCAGCTCATTAACCCTATTGTGCAGATCTACAATTAAACTGTCGGTTGCCCAACTATCGTCTTCCGGGTAATACGTAGCCATAATCTACTCTCCCAAACTTTTATCCTTCTTCGCATCCATTCTCCGTAGTATTACTACGAAGGACGAATGAAGCTTCGAAGGATGTTTTTGTCTTTAGACAAAAACAAAAGTGCTACCCGAGAGTGTAGCACTTAATCTAAGAAAATCAATAATAGAACATAAAGTAGTCCTGACCCCCTTTTACTTCCCCTGAGTAAAAAATGAAAGCCCCAACACGATTGTCGGGGCTACTTGAGATATTATCTCAAGTTGGACGATATAGTGATGCCTTCCCAATAAGCGTGCCGATGAAATTCGGCGAAAACATGGGCGGACGTTCCACAGTAGGGACAATAGTTCGTCCCACTGCAATACTCCTGTCCATGTCCACACCAAACCCAGAGTCTTCGTACTTCATCTTCGAAGCACTCGCTGATTCCCATTGAAGGAAAGCAGGAATCGGGGTAACCGACAAACTCTCCCTTGCAAAAGTGTTTCGTCTGACCCGATCTTATATCAGACGTTCTTTTGCTGGAGATCTCTATTTCCTCCTGACGAACCCACCGATGAAACTTGGCTGGTATGGGGGCATTCGTACCACAGTAAGGACAAAAGTTAGTCCCACTGCAGTTTTCTCTTACACCCCCGCCGCACCAAAGCCAAAATCTTCCCGATGGATCCTCGAAACATTCGAGAATGCTACCGGCCCAACCCAGAATACCTCCTTGGTGGGAAAACTCACCCTTACAGAAATGCCGACCGGCCTTTTGGGCCTCAATGCCTGGCAATCTATCCGCAAGAATTGATTTATGCATCTCCGGATCAGGAGACAACCTCGCCTCTACCTGTCCGTTCACTGGACGGTAGGTAAAGTAGTCACAAGGACATGTATAGGTCCCGCTTGACCCGGAGCTTGCCAGCGTAAAGACCTTTTCGAATTCAAATTCGCACATCGGACATTTGCCTTGAGCCAATACCCGAGTTACACCTTTTACTTTAACCTTGATAACAACAATTCCAAACTCCTTAGCGGAAAGAATGGTGGTGGTGAAACTAAAAAGCATGCCTATCTCCTTTCTTGCAAGATTATATCATTTTAAAACTTAATGTCAATACCAAAAATCTTCCCGCTACAATTCGGCGATAACGGGCTTACATAACCGGGGACAAACAGGGTCAAGCCTTTTTGCTCTCAGCTAGACTTCTTCCGCCTCGGCTTCGGGTGTATCGGCATTAATTCCTGTTGCTATGGCCAGATTAGCCGGTTCCTGGGCCACCGTGCCATCTGGACGGATATATACTTCGCGAGGTTTAGCGCCATCACCGGGACCAATAGCTCCTTTTTCTTCGAGAATATCCAATAAACGTGCGGCCCGGGCATAGCCAACCTTGAGACGCCTTTGCAAAAGAGAAGCCGAGGCCTTGCCGGCCTGAACAACTACTTGTTTGGCATCACTGTAAAGCTCATCATCAGCATCATCGTTCGGGTTAGATGTATTGCCTCCGAAACTGCCGGTAGCATTAAAATCAACCTGCATCTCTCCCCCTTCAGTGTCCAGCTCAAGTTCTTCGGCTTGGGTCTTAATAAATTTGACTACATCTTTAACTTCTTTTTCGGTTACATTCGCGCCCTGTAAACGACGAGGTTTGGCCACATCTCCGGCCATAAAAAGCATGTCGCCTTTGCCTAATAGTTTTTCAGCACCAGACATATCAAGAATCGTTCTTGAATCAACCTGGCTGGCAACCTGGAAAGCAATGCGGCAAGTAATATTGGCCTTGATTAAACCGGTAATAACCTCGACTGAGGGCCTTTGGGTGGATAGTATTAAATGAATGCCCACCGCTCGGGACATTTGGGCCAGACGGACAATTGCCGCCTCAACATCGCGCCCATAAGAAGCCATTAGATCGGCTAATTCATCAATAACAATAACTATAAACGGCATGGATTGTTCCTCTGTGTTTTTTTTATCGGCAAGCTTGGCATTATAAGAAAATATATCTTTTGAAGCTGACCGAGAAAGAGTATCATATCGCCTGTCCATTTCGCCGACTGCCCATTTCAAAGCCCCAAGAACTTTTTTATTATCGGTAATAACCGGGGTTATCAAATGGGGAATACCATTATATAAATTAAGCTCAACCCTTTTTGGATCAACAAGGATAAGCTTGAGCATATCCGGCGAGTGCCTGTAAAGCATTGAGAGTAAAACGGTGTTAATGGATACGGACTTGCCAGTACCGGTAGCGCCAGCTACAAGCAAGTGAGGCATCTTGTCTAGCCCGGCAAATACGGGAGTACCCGAAACATCACGCCCGATTGAAAGCGGGAAAAAGAATTTAGACTTTTTGTATTCTTCGCTTTCAAACATATCGCGCAATCCGACAATAGAAACCTTTTTATTGGGTACCTCGATGCCAACAAGAGACTTGCCCGGAATTGGCGCTTCAATTCTTATCGGATGAGCGGCTAGAGCCAAAGACAAGTCCGAGTTTAGAGTAGTAATCTTAGATAGTTTAACTCCCACCGCCGGCCTCATTGTAAATTGGGTGACCGTCGGTCCGACCGAAACCTCTCCCATCTCGACATCAATCCCAAAGTTACCAAGAGTTCTTTTTATAATATTGGCGCTGGCATTTATGTCGCCAGTGATGGCCTCGTCCTGATCGCGATGAAGAAGTTCAAGGGGCGGAAGAGTCCATTTGCCATGTTTTAAATGTTTTATAACAAACTCCCGGTCGGTCATATCAACTCTTGCCGCTCTGACAACGGGTTGAGGTTGAAGTTTGGCTTGCCCTGAGCTTGTCGAATGGGCCACATCAACCACTTCCCCGCCCTTTTTGACAACAATGTTGTCAACGAGCGGTCTTTCTTGTTCTTCATTTTTAACCAAACGATAAATCGGAACATTAAGAGCCATCAGAAGAGATATGACAAGAGCGGCAATTAAAATAACCCAAGAAGCGGTAAAGCCGACGGATTTAAGAAGCGGAAAACCGAGAATAATTCCCAGATACCCTCCCTGATGAACCCGCTCGGTAAAATTAACTTCGCCGAAAATAAAGAAAATCGCCAGAACCGCAAGAACAAATAAAACCGTTCCGAAAACCGCGCTGGTGTAAATTTTCCTGGATATTGATTTTATAAAAGCGACCCCCAAAAGGGCAAAGGCAAAAGGCACAATAAAAAATCCCCAGCCGAACATGGCTTTTGAAATCGAGTTAAAAACTCCGCCGGCCGCGCCGGCTCTGCCGAAGATGCTTAAAGTGCTTAAAATCGCAAGGATAATTGAAAGAACGCCAAAAATGCTGTTTTTAGTTTCTTGGGAAATATCAAAAGCCGGAGTTTTGTCCGCTTTGGCCCTTCCCGCCAACCGGCGGGCTAGCTTTTCCTTCTTTTTAAGCTTACGCATTATGCTTTAATCTATATAGTATAGCACATTTAGAGAAAAATGAAAATACACAGTCAACCATAAATGACTATTGTTTCATATTCATTTTTCTGATAATTTAAAGCTAAATTTATCATAAAAATGCTCAACGAAACCCAAGTCAACCTAAAACATCTTCTTGAAGATATCCGTGATTCCTAAAACAATATTATAAAATCGCAAGTCGATTTCTGGATTTCTGGCTCCGGATAAGCATCCCCAAAAGTTTTTAGAAGACCTTCTCGCCTCCTGGGGCAAACTTGACCAGAAACCACGAATTAAAGGACAAAGTACGCTTTTGCTTTAGTTAATGTGCCTCTCCACTTGTTTTGGCGACTTCAATCGGTTAAACATACTGCCCACCCTAACACAACAAACCAACATTCTCAAGTTTGTTGGGATGTTATTATAGATGTGAAGTTAATTTATTTAAACTTCTCTTCTAGTTTTTTATACAGCCAATATTCAGAGAGGTCTTCTTTGGCAATTTTGCCTTCAGTATGGGGCTCTATAAACTTTGAAAAATCCTTATCGGTCAAATTGTTCTTTATAGAATCACACCACTCGCAAGTCAGACAAAGATTAGAAAAGTTGGTCCATCCTTCACTGCGCTGGCCGCCCAAACTTTTGGGGACTTTGTGGTCAATGTGGGGAACGCGGCCGGTTTTAGCTTCCTCCAAAAGGCTGATTTTACAATAATAGCATTTCTGCCGCTGGCGAGAAAATAAGATCAAGCACACATTTCTCGGATGGCCGTATTTCATAAGTTTTCTATTATTTTTAGATTTCTTCGACATAAAAATAATCTATTTCTTCACATCAAATCTTTCTCGTTCAAGTCAAGTTCGGTTTTACAATATTGCTTCCACCCTTCCAACTCTTCCGGAAATTTAGGAGCATTTTTTCTAAACCATGCGTCTATATGATCCGCGGGTACGGTTGGCTGCGGCCAAACCTGCCGCATATACTCGTCATACGCAAGCCCCATGCGAAGCGCGATAATCGCGTATCTGGCGCCGATATTGTCATTAGGATTTGAATGGAAAAGTTTCCGATATACATCCAGTGCCTTTTCCGTTTTATTATCTTTCCAAAGATTATCGGCTCCCGCGTTTAAAGCGCGAATAATGTGCCTATTTTCTAAAAATCCCCACCGCAATTTGTCGGGCCAGTTTCCATTTTTATCTTTAATACACGCAAGAGCGCGGTGAAAAGCCGCATCTTCCAGCTTTCTTGCTTTTTTCTCGTTTTTGTCTTCATCACGATAAATATTCGCTAAATAAAGATATGTATCATAGAAATCAGGGTCTTTTTTAATTAAAGCGAGTACGTCTTCATCGCAATAAGAATCCTGTTCTAACAAATCATAATATTTATCCAAAACAGAGCGCCGTTTATCTATAAATTCTCTTGTTTTATTTTTGTTTTGCTTTTTCTTCATATTGCTGAATTATTAACTTTTAGGCCCGTACAATATTCTAACATTCTGCAAAAAATATGAGGTTGATTAACCAATGTCCCAATTTTCTCAATTTTGGTTCTAAAAAACATACACTAATTTTATCACATCATAAACTATTCAAATAAAATGACTCGATGAATAATTTAATTTTTTCTCGAAAGCTTATTAAAACATAAGCAAGCGGATAAGACGTATAGATTTATATGAATATCGGCCTTCGAAATAATCATAGACCGGTTTAAGCCGTTCGATACCGAATTTCTGAAATGCGCTATGGATCTCATTCATAGCGTCGTCACCGGCTTCGGTTTTGAGATGGGAAATTTTATCTATAATTAATTGACCAGATATTTTCAAGTCCTCAAGATGCTTAATAATAGTTTCTTCTGTCCGGCCGCGTATCTTACTTACTTCGGCTATTGTTTTACCTTCACTAATAAGGTCAAGGGTCTTATCTAATCTTCTTCCGTAAGTATCTTGGTGGAAACTAACTTCACGTTTCTCGGGTTCCATAAATTCATCATTCTGTGTCTCTTCTTCTACTTGTACTTTGCCTCCCAAAACAATGACAAAATTATTATGAAATTTTGTAAGCTGATCTTTATCTAAATTCACATGAGTAGCTTCAGCTTCGCCTGAAAGCTGACGAAAATTATCATCATGTTTTGATACAACAGGATGAACGGCCAATGCCTTATCGTTATATCCAGCCAAATGAAGCCCAGCCAAGGTTTTTACCCTGGAAAGAGCCACGTATCCCTGCCCCTCGACGAAAGCTCCATTTAAATCCATAAAGGCCTCATCCAAAGTAATGCCCTGGCTCTTATGAACTGTCATCGCCCAAGCCAGACGAAGAGGAACTTGTTGTATCTTGGCAACAGCTTCGCCATTTTCTTCAATTGTCCATTCCATTGGTTCAACGGTCAATTGTCGTCCCTTGCGAGTTTTAACGATTGGATAGTTTTCGTTTTCATATTGATCAAAACCCATGACTGTTCCCATCGTGCCATTAACAAATCCTTTCTGAAGGTTATTCTTCGTAAACATTACTATTGCCCCCTTTTTAAGTTCGAGGTTCTCCGGAGAAAGACAGCCTCGCTTGAGCTGTTCGACAAGATTAGCTTTTCCTCGTCCAAACATCAAAAAAGTCTTTGATTTGCCGGGAAGTTTTTCAAGTTCTTCAGCGTTTATCCTATTAACATCTTCGTTATGAGGAAAAAACTTGGTAACATTTTTTATCTTGAGTGAGTCTGATTCGACTAAGCATCCGTTAAGGCATTGGCGATGTTCTTGTAAAACTTGGCCTGAACGAATAGCTGACAGAACTCCCAGAAACTTAGAATCAGACTGGCGATACTGTTCAGTTAGATAACACACGGAAAGATTAGCTGCTATCCATGCCTCCGATTCAAAAGCAAATTTGTATGGCTCTTCGTCTTCGCGTCGAACTGGAGGCAATTGGAAAAAATCCCCCACCAAAACAACCTGAATCCCGCCGAATGGCTCCTGGGAGCGCTTGATGGCCCGGTAAACTGTATCAATAAGGTTGAGGGTTTTGGCATCAAGCATTGATATTTCATCAATGATAAGGACTCTAGACTTTTTAACTCTGGCCGATGCCCTGCGCAAAGAAATAACCCTACCAAAATCTGCTGGAGATAGCTCTTTTTTAATTCCTATTCCGCTCCAGGAATGAATAGTCATCCCACCGATGTGAGTGGCGGCAATTCCCGTTGAAGCAGTAATAGCAGGCTCAATGCCATACTGTTTCAAATAAGCTACATACCGATTAATGGTATGGGTTTTGCCTGATCCTGGCTCGCCGGTTAGAAAAACACTTTTCCCTGTTTTGAGTATTGATAATGCTGTATCTTGAGTCATTGATTAAGACCTCTTGCGCAATAACTTTCGTTACGAAAATTATTGCGCAAGAGGTCTTCAGATTTTCTCACTCTTTTAGAATAAAATCAATCTTCTTCTGCTCCGCTACTTTATCAATTTCAAATCCGCTCCATTATATCTATCTAGTAGCCCTTCGTAAATAATCTCCATAAGTGGCTCGTAATCGTTCATCTTATCGATCTGCTGAAGAGCGTGACGGTATTTGTTTTTATTCTCCTTCTCAAATTTAATGGAGATACCAACCAGGCCATACCTTTCCAACACTAAATTGGCCGCTAATCTTGCGGTCCGTCCATTACCATCGCGGAAGGGATGGATATGAGTTATTTGGTGATGAATCCATGCCGCTGTATTGACAATATTCTCCAGCATATTAATTTCTTCATCACTGGGATTGCCGGTCAATTTGAAACTCCTGATTGATTTAAGATTTTTTAGTTTTTCGACGAATTGGCTATCCACCGATTCCATGAAAGCTTGGACTTCAATAAAATGAGGGGGTTTGTGATGGGAATCAGTAATTTCTAAATTTTCTATCCTTAAAACACCGGCTATTTCCGGCCAAGCATCATTAAATATTTCCTTATGGATCTGATAAACTGTCCCGATATTAATCGGGCTTCTAGACTTAGCGTGGATCCTAACGAAACGAGAGGCTCGGATTACTCCAATTGCCTCTCGTTTTTGTAACTCTTCTTCATTTTGAGGTCGTGTTACAACCATTATTTAGTATTCTATCTTGTCTCCCTCGCCAGCATTTCAAATTCTTTTTTATCCAGCTTACTGCCCTCAAGAGCGCTGGAATAATAGGCATGTTCAATATCCCAGATTTCTTCCAGTTTGTTTCTTTGCTTGCTATTCATTACCGACATTTTCCTGTCAGCAATACTTTTTGCCTTAATTAGCTGTTTTAATAGCGGTTTGTTCATCATAATATTATATATCAATATTCCTAAAAAATCAAGCCCTTGGCGAATTATAATCCTATCATGTATATTTATTTTACCCTAATATCGATTTTTACTTATCCACAGTATACTATCATAAATTTATTATCAAGATTTACCTTGTAGAAAATTGTGATAATGTTGTAAATAATTTCTTTAATATCTTCCAAGCCAAACTCGCTTCCGGTTTCTTGAAGCCAATCAACTAGTTCCTGTTCGATTTCTTTCCGCCTTTGAAGAATTTGTTGTTTTGATTTAATTTCCATCTTAACCTTTACTTTGTAGTTGATAGAGATGACCGAGTTTTGATTGCCAATCTTTAATGAGTTCGTCATAAGTCCCTTCTTCGACGACCTTTCCGCCCTCAAAGATAATGACTCTGTCCGTGTCTCTTAGTGTCGAGATGCGGTGAGCAATGGTTATAAAAGTTTTTTCTTTTCCAAATGCGCCGAATAGTTTATCTAATACGGCTTTTTCGGTTTTACTATCTAGTGAGGAAGTTGCCTCATCCAACAATATAATCGGGGCATCTTTACAAATAGCTCTGGCAATACCGACTCTTTGTCTTTCCCCGCCAGAGAGCTTATAGCCTTTTTCCCCGATTAGAGTATCCAGACCATCAGGCAATTTTTCTATTACCTCATTAAGACCGGATATATCTATAGCTTTTCTAATAAGATCGTGGTTAACGATTTTCATACCAGTAATATTCTCTTTCAATGACAAGTTAAATAATTCTGTTTCTTGAAGCACTACGGCTATATTTTTTATCAAATTATCATGAGCTATATCATAATAATTTCTATCGCCAATTTTAAATTGGCCGGTTTCGAGTTGATATAAACCGAGGAGAATTTTAACCAGAGTTGACTTGCTACTTCCAGATTCTCCGGCGATACCCAATTTTTCTCCGTTACTAATATAGAAATCGATATTCCTTAATGCTTCCTGTCCGCTTGGATATTTAAAGCCCCCTTTAATTATTTCTATCTTATCCCATTTTTTAGGAAACTTTTGATTACCTGTTTTTATGACGGTATCTTCCCAGAAGATTGGCATCATATTAGCCAAATCAGATTTTAGATCTATCATCCTATCCATCATGCCATCAGTATCACCGGCGGCACTGGTTAATCTGTCAAAATACATATAGAAAACCAGGATCTGACCAATTGTCATTGTACCCTTAAGAACTTGGTTCCCAACTAGAAGAAAAAATATAATATAGGCCAGGCCATTTAAAATCTGATATAAATACCACTTACGTGTGCCTGTATTTGTTCGTTGAAGAGCTAACTGTTTAAGAGCTTCCTCCGCCTCTCCAACTTTCAAATTCATTCCTTTCTCGGCGCCCATTGCCTTAATTGATAACAAATTACTTGAGCCCTCGGTAAATACTCCGCTTGCTACATTATTTAATAAGTTTATCTGATTGCTCAATATGGTTATCTTCTTATTGAATCTGATTTGAACAAAGAAAAATATCGCTAGATATGTAAAAAGGAGTACAGAAAAAATTGGACTTAAAAATAGGAAAACACCAATTACACTGATAAATGCGACAATGACCGGAAAGATAGTATTGTTGGTTAAATAAGACCATTCCCTCAAAGCTCCGCTACCAGTAAATATTCTCTGCATTTTACTGCCAGTATTTTCGTGAGCATGCCAATGCAAGGGTAAATTAACTAATTTTTCAAACCCCAAGACTCTGGCTTTGGCTCTGGCATGAATTCCAATTTTTGTGAGAGAATTTTTACTTCCTAAACGGATTAGGGAAATAATGGCGTGGGAGATACCCAGAAAAATTACATAGTAATAAAAAGTGTTAAGTGGTTGGCCTTGCTGATATTTTGTAAAAAAATCTACTATTTTACCGACTATGTAAGGTGGTACGAGTTTGTAAAAGAAAACACTAAATAACAGCAGATTAAAAAAGATCCATTTTGATTTGTATTCATCCAAAAAGTACCAAATTGATCTTGGTACATCCATCCATGAAAAATTAGGGGTTGTTTTTTTAATATCTTCCATTTATTTATTTTTTAATATTTCTTCTAACAGTTCGGGAAAAGTCTTGATTAGAAAGGAGAAGTGCCCTCTATCTGAAAAACGTATAACCTTGGCATCAAACTTTTTTTCGTATACTTTTACCGCATCTTGAATATCAACGTACGGTTCATCATCGGAAACAAAAATAGTTGTACCATTTTTGATTTGATTTTTAGTATTATCATCAATCAGTAAATATTCTTTCTCGGTAAGTGCTGCCGGAGCAAT
>CAYTBY010000015.1:0-25679 GCA_964436165.1 uncultured Candidatus Saccharibacteria bacterium
TGTTGCGGGGGTTGCACGATGTCGGAGACGCAATTATGCAGATAAATGGCTATCCGCCATTCCAGTTTGTTAGGAGTTGGTAGTGTCAGGTTTTGCAGTAAGTCTATCTCTTCTTAAAGCCAAGCTCGTTAGCAGTAGGTAGAAATTAATAAAAATTGCTAGGTTGAATAAACAAAAAAAGAGCTGGTCAGGCTCTTTGTTCCGCCCGTTGGCGGATTTTTAATGACCGATTTAGGTTTACGATCCGACGAGCTGCATCAGTTTGTCGTAATCGTTGCAAAGTTCATCTTCACGGATCAGTCGCTGCGAGACATCAACTTCAACACGATGGAACTGGACACGAACCCTGTGGTAGTCGGGGTTGCCTTTGTGATTGACGATCTCCCAATCGCCGACAGTCGTGTAGGCATTGGCACCTCGTGGTGCAACAGCCTTCACTTCCTTGATGTCGTACTTCACGAATCCGTGGTATCCGCCGACAGTCGTAATGAATTCGACGGGCTTTCCAACCGACTCAATCGACTTCACCAGGAACTCTGGTTCGTGGGTATCCATTCTGGCACCCTGTTTTAGGTACTGGGTAAACCACTCCTTGCCAACCTTCGTCAGCATGCGGAATCCCACGTTGCCGGTTTTCGGCAATGGTTGCATGAGTTTTCGCCAGTTGCGACGAAGGAGATCATGCACATCTGCTCCGGGATGGATGTTCGTGACCTCACCGTTACCACGAACTGCGACAAGACGGACACCATTCCACCACTCGTGGCATCCGATGTCGCTGGTGAGATTGCCACAGTCTTCTCTGTGTATTTGGCAATTCATGAGCTGGCCAATCGAGAGGAGGTGAGCAATCGGTAGCCCATCTCGGTCAATTGGAAAGTTGAGCTCACCTCCCCACTGTTTCTCTTGATCAGGCGTTGTACCGTAAGGACAGTTGTTGGCAGCGCTGACCTCAATAATCAGCGGGTCAGAATGATCACGAGAATATCTCACATGACCAGCTCTTCTGCGATCCAGGTACTCTTCCCAGTTTGGAAGCTTGTATCTGTTTTCCTCATCCATACCAGATTCCTGTCGGTGCCACTCTCTGGCGAAGGCGACATGCTTCTGAATATACTCTTCAGCCCTTGAACCAAGCCGAGCTTTCACAAGCGGATCGGACATGGCTTCAGAAGCTCGAAGATGCTGGATGAACGGATATTCGTATCGCCGGAAGTAGCTCTCCAGATCGATGATTGAGACCTCACCGTACTTGCCACTTTCGAGTGCGTAGAACTCCTCGTAGGTGATGCGTCCACCTGAACGCTGACGGGTCTTGTCTTTGAAGTGGAAACTGTAGGCCTTGAGAATGCCATCGAGTGTCGCCATCGGCCCGATGCCGTGTGCAACAATCAGGATTCGACTTCCACCTCGAGTCCGGCCCATATACTCGGCTGTTCTCGTGGTGAAGTAAGTCTCCCATGGCACTGTCCCGGGCTTCTGGTTCAGGCGTGCGTTGATGATGTCGGGTAAGGTGGCAACTCTGCCATCTTGACCGGCAAAACGTGCGGCCTGCTTCCACGCAGGAACGAGTCCGTCCTTGTGGTAGAAGGCCATTGCTGAGATTGAAGGTGCTTTCCTCATCCGTGTCTCCTTTCCCGTTTTAAGGGTTTAGGATGGAGAGATGATTCTCTCGCTGATATTATACAATACTTCCACCCTTCTTGCAATAGTTGCGGTTTTCTGGTATAATACAATCAATACCAACATGGTGTTGGTATGCCATGCGATGAGGAGGATGAGTGTCATGGCCAAGAACACGTTGTACGGAATCGTAGAGTTGGTTCAGGAACCATACGGCAACCTAAGGTCCTTGCCGAATGACACATTTCGGCTTCACTTGGGTCACGGTGTTGATCCGGTGAAAGACCTGTGTCTCCTGAAAGAGACCAACATTCGCGTCAAAGATCGTGTCTTCGATGTGGCAAGTGAGGTGGGCAAAGTTCACCTCCGAGTCCATATCGGGAACTACGCTTCGGCTGGAATGTTCTACGAGCGCGAGCTACACGTCAGCTGGGACAAGAACTACAAGGACCAGGACGTGTTGCACCTCAAGGAAGGTCCGCGGTTCTTCGAGACCCACGCCGGAGATACGTTTCCGCACTGGCTGGGATTGTTCCTGGAAACAAAAATCCCAAGGCAATAACCACCCAATCAAGGAGGTGCCTGATGGCACAGACAGCAACAGCGACGAAGTTCAAACACGGAAGCGAGAGCTTCCCGATTCTCTTCGAGGATGGTCGTGTGCGGGTTTACAAGAACCCGACCAACGAAATCTTCGTTGAGAATATCCGATCCGGCCTGACAATGCGGATCAGCGCATCTCTATACGACGATGGACTCCAGTTCACCGCCGATGGCCGAGTTGAGCCGATCCTTGTCAACGGCATGATCGGATGGCGAGTCGGCTCTCGCTAGCCGAACACAGCCCCAACAGAGGGCCCCGTGCAGATGCACGACCTCTGTCGGGGCTCTTTTTTTGAAAGTCATTTTATCGGCTGACCTCGCTCACAAGGCGGGTTTTTTAATTTTGTAATAATTGACCAAACATAACTTTTTAATTACCCTGAATTATTATGAAAAAGATACCAAAAAGTTTTGGCTATAAAAGCACAAAAAGATTAGCCAGGTCTATTTACAAGAAAATCAAAAAAGTTATTTGCCCGATTTTGAATAACGAGGAAATACATTTCAATGCTACTGGCTTCGGGCATTTAATACGAAAACTTAAAATTAGATCAAGAAATGAGCAAAAAAGGAGATTTGGATTAATACCTTATGCTAAGAAAATAATTTCAGAATCGACCGTAATAGAAGATTATCGTGAGAAAAAATCCAAGAAAGGCAAAATAATAAAGGAGTGGGCTCTTATCCATACATTTGGAGTTTTAACTATAAAACTTATAGTCAGACAGGCGGGTAAAGGTAACAAGCATTTTTATAGCATTATGCAAAAAGGCACTAAAAAATCGCCCTAATGGCGGTTTTTTAGTGTGCCTGCTATCAACTCTGATGTTGATAGGAGCTTGCGCTCCGCAAGCACACTTAGAATATATCATACCATGGCATAGTAATGCAAGTTTTTGTTGATAAGGCTAGAACCTCTCGATGATGGCTTTAAACAAAGAAAAACAGACGTTTTTGCGTCTCTGCCACGTAAAAGTAAATTGCAACAACGTAAAAAGCAAAACTTCACATTGTTCAGCAATTTTCTCACGTGGCTCGCGTAAAGTCATTTCATTCCCACGCGACAAGCCGCGTGAACAAAAACGGCCGTTAAGCCGTTTTTGTTTTTACGCGGTTGCGGGGGCCGGGGGTTTCGGTCACGAATAAATAACTTGCCGTCGCAAGTTATTTTTCTCGACCCCGGCTCGCCATTTCTGTCTGCTGACAGAAATATGGCTCCGCCTTTCGAATCCCTTCATGAAGTGAAGCAGTTCACTTCATGACCCCGACAACATAGAAGTAAATGAAAAACACCCGTAAAGGGTGCCTTTTATTTACTTATGTTGCGGGGCCGGGATTCGAACCCGGAACTCAGGGTTATGAGCCCTGCAAGATGCCGTTTCTCCACCCCGCGATTAGGTAAGCTCGATACTTGACTACGATAAGTATACATTAAAATTGCCCTAAATCAATAAAAACCCAAAGGGGCTTTATTGATTTATATTTGTCTACTATTAAGCAAATAGTAAACGCCAGACTACTAAAACTACAGCCAGACCGACTAAGACCATGACTGCGTACTTCTTAGCTTTAAAATCCATGGTTGATTATATTCACCAGAAGATTTTAACCTACTGGAAGAATAATTATTATTACCTCGATTATACCCCATCCGACTACTTTGAACAATGCCTGTTTTAAACAGCTCCTAATTCCCGCAAAATATTTTCGTAAAGCTGGATGGCTTTCCTCGCCTCGGCCTGACGAAGAAAATAATTAACATCATGAACTAACTTATTTCTAATTTTGTGAGCCTCCCAAAGCCCATCTAAATTCGCCATCTGACCCTTCTCAATGCTCATTAGACGCTCCCCCATTGTGTCACCGAGATAACCGGCGGATTTTAACAAATCGTCCACCAGCTTGTCAGCTTCAATAATCGCAAATTTCCATTCGGCTTCTTTGGCTGAATCAACATGGCGCAAGATTTCTTCCCACCTTGATTGGCTCGCGCCGCCGTAAGCCGGTTCAGCCGAACGTAGGGCCAGCTTTGCCAACTGAATCTTTAGGCCTACCAGCTTTTGAAATTTAACTATGAACAATACGGCCAGTCCTCCGAATACAAAAGAAAGGATTGCGGAAGTAAGTTTTATTTTATAGATTAAGAGATCGAAATTAATGTTGAACATGGATAAGAAGTAATTAGTAATTAGTAATTAGTAACTGCTCGAGTTGATGGGCAACCCGCAAAATAGTTTCCTCATCGAACGGCTTACCTATGATCTGAAATCCAACCGGCAAGCCGGAATCAACCCCATTACCGCAGGGAATTGATATCCCCGGCAAACCGGCCAGATTTACCGAAACAGTGTAGATATCGGATAAATACATAGATAATGGATCAGCCGACTTCTCCCCTATTTTAAAAGCCGTGGTCGGATATGTCGGCCCAACTATTACATCGACATTACGAAAAGCTGAATCAAAGTCATTTTTTATCAAAGCCCTAACTTTTTGAGCTTTGAGATAATAGGCATCATAATAGCCAGATGACAAAGCATAAGTTCCAAGCATTATTCTTCTTTTCGGTTCATGACCAAAACCCTCGGCTCTAGATTTTTGGTAAACATCAAGAAGTGTCTGGCCGGTTTTAGAAGAATGACCATATCTCATACCGTCGAAACGGGCAAGGTTTGAAGAAACCTCGGAAGACATTACTACATAATATGTCGCAATAGCGTATTCTGAATTGGGCAAAGAAACCTCTATCATCTGACAGCCAAGTTCTTCCAGTTTTTTTATTCCTGATTCAACATTCTGGCGAACTTCTAAACTCAACCCCTCGCCAAAGTATTCTTTGGGCAAACCGACTCTTAACTCCTTGATCGGCTTGTTTAAGTTCTTAGTAAAATCTATTTCCTCTGTCCTAACCGTTGTCGAGTCAAAATCATCATAGCCACAAATAACATTAAGAGCCAGTGCGGAATCGTAGACATTTTTTGTCAACGGACCTATCTGGTCAAGCGATGAAGCCATGGCAATCAACCCATGGCGCGAAACTCGGCCATAGGTTGGCTTTAATCCGACTATTCCACATAAACTTGCCGGCTGGCGAATAGAACCGCCCGTATCGGAACCGAGGGCAAAAACGCACAAATCGGCGGCAACTGCCGCCGCTGAACCGCCGGAAGAACCGCCAGGAACACGCTCCAAGTCGTGGGGATTTTTTGTCGGACCAAAGGCAGAATTCTCGGTTGAAGAGCCCATCGCAAATTCGTCGAGATTTGTTTTGCCCAAAAATTGGACACCCGCCATCCTAAGTTTGATAATTACCGTCGCATCGTAGGCCGAAACATAATTTTCTAGTATTTTTGAGCCGGCCGTAGCAACTGTGCCATCGATGAGAATATTGTCCTTGATAGCGGCGGGGACTCCGTAAAGCGTATTTTGTATATTGTATTTTGTATTTTGTATGGGAGAGAAGTCCAGAGTTCTCAAATAGGTATTGAGTCTACTGTTTTCAGCAGCTACTTTAACGACATAATGATTAAAAATTTCTTCAGCCGAAAATTCCTTTTTCTGAAGACCTTCTTTAATGTCTTGAATTGTATAGTTGCGAGCCATTATTTATTCAAAATAGATTTTACTTTAACGAATCTATTCTCTTTATGGGGGGCTTGGCCTATGAGTTTTTCGTTTAAATCGTTGTCCATTTTCCAGCCAGAGGCTGGTCCGCCTTTGGCGGAAAAATCACCACGATGTGTATCCTCTCGCATAGAATTAATCAGTCCCGTTGTCTGGTACAACGGTTCTACACCGCTAGTGTCGACTTTATTCAACTGCTCAACATAACCCAAAATAGAAGATAATTCTTCTTTCATTCTCTCTTCTTCTTTTTGGGTAAGCTCGATGCGAGCTAAAGAAGCAATGTGTTTTATGGTCTTAGCATCCATTGTGCGGGATTGATCCCGTTAGAGATAGTGCAAGCACCCACTACCACCGTACGGTGGCAAGCACTACCGATTATTATTTAACCTTGTGTTTTGATTTGCAAACCCGTCAGGGTTATCTCTAACGGGATTGATTTTATATTAAAATTACCATAATCTTAAATGATTATAAAGGCAACTTATCCATGATAGAAGTTAATAAAATATCAAAAACGTATAACGGAGTTGATAACGTGGTTAATGAGCTTTCTCTTAATATTAAAACGGGATCGGTTTTTGGTTTTCTAGGGCCGAATGGAGCCGGCAAGACAACAACGATAAAAATGCTGGTTGGCATTAACAGGCCGGACAGCGGAGAAATACTAATAGCTGGCCGTTCCCCCGCCCTGACAACAACCAGAGAAAGTATAAGCTTCATGCCCGAAGAACCTCACTTCTACGATCAGTTAACAGGCCTTGAGTTTATGGAATTTTCTAGCCGTCTCTTTTTAAAAAGCCGTAGCAAGACCAGGGCCGAGTTGGAAGAAATACTTAAAAAAACAGGCATCCACGAAGCTATGGATAACAAAATAAAAACTTACTCAAAAGGCATGAAACAGCGCCTTGGTTTTGCCCAAGCTCTAGTCAATGATCCCGAATATATTTTCCTGGATGAACCCCTGGAAGGTCTTGACCCGATCGGAAGAAGAGAACTTAAATCAATGGTGGAAAATATAAAAAAAGATGGCAAGACAATATTTTTTAACTCCCACATTCTGGCTGACGTAGAGATTTTATGCGACGAAATAGGAATAATCCACAAAGGCCAGCTCATCTATTCGGGTCCCGTAAATGAGTTCAGAAAAGATAGTTCACTTGAAGATAAATTTGTTGAAAGAATTAAACTACTAGAACAACCGTGATGAGAAAAATATTAGTAATATCTAAAAACACCTTCAAACAAACGATCAGAGACAAAATTCTCTACGGAATTGTAATATTCGCCCTGATATTCCTCGGTTCAACCGTCGTTTTGAGCTCTTTGTCCCTTGGTGAAGATACTTTTGTGATAAAGAATCTCGGACTAGCCGGCATCTATCTTTTCGGCTTAATTATAACGATATTTCTTGGAGCATCTATAATTTATGATGAGGTGGAAAACAAAACTACTTACTTTTTATTAGCCAAACCGATAACCAGAGCTGATATTATCAAGGGCAAGTTCCTCGGCTTATTCGCTGGAATAAGCGTAACGACGATACTAATGTTCGGAGCGTATTTATTAATTGTAATTTTAAGCGGAGGCGCCTTTGATTACATATCTTTCTGGGCAATAATGCTTCAACTCTTAGAAATGGGAATTCTTATAAGTTTTTTAATGCTTTTCTCTGTTTTTACGACTCCCCTCGCGGCAACAATATACACAATCTTGATACTCTATATCGGCCATCTTCTGACCTTCATAAAAGAATACGCCGATAAGTCAGAAGGTGTGTCAAAGTATATTCTCACGTCAGTTTATTATGTTTTTCCAAATTTTGAAAAATTTAATATAAGAAACCTGATCGTCCATCAAATACCAATATCAGCCGAGGAAATAATGATTTCAACGGCTTATGCCGTTATATATATAATTTTAATTATCTATATCGCTCAAGCCCTTTTAAACAAAAAAGAGCTCTGATACTTATAGACATCACATTATGAAATCGCACTCCATAAAACAGAAAAAATTGCGAACCACTTGTTTTTCACTCGAAAAAATCCTCAATGTACTTATAGTACATCTGTGGGTTTTTCTCGCTCCAAAACAGCGTGTTTCATCTATTTTTTCTGTTTCTAAGTGCGATTTCATAATGTGATGTCTATATGACGACTACTATCCAAAAAGGTTATTCCGGCTATTTACTTTTTATAAAACCCGCCTTTTCAATTTTGCTTTTAGCGGCAATGGTTTTACTTCAATACGGATTTGATGCGGAGAAGCGGGAGCGTCCGCTTATTCCCCCAACGATACTGCCTGTTCAAGCAATAAAACTTGGCGATCTTGGACTCCATTCGGCCGCAGCTGCCTTAATGTGGATCTATACTATCCAGAAAGTTCCCATAAAAACTCCGGAGCTGATACGGATAGTGAACGAGCTTGACCCTAGGTTTAGCTATCCCTACGCTTTTGCGGCTTTCTTTCTCCCGCCATTTAAAGCCACAGATCAGGCAATCGAAATCGCCAAAAAAGGCCTTGAAAAAGCCGACCACGATTGGCGGATAGCTTATTACCTGGCAACAACTTATCATGTCTTTCTAAAAGACAGGCACAATGCCGCTCTATATTTTGATGTTGCAGTTAATACCCCGGGGGCACCTGAAAAAATAAAATTAATAGCCGCTCGATACGGCGCATCAACCAATGCCCTCGAACAAAGTAAACAGATTTGGATGTCTATATATGAAACATCGAATGATGAGGTGGTAATAGAAAGGGCTAAAAATTATATTATCCATCTTGAAATAATAGAGATCCTTGAAAAAGCAGTTAACATTTACAAACAAAAGTACGGGTACTACCCGAAAGATATTAACGACCTGGTAATAAAAAGGGTGATTAAAAAAATACCAGAGAGTCCCCTGGGAGTAAAGTTCGGTTTAAAAACAAACGGAGAAATTACCGTTGAATGATTTTTACGAACTCCTTCTCGTCGATTATTTTGACTCCCAGTTTTTGAGCTTTTGTATATTTAGAACCTGGCTCTGAACCGGCAACAACATAATCCGTCTCCTTGGAAACAGAGGCCGAGATATCCCCACCTAACTCTCTAACCCTATCTTTTGCTTCATCACGAGTCATTGATTCAAGACTGCCGGTCAAAACGAATGTCTTATCCTTTAGTTTTTTAGATTCCTTTGTTAATTTTTCCTCGAGGACGCGAATGCCGGCTTTTTTAAACTTACTAAGAAGTTTGAGGTTGTATGATTTTTCAAACCAATTCCGGATACTCCTGGCTACTACCGGTCCGACATCGGGAGTACTTTGAAGCTGATCAAAAGATGCCTCTTTAATCTTATTGAGTTTTCTGAATTTTCTAGCAAGCACAAACGCCGTTTCTTCACCGACATGTTCAATCCCAAGCGAGTAAATAAATTTATCGAGAGAAACCTTCTTTTTGGCTTGGATAGCCTCTATTGTATTTTTAGCCGATGTTTCAGCAAAACGCTCAAGATTGAGAAGATCTTCTTTTTTTAAAACAAACAGATCGGCCGCATCATAGATAAGGCCGGCCTCCATCAGCTGATCAATTATTTTCGGCCCCACTCCGTCAATATCAAAAGCTCTTTTGGAGACAAAGTGGTAAATCGCCTCTCTTTTTATAGCCGGACAATTTTTATTAACACAACGATAAGCCACTTGATCCCCAAACCGTTCGACAGGCTCACGGCAAGCCGGACATTTTTTCGGCATCCGAAATTCTTTTTCCCCCGACGACGGAGTGTCGGGGCCTGTTCGCAGTTCTTTTATCACGCTTATAATATCTGGAATAACATCACCCGCCCTTCCAACGATGACCGTATCCCCTATCTTAACCCCCAACCGCTTTATCTCATCCAAATTATGAAGAGTCGCCCTGGAAACAGTAACTCCGCCTATATTCACCGGCCGGAGAACCGCTACCGGGGTTAGAACTCCCGTCCGGCCGACTTGAACAATAATATTTTCGACAATTGTCTGGGCTTCTTTTGGAGAAAACTTATAGGCGATAGCGGCCCGGGGCGCTTTGCCAACAACACCGATTTTATTAAATGTCTTGTTGTCATTAAGGATAACAACGATCCCGTCTATTTCATAATTTAATTTTTCACGCTCTTTCTCCCAATAATCGCGAAATTCTTGAACGGCTTTCAGATCTTTGCAAAATTTATTATGGGAATTAGTCTTGAAACCCAGGGCCTTCAGTATAAGATGCTCCTCCTCGTGTGTTTTCTGGCCCAAATCAGTCTTGAGGGCATAGGCATATGAATCTAGCTTCCTCGACCTAGTTACAGCCGGATCAAGCTGGCGGATCGAACCCGCGGCAAGATTGCGGGGATTGGCATAAATTTTTAAGCCGGCTTTTTCTTGCTCTTTATTTATTCTCTCAAAGTCATTTCTGGTAATAAAGACCTCACCTCTGACGACTACTGTAGCTGGTAGTTTGTAGTTTGTAGTTTGTAGTTTAAGCGGAACCGCTTCAATGGTTTTTAAGTTTTGGGTGACCTCTTCTCCGATCAAACCATCGCCGCGAGTTGAACCAACATCCAAAACACCATTTTTATAAACGAGTTCGATGGCCAGGCCGTCGATTTTTAACTCACAATAATAACCACTTCTCCTAGCTCCCTTATCTAATCTCTCAAAACGAGCCTCCCACTCTTTCGTGTCGTTTAGATCAAAAGCATCATTAAAAGAGAGCATCGGCTCCGGATGTTTGAACTTTTTAAACTCTTTAAGGGGCTTGCCGCCCACCCTTTGGGTGGGAGAGTCGGCTGTAACAAATTCGGGGTACTTCTGCTCTAAATCAAAGAGTCCTTTTTTTAGAGAATCCAGGGCCGCATCCGATATTTCTTGCTTATCCAAAACATGATAAAGATAGCGGTGATGATTTATCACTTTTTTAAGCTTGTCTATTCTCTGTTTTGCCTCTTGTTTGTCCATATTGGATATATTTTTACAATAAAAACCGTCCCTTGCAAGACGTAAGGGTATAATAAAAAGTGAGGTTAAAAAACCTCCAAAGACCGACTAATGCCCCGATAAGTCCCCACCGTCCTAAACCCGATAGCGCTATTATAAGGACAGACGGTTGGGCTGTTGCCAGAATCATAGTATTGAATTGTAACCGATTGGATCGTATTAAGCGATGCCGGCTGGGCGGGAACTGTCATCGGACCGGCAGGATCTGTTCTGTTTGAAAAAATACACCACTCCATGCCGCTATCGGCGGCATAAAGAGAGACCGTAGAATAGACCGATTCCTTGACTGTGCGGAATTTCGGCACCAATAACCTCATTAGAGCCAAGGATATCGTTAAGACAACAAATAATATCAAGAGGGTGTATATGATTATTGAGCCTCCTTGGTGGTTTTGTTTTTTCAAATTTATAAATTTTATAGGTTTTAATGCCATATTTTAATTAATTTTGAAGTTCATCGGCGATATCCCTTGAGGTTATGGTCGTCTGCAAGTTAACGGTTATAACCTTGCCAACGCGATTTGAAATTGATGCCAGAACCGTTACCCGCGCTGGCTGGTCATCAAGGCCTGAATTTAAAATACAAAATATTAAGTTATTAAAAATTACATCACTAGAGCTAACCAAATAAGTAACTCCGCCGTATTCCCTCTCCACCACTCCGGAAGTCGCATTGAGCCGATAGATAACCGTAATCGGTGAGGGGTCATAAACGGTCATATCTAGCGTATTGGCTGAACAGTTACTGTTCGGCCCAGAGATAGTACCGACTCTAATCTCTTTTGCCATCAGTTCCAAAACAGCGAGGGCATTCTCCTGAATTCTTTGAGCAGAAAATGACCGCCTTTCAATATCCATTGCCCTTACAAAAATAGCTATTGTCGCTAAGGCCATAACCGAGAACACAAATACCGTTACTAGAAACTCGACTAGGGTAAATCCCGCACTTAAAAGGTGACTGCCCCTGGCAATATTAGAATATTCACCTTTTAAGTGCGGGATAAATCCTTTCAAATTTGAAAATTTAATCATATTTATTTCCAATTATATAAATGTGACTCTACGGTAATTGTTTGGGTACTATTTTTCTCCGGCCAGGTGACTTCAACCACTACCTGCAACTGGACACCCGGCACTGGTTCGGTAACCGTAACCTTTCTTCTAAAATTAGTAGGCGTTCCCGAACCGTAGGTATAAAGTCCGCTGGCATCAATATTCAGAGGCGGGTTAGCGCCAACGGGCTGGGGAAGCGTACTCGGCAAAGCCCAGTTGGAATTCCACTGGACAATCCAGGTTCCTACGAGACTGCTTCCGCAAACACTCCCAAAACAGTTATAAGCCAACCATTCTTGATCTCTAAGAGCTCTGACTACCTCTACCCCCTCTTGAGCCAAGTTAGCGGCAATTAGATTATTTTTTATGGCCGATGAAAAATTATTAGCGAGGAGAAGGGTATTAAAAACCGGGATCAGGCCTAAGCTCAAAATTAAAACAGCAACCATGGCTTCAATAATGGTCATCCCCTTACTACTTTTTGGTAAATTAAAGAGTGGTTTCATGGTCAAATTACCACTGCTGGCAGGTGACTGGGTTATTATCGGCCGCATTCTGGCAAGAAGGACACGCCCCATCTGTACGCATTCCGACTCTTCCAAATGAGTAAACACAGATGTATGCACAGTCTTTGGATGGACAACTGGCGCCCTTTTTTCTTATCAAAAACTGAGATCTATTGTTGTTCTGGTTATTCGGCTGGTGTTGTTGATTTATATATATATGCCCATTGGGTGATTCAAAGTATGTATCTTCAAATTTTGGACAGTCAGATGGGAGCATTCCAGCATCACTACAGGCACTGCCAGTTTGAGGATTTAATATCTCTAACCGAGGATCTAGGGTTCTGGTGAGTATGATCGGGGTTGATTGGGCAGTATTAAAGTGACGCTGGGAACAGCTACCAGTGGTAGAATCTTGTCCCGAATAAAGATAATACGATGATGAATCGACCCAATACAGCCCATACCCGCACCGATGAGTATTATTATACTGTTTAGATGCCAGAGCATTAGCTTGAGCAGTCCTTACATCCGAGACTACGATCCTAGCCACCTCATGAATACTTAGTTTTGATCTCAAAAAACTACTTAGCAAGCTAATGGTAATAAAAGAAGTGATGCTAATAACAATAAGGATTTCAACCAAAGTGATGCCGTTTTCTTTTTTCATATTGGTAATTTATTATTCCGATTTTATAACTATAGTATCGCCGTCCGCGATGGAGGTTAAATGAATTTTTTTAGAGTCTATTTTTTGATCGTTAACGTAAAAACTCAAAATCTTTTTACTTTTACTGTTATCATACCCGTCCAAAGATATAACTACGGGTTCGTTATTTTTGTCCATGGTGTAATTAAGGGCAATATTCCCGGCCAAAGCCGAAGCCTGAATCGCTTCCAAGACCGTCATGCCCTCAACAACTTCGCCCTCAAATGCCCTCCGATGATCACCGATACTTATTTCTAAATGAGCCGTTTCGTAATTTTTAAATTTAGAATCAAACAACAATCCGCTAAAAACCAAGAAATAAAATATCAAAGCACCCAGAGTAATCATTAGCCCCATCCTTATCGATTGTCTATAATCCCGAAAGAAAGTATTGAACATGGTTATTAAAAATAATAAAGAAAATGGCAGAAACGCAGATAAAAGAACCAAATGGCAAGGCTGTTTTCAAGTTAGCCTTGCCCGTCGCCATCAACACCATTCCCCATATAGCTCCGGTCCAGATGGCAATTATCATGGATACTGGGCCAATCGGATAACCAAGTACGAAACCAACCAAAAGAGCTAGTTTAACATCACCAAAGCCCATCCATTTTCCACGAGATACTAGATATATTATAGCAAAAAACCCGGCCAAGCCAAAACCGGTTAGGGCATTGCTTAAAAGAGCTCCTGATTTAAAAAGTGTCAGATAGACCAACGAAACGGCTAAGCCGGTGAATATAAACTTGTCGGGTAAAATATAATGTTCGTAATCAAAAAAAGCTAAAGTTAATAAGATAAAAATCATTGTAAAATCATAAAAAATTCCCCAACTTAACGCCAGGCCATTAAACCAATGGTATAGAAAAAAAGAACCGGCCATAGAAAGCTCCATGATCGGATAAACAAAAGATATTTTTTGTCGGCAATACCGACATTTACCCCCCAGGGTGATAAAACTAAAAACTGGCATAAGATCATACCATTTGAGCTGAACTAGACATTTCGGACACTCCGACCTGCCAGCCGCTATTCCTTCTTTCTGGCCGAGCCTAAAAACTATTACGCTCATAAAACTTCCCAAGACAAGACCAATAGCCGTAATAAAACCTGAGTAAATATAACCCATCCGATAATTTTAACACCTAATCAAAAATCCCCCAAGGGGGATTTTTGATTAAAATTCAGAAATAACTGATTAGTTCTGACCTTGATCGTAGACACAATCAGGAACTCCAGAAGTAAGAACACATGTTTCAATCGTTCCATTACCATCAGCTGTTCCTGCCCAAGCAGGCGGTGTGGTTATAGCACCTGCCGTAGAATTTATATCAGCATCCGCGGCAAAAGCCGCAGCGTTTGGCCTTTCGAGTTCAGCCCAAACTTGAAACCTGTCAGGATCAGCATCCGTATTATCCCAGTTATAACCATATGCAGCGGCAGATAATGGATCAATCGGTAATCTAGGAGTAGACATATAGGGGTTAAGGTCGCCTATCTGGCCAGTGCCAGGAGGAAAACCTGCGGCAGTACAAGCATACCCCGCAGTCGGATCATTACAAAGAGGACCGACAGGATAATCTCCGCCGTTGTCATCGAAAAATAGTTCCGCGCCAGTTCTTAGTTGGCTAACATCCGCTATTCTCTTAGCGTCTCTTGCCTTGGCTCGAGCTGTACCTAACTGAAGCAAGACCAGAGTCGCCAAAACACCGATAATGGCTATGACGACCAATAATTCTATCAGGGTAAAACCTTTCGACGAACTCAAGGCAAGCCCCTTTGAATTTTTCATTTTTTTGAGAATCGACACTTTTTTAGTATCTATTATATTGTATCTAGCTCTAGTATAAAACAAGAGGCTACAGACAAGATATTAGAACCATTATTAAAATAAAAAAATAATTATTAGACCTACATATAATTATACAACTAACAGTGATAATGACAAAAATGAGATATCCACAAGCTAGTAGAGACTAGATATTCCCCACCACGCTATACATTGGCAACAGTATGCTCGAAACCAGCCCAGCCACGGCAACACCGAGAAGTAATATTATAGCCGGTTCTATTATCTGGGATATGCCCTGAATCGAATTTTCCGCCTCTGATTTATAGAATTTCGATACATGCTCTAAGATAAAATCCATTTTACCCGTTCTTTCCCCTATGGCAATCATGGATGAAAAAAGAGGTGGTATCTCTTTATATTTAGCCAGGGCAGTAGATATACTGCCGCCGCTTTTAACGCTCTCTTCAGCATCAAGCATGATTTTTTTGTAAACTTTATTACCAACAAGCTCCGAGGTTATTTTGAGAGAATCCAATATAGGTATACCTGCCCTCATTAGGGTTGTTAAGCTTTCGGCTATTCTGGCAAGATAAAGATTTCTAACTACCCGACCTAGAGATGGTATTTTAATCTTTACATTGTCAAACCACTCTTTACCTTCGGGCATACCCATAAAGTAGACAAATATAGTCACGATAAAAGCGGTGATTATAGCGCTCTGGATAATATAGGCGTTGGTAAAATTAACTACCCAAATAAGAATTTTTGTTGTAATGGGCAATTCAATGTTTCCAACTTCTTCGAAAATAGCCAATAGGTTAGGGAGGACAAAAGTAGCCATTAATATGGAAACCAAAAGGAGCGCAAATATAATAAAGGCTGGATAAGCCAAGGCCCCTCTTAGTTTAGAGGTTAGGGCCTGGCTTCTTTCAACATAATCGGCCAGATACAGGAGCGAATCGTGAAGTTTGCCAGATACCTCGCCCGATTGAACAAGTTTTACAAAGAAATCAGAAAAAAGCTTAGGATATTGAGATAGGGCAGCTGATAGTAGTGATCCGCCCTCCACCGATTCGGCTATCTCTGATATAACCTTTCTAAAAGAGGGCTTTTCAACCTGTTTGGCTAAAGTTCTCAAGCCCTCACTTAGCGGCATATCGGCATCAATAAGAGTTGAGAGTTGGCGAGTAAATATGGCTATGTCTTTGCTATTAGGTCTGGAAAATATATTGTTAACATCAAACTCTAAAACTCCCTGTTGAAAGGGTTCGAGGGATAAAATGATATACCCCTTGCCATGAAGAACATCTACTGCCGCTCCCTGATTGGAGGCATCTACAATCCCTTGGACAATATGTCCTTCACGAGTCTTAGCTTGATAACTATATTCGGGCAAACGAGTGGTTAGTGGTTAGTGGTTAGTGGTTAGTGAACCTAGTCACTAGTCACTAGTCACTAGTCACTATCTAAGAAGCTCTTTCAATTCAGACGGATTCTGTGAGTAAAACTGAGCTCTTTCAAGAGAAATTTCCTTTTTTCTGACCAGATCAGCAAGAGAACGATTTAAAGATATCATGCCCGCTTCCTGGCTTGTTTCTATAACCAAGTCCAATTGTCTTGGCCGGTTATCTCTAACGAGCGTTCTTATGGCCGGAGTGGCAATCATGACCTCAACTGCCGGAATAAGTCCACCTTTTATTCTAGGTACTAATCGTTGAGATATAATTCCAGATATAGTATTAGCCAATTGATTCCTGATCTGAGTCTGCTGGTTGGGAGGAAAGGTGTCTATTATTCTTTCTATTGTTTGAGAAGCGCTATTTGTATGGAGAGAACCGAAGACCAAATGGCCTGTTTCAGCGGCCGTAACTGCGGCACTCATCGTCTCATAATCCCTCATCTCCCCAACCATTATCACGTTGACATTTTCCCTGAAAGCAGAGCGAAGAGCCTTATGGAACGAGAAGGTGTCCTGATAAACTTCCCTTTGATCGATAATGCTTTTTTCTGGAGTAAATATATACTCAATTGGATCTTCAATGGTAATCATCTTTTCTGATCTTTCTTTGTTGATCATATCAAGGATAGCGGCCAGAGTTGTTGATTTTCCATGGCCGTTGGGACCAACTACTAGTACAAACCCCTGGGATAGTTTACCGAATACTTTAATTATGGCTGGCAAACCTAACTCATCGACAGTTCTAATCTGGGTTGGAACCAACCTCATGGTCGCCGCTACCCGGCCCTGAGTATAGTAAACATTAACCCTAAAACGAGTTCCCTGGCTAGATTCATATGAAAAATCTATTTCCTTCTCGGAAACAAATCTTGTTTTCCTTTCGTCGCCAAGAAGAACAGAAACAAGACCTTCCAGTGTTTCCGAGTCAAGAATTTTTTTATTGGATAGGGGGATTAGCCGGCCGTCTATCCTTAATATCGGATAGTTACCCGGAGACAAATGAATGTCTGAAGCGTTATTCTGTCCCGTCGCAAGAAGTAAATCTTCTAGCTGTTGTCTGAAGTCTGCCAATTTTATTAGCTTTTAGCTTTTAGCTTTTAGCTTTTAGGATAGTCCTAACAGCTAATACCTAGTAGCTAATAACTGAATTAGGAGCCGTTATCCGCTTGAGCAACCTCGAGAAGTTCCTCAAGAGAAACAATACCTTTTAATGTTTTTAAAATCCCGTCTTGGAACAAAGTTATCATCCCCTGTCTTTTGGCTTCCTCCCTCATAGCTGACTCGGACAAATTGCCTAAAATAATTTTTTCAAACTCATCAGTCATCTCAAGCATTTCAAAAACAGCTATTCTTCCCTTGAAGGCCTTGCCGGCACACTTCTTACAGGGACTCTCTATGTTCGGCTTATGAATATAGTAACCGTCTTGAGATAAATATTCTTTCTGATATTGTTCGGGCATAGCCATTATGGCTTTGTTAATTATTCCCTCTTCACCAACATTCGCTTTTACCTTAAGTTTACAATCAGAACAAAGCCGGCGCAACAATCTTTGGGCGGCGGCAACATTAAGAGTCGGCGGAATAAGATATTTCTCAACACCCATATCTATCAAACGGGGAACAACGCCCATGGCATCATTGGTATGGAGAGTTGAGATGACAATATGACCGGTCAAAGCGGCTTGGGTGGCAAGAGCGGCGGTTTCCCGGTCACGAATCTCACCAACCATAATAATATCGGGGTCTTGCCTCAAAATATGCCGCAAACCGGAAGCAAAAGTATAACCGATTTCATCGTGAATCTGAGATTGATTAACCCCTTCAACAAAATATTCAATAGGATCTTCGAGGGTAACAATATTAACCTCCTCGTTATTAAGGCGTTTAAGCATACCGGCCAAAGTTGTTGATTTACCGGAACCGGTCGGACCGGTAATTAAAATGCTACCGAATGGTTTAGCCATCGCTCTTTCAAGGACTTCCGCTGACCTGCCTTCGACTCCAAGATCGGGCAAGTCAATCTTATTAGTCAGCGGATCCAAAATACGCATTACTATCTTTTCGCCGTTTTTAGTTGGAAACGTCGAAACCCGAAAATCAATCCTTCTTTTATTAAGAGTAGTCGAAAAGCGGCCATCCTGAGCCAGACGAGTTTCGTCAATTTTAAGATTGGAAAGAACCTTTATTCGGGTTACCACCGCCGAATGGACGTTTTTGGGCAAGGTTAAAGCAATCACCAAGACACCGTCTACTCTAAACCTGACATTAACTTTTTCCTCAAATGCCTCAATGTGAATATCAGAAGCTCGGGATTCAACCGCATACTTCACTACCGAAGCCACTATTTTAGTCACAGCGCCTTCGGCGGTTATCTCTTCTATTTTCTTAACGCTTACCGCCTCTTTATCTACTTCTTCGGAAAGCGATTCGAGGGCTTTGCCAACTTCGGCCGTAAGAGAGCGATAGTTTCTTAGCATTGCCTCAAAGTCCCGATAATCAATTATGTATTTGTCTATCTTAAGCCCCCTATCGGAAGCAATGAACTTTAACGCTTCAAGGGCATCTATATCTTCCGGATTGAGAACTCCGACCTTAAGAACATTCCCCTCTTTGGCAAAGGGGGTGATCTTATAAAAAGCGACGACATCTTCGGCAAGTTCCTTTAGGGCATTGTTATCTACTTGTATTTCTTCAAGCCGAACTATCGGTAAATGGTAAAGCCGGGATTTTATTTCCATAAGATCAGCCGCCGAAACAATATCTTTCTCTATAAATATCTGCCCTAATTCCTTGTCCTCTTTCCGCGCTAAGTCCCCATACAGCTTAGCATCGTTTTTATTCAAAAGTCCCAGGCGTATTAATTCTTCTATGAGGGTATTTGGTATTTTTATCGGCATGACGATTTTGTTAGCGAGGAAGTACGAGTCTTCGAGTAGCCCGAGCTACTACAAAACTTAAGCCACATTTGTTACCAATCGTCCCTCGACAAGCTCAGGACTCTTGGACAAATGCTTACAGCGGAGCAAAGGGATTTTTTCTTTCTCCAACAATACCAGGATCAACTGGATTCTCGCCGTATATTTCCAATTCCTTGTATCTCTCGTCGTCGAATATAGAAAAATCAATTTTAAAATTCCTAAATGACTCAGAGCCTTCGGTCTTAACCGTTGGCTGATCTATAAGCAGGCCTGCAATTGGATCATCGGCTTGAGAATAACCTAGATACCCGAAGACCAAACCTACTCCTATAATAAGGGAGATGATTATTTTGCTTCTGCCAAACTGAATTATTAATCTATCCATAATACTAAATTACTCTACCGTATTAATACTGGGTCTACTTGCTTCTGATTGCTCCGGATTTAAATAATAAAACTGGCCTTGCAGGGTAAAATTAAGTAGTGGGTCTTGAGAATCTATTCCTCCAGAGTCAAGACCAGCACTAATAGAATTTATATCAAAGATCCTTATGCCTTTCTCTAGATAGCTCATTAGAGTAAGGAGCTGCTTATATGTGGCTTCAGAACTATTTTTAAGGCTAATCTTGCTAATCTTACCAGGGTCATTTACGGCACCTGGCTGTAGGCCGGGCAAAATAATACCGCTCTGGGAATATATGCTTTCCATGGCCGTTATTAACTCGGGAAAACTTTTTTCTTCCGGAAGAACCAGGGCTAGCCGTCTAAGTTCGGTGTATTTAGAGTTGCTTTCGTTTTTTAAATCCTCAATTTTTTTAAATATCTCCGCACGCGAAGCCAGAAGACTATTTCTTTCCTCTATTTGGTCTTTAAGAAATGATGCTACGTTGTATGCCGGCCAAATACTTGTCCAGGCAAAATAACAGCTGATCGAGATGAGAATAGCGGCAACTAGATTTTTTATGCTTCTGGCCATTATTTGTAAATTATTTTAGTGAAGTCAACTTTAAGACTAAGATCAAAATCAATCATCCCCTCGGAGTTAGAACCTATTTTGCCTATCTGCAGATCGATAACCCTATCATCCGTAAGAAAGGCGGCTATCTGTCTGGCCATAATCGTATAATTGGTTGCTCTGCCAGTAATATCGAGGTCACCCTCCGCAGTCATTGAAACGTTCTTTATTTGAACACTGCTTTGAAGCATTCCCTCTAACCATGTAAATGCTTGGGTCCAATGAACGTGCTTATCTATGAGGTCTTGTATTAAAGACAGCCGGTCTTTGGTTGATCTGATTTCTGCCTCATCATTTTTATTTCTTTTTTGCTCTTGAGCAACAATTTCATCATTAATTTGTTTTATATTTGCCTTAAGCGATACCTCTTGACGGCCCAGAGCAAAGACAGTTACCAAAACCGCGCCAAAAATAGCACTGCCCGCATACAGAAATTTATTTTCCCCAGGAACTTTTATCCCTAACCTCTTTTTTGTTCCCGGTAAAAGTTGTAGTATATCTCTTCCATCCATCTTAATTTATTATAACATTTATTACTCAACTTCCCTCATTGCTAAACCAATCGCTATCGAAAATGTACTTTTCAGTTCTGGCATTAGGGGCTCTAACTCTTGGGGATAAATAACCCTTGAGAATGGATTGCCGATCGAGATCTCTCTGTTTAGTTTTTCTCTAAAGTAATCGCTAAAACCCGGCATATTGGTAAGGCCGCCGATAAGAATAACGTTGTTTACTTTTTCTTTTTTAGACTCTTCGTAACTGGAAATTGTTTTTTGGGTCTCAAAAATCATCATATCGATCAGCGATATCACCGACTCATTAATTATATTCTCTTCGCCCTTTTTAAGACCAAATTTCCTCTTTAATTCTTCGGCTTTCTCTAAACTTATTCCAAGCGATTGCGAGATTGCTCTCGTTATTTCAAACCCGCCTATTTCATAATTATGGCTCACTCTTTCATATCCCCGACTAACGATCATTATGGAAGTACTCCGGCCGCCGATATTAACTATGGCCACCGAACTTAAATCATTGCCGAGCAATGCCCGGATAAGGGCTGAGTTCTCAAGCTCAAGGGCCTGAAGATGCACACCGGCATTTTTCATTATATTCTGGTACTTAGCGATCTCGTCTTTGGGTACCGCCGCAAGAAAAACTTCAACCATCGATGGTTTCTCTATATCTGAATCAGCTTTTTGACCGTCAATAACACCGACAATAGACCAGTCGAGCACTACTTCATTTAGGGGAATGGGTATGTATTTTTTAGCCTCAAATGGCAAAGCCCGGGCAAGATCTTCGTTGGATATGTACGGCATTTCTATAACCGTGGCGAATGTTGAAAAAGATGGTATCGAGGCAACCACATTTGAAGATCCGATCTTGGCTCTTTTTATAACATCCGCCAGGCCGTCAGAAATTTCTTTGTCCGGCATTTTTAAAATGCTCTGCCAATCCTCTGAATCAGTTCCGCTTGAAATAGCCGTATTCCCGCCCTTAAGCTCGAATATTCCGTAGTTTAACAACGAGAAACGCCCGCCTCTTTTCTCAAGTTCTACAACCTTAATAGAGGATGTGCCTATGTCCACTCCTAGATTGCCCTTTGATTTAATTGATCCGAAAAGATTTAAAGCCATTCAAACCCCATCTTTGATTTGCTTAGAAATCAAAAATATTACTATAATCTTATCTATCCCTTATTATACCATATCTACATATCAAAAATTATGAATTATCCCCAGAAAATCATTAGTTTTGCCCTGAACACGGTTTTCCCCATTAAATGTGTCGGTTGTGGAGCTTTTTCTAGCCAAAATAGGCATGATTACCTATGCAAATCGTGCCTCCGCACAATTCCCGTAAAAACCGATTTTCAATGTATCGGTTGCAACAAAAATTCAAGTTTGGGCAAAACTTGCCTTGAGTGCAAAAATAACTTTGCAGTAGACCAGCTTTTTACCGTTTCAGATTATAAAAACCGTCTTGTAGAAAAAGCGATTAAAACCCTTAAATACCGAATGGTTTCAGAAATAGCTGACTCCCTGGAACCGATATTTAAAAAATACCTTGCCGGATTAGCTAAAGACAAGAAAATCGATATCCTGGCGGATAATCCCCTCTTAATACCCGTACCCCTCCACTACCGACGCTTAAATTTAAGGGGGTTCAATCAGGCAGAGGTTATTGCTCAAAAAATATCAGAGATACTTCTCTGTAAACTTAAACCGAATATATTATCGAGAAAAGTATTTTCTAAACCTCAGGCCTATATAGAAGACCGGGAACAACGGCTCAAAAATATTAAAAATATTTTTAAACTCAACTTTCCGTCAGAAGTAAAAAATAGAAACATTATCCTAATAGACGATATCTGTACAACCGGAGCAACCCTCAATGAAGCGGCCAAGGTTTTAAAAGAAGGTGGGGCGAAAAAAGTTGTCGGATTCGTAATTGCGAGGGGGTAAAAATCGTGGTAAAATTTATTGAGTTTGCTTGCACTTCGAAGCTTCAGCACACGCTGAAGTGCAGTAGTGGAGACGTGGCTGCCTGTCCGCCGAAGCTTTAGGCGAAGGCGGAAGTGGTGAAACCCGAAGCCACGCCATAATTAAAAATCTGGAGACGTGGCTGAGTGGTCTAAAGCGGATCCTTGCTAAGGATTTGACCGGGTTAAACTGGTCCGGAGGTTCGAATCCTCCCGTCTCCGCCTTCGCCCGCAGTAGCGGGCTACGGCGGACAAAGTCCGCAAGTAGACCGCGAAGGCGGGAAGAAAGTGGAAAAATAATTATGCAGACAGTTTACATTTTAAAATGTGCCGACGGGAAACCATATACCGGCTGCACGGAAAACTTAGAAGATAGATTAGAGAGACATACTAATGGGCATGTTCCAGCTACAAAAGATCGCCGCCCGGTTGAGCTTGTTACTTATATAGTTTTTAGTGATAAATATAAAGCCTTCGAATTCGAAAAGTATTTGAAATCTGGATCTGGCCGAGCATTTATGAACAAACATTTTATTTAACTCTACAAGGATTCGAACTTATGAGGAAATTGATCTATAAAATAACTCATCCGTTTGTCCGCTTGTATTGGAAAATCTTTAAACCAAAAACTTACGGTTCACGAGCTCTTGTTCTGTACAATAATCAGATTCTTCTCGTTAAAAATATCAATGTAAATCATTGGTCTTTACCGGGCGGTAAAATTGATTATCCAGAAAATCCCGAGCAATGCGTTTTACGAGAGTTGAAAGAAGAACTAGGGTTATCCATCTCAAATACCGCATTTAAGCTTGGAGAATACATTTCTCAGCAAGAAGGTAAAAAAGATACGGTTTATATCTTTGTAATAAACTTAGAGAACTCAAAATTTAAGAAACAATGGGAATTGGAAGATGCTCGATGGTTTGATTTTAATTATTTACCCTCAGACATAAGCCCAGCCGCTTCCAGGAGAATCACCGAGTATTTTGCTGGAAAGAAAGAATTGATGGGTGCTTGGTAATTTACCAATATAGTTATTAAGTTAATAGTGGGTATACCCACAGACCTTAAAGTCGAGAATCTTAATCTCCGCGGCAACTTCGTTACCGGTAACTTTAATTGCTCTGATTTTAGACAAAGGTAGTCTGTCAATCGAATTAGCAAGACTTTCTTTTGTTTTAATACTAGGTCTTGTTCTATACTCTCTGAGTATTTATGCTGCTTTTCTGTCTGACAACAAAGCATGGACAAGGGCTTTATCAATCAAGCTTCTTAAAAGTTTGGCTATTGGCTCAGGGATGGTTTTACTTGGGCTGTTAGGATTGTATTTTCAAGCTCAAGCATATAATCAGATACTGGCAATAAATTGGTTTGGACTTTTTTGGCTACTAATTATTTTTTCAGGACTTTGGTTTACTAGGACTGCTGATTCGGCGGCATAAACTTGCCGCTTTTTAATTCCCTAAAATCATACTAAAATCTAAATCAACAGAACCCCCTCAAAAACCCTTAAGCAAACGGACTGCCCGCCAGGGCTTGAACCAAATTGTCGCTAAAGAGAAATGATCGGCTCCGGAATTTTTGTATAACTCTACGTCCCTATCGGAATATATTCCTCCTCCGCCGATGATCTTTATATCAGGATATCTGTTTCGAATAATTTTTATGGCTTTTAAGGAAAACTCTTTTAGCCGCTCCCCGCTTTCTCCGCCCCTATCGGTCGGCAGAGTATTGGCAATATGGAAATAGTTTGCACCCAAGCTAACAAGTCTATCGACTTGATCATATATCGAATCCGAGGGAGAAAGCTTGAATATAACAACAGGAAATTTTTTCATACAGGCAAGGGCCTGCTGGTCAGTAATGCCTGTTCTTTGTTCAATGTTGGGACAACTCAAATTGAGCTCTACCATGATATTCGAGGGGATGCACTCTATTAATTCATCCCACTCATCGGATCGAATAGCTGCAATCGAGTATATTCTCTCCGGATCGAATGCTTTTACTGATCGGATCCCCGGATTTTGCAAACCGATATTGTTAACCCAGCCATTCTTAACCGGTCTTATTGTTGTTACAGCCCGATATAGCTTTTTTAACCAGTTGCCTCTTTTATACAGAGTGAATGTCCCGCATACCGATGTACATTTGAGGTGAGAAATGTAATTGCCGAAGGGTGCGCTTATTATAAAGTCCTTCATACCTTAATGATAGCAAAAAACCAAGTTTTTGGCCGGTTTTTAGCCCTAAATTCAGCCTAAAAACTACCCACAGGATGCCCACAAGACCTAGAAAAGACCTGAAAATCATGATATAATAAGACTATGGATAATCTAACCGTAGCCAAGCGCTACCGAACTGAATTATCCTCGGTGAAAGACCTTCTTTTCTATTTTCTTATCATCTGGACCTGTGTCTTGCTTGGTTTAAGCTGGTTTGACTTCTTTAGCCAAGGATTCCAGGTTTCCGAGGCAATAGTTACAAGTTATCTTATCCTCCTTGGGGTTTATATAGTTCATAAGGAAACATCACGGTGGACGGGAGTTAAATTACGCATAATGCCCGGCGAACTGTTCGTTTATATCTGGTGGATTTCCCTGCTTGCCATGCTTCTAATCGGATTTTTTACCCATAAAGACGTCTCTCCCCCGATAAGATTTATAGCCTACGAAGTTTTGGGGGCATTCCTATTGAGCGAGATTTCAAAAAGCTTTAACGCTTTTAAGCGCGGAGATGAAGAAGAATAGACTTGGAGAGGTCGGATAATGGTTATTCCACCGGTCTTGAAAACCGGAATCCCGCAAGGGATTTGTGGGTTCGACTCCCACCCTCTCCGCCAATTGGGAAAATGCAAATTTGAAGAAGCAAGCTCGCGGCGCGAGACGCGC
>CAYTBY010000016.1:0-24539 GCA_964436165.1 uncultured Candidatus Saccharibacteria bacterium
CTATTTGTATTTTACTAGGTTTTTGTATTAAAAGGGAGTTTCGTAATTCACAGCTATGAGGAACTAGATGATGAAGATGAGGCGGGGCGGGAGCGGGGATTACGGGGTTGATTTGGTTTTTAAAAAACTGAGTGATATAATTAGAATGTGGCAACAAAGATAATAAACGTCCTTCGGGACGACCGATTAGATGATATTCTTGAAATTTTCAGAAATACGTCTGCCGAAGAGGTAATTTTTGTTTTGCCTAAACGAGCCATGGCCTTTTCTGATGAAGCCAGTTTTGCCGCTTTGGCCGATGAGTCAAGGGAATTAAGCAAGGGAGTTCTAATTCTTAGTGAAAACAAGGAGGTCAATGAAATTGCTGCAAGTTATGACTTGGGCGTTTTGACCAGCGAAGATAGCGAAGGATCTAAGAAAAAAGCCAAGAAAGAGACTATCGAAGACGACGGCGAAGTTGATGAACCGATTGCGGAAGCAGTGGCTTATGGTGGTTCTGACGAAAGCGATGAGGCCGAAGAAGAAGAAATACAGAGTGATGTTGATGAGGCACGAGATGAGGAGGATAAAGAAGAAGCTGAAAAAGAAACCGGATTTCCTCCGGTTGAATATCAAGAAGAGGCGGTTTCTGGTAATCCTCCCGTTGAGACAATTTTAGCCGCCGCCCCCAAATCACCCAAAAGCATGAACGATATTCTGGGTCCTAATCCAGATGATTCAGTGAGTGTAAAAGTTAACAGAAAACCGGAAAAACCAATCAATGTTGGAGTCAAAAAAGAACCAGTAAAAGCACCCATGCCGGTGCAGGATTTTAAAGAAAAAACAGTTCTTGATGAAATACAAAATGTTTGGCAAAGAAGAGAAATTCCCCAAAAATCCTATACCAGCTCTGTCAAAAGTTTTAAGTTGCCAAGTTTCCCAATGAGCAGATGGTTTTCTAAACTATCTAAGAAAACATTGTATATTTATGGTTTAGCCGTGGTTGTCATATTCGGCGCTGTTGTTTATGTTTCTACTGGAAAGGCGGATATTATTATTAAACCCAGAGCTCATGCTTTAAAATTTGATTTAAAAATTTCTGCTTCTGATAAATTTATGACTGTTGATGCAGAACTAAAGAAAATTCCCGGCCAATTATTCTCAGTTGAGAAAAAAACTGAAGAAACGTTTCCAGCTAGCGGAGAAAAGGATGTTGTCCAAAAAGCCAGGGGAAAGTTAACCGTTTATAATGAATATGGCACTACGCCCCAAGTCCTTATCGCTACGACAAGATTTGAATCGTCAGACGGTTTGATTTTCAAAACTTTAAAAACCATTACTGTGCCAGGCACCAAGGTTCAGAATGGAAAAATAACGCCAGGCAGTATTGAAGTTGAGGTTATTGCCGATAAGGCCGGAGAGGCCTATAATGTTGAGCCGGGTAAATTTACTATCCCGGCTTTTAAAGAGAAAGGGGATAATGACCGATATGGGAAATTTTATGGACGTTCAGATGCGGCCATGAAGGGCGGTATTGTCGGCAAGGCCAAAGTAGTAACTGAACAGGACTATGTGAATGCTAAAAAGAAAGTGGAAGAGAAGATAGTAAGCGAGACTGAAAATGAATTAAAAAATCAGGCGGCCGGCTTAAAAATATTGGGCCTCTCTTCGCCGACCATAAAAGAAATTGTCTCATCAGCCCAGATTGATGAAGCTACCAATTCGTTCACTGTTTCCGGATCAGCCGAACTTCATACCGTCGGTTTTAAAGAAGAGGATTTAAATAAATTAGTTATTTTATATGTAGAAAGTATTAACGCTGAGGTAGTAACTTTTACAGAAAAACTTAAGATTGATTTTAAGGATACCAAGTTTAATAATGAAACAAAGATTCTCGAATTTACTATTTCTGTTGATGGTCCGGCTTATAGCAAAATTAACGAGGAAAAGGTGGTTGGAGATTTGATGGGTAAGGGAGAGGATTACATAAAGGACTACATTAAAAAGGCCGAGGGAATATCGTCAGCAAGAGTTATACTGTCTCCTTTCTGGGTCTGGAAAGTGCCGAAAGATAAAAACAGGGTGCATGTTAAGATGGAGTATTGAGTGGATATGGAAGTTGACATTTAAATAGCTTTTTGCTAACATACATAGGTTAAAATAATCCTACATTCACATTTGTTTTTAAAGGCGAACCGTGATTTTTAAGCGGTGTGGTATCATTACTCCCGCCTTCCAAACCGAGATTCGCATAGGTTTATTTATCCCGCACCTAATGAACATATATTTCTGAAGGTGTCGGGGTATAGTTTGTTTAGTTTAATATATGAGCTTCTGCTTGACCCTGCTTATAGAAAGCATGGCGAAATATTAGAACCAGATGTTCATTAAGTGCGGGATTGAACCAAGAAAAAGAAAAAGTAACCGGAACCATTATTGAAGCGCTTCCAGATACGAATTTCCGCGTCCAACTAGAAGATGGACGAGAGGTTTTATGTTACCTTGCAGGAAAAATGAGGATGAATTATATAAAGGTAATGATAGGCGATAACGTAACTGTCGAGTTAAGTCCCGATGGTTCCAGGGGAAGAATAGTTCGAAGATTATAAATAATGGCATGAATCCCGTTAGAGATAACCCTAACGGGTCTGCAAATAAAAATATTAAGGTTAAATAATAATCGGTAGTGCTTGCCACCATGCGGTGGTAGTAGGTGCTTGCACTATCTCTAACGGGATGAAAGTCAGAGCATCTGTTAAAAAAATGTGTAATACTTGTAAACTTGTAAGACGGAAAGGCCGTCTGTATTGTTTGTGCAAGAATCCAAAACATAAACAGAGACAGGGATAGTATCATAAAACGTAATTAGTAAATAGTAATTAGAAACTAAAATCCAATTACCAGTTACTAGTTACAAATTACTCTTTGCCTCGTATTTTAGGACTAACAATTCCAGATAATAAAAAAATAGTCTACTCCCTCCCATATATTTATGGGATAGGTTCGTCTGCTAGCAAGGTTATACTGCGCTCAGCTAACATAAATCCGGATAAAAAAGCAAAAGATCTTACCGACGAAGAGTTAAACAAAATTCAAAAATTAATTGAAAGAAATTATAAAGTTGAGGGAGATTTAAGGAGAGATATCGGTCAAAACGTTAAACGTCTCAAAGAAATAGGTGCTTGGCGCGGTTTAAGACATGCCAGACGTTTGCCTATTCATGGCCGAAGCAAGACTAATTCCAGGACATTGAGAGGAAACATAAGAAAAACGATGGGTTCGGGAAGAAAAGATACGTCGGAGAAGACCTAGCATGCGAATAGCGCACTACAAATGCGCCCATGCGAATCCGTTTTTGTTATTTGCGGCATTCGTATGTCATTTGTAGATTTGCATTATAATTTTGGGTAAGAAACGAATTATTACAACCGAAGGAGATGTTGTTAAGACCGAAGGACAGCCGGATGTTTCAGTTTCTAAAAAGTCATCCAAAAAGCAGGTTATTAATGGCGTTGCTTATATCCATGTTTCATATAACAATACGCTTGTGACTGTAACTGATTCAAAAGGTGAAGTTATTGCCTGGTCTTCGGCTGGTTCAATGGGATTCAAGGGAGCTAAGAAATCTACTCCATATGCTGCCAATATAGTTTCTAAAGATTGCGTTGAAAAAGCCAGAAAATATAATTTAACTAATATAAAAGTAGTGGTTAAAGGAGTCGGACCAGGACGTGAATCAGCAATAAGAGGATTGGCCGGAAGCGGTTTAAACATCTTATCGATTATGGATTCTACGCCTATTGCCCATAACGGAGTTAGGCGTAAGAAACCAAGACGGGTCTAAGCTCGATATTTCGGCATTTCGATATATCGATATTTTCATATGGCACGCTACACTGGTCCAAAAGAAAAAATAGAACGACGATTGGGCGAAAAGCTTTTTTTGAAAGGCGAGCGTTCACATTCCCAGAAATCAGCCATGGTCAAAAAACCGTATCCTCCCGGTATGCATGGCAGAAAAATGAGCAGAAAACCATCTGAATACGGCCTTCAGCTTAAGTCAAAACAGAAAGTCAAGAATGTCTATCGTTTGCTCGAAAAACAGTTTAAGAATTATATAAAAAGTTCAATTGCCTCCAAGAAAGAACCTTATGAAACTATTTTAAATAAACTAGAGCATCGTCTGGATAACGTTGTTTTTAGAAGTGGTTTTGCCCAGTCTCGTGATCAGGCCCGACAATTAGTAAACCACGGTCACATCACTGTTAACGGTAGAAGAATCAGCATCCCATCCTTTGAGGTTTCGATAGGTGACGAGATAGGCGTTAGAGAAGCCAGCAGAAGGTCGCCATATTTTTCAAATCTAATGCCCCAATGGTTTAAGGGATATGAACCACCAACTTGGATAGAAATAAATAAAGAAAAAATTACATCCAAAATGATAGGCCATCCGGTTTTGCTAGAAAGCGGAGTCAGGGCTGAGGACTTGCAATCAATAATTGAATTTTATTCGCGCTAAAGCGCGAGGTAATCCAAATCTACAAATGACACACGAATGACACGAATAAAGATTTGCGGCATTCGCAAAAATTTGTAGATTCGCATTATGTCACTACAATTACCAGAAAAAATAAAGGTCGTATCGAAAGAAGATTACAAGGCAACTTTTGAAATTTCTCCATTAATGCCGGGATATGGAGCAACTGTTGCAAATCCCTTGCGAAGGGTTTTGCTTTCCTCACTTTCTGGAGCGGCAGTAACTTCGATAAAGATAAAAGGCGTTGAACATGAATTTTCAACTTTGACTGGAGTGATGGAGGATGTTATTGAGATAATTCTCAATGTTAAAAAATTAAGATTTAGGGTTTATGGCGATGGCCCGGTTAAATTAACTCTTGAGGCAACTGGCGAAAGGAAAATTACCGGCAATGATATTAAGCTTACATCTGACGTAGAACTTATTAACCCTGATCAATATATTGCCACCTTAACTGAAAAAAAGTCATCTCTAAGCATGGAAATAGAAATAGAAAAGGGTATGGGCTATGTTTCCGTTGAAGAAAGAAGAAAGGAAAAGCTTCCTATTGGCGTCATTGCGATTGATGCAATATTTTCCCCGGTCAAGTCGGTTAATTTCTCGGTTGAAAATATGCGTGTCGGTGAGAGAATTGACTATAATAAGGTTTTGATGGAGGTTGAAACAGACGGTTCAATAGAGCCAGAAAAAGCGATGAAAGATGCGGCCGGTATCTTGGTTGACCATTTTAAGCTTGTTAATGAAGTAGAAGTACCGGAAGTTAAGGAAAAAGCAGTTAAGGAGAAAGCCCGTTCGGCAAGCTCAGGGCAAGCAAAATCGGCAAAAAAGAAAGAAACTAAAACTAAGAAAAGTAAAAAGTAAATTTAAATATTTAAAGATTTAAATATGCGCAGGGGAAGTCACAGAAAATTTGGAAGGGAGAGAAATCAACGCAGAGCGCTTTATAAAGCGCTGGCCACGGCATTGATAGAACATGGCAAAGTAAAGACTACTACTGCTAAGGCCAAATCCCTTTCTATTTTTGTGGATAAGTTAGTAACAAAGGCTAAAAGAGGCGATATGGCTTCACGACGCTTGGTAGGGCAAGATATAGGCGAGAAAGCAACTGGTAAATTATTTTCTGATGTCGGTCCAAAATTTAAAGATAGAAGCGGCGGTTATACAAAGGTTTTAAAATTAGGAAGGCGATTAAGTGACGGTGCAGAAATGTCAATTATTGAATTTACAATCTAAGCCATATGCAATACACCATTGACGCCACAAATCAATCATTGGGACGATTAGCAAGCAAAGTTGCTATTATTTTGCGTGATAAAAATTCCGCCTCATATACTCCCAATAAACTTCCGGTCAACGAAGTGGTTATTAAAAATTTAAAAGACGCTAAATTTACTGGAAATAAATTTGACCAAGTTAAATATTACCACTACTCTGGTTATCACGGCGGTATTAAGGCCAGAAAACTTTCTGAATTGTGGGAAACAAAACCCCAGGAAGTTTTTCGCAAGATGGTATATACGATGTTACCGACAAACCGGACAAGGGATAAAATAATTAAAAATCTGAAGTTTAATTAATTATGGCACCTAAAGCAGTTCCTAAAATTAAAAATAAGAAACGACCGAGCGTTGAGCGAGGAAGTACTGAGCGCAGCAGCGCGAACGTGAAAGTAAGCAAGCCGAAAAAGGAAGCTGTTTTAAAGGCGGAGCCGGAAGTTATTGAAAAGAAGGTCGAGGAAGTTGTTGAAGAGAAGAGCTTAAAGAAAGAAAAATATTTCCAAACTATTGGCAGAAGGAAAGAATCGATAGCTATAATTCGCTTATTTACCAAAAAGTCTACTGATGTCATTGATGGTGACTATGCTTTAGTTAGGGTAAACGATAAGGATTATCGTGAGTATTTTTCAGATAAAATTTTGCAGGGAGTTGTTGAGTCACCGCTCAGAAAACTCAAATCTCTCAACCGCTTTAAAGCGACAGTCCTTGTAAGGGGCGGGGGATTATCCGGCCAGGCCGATGCCATTAAACACGGACTTGCCAGGGCATTAGTAGAATTTGATCAAAATTTCCGTAAGAAACTTAAAAAAGCTAAATTTCTTACTCGCGACTCTCGCGTCAAAGAACGACGCAAATATGGTCTCAAGAAGGCAAGGAAAGCCCCAGCGTGGTCAAAGCGTTAGCTCTGAATAAAAACAGCCCTCGATGGGGCTGTTTTTATTAAGTTTGACTTTATAGATAAAATAGTGTATAATTAAAACAACGGGAGTTAATCCATTTTAACAACAGAGATAGGAGATAGAGATGAAGATGAAACAGACGTTTTTCGTAACGCTTACCTTAGCGGCGGTGATATCGCTGGTCGCTTCACTGGCAATGGCCCAGGAGCAGACCCCACCCTTGAACTCATTGCGGCCTACCGTGGCCGTGAAGGACTTCGAGTTTGGAACAATCCAAAAGTGGTGGGAGGGTGATTTGAATGTCGGTAAGGGTGTTGCTGACATGCTTCTAGAAGAGCTTCTTACGTCGGGAAGCCTTCGGCTTTTGGAGAGAAGTCAGCTTGATGCAATTGTCGCAGAGCAAGATCTCGGGAAGTCTGATCGCGCAGAGCCATCGGCGAATCTGGATGCTCAAACGGGCAAGCTTATCAGGGCCCGTTACTTCATTACCGGATCGGTCACCAAGTTTGGCGGTGAGGACAAAGACCTTGGCGTCGGTGGCTTGATCGGTTCGTTAACTGGAAAAGCGTACTTGGCTATGGCAGATGTCATGACCAAGAAAACGACGGCTCACGTTGAGCTGAGCTCACGAGTGATCGACACAACCACCGGGGAGATCATCATCGCCGTTCGGTCAAAGGGCGAATCTAAGCGACGAGGAATGCTTCTTGGAGGGCTTGGTGCTGGCAGTAAGGGCAAGATCGCTGGCGGGTCAATTTCCATGGGTTCTAGCAATTTCCGGGAGACGATTCTCGGAGAAGCTACATCGGCAGCGGTTCGTGATGCTGCAATTAAGCTAATTGCGGCTCTCGCTACGTCCGGGTCTCCTCACTAGAGGTGTGAAATCAGTGCGTTGAAACGCTCATCGGTATCGGTGAGCGTTTTTTCTTGTAAAAACTAAAATTTTAAGATAAAATCGAGTATATTTATGCCTAAAATAGTATCTCAAAAGGTTAAAATTAAAAAAGTAATTATAACTCAACAATATTCACTCCGCCTCTTTTATCTATTTCCACTATTCGATAGATAGAATACGGCCGGTTTTTGGAGTCGCGCTGTTCAAGCTCAAGGACAAGATGGTCTTCGCCTTTGAACCAAGCACCATTTTGAATGGGGATTTGAAAACGGGTTATTAATTCTTTATCACCTTTTTTATAAAACGGCTGGTAGTTCTGGTCTGTCAGCCAAAGGATCCACAATTCGCTAGACGTCCACCAAGCAAATTTATTTTCGTTTTCTGAAAGCTGAAATCCTCTCATGTTTTTTATAATTTCTGCTGGGAGCAATTCTTTACTAAGACTTGAAATTGGCGATATCTCCAACTCTTTAAACAAGAGATCAACTGCATCAAAAAGTTTTTGCTCTTCTTCCCCTTCTTCTGGTAAGAGCATTGCATGCGGAAAATCAACAACAAAACCCTCTTCAACTACGGCTGTTTTTTGCCAGGAAGAATAATTGTCTTTTTGAATGGTTACTTTATATCTTTCCGGCAACAGCCGATCGATACTATAAGCGTTGGTGAAAAATGAGGTACCTCCTTGAAGCTGATCATCTAAGTAAACTCTTGCTTCGGTGTTAACTTTGAGCGAAATAGTGCCAGTGCGTAAAAATTTTCCTTCCGAAAAACTATATTTATATCCTTGGGCATAAAGCATGACCACGTAACTCAGTAGTAAAAAAACTACTACGGCAGAGTAAAAAAGCCAGCGTTTTGTTCGTTTAGTCATAATCGAGAGGGTGGGGGTGTTTAAATTTTGATTGAGATGACCTCAATATACAATAATTATGGATTTTTTCAATTAATTATTCTATACTCTCGTTATGATTAAATTTATTATTAATGGAGGCAAGAAACTAAATGGAACCATTGAAGTTAAGGGGGCTAAGAACGCCGCCCTTATATTATTTGCGGCATCTTTACTTACGAGAAAACTAGTTAAACTAACTAATGTTCCAGAAGTTGAAGATATTAGCAGAATGTCAGAGTTATTAAGGGGGCTAGGGGTTAAGGTTGAACATGTAAAACATGGCGAGTATCATATAACTGCCGATAACGTAAATTCAGCCGTAATTAACCCGGAAATAGCAAAAAAACTGCGGGCTTCAATTGTTTTGACCGGACCATTATTGGCCAGAATGGGCAGAGCTGTTTTTCCTCATCCCGGAGGTTGCGTGATAGGTGAAAGACCGATAGATGTTTTTGTTGATGGATTTAGAGCGATGGGGGCTAAGTTCAGCGACAGTAATGGTCTTTATGAGGTATCGGTTAATAAACCCCGATGCTCCGGTCGGGGCCTCGACACTTTGTCGTCGGGGCTAAAGGGGAATAATTTCGTCTTTCATAATGTAAGCGTTACCGGTACCGAAACAATGATTATGACGGCGGTTTTGGCTAAGGGAACTACAATTTTAAAAAATTGTGCTTGCGAGCCGGAGATCGAAAGTTTGGCTAATTTTCTTGTTCAATGTGGGGCAAAAATTAAAGGAGCCGGAACCCATACCATAGTTATAAACGGCGTTTCAGATCTAAAAGGTGGAACTTGCCGGACTATCCCAGATAGAATCGAGGCTGGCAGTTTTGCTTTACTAGCCGCCGCCTCGGGCAGTAGTGTAAAAATTAAAAACTGTGAACCGAATCATCTCGATTCTTTGTTAGGTTTATTAAAAAAGGCTGGGGTTAATGTTAAAACTGGTTCTAGCAGCATAGAGGTTAATCCTTCAGATAGAATTCAGGCTCTCGGAATTAAAACCAGAGAGTATCCCGGCTTTCCAACTGATTTACAAGCACCATTGTGTGTGCTATTAACACAAGCAGAAGGACAAGCTCTTATTCACGAAACGATATATGAAGGCCGGTTGGCTTGGACGGAAGAATTAAAGAGAATGGGAGCCGATGTTTTAAATTTAGATCCCCACAGGATTCAAATAAAAGGGCCGACAAAACTAAGAGGACGGGAGATAGAAAGTCCCGACATTCGGGCTGGCATGGCTTATATTATTGCCGCCTTATGTGCCGAAGGCGAATCGGTTATAAATAACGTTTATCAAATAGACAGGGGATATGAAAAAATAGAAGAACGCCTTCAAAAGATCGGAGCGGACATTAAAAGAATTTAAAATTCATTCGTGGCTAAAATTGGGATTGACTTGGGTACAACAAACACCGTCGTTTTCATCCCCAAAAAGGGGATTGTAATTAACGAGCCATCAGTGGTGGCGATTTCGGTTTTAGATAATAAGCTTTTGGCCGTTGGCAACCTGGCCAAAGAAATGATCGGCCGAACGCCGGATAGTATTGTTGTTCATCGTCCTTTGGTTGATGGGGCCATCGCTGATTATCGGATAACCGGAGCCATGCTCAAGTATTTTATAAAAAAAGCTATCGGTGTAATGAGTTTTGTTAAACCAGAAGTGCTTATCTCTGTTCCGGCTGGCATAACTTCAACCGAAAAAAGAGCAGTTATTGAGGCAACCTTGAATTCTGGAGCTAAGGCAGTTTACTTGGTCAAAGAACCGGTTTTAGCTGCTATTGGTGCAAAAATTCCTATTAATAACCCTTCGGGCAATATGATTTTAAACATCGGCGGTGGAACAACAGAGTTGGCGGTTATCTCCCTCGGCGGAATAGTAAGCTGGAATTCTGTCAGAATCGGAGGAAATAAACTCGATCAAGCGATCGTTGACTATATTAAAAAAGAACATGGGTTGGCGATTGGTGAAAGAACGGCTGAACTTATTAAAATTTCCATCGGTAGTGCGATTAAACAACCAGAACAAGAAAAAATCAATATCAAGGGCCGTGATTTGACATCGGGTTACCCAAGAACCATCGAAGTTAGTTCCAATGAGATTACGGAGGCCATATCGGAACAACTTCGGGAAATAGTGCAGATTGTTAAAAATGTTTTGGAAGTTACTCCGCCCGAACTCTGCGCCGATATTATGGATAAGGGCATTACAATATCCGGCGGCGGAGCGATGCTTAAAAATATCGCTCCTCTGATTACTCGTGTTACCGGCGTTCCAGCTCATATTGCCGACGATCCGCTCTTTTGTGTCGCTCGAGGCACGGGGATTGTGTTGGAGAATTTGGATGTATATAAAAAGAATGTCGTGGCAAAACGATAGTGATAAAAATCACTATCGTTTTGCCCTGAGCGAAGTCGAAGGACTAGTTAGAAATAAAAAAGCACCGTCTCCATTGAGGCGGTGCCATCTTCCCGGAAAGGCCAGTTTTATTTGTGCTCCTTTGATGATAATCTGGCCGGAATTACTATTAGCAGACAAATCTTTGCTCTTGGTCGAAAATACTGGACCAAGATTACTACTGACAAAAACACTCCTGCCAGATCCGGAGCAATCAAGAACCATGCCCCGATCAAATAAGAATACCAAATCCTGGTTGCAAATATCAGCATGGGCAGAGTGATCACCACTATGTCCACGCCGCACTTGTCTTCTCGGTAGTTTTTCAGGATTTGCCTAGGCAGACCCAGAAAGACCATTCCAAAAGACAAGACCATCACAATCGTTCCGAGAAGCTCTATCATCACGCCTCCTCATGACAGAAATGAACCCAGACTACTTTATTATATCACCATTTAAATAAAAAGTCAAGAGTTTAGAATCTCAATAAAGATGATATTTTATTAGGCGTAGCCTTGGCTTTTCTGAATCCTTTGAGCCGCTTCACCACAAATTCAAGATATTTATGATATTTTCTTATGAATACAAAATTGGGATGTAGTCTTACGAAGGGACCCAATTTTTATTCAAGAAAATGAAGAAATATCGCAGTAATTTGTTGATGCGGCGAACCGGATGAAGAAAAGCTAAGGCGATAGCCTAATAAAATGAAAATAGCTTTAGTCCATGATTGGTTGATTAATCTAAGCGGTGCTGAGCGCGTGCTTTTCGAATTGCATAAAATGTTTCCGGATGCGCCGATATATACTCTTTTTGGTGATAAAAAGTTTGTCCGGCAGTATTTGCCGAATGCTTACGTTAAACCTAGTTTTTTACAGTTAATTCCCGGCATAACCAGATTTTACAGAAATTTTTTATTTCTTATGCCTATTGCCATAGAGTCATTTGATTTGTCTGATTTCGATGTAGTTATTTCTTCTTCGGCAATATTCTCCAAGGGTTTAGTTTTAAAGCCAAAGACCAGGCACATCTGCTATTGCTATAGTCCCACTCGTCAAATCTGGGATCTTAATCGTCAGTTACCAATTACCAGTTACCAATTACTAATTTCGATCGGTCAGCATTTCTTACGTCTTTGGGATCGGCACGCTTCAGACAGAGTTGATGAATTTGTGGCTATATCAGAACACGTTAGACAGCGGATAAGAAAATATTATCGAAGAGACTCGACTATCATTTATCCGCCGTCAGTTACCAATTACCAATTACCAATTACCAAACAAATTCCCAATGATTATTACCTAATTGTTTCAAGATTGTACAAACATAAAAACATCGATGTTGCCATCGAGGCGTTCAATAAATTAAATCTGCCGTTGCTAATAATCGGAACCGGCCCGGAATATAAAAACCTAAAAGCTAAAACCTACAACCTAACAGTTATTCAATTACTGGGCTTTGTCCCTGACGAAGAGCTTCCGTATTATTATGAAAATTGTCGGGCCTTTATAATGCCTCAAGAAGAAGATTTCGGCATTACTCCGATCGAAGCGATGTCTTACGGTAAACCGGTTTTAGCTCTTCGAAAAGGTGGAGCCATAGAAACTGTTATTGAAGGTAAGACCGGAGAATTTTTTGATGACCCTATCCCCGAAGCATTAGCCGATGGTGTCAGGCGGTTAAATGAGAATTATTCAAGTTATGATCCAGAGTTTATAAAAAATCAAGCCCAAAAGTTTTCAGTAAGTAATTTTCGCGAGGAAATCGCTAAGTTGGTGTATAATAAGTAGGATGATGTTATCCATAGTAACAATAAATTACAACGGTTCTGAAAGTACAATTAAGCTCCTCAAATCGCTTCAGAATCAAGCTGATCAGGACTTTCAGATTATCGTCGTAGACAACGCCTCTGAGGAGGCCGATTTTAATAATCTCCAAACTCATATATGGAAGTTGAACTTCCATATATCCACAATTAGAAATAAAGAGAATTTAGGGTTTTCTGGGGGTAATAATGTGGGTATCAGAGAGGCCCTGGAAAACGGGGCCCTTCGAGAAGCCTCAGGGCAAGCAGAATGGGTGCTTTTGCTTAATAATGATACTTGGGTGGAAAGCGACTTTATTGCCTCTATAAGACCAGTTTTGAGGCAAAAACAGGGTATTTTAGGTCTACCCATGGATGAAGGAAAGCGGGTTTCATACTGCGGTAAGATAAGGTGGCTAAAGCCAGTCGGATACCATATTTACGATTATAGCCAAGCCCAAAAAGATGAGGACAAGCATATTATCGGCGGAGGAATGTTGATACATAAAGATGTTTTTGAAAAAATAGGTTTTCTTGATGAAAAATATTTTTTGTATTTTGAAGACGTTGATTATTCGGTTCGGGCAAGAAAAGCCGGTATCCCGCTGGAAATATTGGAGAAACCATTAATTCATCATGCCACATCCTCAACAACAAAAAAATTAGGCCGACCACTTCTGATGAGGTACCATTATCGAAACGCGTTATATTTTAATTTTAAAAACGGCCCGTGGTATATTAAGCTTCTAGTTTGGCCATGGAGCGGGGTTATTTTATTAAAACAAGCGGTAAAAGTTATGATATATCATAACCGCGAGCAGTCCCTTGCGATTTTAAATGGAGCCTTGGATTTTTATAAAAATAAAATGGGGAAAATATGAAAAGAATTGGTATTGAGTGTGAAAATTTGGAAGATCCGAAATCACGCTGGGGAGTGGGCCAGATAACTTTAAATTTGCTTGAGGAATATTCAAAAAATCTGGAATGGCAGAAAAAATATAAATTATATTTATATTTTAAGAAAAACATCCCAGATGACAAAATTTTTAAAAATCCAATTTTTGTAAAGCGTGTTTTGGGTTTCCCGTCTTTCAATATTTTTTATCACATCTTGATGCCCTTGCGAGCAGTGGCCGACAGGTTGGATTGGATGTTTTTTCCGGCCTATATGCTGCCACCGTTATATTGGGGTAAATCGATAGTTATGCTTACCGATGACGTTTATTTTGAGTATAAATACGGTAATCTTCCATTTCGATATAAATTGGCTTATAAACTATTTACTAATTGGGCGGCCATTAAGGCAACAAAAATTTTAGCCATTTCTGAGACGTCAAAAAAAGAAATTGAGAAAGTATACAATATTAAACCGGAAAGAATTTTCGTTTCTTATCTTGGAATTAATTCTCCTAATACAAAATACAAAATACAAGATACAAAATACAGCTATCTCTTATATGTCGGGCAGATGTTTCCTCGTCGACATGCCAGAGAAACAATTTTGGCATTTAAAAAGCTAGTTACAGAACATTCTCATATTCTTGAGAATTTGAGAATATCAGAATTAAAACTAATCGTAGTTGGAAAAGATAAATACATGCCGGAAATTATCAATGAGTTAATGACTCAAACGAATAAAGAATTAGGAGGCGAGAGAATTATCCATTATGACTATATAGAGAAACGAGAGGATATTGATAAGCTTTATGCTGGAGCAATGGCCTTGGTGTATGTTTCCGATAGGGAGGCCTTCGGATTACCGCCAATGGAGGCGCTGGCATTTGGAGTTCCACCGATTGTAATGGATAATGAGTTAGGCCATGAACTTTTTGGTGAATACGCTTTTTATTCAAAAAGCGGAAGCGTTGATGATATCGCAGAAGCTATAAAACGAGCCTTAACTGAAACGAATAAGATTGAGCAAATAAAAAATTCCGGCTCGGAACTTGTAAAAAAATATAATTGGAAAAATTTTGCCGATAGATTTTTTGACAGCATGGTTTAAAAAATAAAAAAGATCCCCTGGATGGGGATCGGACAAAATACTGAATTAGGGGGAACTGAAACTAACTTTTACAAAATTTTCTCCGCATTCTTTTATCAATGCGGGAGGGAAGTGCCCTGAACGAGCCCCTGTTTGTGTCGGGTCATCCATTATTTCTATTTGATAATAACCCTCACAGCAATTATCAATAGTCCCGCTAAGTATTTTACCGTTACTAAAATGTATGTTGATCTTTTTGTTAAGTAACGATTTCGGCAATTCCACGACCCCTCTCCCATTAGTCAGTATATAAATACTATATTATAATTTTAATTATGTCAAGTAATAAGGTATTAAATACGATTTTTACAATTCAGGTCATTATCTTTGGTCTTATCGTAACCGGGTTTTTGCCGCGGGAGACGGCGATATTTTTGGCTGTTGGGTTGATAATATATATTATCTTGGCACCGATTGAAGATGCAACGCTTTTTTTTGTAAGATCAATCCCGCTTTTTATTGCTATACCGATAACGGCTAACTATGACAGCTTAAATACTTGGCGGATTCTTTCAATAATACTTTGGCTAAAGTTAGCCCATGTTACCGGTTTAAAATATTTCTTAAAGATAAAAGAATTTTCAAAATATTCCAAGCTTTTAGTTATTCTTTTTATTTTTGCCCTACTTTCTGTTATCCCCGCCATAGATAAAGGTGAGGCAATTAAAAGGATTATCTATTTTGTAAATCTAAGCTTGGTGGGGATGGTTGTTTATTATTTGGTACAACGTAATACTGACTTGGAAGCTAAGCTTCCAAGTAAAGCTAGTTTCGTTAACCGACTGGTAAAAAACATTGCCATTCCTACTATTATTGTGACGGTTGTCGGTTTTATTCAGTTAGCCTCGACTTATTTTATTGATATTTATCAATTCATGAGGATTTGGGGAGAGGGGATACAGATGAGGCAATTCGGGGTACTTTGGTCTGAGATTGCAGTACGTTTGGGTAATACCTGGTTTGCTTATTATGGCAACCAGCTATCGTTGAGGGTCTTTTCTCTTTTTCCGGATTCTCATTCTTTTCCGCAATTTGTTTTACTCGGGTTGCCAGCACTTTTTGCTATTTCATTATTACCTCTTTGGAAATTGATCCGTCCTCGGCAAGCCTTTGGCGAGGCCGGGGAAATTGGAAATTGGAAATTGATACAGATGATTCACGCTCGTATGAATATTAGTATTTTATGGGTTGTAGCGGCTTTTTTGATAGCTATATTGAGCGGAACGAGGGGGATATGGGCGGCGAGCGCGGGGGTTATTTTTGTAATTTTTTTAGTTTTATATTGGCTAAATAGAGATGAAAAGAAAATAAAAAATAAAATCACATCTCACTACGATCGTGTTAATATGTTACCTAAAGAAAACCAGGGGTCGTCTTATTATAAAAACATCTTTAAATATATTTCGTTATATATGTTGGTTTTCTTTTTACTTTTTGCCGTAGCTTATCCAATATTCGTGTCGCCGCAGTTTTTATTATCAAAAGGGGATTGGGGATTATTCGGAGAAAGGATTAAGTCGATAATTGATTTTGGCGAGACTTCAAATAGCCAGCGAATAGAAATATGGAGAGCGAGTTTAGAGTCAATAAAAAACCGCCCATTACTGGGCGTGGGAATAGGGAATTTTCCGGTAGTTCTAAAGCAAAATATATTTCTAGCCAGAGCTGGTTCTTCGGCTCACAATATTTATCTTCACATTGCCGCCGAAATGGGAATTTTAGCGCTAGTTACAACTATTTGGTTTTTATGGCTGGTATTTAAAAAATCTTATGAAAATTTTATAAATTCAACATTGTATCCATTACACGATCGTGGCGTAGATACAATGAGTGAAAATGGATTGACAATGATTTATTTTGGGGCGACGCTTATTTTTGTCCCTTGGGTTTTAATATATTCTCTGACTGATGTGGCGCTTTTTGATGAGAGGGCATTTTTATTCTTTGTAACAACAATGTCTATAATTCTGAGCAATAAAAATCCCGAGTAAAGTCGGGAATTAGAGCTAAATCCGAAGCATTATTGTTAACTATCCGCCTCGATATTTATTCTTGAAGTGTTAATTTCAGCTTCTCTTGATGTTCGTCCCGGTAAAGAAAAAACTATTCTGACATCATGATTTTCTAAATCAAACAAACATCCCTGGGTTATTAACCCATCTGTCTTTAAATGATTGACAGTTTCATCCAGCAGGTCTTCTAGTCGTTTATCGCCTGTTTCTACACGATACATATAAACATCAAAGTCGGCTAGTAGGTGCACTAATAGCCATTTCGGTTTTAGCGGCCCTTCTCTTTTTAAAATGTCCCTGATTTTATCTGATAAGAACTTGACCTCCAGATTTATCCCTGGACCTTCTTCATTAAGGGTCATGGTTTTTCCTCGAGATTGTGAAAGAGGTGTAGATATGTTAGCATATTTAATATAAATGTCAAATCCATTGGTTACGATCAATCTAGTTGTCCTTAACGGTGAAAAATATATCCGCCATTGTTTGGAGGCGGTTTTGGCACAGACGTATCCGAAGGAACTGATAGAATTCAATATTTTAGACAACAACTCAACAGATAAAACAAAGGAAATTATAAAGTCAACGAGGTCGGACCTCGAAACGAGGACCGACCTCAAAGACTTAGGATTTGCGAAGTTTACTTTATATGAGAGTAAAGTAAATTTCGGTATGTGGCCAGGGCAGGAAGAACTGTTGAAGTACTCCAACGGCAAGTATGTTTTGGCGATGGCGGTGGATGTAATACTCGACAAAGATTTTGTAAAAAATACCGTTGAGATAATGGAAAAAGATGATAGAATTGGGGCTGTCCAAGCGAAGATTTATAAATACGATTTTCCCGAGGTCGAACTGAGGTCAGACCTCCAAGGGAGGACTGACCTCAACAGAGTTCGACCTCAAAAGACAGAAATTATTGATACTTGCGGATTTAGAATGGAGCGATCTAGACGGATAACAAATATTGGCCATGGGCAGGAAGACGTTGGTCAATTTAACGAACAAAAAGAAATATTCGGAGTCGAAGGGGCTTGTCCGTTTTTTAAGAGAGAAGCTTTAGAAGATTGTTCTATCAACTTGGAAGCTAAGCTTCCAAGTGGGAAGTTGAGCTTCCCTAAATCGGAGATCTTTGACCATGATTACTTCTGGTATGGAGACGATCTGGATTTGGCCTGGAGAATGAGGCTCTTTGGCTGGAAGCAGGTTTTTGCTCCATCGGTGATAGCTTGGCATGATAGGCAAACAACAAAAAGTTTGAAGAAAAATTGGCTTGATTACATTTTTCGCGTGCCGATGCGCCAGCAGATACTGATAAAAAAAAGACGGTTGGATTGGCGGAATAATCGATTTACAATTATAAAAAATGATTATATAATAAATGTTCTGAAAGATTGGCCATATATTGTGGCCAGAGAAATTTCAGTTTTTGGATACACTTTGCTTTTTGAGTCAAAAGTATTTATGGAATGGCCTAATTTTTTAAAATTACTGCCTAAAATGTTTAGAAAAAGAAGGGCTATTATGAAAAAAGCAAAGACCAGTTCAACAGAGATAAGGAGATGGTTTACATGAGTTTTAACCAACCAAATTTTAATCAATTACCTGGGTCAGACAAAAAGCGCTACCTGAGCGTCGCGTTTTTTATTTTATTGGCAGTTGGTATTATTTACGGCGCCTCTATATACGGCATCGGGTCTAATGAAATAGATGTCGCCAATAACGATAAAGAATCAACGATCTGGGATAAGATGGCTAATCTTTTTGCCGCTAGCTCTGAAAAGAAAATGACCATAGATAATGATCCGGAATATGCAATGCCAAAACCAGAAGACGATAGATGGGATTTATTAGTTTTGGGAATTCGAGGCGAAGACGAGATAGACCAAGAGGTCGGAGCTCTACTGACCGATACAATGATGGTTATAAGCTATGACAAAGAAACCCAGAAAACCTCGATGATTTCAATACCCCGTGATTTGTATGTCAGGATATATGGCCAGAAGATGGATAAGATAAATTCGGCTTATGAAATAGGTCTTCTGAGGAATAACGAACTCAGTTTTACCAAAAAGCTAATCTCCAGAATAACCGGCATCTATATCGATAGTGTCGTGGTTGTTGATTTTTCTTCATTTGAGAAAATAATTGATGATCTGGGCGGTATAGATATCACTTTAAACGAACCGTTTACAGAAACCCAGCAATGGGGTTATGAGTTTTCTTTACCAGCCGGAGAGAATCATCTTGACGGCCAGACGGCTCTTTACTATGCTCGTTCCAGGTTTTCTTCAAGTGATTTTGATCGGGCTCAGCGTCAGCAGAAAATTATTATAGCTATTAAAGACAAGGTTTTATCTCTTAATCTTTTATCCGATCCGATAAATACATTGGGCATACTCAATACCATCAGGAAAAATATTAATACGGATTTAGCTATTTGGGATGTCGGGAGTTTATTAAATCTTTCGGGGCAATTCAGTGAGGCCGACGGCAAGGTGAATAAATACGTAATAACTACAGAAAATCTTGTTTATGAAAGCCACATTCAGACCGATGTTGGAAATGTCTATGTTTTATTGCCAAACAGAGGTACCTTGCAGGATATAAAACAGATGTTTCAAGACATTTTGAAGTAAATTATGCTTTCTATTATCATCGTCAATTTTAAGAACCCGCCGCTTTTGAGGTTGTGCCTTAAATCATTGGCCAATACTTTTGATAAAAATTTTCAAAGAGAGATTATTGTTGTTGATATATCGAGTACTATTGAAACTAGGAATGTAATTTCTGAATTTCCAGAAGTCAGGGCCGTATGTTTTAGAGAAAATATCGGCTATACAAGGGGGGTCAACGAGGGTATAAAAGCCGGTCTTGGAGAAGCGGTGCTTGTTATAAATCCGGATATTATTCCGACAAAAAATGGAATTGAAAAGATGACGGAATATATTTTAGGAAATGATAAAATTGGTCTGCTTGGCCCGCAGTTGCTTAATTTTGACGGAAGTATTCAGGACTCATCCTTTGCTTTTTATAGCCCTTTGACGATAGTTTACAGGAGAACATTCCTGGGATTTTTACCGTGGGCCAAAAAAGAGCTTAGCCGGTTTCTTGAGGTTAATAAGGATAAAACAAAAATTTCAGAAACTGACTGGCTGATGGGTTCGGCTTTAATGACCACTAAAAAGGCCGTTCATAATATAGGTCTTATGGATGAAAATCTATTCTTATATATGAGCGAGGTTGACTGGGCACATAGATTTTGGGAAAATGGTTATAAAGTTTTATATTTTCCCGGGGCAAAAATGTATCATTATCATCGGCGCGGCTCAAAGGGTAAATTTGACGCTTTCGATATAGTTAAAAAAGAAACTCGTTGGCATATTATCGATGCAATTAAATACTTCAGAAAACACGGAATATTCTCAAAGAGCTATGCCCAGTAGTTCTGGCTTTAGCTCGCGCGCAAGAAAAGTAATAATCTCAGCTATTATTTTGTCTCTTGGAGCCGGTTTTGGCGGCGGTATTTGGTTTGCCAATTTAGAGGCTGCCAGCTCAATTCCGGTCATAAGGCAGATTATTAACCAGAATTTGGGTCAACCCAAGGATGTTGATTTTGCTTTATTCTGGGAAGTGTGGAATGCCCTTAATAAAAAATATATTGATCCCGGTAAATTAGATATGCAGGAGATGTTATATGGAGCCATAGAGGGAATGGTAAATAGCGTCGGTGATCCCTATACAGTATTCTTTGAACCGCCTGTAAGCCAGAAATTTCAGGAAGAAATATCCGGCGCATTCGGCGGAGTCGGCATAGAGATAGGCAAGAGGGATGGTGCAGTTACGGTTATTGCTCCAATAGTTGATAGTCCGGCTTATAAAGCTGGGATTAAAGCCGGGGACAAAGTCTTAAGAGTTGATTCCAAATCTATATCCGATCTTTCGATTGAAGAAGCAGTCAATCTTATTCGAGGTAAAAAAGGAACTAAAGTTATTTTGACAATATCCAGTAACGGTGATGCGAGGGATGTCGAATTAATAAGAGACACAATAAAAATCCCGTCCTTAAAGTGGGAACTACTTGACGGTGATATTGCCTATATGCAGATACATACCTTTAATCAGAATGTTGATTCGGAATTTGAAAAAGCATCCAAGGAAATATTAAAATCACCAGCTACCAAACTAATAGTTGACCTTCGCAATAATCCGGGCGGTCTCCTGGATTCGGCTATAAATCTGGCCGGATGGTTTTTGGATAGCAATCAGGTGGTTACGATGGAAGAATTTAGAGACGGGACAAGAGAAGAATTTAGAAGTCAGGGCAACGGTGCTCTGAAAATATATCCGACACTAGTTTTATTAAATGGCGGTTCAGCTTCAGCTTCTGAAATTCTTGCTGGCGCTCTTCATGACAATAAAGGCGTCCAGATTGTTGGTGAGAAAAGTTTTGGTAAAGGTTCAGTTCAAGAACTCGAAAAGTTTGCCAACGGATCATCTCTCAAAGTAACTATTGCCAAATGGCTGACACCAAATGGGCGGTCAATCACCGATCTTGGCATTGAACCAAATGTTGAGGTAAAACTACCAGAAAAACCAGAAGAAGGCACACTGGAATTCGGTAAGCCAGGGAAGGACCCCCAACTCGATAAAGCCATTGATTTACTTAAATAACTTGTTATAATCTATCCACTATGCAAGTCATACTGCTCCAAAACATAAAAGGGGTTGGTAGGATAGGAGATATAAAGAATGTCGCCGATGGCTATGGCCGGAATTATTTGCTTGCTAACAAGCTAGCTAAAGTGGCTAATGATGGAACAATGAAAGAAGTTGAGGCATTGAAGAAAAAAGCGGAGGCACAAGAAAAAATTGCTTTGGAAAAGGTAAAAGAAGTAGCCGAAATAGCAAAAGACATTGTTCTTGAATTTACAAAAAAAGCCTCGAAGACCGGCAAGCTATTTGCATCGCTGACCAAAGAGGAAGTGGCGGAAGAACTGTCGAAAGCTATCGGCGGTAAGGTTGATCCTGACTCTCTTAATTTTAAGGAACACGGCGAGCATATAAAGCAATCCGGCGAACATATGATAGAAGTCGAACTTGCTCCGGGGATAAAAACTGAGATTAAGACAATAGTAAAAGGAGGGTAAACTAAAAATCCCATCAAAGGGATTTTTAGTTAGCAACCACATTTACAATCTTAACTAATCGGTGAGTGCCGTCGTAGCGGAGTTTTTTGCGGGTGGTAAATTTGACGGTGCCGGTTGCGACTGCATAGAGGGTATCGTCTGAGCCGATACGAACTCCTTTACCAGGGACAAACTTTGTCCCTCTTTGACGGATGATAATACTACCTGGTTTTGCCGGTTCGCCGTCGTGAAGCTTAACTCCCAGATATTTTGGCTGTGAATCGCGTCCTAGTTGTGTAGAACCGATTGCCTTTGTATGTGCCATGATTGTTGAAATTTTCGAACTTTGTAGTGAAGAAAATTTCACTACAATCATGAGCATCCCGCCTCATCTGGCATAATTCGTCAGCTATTTATGAGAAGAGACGCAGTCGATTTTGCAGTTCGAGAATTGTATGTTAAATAATATGTGATCCCAGATGGGGCGGGGCGCCATGCCCTTATCAGCTATCCCGCAAAATTCTGACGGGATGCCATAACGATATTAACCTTATTATGTTATCAAAACTCTTCGATAAAATCAAGTCCTTCCAGTACCACATATTCCTCGCTGTTTGTATTATTCTTATATCTTTTATCAGCTTTAATCTTGGTAAAGTGGCTACAAACGGGAAGGGTTCGCTAAAGATAACTGAGGAAGCCAATATCTACAAGGCCACGCAAGAAGTTCCAGAAGCAAGGCTTCTGGAAACACAGGCTAAATCTACACCAAAAGCTACTCCTAAACCACTTGATATGCGAGTTGTAGTTTCAAAAGCTTCAGATTCTAAAAAATACCACCATTTTTGGTGTGGCTCATGGAAAAAAATTAAAGTCGAGAATCAGCTCTGGTTTAGCTCGGCTCAGGAAGCCGAGGCGGCCGGCTACACTCTGGCCGGGAATTGTACTAAATAGAGATATTTTGTTAAAATTATTTCACAACCCAGTTCGTTCAGTTCGTTAAAAAGGAGCGGTAAATTGCTTAAGCAAATTCCAGTTATTGATATTATTGATTTAGGACTTACGCCTAAGTCCTAAGATTTTTATATCCTGTGAAAGCGGGATTTTTTATTTTATCGTAGAACGGAACTTTGAAAAATTAGGTTTTTTATTGTATAATCTAGGTATATATTCCTCGTTTTTCTCGGGATAAATATCTGCCCGAAAACGGGGGAATTATTAATTGGGGGGTCGTCTAACGGTAGGACATGGGCCTTTGAAGCCCAGTATATAGGTTCGAGTCCTATCCCCCCAGCCACAGAGGATTTGTCAAAGAGTTGGAAGTCGCCTCGCTTCGCTCGGCGACTAAATCATAAGGAGAATTGGGCTTAAAAATCAGTTGGCGATTCTGAAGAATATGGTTCGAGCCGATATTTTTAAGAAATGAGGTCATTTCAGAATAATTATCTGAACCAAGCAAAGTATTGGCTTTATTCAAGGATAAAACGAACTCTCTGGCTGGTTCGAGCCAAGATAAGCCCTTTTGTTCAAAATCTTTGATTTTAGCTTGAAGTGTTACCTTCAAATTAAGGATTTTTTGTTTTTTGAGCGTATATTCGTCCTGTGAAAGTCCTTTGGCGAGATAAAGGTCTAGTAAGTTTTCAAGTTTAGTCTCAACCTCGCTTAATTCTTGTTTTAAATTTTGAACAATAGTTTTAGCTTCTTCTCTTGCCGTGGTTTCATCTTTCTTTAATTCAGCCAAAACTATTTCCATATCTTGGCTCGACAAAGAAACTTTTTGAAGGAAAGATCGGATTTGTTCTGTTAGCATTTCTTCTCGCAGGTATTTTTCAGGACAAGGTTCTTTTTTCTTGGTGCAACGATAATAATGATGACCCTTTTTAATTTCAGCAGTTATTGAACATCCACAAGAAAAGCACCTCATTAAACCGAGAAAAAGAAATCTATTTTTCGTTGTTTTCTTTCTTGGCTTTCCCTTTTCTCTCATTATCTCTTGAACTTTATCAAAAAGTCTCTTTGAGATGATTGGCTCGTGGCTTCCCTCAAAAAATTCGCCATTTAGGTATATTAGTCCATAATAAAATGGTTTTTTGAGAATATACTGGATGTTGCTGTGAGTTAAAACTTTTTCGTTCCTACTTCTTAAACCAATTTTCTCGGCCATCTTACCCATATCTACAAGGTTGTAATTTCCAGTCGCGTATAACTCAAAAAGCTTTTTAATAAAAGGTGCTCTATCGGGATCTAAAACCATTTTATGAGTTATTAAATCGTTAAGGTATCCTGTTGGTGCTACTCCCACCATTTCTCCTCGGCGAATTTTTTGCCTCAAGCCGCGTTTTACATTTTCGGAAAGATTATCCACATAATATTTACTCTGTCCGAAAGCAATTTGAAGCATAAATTTTCCTTGTGGCGTAGCTTCGAACCAAAATGTAGGAAATTTCAACGATTTGATAACCTCTTTATCTATAAGGTAGATAATCTTTCCTCCATCTATTGAATTACGGGCCAATCTGTCTGGATGCCACGAGAGTATACCATTTGCCTTTCCAGATTCCAGAAATGACAGCATTTCGGCGAACGAATTTCGCCCGGGTTCTTTGGCGGTTTTTGCCTCTTGGAAAGAGGCGACAATTTCAAGTTTTTCTTTGGCGGCAAATTCTTTGAGCTCAACAA
>CAYTBY010000017.1:0-23987 GCA_964436165.1 uncultured Candidatus Saccharibacteria bacterium
TGGAAACCGAATGGGCCGGCGACGAGATTGGTCGGGAAAGATTCGATGGCAGTGTTGAGAGCCATGACATTGGTATTGTAAAACCGGCGGGCGGCTTGGATCTTGTTTTCGGTATCGGATAGCTCGTCCTGAAGCTTGGTGAAGCCCTCAACTGCTCTTAGCTGTGGATAAGCCTCAGATAGGGCAAATAGGCTCTTTAAAGCCCCAGAGAGCATATTTTCAGCCTGGGCATGCTCTTGGACCGTCTGGGCGCCCATGGCTTTGGATCGGGCCTGAATGACCATATCAAGAGTCTTTTGCTCATGAGCGGCATAGCCCTTCACGGTTTCGATAAGATTGGGAATCAGGTCATAGCGACGCTTCAACTGGACATCAATATCTGACCAGGATTCCTTGACCCTGTTTCGCGACCTGACCAGCATGTTATAAGCGCCGGCCAACCACCCCCCCAACACCACCAATACGACGATCACAATAAAAAGTGGAGACATACAATAATTAAATTCCAAACACCAAGCACCAAATTACAAATAATATCCAATTCGCCAGCCGGCGAATCAAACTCCAATGACCGAAACGTTTGGGATTTTGGTTATTGGGATTTAGAATTTATTTATTATTTGGGATTTGTTATTTGGAATTTCCTAAACTTATTTAGGTATTATATCAACAAAGCGTAAATAAAGAAAGAAGAAGGCGGGAGTTGACTTTTAATACTATAAATTACACTATTATGATTAATTCTTTGAAAACAGAGAGCGAAAATGACAATTAGGTTTATTTTGCCTTACTTGGCGATGCTTCTGGCCATGATATCGGCTGGCTGCCAAGATTCCAGACTATCGCCTATTTCTCCCACTATTCTGGATCAGCCCGATAGTCCCGCCTATAACGATCTGGCTCTGAATGTAAGAAACAACTGGTCCCCCTATATGAACGTCCATGCAACCGGAGAAGCTTTTGATGTATATAAAGACGTCCTCCTACAAATGGCCCAGAAGGGTGTTCTGCGCGGAATCAGAACGGGGACTATCCCGAACGAGTCATTTAACAACTACGTTGTTGACATGATGCGTAGTATTCCGGGAATTGACATTCTTTTTATTATAGACAATCACTACCTATTCGACGCAAACATTGAACAAGTAATAGACGACGCTTTCAGAAAATATCCGGAGATCCGCTATTTCCAGATCGGCAACGAAACCACAACTATTCTGCCTAAATCAGGGCCAACAATGACCATTGAACAATACATGGCTGTCTTGAGAAGGATATATAACCACGTTCAGAAAAACTATCCCGGCCGAGCAATCCTTGTATCCCAATCAACCCTTGGCTCAGGAACATATGGAGCAAAAGAGCTTGAAAGAATGGTAGAGCTTGGACTTACAAATATATCTCCCGATCAACTTATTATTGGCATTAACTGCTATAGTCCGACAGCGGCAAGCCAATATCCTGGGATAATTAACGGCCCCCTCCGTCAATATAGGATTTGGGTTACTGAAGCCGGCATTGCCGATTACAATCTGCACGCATCTTACATATCGAGTGAATACCAAAAACTTAGAGACTATCTTCGACCGGAAAGAATATACTGGTACGTTTTATGGGGAAGCGATCATAATCCGAATGCAGGATTCAGCCTGATTAGAAACCCTCAAAATTATCCCAACTATTGGAAAAGCGAACTTCTTAAAATGCTGCTAGAAAAACAGTAGGAGAAGTGACATGAAAAAATTCCTTCTGGCTTCTGCCTTGTTAGTATGTTTGCCGGTCAATACTTTAGCTCAAACAGAAAAACAAGATCAGACAAAACATAATCACGATACCTACATAAAGACTGGACTTACGCACTGGGAGGGCCGACTGTGGGATTTTCACTACAACTTTAACGGCCTAAATTTTGATCTTGAAACATACTTCGACTCTAACCATTTGCAACTATCGGGCTGGTCAGTAGGCTATAGAAAAGATGACCTCCAATCTGCCGATTCCGGCCATCTCCTAAATCTGAGAGCTTTCCGGACATTCGATCTTAAATTTGCCGATATCAAAACTGGTGCCGGCATTGAATGGGGTATGCCATCCTTAGATTTCGATAAAACCTGGTTCGAGAATACTCACAACAGCTCTCTTCGCTATCGGCATGTATATCCGATAAGAAATTCAAATGTACCCTATGTTGGTACAACAAAAGATGGGATTTTTTATCCATTTGCTGACATTGGTCTCTTAAAACGAAAAGGGCCATTTCTTCTTGAAGGCGGAGCTCGCATAAATTTGATCAGATATGGAAACGATGGATTTACAGTTAGTAAAAATGATACTATCCAATATTATTTTTACGACCGGCGGTTATTGGTCGTTACTCCATTTATCAATATCGGGGTAAAATTATGACCCTGATAAAACGGCGAAAAGCCGTTTTTTATTTACTAACAGCGGCTTTAATTAAGCCGACAAAGAGAGGATGAGGACTTAACGGCCGTGATTTTAATTCAGGATGGAACTGGGAAGCCATGAAAAATTTGTGATTAGGCCCGCCCTGAACTGGTTGAACGGGCAATTCGATAATTTCCACCAGCTTTCTCTCGGGATTAGTACCGGCAATAAGTAACCCTTTCTCTTTGAGTTTGGGCAGATAAATATTATTCACCTCATAGCGGTGGCGGTGGCGTTCGAAAATGAAGGAGTTAGGACTTAGGTTGTAGCTTGTAGAGTAAAGTTTAAAACTTAAAGATTTTGGATCCAGCTTGCATTTATAAGCCCCGAGACGCATAGAACCGCCCATTTTCTTTTCTTTGATATTAACCGCCTGTTCGGCCATCGTAGAAATGACCGGATAAGGTGTTTTTGGCTCAACTTCGGTCGTGTGGGCATCTTTTAGTCCACAAACATTTCTAGCAAATTCAACTACCGCCAACTGGAGACCGTAGCATAAGCCAAGGAAAGGAATATTATTATTTCGGACATAATTTATGACCAATATTTTGCCTTCCACTCCCCGCTTGCCGAATCCGCCAGGCACAATTATCCCATCGAAGTTCTTCAGCTCCTCAAGCATAGCCGGCGCCTTCTCGTAATCTTCAGCGTTAAGCCAGGTTACTTCCGGTTTTAGTTTAAGCGACCAAGCGGCGTGCTTGATTGCTTCAATAACCGAGATGTATGAGTCGCCGAGAATAAAGTCACCAGTGCCAAAATACTTGCCAACAATGCCTATTTTTACCGGTTTAGAGGAGGTTTTGATATCGGAAACAAAATTATTCCATTGACGGGAATTTTTAGCTTTCGGTTTTAGATTAAATTTATTTAAAATTCTTTTTCCTAGATTATCCTTTTCAAAATTAGCAGGAACTTCATAAATAGAATTAATATCCGGCGCAGAAATTACATCGGGAACGGCAACATTGCAAAAAATAGAAACTTTCTGTTTACGAACATCGTCCAGCGGTTGAGACGAACGGGCAATTATAATATCGGGCTGAATACCGGCATAATTCATCGCCCGAACAGCATGCTGGGTCGGTTTTGTTTTCATCTCGCCGACCATCTTTGGTATCGGCAGGTAACTGACGAGCATAAATAAAATTTGGCTCGGCATTTTTAATTTCATTATCCTTCCGGTCTCAAGAAAAAGCAGGTTCTCATATTCCCCCACCGTACCCCCTATCTCAACCAACACAAAGTCTGCCTTTGTATTTTTTGCCACACGCATTAACCGTCTTTCAACCTCGTCGGTAATGTCCGGAATTATCTGGACGCATTTACCGCCATAAGCAAGATTCCGTTCTTTTTCAATGACAGTCTTATAAACCGAACCCGAAGTCATATAGTTATCGCGTAGAATATCTTGGTCAAGGAATCTCTCGTAGTTGCCTATATCCTGGTCACATTCCATCCCGTCATCAGTCACAAAAACTTCTCCATGTTCTGTCGGATTCATCGTCCCGGCATCAACGTTCAAATAGGGGTCTATTTTGACCGCCGTCACCTTAAAACCGTAATCCTTAAGAATTCTCCCCGTCGAAGCGACGGTAATGCCTTTTCCTATCCCAGACATAACACCGCCGCATACAAATATAAATTTAGATTTAATCATAATAACTCATGTTAAATCATGTTAAACATCCGATGTTTAACATTTATCTTCTGTAAATATCTTTCCGATTGCCGATATAAAGAAAGTGGACCTTATTCGATGAAATAAAACGAAATTTTATCCTGTGGTCCTTATCAATCCAAAAGCTCCATATCTCCTGATGGTGCGGCTCCAACTTCTTTGTCTGAAGAGAGGGATGGAAAGGATTTTGACGAAAAATTTGGGTCTTCGAGTCAGCTTTTTGACGAGTTACTTTTGGCAACTTTTGATAAAGTTCCTGAAAAGTTTTAGTTACAAAAATCTGGAGCATGAAAACGGGATAGCATTATCACTTTGTTTCTAACTCGCGAAGAGATCCAATTTTGCGGACTTTTCCGCTTTTTGATTCTTTTAACGACTTTTTGAGCGTTCTGATAAACTCGGGTTTATAAAAACCGAAAATATCGGCAAGCCGTTCCCATTGGTCAAGGTTAATTTCCACTTTCATCATTCTGGCATTTGATTTTTGAATAGTCAGTGTAGGCATAAATGTATTGTAACAAATCTCCTCTAATAGTCCATCCCGCCCATCGGAGACATTCCGCCGGCTGAAGGAATTTTTGGCTCTGGGACATCAGTTACTACTGCTTCAGTCGTAAGAACAAGAGAAGCAACCGAAACAGCATTGACGAGAGTGGCTTTCACGACTTTGAGAGGATCGATGATGCCTTTTTCGAACATATTTACATATTCGCCAGTTGAGGCATCAAGCCCCATCCCCGATTCCATTGAAAAAACTTTTGAGACAACCTCGTTTGAATCCTTGCCGGCATTTTCGGCGATTGCCCGCAATGGTTTTTCCAGAATAGTTTTGATAATAGAAACTCCTCTTGCCTCATCTCCAACAGCCGGAACACCTTTTATCGAAGTAAGTGCTAATTCTTTCGCCGCTTCAAACAAGGCCACTCCTCCTCCGGCAACTATTCCACCTTCCAAAGCCGCCCGGGTAGCATTAACCGCATCCTCTATCCTGAATTTCTTTTCTTTCAACTCTGTTTCGGTGGTAGCCCCAACTTTCAAAACCGCAACGCCGCCGGAAAGTTTGCCGACTCTTTCCTGAAGTTTTTCCTTATCAAATTCTGAGGTTGATTTGGCAAGCTGAGATTTAAGCTGAGCAACTCTTTTATCAATCTCCTGCTTCTTGCCTTTTCCACCGACAAAAGTCGTAGTTTCTTTGGCCGAAACTATCCGGTGAGCTTTGCCGAGCATCGCTAACTCAACTCCTTCGAGCTTCATTCCTTTTTCTTCGGATATTAATTGGCCGCCGGTAACTATGGCCAAATCTTCGAGCATTTCTTTCTTCCTGTCGCCAAACCCAGGGGCCTTAACCGCCAAAGCGTTAAAGTTGCCCCTCAATTTATTAACCACTAAAGTAGCCAAGGCATCGCCATCAACATCTTCGGCCACGATAACCAACTCGCGTTTGCCGGCTTCCGATAATTTCTGAAGCAACGGAACAATATCCTGAATCGAAGATATTTTTCTGTCGGTTATGAGAATAAGGGCATCTTCGTAAACCGCTTCCATTCTTTCGGCATTAGTAACCATGTAAGCCGAAACATAGCCCTTGTCTATCTGCATGCCTTCGACAAGTTCTTTAGACATTTCGGTTGACTGGGATTCTTCAACCGTTACTACGCCATCTTTGCCGACTTCTTTAAAAACATCGGCGATTAACTTGCCTATTTCCTGATCGTTAGCCGAGATAGAGGCAACTTCTTTTATTTTCTCATAACTTGAAACGGCTTTTTTCTTTTTATTTAAATAATCGATAACCCAATCAACGGCTTTGTCCATTCCTTTCTTGAGAACCAAAGGATTAGCACCCGAATTTACGGCACTAAATCCCTCGGCTACAATAGCTTGTGCTAACACCGTGGCCGTAGTTGTCCCGTCGCCAGCGACATCATTCGTCTTGGAAGCAACTTCTTTTATCAGGTCAGCGCCGACATTTTCAAATTTATCCTTGAGTTCAATTTCTTTAGCCACTGTAACCCCGTCCTTGGTAATGGTCGGGGAACCGAATCCTTTATCAAGAATTACATTTCTTCCTTTGGGTCCAAGGGTAACTTTGACCGCATTAGCGACCTTATCGACGCCTCTTTTGAGGGCTTCTCTTGCCTCCTCTTTATACATGATTTGTTTTGGCATAATATTTGTTTAAATTATTCTAATTGCTCTAATTGACCTAATTATTCTAATCAATGTCTAATGTTTTAATTTCTAATGTCTAAAATGAGAGTTTAGTCATTAGTCATTGGGATTTGATTAGGTTAATTAGAAATTAGGTTGATTAGGTTAATTTTGATAGTTTACTCTAAAATTGCGAGTATATCTTCCTCGCGGGCGATTAAATATTCCTTATCATCAATCTTTATTTCATCCGGGCCGTATTTCTTGAACAAGACAATCTGACCTTTTTTAAGCTCTATCGGGACTCTCTTGCCTCCGCCAGTTGGCGGATTTATTAACTTGCCAGGACCGACGGCAACAACCTTGCCTTTTTCAGGCCTTTCTTTATCTACCGTATCGGGCAATATAATCCCGCCCTTCTTCTTTTCCTCTCTTAATGGTTCAAGGAGGATATGATCGGATAATGGCTTGATCATGACGATTTTATCTGCGAGGAATTGTGCTTTGCACAGACGAGCAGTTATAAAACTCGTCACCCCGCCTCCTATACTCGTAGAAATTAGTTTTAATTAATTTCTATATTATTACTCATAAATACACTACTTTGGCACCATTCTATGGGCTTAGGAGGCGGGGTAAGTAACTGTTCCTGTGCTCGCTACGCTGCGCGCAGACATTTACTTAATAGATAGTATTATAATCATCGGACATATAAAGTCAAGGTTTAGAAATAAAAAATCCCCATGAGGGGATTTTTAATGAAGAAAGAGGAAAAACCACTTTCTGGATTTATTTTTACTCTGCTTAGGCGCAGGCTTCGATGTTTTTTCTTTCGGTTCAACTTCGATCTTAAAACTTGCTTCGAAATCAATATAATGATCGAGGGCAGAACTGGTTGTAAGGGTCACTTCATAGTTTCCTTTCGGAAACTCACTAAAGTCCCCGGCTTCAAGATCGCTCCATTGCCGCGTAGGCTTAGTCGCTGACTTGGCCTTACTTGAATTACTATCTCTATCGGTTTTAGTTTTAGGCATAGTTTGCTGAATATAAAGAATGTTGGCTGACCGATTTATGGCATCTCTCAACTCCTCGAGAATCTTCTCTGCATAATTCTCAGACTTTAATGTATCTTCCCGCTTATCTTTAAACTTAGAAGCACCTTGAACCACTACCCCAATATTGGCAAAATATCCTTCGGTTGGATTAACCCGCTCCATGAAATCTTCGGGAATTTTTATGGGAATGCTCATCTGCTTTACGGCAGCAGTAGACATTTCTTCTAAAACAATATTTACATAAACAGTTTCTCCGGGTTTAGCGCTAGTCTGTGACAAGAAAGAGGTTTTGTTTGTCCAAACTTTTAGATTGTTGACAAAATCAATATGAACCTTGACCGACTCAACATTGGACCTGGTCCCGGTCTTTTCAAGGCCTTCGAATATCTTGGCTATATTGCCAAATACTTGTCTAAAAGGATTTTCTCTCGCCTGAATAGAAACAGGGATTACATTCTTTAGAAAAAACTCCGGCTTATCTTTGACAACTACTCTGGCTTGATAAGCTAATGATAAACGGTCTATATCACCTAATTGGCCTTCGGCCCAAATAAACGGCAGTTCTGTAATAATCATCCTGGCCAAAGGACCAAAAGCAATATTCTCCTTTAGTGAAAACTCTATGTTGCCAAAATGAGCAACTATTTCCAGGGGTAACAATGAAGCAGTTCCCCCTATGGCTCCGGCTATCTCATAAGCCCCGTCTACGAGAATAACCCCGGAAGTGTCTAGACGACAACCGGCAATTTTATGAGCATCGAGGGGTGACTGAATGGTTGCGGCCACACCAACATGAACAAAGGGATAGCTCACCATACCGGTTCCGAATAAGGGATGACCGAAAGCATAAATTTTATCATTATCGACCCAGGTTACCGTACCAGAACCGCCAACAGGAATTGGCCCGTCAGCAAGATAAACGGATATCATCGAACCTGGTTTAAGATTACTTTTAGTCGGCTCTGGACATTTGGGGGAAGAATTATCTCCGACCGCCATATTATTGATTCCTGGAAAAAGCATTAGGTTATGAAAATCCTTGCCGTCATAAGAAATTGTGGCCGGATATGAAAACTGATTAGCAAATCCATAGCCGTGAAAGTTAGTTCCAAGCATTTTCTCGGCCGGCGTGAGCATAAAATTGATCCCGCCCTCGGTAAAAGAACCGACACCATAACTCAACGCGCCAACCAAAGTACCGTTCTCAATACAATCAGTAAGTTTCTCTTCGGCCGTAACTTGATTATCTCCGCACCCAATAAAAATCGGGCTACCGCTCATACCAGCTACTGGACCGATCTTTTCTAACAATGTCTCCATCGGCCCACCAGAAAGACGAGCTAAGATCAGATTAAGCCCCCCGTAGTTGATAGATTCGCCCAAAACAACATCAAATGGTTCCGGCTCAACTCCGCTAAACACAGAGAAGCCGATTGCCCGAGTACCAGATTTCAGATCTTGAAGTTTTAAAACCTTAGGCGCTCTGGCAAGGGCATATTCAGAAAAAAAAGATAAGAACAAGACGGTAAACAACAGGCGATAGAGTTTCATTTTCCAACCCTTTTTAAAAGTACTTATTTATAAGAGAACTAACATATAATATAAATGTTAGCAAACGAGTCCGGAATCTCTCTCTGTCGTATAAGAAATAACCCCCAAACGTATCAAGCCTTCTTTATATTTTCCAATAACTATTTTCTCAAACGACTGAGGGTGAAATTCCAGTTCGCTATCGGTAAAAACAACTCTTCCCCCGCTTTTATATGTTATCGGATTTCCGGCTATGAGCTTTTGCTGATATTTTTTCAATAACTTTTCCGTTAAGTTTCCAATGGAAAAATCAAAAACTATTTCCAACAAACCGGCTAATGTTTTAAAGAATTTACTGGAAGCAACGTTCCGCCTGACAAAATCTTTTTGAGGATGAAAATTATAAACATAATTATTCAGCCAGAGATTAGAGGTATAGAAATTATCAATCAGATCATCCGATATCATCACCGGCTTAAGGTTCGCGTATGTCTGGGCATTAAAAATACTTTCATGGGGGATATGCAGATGATTGTCAGTAATATAATGATTGAAACACAGCTTGTCGGGAGCAACTTTTTGATCTTTTTTCCTTCTTGCCCCCATCAACGAACTGATCAACCACAAAAAAAGCCGGCAAGTATATAAGCGCCCGGATCTGGCTATGATTAAGACATCGAAGTCGCTGTCCTCTTCCGTATTGTTTATGGCCATAGAACCAGAAGCAAAAACACCCCGAAGATATGGCGCCAGAGAAAGAACCCTGACTAGTTTAAGAAATTTTTTCCATTTTTGATCTGCTATCTTGTTTCGCTTCATTCTTAAATCGTAAAGATTATTCCTGCCATTGAGAAAATAAAAACCATTCTTCTGGTTAGTTACTCCTGAATTAACCAGCCTGTCTAATTCAGTAGCAATGTCACTCGGCCTAATTTCCCCTATTCCGCCGGAAATTCTGGATATCCTGGCCGGATTTATTAAGTATTTATATGTTTCGATCAGGGTTAACGGATAATCAAAAATATCGTAATAAATAATCGTCGCTAAAATTGAGTTTCTTAAGTAAAACATGAAGTCAATGTAATTATCATAAACAAAAAAGCGGCTTTTACAATGCCGCTTTTATTTATAGAAGAAAAATATTCCTAGAACCGTAAAAACCGATGACCCGAGAAGACAGTACCAGTAAAGATCCTGCAATGACTTTTCATGACTGTCAGAAGTCTTGCGCCTTTGAACTGCACTAATTATCTTGGCAGCTATAACCGCATCTGGCTGAGTACCTAACTCAAAATACTCTCCGCCAGTCGTTACCGCTATATTCCTCAAAGATTGACGATCAATAGAAGAATGGACAAACGGAGCCTCTATTTCCTCGTTAAGCGTCATCGGATTCCCGTTGTCATCAGTTGTATATACAGGCTGATTAATTTTTTCTCTCCAAGGAATATTACCCCCGCCGGTAGTTCCAACGCCGATAACATAGACAGGTCCTATGTTTTTCACGAGCTTGAACATCGCTTCCATTCTTCCAGACCAGACTTGACCGTCAGATATGGCAATAAATGCTTGGGGGTTCTTGCTAAGACCGTTGAGCTTAGCATCTCTTGCCAGTATCTTGACTCCCCAATAAACACCTTCTTCCATGTTGGTATCCCAAGTAATAGTATCAGAAAGAGGGAAGGGCGACTTTTTAAGGTGATCAAGAAAGAACATAACAACATTAGGATCGGTGGTAAGGCGTATCATCGGAGAAGCAGTATAGGCAAAAGTGGTCAGGGCAATTCTGTCGCCTTTCCAAGCTAATAATTCAACTAGAGTTTTCGTCCAGACAACCGCCCGACCCCACCGGTCCGGTTTTACATCCCGGACATACATTGAGGCCGAACCATCCTGAAGAATAACCAGATCGACAGAGTTTTTATTAATAACAGAAATTACTTTCTGGGGCCTGGCGCAAGCAAGAATAAGACAAGCTATGGCTACGGTTAAACACAGCCAGAAAAACATTGGCCCAGCGAACAGGTACTTTTCTTTAACTGGCGTTTCCCGCTTAAGCAAGTAATCTCTTGCGGTTAATCTTCTAGCAACGAATCTGATAACCCAGAGAATAGATACGATAACCGGAATAACTAAAAGATTTAAAAAAGTGGGATTAGCAAAATAGATACCTACTGCATCCATATCTTAGCTAACCCCTCTTTCTCTGAACACCGCCCTTACCAACACCGTCCTGGCTCTTTCCGTTCTTTCCCTTTGATTCATCTTCGCTCATGGGCACATGTATCTGCATCTTATCAGTACCCTTAGCCGCCGACTGAGCCCCTTCCTGGCCGTGAATACTGCTCTCTTGTCCGGACTGATTGCCGTTATTCTTTCCCGGTGACTGTTCCCGGCCTTGCTGTTTTAGCGGAAGTTTCTTTTTCCCGCTAGAAACGTCATTCCTAACCTGGAGCAAATACTCGTAGTTAAATACGGCATCAGAGTTAGAGGAGTCACCGTTGATAGCTTCAGTGTATTTTAAGATTGCCACATCAAGCAAACCAATAACTTTTGTTTTGTTCGTTTCTATCTCAAGGATACGGTAAAAAGCATTACCTTTTATAAAACTCTCCTGCGGACTTAAGATTCTATCAAAAGCTGGTTGAAGCTGAAATTCACTGGTCAGGTCTTCATAGCGCCCGAGCCAATAATTGGCTTCGAGACGGCTACTTTTTAGACTGGCCCGCTCTGAACTTAGAAGCCAGGGAATGCTATTGCCATAACTGATATATTTCTCGGCTTCGCCATAGTTCTTATCTGCGTCTTCAAAATCAAAAGCAGAAAAAGATTCTTGAGCCTCAGCTAACTTATTTTGATACAAACCATATAATCCGAATAGGGCGGATAAGACTAGGGCCACCGAAATTATCGTTCCGTACAAGATTATTTTTTTCATTGTCTGCCTCCTTTTTTTCTTCTTTTACGGAAATTTGCGGAAATGTCGGGATGAAAGCCATAATCCGACAGCTATAGTCCAAATTACAGCGGCCGCAAAAGCAAAAAGCATAAATTTGGGCTGACGAGAACTGTAGCGAGTGGTGCTGATTTGGCCAGCACTTAACGAATCTATGTCTTTCAGGGCCGCAAGAATGGCCCCTTCGTCGGATCCGGCATAGTATTTGCCGCCAGTTTTTTCAACAGCACTTTTCCAAAGACTATCATAATCAAAATAGCTCGGATGTGGAACTTCCCCCAATGACCGATTCCAATGAGTTCGAATAAAATATATGGGAACCTGACTCCGGCGAGCCTCAAGAAGAATTTCGTCAAGAGATTTATTGTTCGATAATTTTACCGTACTATCCTCACCGTCGCTTATTAGCACCATCAGATTGCCTGATGCTTTTAAAAAATCAAAGGCCCGAAAAAGCTCCACGCCCTGGTTGATCGCATTAGCAATGTAGGTATTACCATCTGTAAATCTGGCTCTTTCCTCTGGTTCGCCAATTAACCTTATACTCATCAGAATGTTCTGATAATCATTAGTGAATGGCGTAACCACATAGGCTTCAGCTCCGAACTCGACAAGTCCTATTAGATCCTTGTACTTTCCTTTTATCCTCATCTCCATAAAACGCTCGGCGGCGGTAACGGCTGTAAAAAACCTATTCTCGCCCTTAGCCTTCAATTCTTTAGTCGTAAAAACTCCGTCCATACTGCCAGAAGCGTCAATAATCAAAGCAATCCTTCGTCCCGGATAAGTAACTGTTTCTTTGGTAAAACTAACGTAGGGATCAGCTAAAGCAATAAGAAAAAATGGTAAGCCGAGAAAAAAAAGAGTTATTACTGAATGGCGAATAAATCTTAGATTAGATTTTCGAAAGCTAGACAAGATCCCCGGAAGAATAATAAAGCTCCTGCCGGGAATATTCCTTTTAAAGTAACTAAGCGTCAGGGACAGTACAACAACCGCCCCCAACGCAAAAGCTACCAGTATTGCTTCTTCTTTTCGACCAAACTTCAAGCCAGTAAAGTTTAGATTCAGCCACTCGGTCTTTAAAAAAGATAGGACAAAATTATAAGTATCTAGGATCGGATTCGAGACCATTGCGGCCTCCATTCTTTAAATCCCGCCCGGAAAGCAAGACTTTTTCTGACAAACCAGAAATTGCGCCGATGTAACTTCTTAACAAGCTCGGCGCACCGATCAAGAAAGGCATCGAGTTGAGCCTCATCCAACTTTTCGGGACTATACCGGGCATAGTTAAAAACTTCGAACACTCCACCGAACTCTTCAATCCAGCGACCATTCGCCAAGATCGAGGTATTAGCCCTCATTGTTTCTAAAGTTAGATCTGAAGAAATCATGACTTTTTTAGGCCATAACCATCCTTTGCGTAACTTTAATTGACCCTCAAGTCCCCTTGTTTCAAACTTTTCTGAAAGTTGGCTGATATTTCTAGACATAGCAATTGCTCCGGCAATTCGACAAACCGTAACAACTTTACTGACGATTTCGCTGTGCCAGCCGTTTTTATCTCTTAGACCTTTGGCATACTTAAGTTCTGAGCACATCCTCCGCAAAAGAGTGGCATTGCTGAATAAAGTTCCGTTGGAAGATCTCTTCTGCCGTGCACGAACTGCTCGCCAGAAAGGAAGAGATATCACTGCCAGGGGTACGATAAGAAGTAATCCGGCAAAAATAAAACCCAAAATAGCTTTAAAACGAAGTTCTTTGATAGTCCCGAATGTTTTACCGCTTGAATCTCGTATATCTTTTGTATCCTTCGGCACCAGAGAAATAATCTTCATCGGCAAGGCCGGAAGACGATATGCGCTCTCCTTGGTGCTGATATTTTCATTCTGTATCTTTTTATCGACTTTGAATTGAATTTCTAACGGCGGAATCGGAACTTCCTTGCCAAAGAAGTCTTCGCCGGTCAACTTGAGGTCATATTTATACTGAAAAAACCTGAAATTCCCCCGGTGAATATCCTCATATTTCACTCCTCCAACAGATGTGTAGGGAGCAAGTGAAATTGCTGACGGTTCAAGGGCGCCCTCGCTAAGAACAACTCTGGCCAGATCAGTTTCAACAACCTGACAGGTGAGAACAACCCCAAACTGTTCGCCAATACGAACAGTGCTTCTGTCTGTTTTCCACCAGCACTTAATAGCTTCTAGGGTTTTTTCTTGCCCTAAGCCTGTCGAATGGGCCGTTTCTTGAGCTCTGGCTTTATATGCGCCACAAAATAGAACAAGCAATATAACGCTTAGAAACCTGATCTTATGAATCACCTTATAACCTCGTAATGTAAAGGTACTTTAGAGATGTAATACCATTAAATAAATAAAAAGTCCAGTACCTTAAAATACTGGACTTTACGGAGTAACCTTTCTTTTGGTTCTCCGGATAAAGAAAAAATCGGCCATTTTTATAAAAGATTCGTTTTTATCTCTACCGACCCTAATAACTTCTATGCCCCTATCCCGCGCCATCAGAATAAGTTCGTCCTGATATTTAGTTACCTTTTCGGAAAGACGAGAAAGCTCTCTCGAGGACAGTATCATTTTCTGGCCGCTATCTACATCAACGCACTCTACCCAACCATCGACAATTTGAGGCAAATCGAAGGCAAAGCCCTGATCTATCATTACCATAAAGGCGTCGTGTTTTGTTTTCAAACCTACAATAGCATTGATAATTTCAGTAGGATTGCCCGCGAGAAAGTCTGAAACAAAAGGTATCGTCGAGGTTCTAGTTAATTGACCTAATATCTTTTTAGCCACTTCGGCCAGACTATTAACCGACAAAGAAAACTTACGTTCTTTATACTTTTTGATACAGGTTACGACTTGACCCTTGCCAGCCTTGGGTCTCAAACAGCCGTATTTATGTTCATGATCAAAGAAAAACAAACCAGTAACATCCTGAAAAAAAACTCCCGACAGACCAAACATCGCTATAACTCGAGACGCTATATCGCTAGAGGAGAGACCGTTTGTCCCGCAAAAAGTAGAAAGGGACGCATCGGCAACAATAAATATGGTAGCATTCTTATCTTCTTCAAACTCCCGAACCATAATCGGATCGTAGTTATTAAGCGAAGACTGCGGCCAATCAATTGACGATAGTTTATCGCCCGGCTGCTCCTCTCTCAAACCGACGAGATCAAATCCTTGGCCCTTAAAAAAACTTTTATGTTCTCCTCCTGAAAAATTCTTTATATAACGAAGAAGAAATAGATCTATCTCTGGTATATCTGAAAGTGTAAAATCATGACCGGTACCATCCTTTTTCATGGTATAGCCACTCTTTCAAGAATATCTTTTATCACCGTTCCTACCTCAATCTTTTCACCATCAGCTTCCGGCTTCAGCCAAATTCGATGACCAAGAACATAAGGCGCTAAATTTTGAATATCCTCGGGAAGGATATAATTTCTTTTTCCGTAAAGAAGGGCCCAGGCTTTAGCAAGTCGGCCCCAGCAGATAGTAGTCCTGGGAGACGGTCCCAAGGCAACCCATTTTTCAACAAGAGGCGAGGGGGAATAGTAAGGCCAATCTTCCCGGTTAAAAGGCCGGCCCGCTCCAACCAATCTTCTAATATACTTATCGAGCTTTGGATTTAAATATATTCCTCGGGCAATTGCACTTCTTAACTCAACGATCCTTTCTTTAGAAACAACCTTATCTAGCTTCACCTTCTTAAAGTCAAACTGAACAAGTTTTTGTTCTTCCTCTGGAGATAAGTATTTAATATTTATTTTTATAGCAAAGCGGTCTTGAGCGGCTTCAGATAAATGAGAGGTCCCCTGGCCAAGCTCAACGGGATTCATGGTCGCAATAGAAAAATTAAATTTGGGAAGATTATAAACTTTATTGCCGATAGTAACGGTCCTATCTTGAAGAGCTTCCAAATAAGCACTCTGGCTTTTAGGCGGTGTTCGGTTGATTTCATCAAGCAAAACCACCTCGGCCATTATCGGCCCTTGCTCCACCATTATCTCACCGGTAACAGGATTGATTCTCTGAAATCCGATGATTTCGCTGGGCTGAAGATCGTACCTTCCCTGAATTCTGGCGAAAGAAGCATCGCTTATAGCGGCAATGATAACGCCGAAAAACGTCTTTCCTACTCCCGGCACTCCCTCAAGAAGAATGTTGGCTGAATTGACCTGCCGGTCCTCCTCTTCGCTTTGAGTAGTCGGAATCTCGGAGAGAAGAGCGACATTGGTAACTAATTTTTCTCTTTCATAACCAACCAAGGCTTTTCGACCCTCTTTGACGACTCTTTCGTGGAAAGATATCGCCTCTACCAGATCATTATCCATCGTATCTCCTTAGATTGTTAAGCTACTCTTATTAAGACAAAACTAAAACAAAAACGGCCATTAGTCAAGGCCGCTTCCCTACCCTAATCTCCGGAAAACTTTTTCTATTTTAGGCATAGCTCCATCAATATCTTCTCTAGAAATAACCAGGGGCGGGCTAAATCTTACCACCGTATTATCGCCGGCCGTTTCACAAATGATCCCCTGATCAAACAATTTCTTGCGGAAATATTTCGCTCCCTTGGTGCCTGGAACCAATTCAATGCCGACCAACAATCCCCTACCTCTAACTTCTTTGATGAACGGACTTTTTAATCCATTGAGTTTAGACAATAAATATCCGCCCATTTCTCTCGACCTTTCGGCGAGTTTTTCTTCCTGATATATCCTGAAGGCTTCCAGAGCCACAACACAGCTTAACGGGTGGCTCCCGAAGGTACTGCCTTCATCTCCAGGGTTAATAAGATCCATAATGTGATTATTTGCCGCAACCGCTGACATCGGCATCATTGCCGCCGCAAGAGCTTTGGCGACTATTATCATATCGGGCTGAACGCCTTCGTGCTCATAGGCAAAATCATACCCCGTTCTTCCAAGGCCAGCCTGAATCTCGTCGTCAATCATAAGAACTTTATTCTTCCGGCAGATCTTCTCGATCTCGCGAAGACATCCATCTTCCCAAAAATTCACTCCGCCTTCGCCTTGAACAACCTCAAATAGAAAAGCGGCTGTATTAGGCGTTATCATCCGTCCCAAGGCATCGGGGTCACTCAATGGAACGTAACTCAATCCCGGCGGGAAGGGCCCGAAATCTTTTTTATATTTTTCTATCGTAGATAAGCCTATTGCGTTAGGAAGGCGTCCGTGGAAATTATTTTCACAAGCAATAATTTCAGCACGGCCCTTTTTGATTCCTTTGGTTCGATAAGCATATCTTTTAGCAAGCTTGATCGCGGCTTCAACCGCTTCCGAACCGCCAGTTTTAAAAATAACCCGGTCCATCCGACAAAATCTCGTAAACACTTCAACAAATTCGCCATAGGGAACGCTATAGTAACCGCCGGATAACGAACTTATGCCGTTACCCCTAAGATGTTCGCATATCGCCGAAACAATTCTGGGATGATTATGGCCTTCGCTTGCGGCCGCATAAACCCCAAGCATATCCCAATATTCATCACCGTTAACATCCTGGATCCGAACACCTCGCGCTTTTCCGGCGACAAGAGGAAGTCGGTCATAATTATTGATAGAAAATTTATCCGTATTTTCAATTATCCTTTGTCTGGATAACATGTTTTCAAATCCTTTTTCAAAGTTCTTCTTGCCATAAGTATATTGTATTAGTTGATTATGGTCAATCATAAAAATCGTGGTATAATATCAGACTATGACAGATGCTGAACTAAAGAACCAAATATCAAAGTTGCCACCTAAGCCGGGCATATATATATTCAAAAATTCTAAAAACAAACCCCTTTATATCGGCAAGGCTTTGAATTTGAAAAATCGCCTTAAATCATATCCAAGAAATGACAATACTCGAATTCAGAAGATGATAGAAGGAGCAACGAGAGTAGATTTTATCACGACTCAAAACGAGATCGAAGCACTGATATTAGAATCGCAATACATTAAAAAATATCAACCGGATTTTAACATAATGCTCCGAGATGATAAACAATACGGCTTTGTCGGTTTTACCGGAGAAGAATATCAAAAAATATTTATTACTCATCAGCCAACCTTCCAGAAGCAAGGCTTCTGGAAAACCAGCTACATTGGGCCGTTTACCGATATCGGAGCACTAAAAACAACTCTCCGTCTCCTCCGGAAAATATTCCCCTATTGTACCTGCAAACAATTACATAATAATTATTGCCTAAATTATCACCTGGACAACTGCATGGGAATTTGTTGCCTCAAGAATTCTGAATTACGAATTACAAATTACGAATTACGGAAATACAATAAAAATATAAAGGCTATTAAAGACATTTTATCTGGTAAAAAATCTTCTCTAATTAAAAACTTCGAAAAAGAAATGAGAACTTTCTCCGGTAAGCAAGAATATGAAAAAGCCCGGGAACTCCAACATAAAATAGAAAAATTAGAAAGGGTTTTTGAAAATGCTAAAATAATCCATAAAAGCCGTGGCTTTATGATATATCATAAAGGCGAACGGATTCTTAATTCTCTTCAAAAACTTTTGAACCTTAATTCGCCTCCGCGCCGCATAGAAGGCTACGACATCGCCAACATCCAGGGTAAACACGCCGTCGGAGCAATGGTCGTGTTTACAAACGGCCAGCCGGACAAAAACCAATACCGCAAATTCAGAATACGTATGTTTAGGAGTTCAACTTCTAAACATACTGGGGGTGACGTTGGAATGTTGAGAGAAGTCCTCGAGCGCCGTCTTAAGCACCCGGAATGGCAATACCCAGACCTCATTGTAGTCGATGGCGGAAAAGCCCAACTCGGCGCTGCAATCAGCGCAATTTCCAATTTCCAATTTCAAATTTCCAAAAAGCCGAAGATAATTGCCCTAACCAAAAACGAGAAACATATCGGCCATAAGATAATAACCAGCAAGGGCGCAATACTTTTATCTGAACTACCCCCACAAGTTAAAAACTTACTTCTTCAAATAGATGCAGAGGCTCACCGATTCGCAGTATCGTATTATCGAAAAACTCACCACAAGAGTTTGAAATTTTAACTTGAAAATGATACCATTAATCCTGTAAATGGTTAGATTTATAGTCAGAATATTGGGTAATTCGGTAGCTTTATACGCCGCCTACTGGCTGGTGCCAGGATTTGTTTTTAGCGGCGGAATAAAGGAATACGCCATGGCTGGAGCTGTATTGGGATTACTGAATATGACCGTCAAGCCGGTCATCAAGTTCATTTCCTTTCCGGTAATAATCCTGACCCTCGGCCTTTTCACGATCGTTATCAATGCCTTGATTTTATGGCTAGTTGATTATATATTCGACTTTGTTGCCATAAGTGATATTGTTAACCTGGTTTGGGCAACAATTGTTATCAGTATAGTCAATATGATAATTTCAGCCATAACTAAAGCCTCGGATTAAATTTTCAATTATCAATTCTTAATTTTCATTGAATTTTCAATGCTTCAATGGGTCATTGATAAATTTATTGGAAATTGGAAATTGGAAATTGGTCATTGCACTTGTTAACATACGTCCACATAATTATCTCCGCTTCATTAATAGTTTTAGTACTCCTCCAGCAAAGAGGCGGGGGTTTATCGTCGGCTTTCGGCGGAGGGATGATGGAGTATTCGACCCGCCGAGGAGCGGAAAAGATGATTTTTTATGCCACGATAGTTCTGGCGGTTCTCTTTTTGGGAATATCGATGGCACGGCTTCTCTTATAAATGTAATGCAAATCTACAAATGGCATGCGAATGCCACAAATAATATTATTCGCATGTGCGTATTTGTAGTACGCTATTCGCATACATGGATAAACAGCGACAACTAGACGATTTTTTCGGCATTCCCCCATTAGATGAAAACGGGAATAAAAAAGATCCGCCTTCCGGACATGGAAGCATCAAACAAATCCTCGAAAGAAAAAATCGCACTCTCAGGGGAAAGTTAAGATTACTTCCCAAAATACTATCGGCCAAAGAACGCTATCTGGTATTGGCTTTTTTGCTTATAATCATCGGCTCAATAATCGCCGTCCCGATAATTTCTTACTATCACTTTACCACTCCCGTCGCCGCCTACGGCGGAACAATTGAAGAAGGCATTATCGGCGAACCCCGCCACATCAACCCGCTCTTGTCTCAAGGCGACGCCGATAGAGATCTGGTTCGGTTAATATATTCCGGCCTGCTGAAATATAATGAGGAAGGGAAATTAGTGCCGGATCTGGCAAGATCGTATGAGACTTCTCCGGATGAGCTTAATTATACTGTTTATCTCAAAGAGGATATCTTGTGGCACGACGGAACAGCCCTGACATCGGCCGATGTTGTCTTTACAATCCAAACCGCCCAAAATCACGACTATGGAAGCCTGCAAAGAATAAACTGGCAGGGAGTGGAAGTTGAAGAAGTAAATGATCACACCTTGATCTTTAAACTAAAAAATAAATACGCTCAATTTCTTAATAATCTTACCCTGCCAATATTGCCCGAACATCTTTGGGCCAACATAAAACCAATAAACTTCGCTCTTTCTGAACTAAACATAAAACCAATTGGTTCGGGCCCTTATAAATTTAAGAAGCTCCAAAAGGACACCCTGGGCCGAATCAGATTTTATGAGCTAGAGGCCAACGATGAATTTTACGGCGGAAAGCCTTTTATAGAAAAAATTAGGATAAGATTCTACGGTTCAGAAGATGAGCTTATAAATTCCTATAATAAGGGTGAAGTTGATAATTTAGGATTAATATCGCCCGGCAATATCCAAAAATTAAAATTCAAACAGCGCTTAACCATAGAAAAAATATCAATGCCCCGCTATTTTGGTGTATTTTTCAATCAAAATCAAAGCAAAGTACTGTCTGAAAAAAGTATTCGCCTAGCCCTTGCTCATGGCACAAATAAAGAAAACCTTATTCAAAGAATACTGGACGGAAACGGTACAGCCATTGATTCTCCAATCTTATCAACGTCAATTGATGATAATGAAAATTTAAAAAAGTACGAATATAACAAAGATCTTGCCGTTGAAACCCTGAAAAAGGCCGGCTGGAATGAGAGAGATGAGGTCGGAATATTCATAAAAAAAGATGAAAAAGCTAAAAAAGAGGAGAAATTAACCATCAGATTAACCACCTCAACTTGGCCGGAGCTCATTGAAGTCGCCAACATCCTAAAAGAACAATGGAAAGAAGTCGGCGTAGATCTTCAGATAGAAACCTTGCCGACTCCTGACCTCCAGCAAGTAATAAAAGACCGCAACTATCAAATGCTTCTTTTTGGTGAAATAATAAGCCTAGACCCCGACCCTTTCAGCTTGTGGCACTCGTCACAGAAAAGAGACCCCGGATTAAACTTGGCACTATACGACAATAAAACTGCCGACACTCTCCTGGAAGATGCCCGAAAAACTTTGAACCCCCTTGATCGAGCCAAAAAATATAATGATTTTCAAAAATTAGTAATTGAAGATATTCCGGCCATATTCTTGTACAGCCCGTATTATTTGTACGGCCATTCCAAAAAAGTAAACGGATTTGAGAATAAGATAATCTCAACGCCGTCTGATCGATTTTCGAATATTGAGAAGTGGCATATAAATATAAAGAGGGTCTGGCGATAAATATTTAGCAGGGTCCTGCCCCTCCTGAGGCGATTCCCAGGAAGTTCCTCCTGTGAACCTTCGCCTTGCCACCCCAGAGGTGCTCAATAACATTTCCGCGCCTCTGGGGTCCCCAGTCGGGTCACCCCGACAAATATCTACCCTATATATTGCATTTTTTAAATGATTATGCTATAATGTAATTAATATCGTAAGTATCTCTTATTATTAAGCTCTCTTCCTATTACCAACTATAACAATTCCATAATGAGCTTTTAATTTGGGCGAGTGGTGAAACTGGCATACACGTACGCTTCAGGTGCGTATGGCCGCAAGGCCGTGGGGGTTCAACTCCCCCCTCGCCCACCGTTAATTAATTACTCTACTAATTACTCTTTAATATACGACTCTTTTTATTCGTATATTCGTAATAATTCGTAGCAAAACGTGATCGATCAAAAAAATAAACCGCCGTCTCATACGAGACGAGTCTCGCCCGATCAGGGCGGACCTTTGCCTCGCCAAAGCGGACTTCAATCTCGCGACGGCGGGAGGAGTCCTCACGCTCCTCACAGTCCTTATCTCCGCCAACCTACCAGTAGGCAGGTAGATCAGGGTCCTCGAGACCCCAACAAAAAGGACATGAGAAAACTTCAGCGTTCCCAGCGGGATCGCTGGATGAAGCCGGTTGTCAGACATGTCAGAGTTCTCCGTGAAACAGCCCGCAAAGAACAGACCCGAGAAACCGGTACCGAGATCGGCGGTCTTAAAATTATTCATTTCGGCGGTTTAGGCGAAGTCGGCCGTAATATGTCCGCGCTTCAATATGATGATGAGATAATCCTCATTGATGCTGGGGTAAGATTCGGCGATGAGAAAATGCCCGGCATTGATTTCATAATTCCTAACGCCTCATATCTTGATGATAAAAGACATATGGTCAAAGCGATGTTCTTTACTCACGGCCATATGGATCACATCGGCGCTTTGCCATTCGTTTTAGATAAATTCGACGACATTGATATTTATGCCGCCCCTTTAACCAAGGCCATCCTGATGAAAAGAATGGATGAGTTTAAAGACCGAAGACAACCCGAATTTTATACTTTTAACCCGGGAGAAGAGATTAAAGTCAGCGATAAATTATCGGTTAAAGCCCTCCGAATAAGCCACTCTATACCAGACGATTTGCTTTTAGCCATCAAAACCCCCATCGGAACCATCGTCCATACTTCTGACTACAAGTTTGATGAAACACCGGTAAATGATAAACCAGCCGATATAGAAGAAATGAAACGACTCGGCGACGAGGGGGTTCTAGCTTTAATGTCGGATTCAACTGGCGCTGAAAAAGAAGGCCACTCTTTGTCCGAGCAGGATATCACCAACAATCTCGACAAAATAATTTCAGAAGCCACTGGCATGCTTATCCTCGGAACTTTCGCTTCCCTTATAAACCGCGTCCAGCAGATAATTACTATTTCGGAAAAATACGGCAAGAAAGTTGTTTTCGACGGTTATTCAATGAAAAGCAATGTCGAAATTTGCAAAAAGCTCGGCTATTTAAAAATGGCTAGAGACACTCAGATATCGATGGACGAAATAGACAGTTTTCCTCGGGATAGGGTAGTAGCTGTCGTTACCGGCGCCCAGGGCGAAGGCAATGCTGTTTTAATGCGTATCGCCAACGGCGAGCATCGCCATGTCAGAATTCTAAAAAATGATACGATCGTTTTCTCATCTTCAGTTATTCCCGGAAACGAAAAAGATGTTCAGTTCTTAAAAGACCAGCTTTACCGCAATGGGGCAAAAGTTTTCAATTACCAATTGCTAGACGTTCACGCTGGAGGCCACGGCAATCGAGAAGATTTGCGTGAAATGATAAAACTAATTCGACCCAAATTCCTCTTCCCTATCCACGGCCAATACTCAATGATGATAATGCACGGCAAACTTGGCCAAGAAGAAGGCATCCCCGAAGAAAACGTGATAATCGCCGATAATGGTTCTATCACCCATATCGAAAAAGATAAATGGTGGTTTGACCGGGAAAAAGCCCCGGCCGATTATGTTTTCGTTGATGGACTCGGCGTTGGCGATATCGGCAATGTTGTTTTGCGCGACCGACAGATTTTGGCCGAAGACGGCATGTTTGTCGTCATCGCCCTTGTCCAGCACGGCCAACAGGGCCATAAGTTAATGGCCAGTCCTGATATTATTTCCAGAGGATTTATCTATCTTAAAGAAAACAAGGAAATGCTGATGCAAGTCCGCAAAAAAATCCGTCAGGTCGTCGAAAGCCAGAGAATGTACGAACCCAACTTCGCTTACCTCAAAGACCAGCTCCGCAACCAGATCGGACTGTTCCTCTTCCAAAAGACCCAGCGCAGACCCATGGTTCTCCCCGTGGTTATCGAAGTCTAATGTTATAACTTGCTGGCCGCTCTCGCCTTAAGATTTGGCGAGTACGCTCTTGGCCAACTTCTTCGTTATCGGCTCCGCTTCTCGCTCACCATAG
>CAYTBY010000018.1:0-23031 GCA_964436165.1 uncultured Candidatus Saccharibacteria bacterium
AGGCCCTGTTTCCCAAAGTCTCAACACCCGAAATATATATAGCCAAATTATCAATCAATTTAAGCAATTTACTGCTCGAAAAAAGAAAGGTCTGCGAGATGGGGATGGTTTTGCTTAATACTGACGGCTCAAAGGTTTCAAAATAGAAATGGCACGTAGAAAATAAAAAACCCCAGCCTGGGGTTAAATTAAGTGGTATCACTCTTTGCGAAATCATACTTTTTGTACATATCCGAGAGAGAAGAGATGACAACTTTTTTTCCAAAGAATAGAGAACAATGGATACAACAATGATCCGGCATAACTATGACTACATGCGTCCACGCTCGATATTTTCTAGGATCACCTCTATCTTTAAGAAAAATAAGGTAACCGACGGGAGGATCTCTCAACTGTTTTTTTGTAATATTATATTCTACTGGAGGAACACGAGATGTGAGTTTCGGAATTTTAATACCCACGTGTCCGTAGACATTTCTTACAAAATCTACACAACGAAATCCTTTGCCGTAAGGATGCCCAATATATGAAGTGGCTATTTGTAAAACAACGTCTACTTGCTCGGTAGTCAGTTTCACATTACCCTTCCTAATAAGCCACCATACTGCCGAAGGTTACTTATCCCATCCATACTCTCTGGCCATGGCACTATTTAATGCTTTCCTTGTCTTGTAGATTTGATAGTCGTGCCTAAAATACAGTTTCGCAACCGTCCTTAGTTTGCTCTCATCGAGAATATCCGATGGTCTTTTCTGCCATATGGCATTTCGAGCAACAACATCATCTATACCTTCCTCAATTAAAATCATGTCAAAAGTCGCTCGATCCATCCTAGCCTCCTTTTAACTCTGCTTTTAACTCTGCCCGCATACTATACTACTCCATATATTAAAAATCAAACGATATCTTACTTTGACTCTAACCAAGCGAATACCTCCCAATTTATCGAGCACAAGGCTATTATCTTATTATGTATTACGGATAAGCGAGGGTGGGTGTCTTTGAGGAACATCCCGCAGACGATTTGGATTGGTTTCGCCTGAAAGGCGAACAAATCGTCGAGGGCGAAGAAATTTTTGCCGCTGGAGCAAAAATATTCTGCTTCCGAAAAGACATTTACCCGAGCTTAGTCGAGAGCGAGAATAAATTGGGGGGGGTGAGCCCTTCGATAAACTCAGGGTTAACGGCTATTCCACTTTTTTGCTCCAATCGAACCATTCTTTTATTTTTTTGAGTAGTTTACGGCCTTCGTAAGTAACCAAGAGAATCACAAAACCGAAACCCATTATTAAAAGCGGGTAAAATAGCGACCAGAAACTGCCGGGAAAATTAAGAACCCCTAAATTTCTTAGTAGGAATACGAGTCCGAAAATAAAAATTGCTACTCCAGCTATAACCATGTCTTAATTATACTCCTGCTTTTTACCGACAACAAGTTTGGCCAGTTTTTTAACCAAGCCCCTGACTTGCTGGCGGTGATGTTTTTCTTTTAAAAAATGCCAAACCGGCGGTATAAATGACGCAAAAACTATGAATAAAATTATAGGAATAAGATACTTATCTACATTCGGAACCGTACTGCCCAAGAAGTAGCCAAGCAAGGGCAGACCCAATCCCCATATCGCCCCGCCGATTAAATTATAAAAAACAAATGACGAATACTTCATTTCGCCCACTCCAGCCACTATCGGAGCAAAAGTCCTTACAACCGGCATAAAACGAGCTAGGATTATGGTCTTACCGCCATACTTATCATAGTAAGCCTTGGCCTTGTGCAGATGATCTTTATGAAACAACATCGAATCGTTGCGGGTGAATATCTTAACTCCTACTTTTCTGCCAAAAGCGTAACCAAAATTATCCCCCAAAACCGCCGCCGTAAATGTAATCAAAACCAGAGGCATTATATGTAAGTAACCTTGGGAAGTTAAAAATCCAGCCGTAAACAGTAAGGAATCACCGGGGAGAAAGAATCCTATAAAAAGTCCGGACTCGGCAAAAATAATAAAAAACAGCCCGAGATAACCGGCAGTTTTGATTAGAGCAATAAGATCAATACCCAATAGCTGTTCCATTACACCATTATACTACTAAAATGGATTGGATTATTCAATGATGGTATGACTATCTTTTACTGCGGTTAACAACCAGAGAGACCACTGCGACAAGCACAATTATCGCCAACCACCAGAATGTGGTGGAGTTTAGAATGCTGAATATGCTCGATATCGAGCCTAAAAGCACGGTTTCCATTGCTTTTAGTAAGTATACCACACCTTATTGAGAAACAAGGGAACCAGTTATCACCAGGCGCTGTTTAGTCGTCCAGAGGGGCGTACAGGTAATGACAGTCAACCTTGCATCAGAAGTCGGCTGGATTACCGATAAATTAGTCGGTTCGATCACCTTTTTTTCAAAAACTTTGTATTTATATTCCCGGCCCTGCCAAATCAAGATCATCTCATCACCCACCTCAACTTTATCCAGATTATAGAGGGTGTTGGATGCTGGCGGAAGGTATTTATAACGATGGCCGAAGATAACAGAATTTCCGCCAAGCTCAGGACGAGAAGTTGTCGGGAAAAGCCAGCCGCCCTTATTTAGAACTTTTTCGTTATCGCCTAAAAACACCGGCATATTAATATTGCCCTTGGAAATTATCAGACGATCCCGAATTCCGGAAAGATTATAATCAGGAGTTGGTTTTGCGGGTTTATTGTCAGATATCGGAAACTCGTTGGATGTTTCTATAAATTGATCCTGGAATGTCGGTACTTCAACCATGGCTGAGAGAGGTTCATCTTCGAAAAAATTATTTTGCTCAAAAAATTCATAAACAAAAGGTAACCCAAAACCGGCTATGCCAACCACGACGAGAACAAGACCGATTTTTATATAAACAGGGTTTTTAACCATAATATACAGGACTTACGCATAAGGCCTAGATTTAGTCTTCGATGAGGTTTATCAAATCCTTAGGAACCAGTCCAAATCCTATCAACATTACCATAATACCACTCAAAGCAAGGGCATTAAATATAGAAAGGACGACATTGCTGGATAAAGAGAACCCCGTAGCAGGCAGAACATTTCCAAATACCTCCGGCTGAATATCGACAGCGCCAAGGACAACGGGAGTCGGGCTAGGAGTTGGGGTTGGGGTTGGAGTTGGATTTATTACGTATCCTACACCGCCACCCCCGCCTCCACCTCCGCAATTAGACGTACAACCAGGATCTGGCGTCGGTGTTGCCGAAGGTGACGGAGTTGCCGTAGGTCCTGAGCTTGCCGAAGGAGTCGATGTCGGTTCTGGTGTCGGTGTTGGAGTCGGGGTTATACTTGGCGTTGGTGTTGCCGTAGGCCCTGAGCTTGTCGAAGGGGTTGGAGTCGGACTCGGCGTTGGGGTTGGTGTAGGAGCAACTGAAGGATCCGGCGTGGGAGTCGAGGTAGGTGTCGGGGTAAGTGAAGGTGTGGGTGTGGGCGTTGGCGTAGGCGTGGACGTAAGTATTGGCGTCGGAGTAGGCGTTGCACAAAAAGCATTAATAGCCGTATGGACAGTATTGCTACTAACCCAATTCCAATTAAGTTCCGCCGCCGTTATATTTGCAGTATTAGGAACATCGACCGGATCACACGACTCTAATGTCTCTACTTTGGCCTGCCATTCTACCCATCCTGATTCGCCAGGATTTAAGACATGAGCATTCCAGGTTATGTTACCAGTAAAAGGATTAAAAACTGAATCAAAATATCCAGGATCAACATTGCTTGACTGGGTAGTGCTTAAAAACGTCAAATACGGATTTACATTATCCCTAACTTCTACCCCTCCACCAGTACAATCAATATTACCGACATTTTTAAAATCAATATGGTAGATCAATGTGTCGCCAGAATTAGCTGTCGCTTTATCAACCTGTTTTGTAATATTTAAAAGACATTCCGGATCATTGTTCGGAGTCGGAGCGGGGGTTGGAGTGGGGGTAAGAGTTGGATCAGGAGTCGGCGTTGGGGTTGGGGTAAAAGTCGGAACCGGAACAGTACTATAACAGAATAAAATATGGCTTATGGCATATTTATCACCGACGACCAGGTGAGTATCTCCAAAATTTGAATCGGCTGATTCATAAACATATAAATTGTGATTAGTTGAACCAGCTTTAACAAATACGGCATCAATATCAAAATTAGATGCCCAGTTAAAACTATTGGGGCTATAATCGCTAATAACGACCTGAAGCGCCCCGTTTGTTACTGTTCCGTTACCAAGCTGTTCTTCGTCAACCTTAAACTCAAACCAGGTTTGTCCGTCTCCGTATATATCATCCAACTCATTACATTTGGGATTTGTCGAGAGAACCTTTACCGGCTCCACGCTAGAAGCAACAACGCTAAACAACGGTTGTAACATCATTGATGCAATAAAAGAGCCAACAAAAAAACTGGCTATAAATTTCTTTATTCTTCTGGTTTTGGGTCTATGAAAATTTAGATCCATCCCGTTAGAGATAGTGCGAGCACTTACTACCACCATATGGTGGAAAAAACACTGCACTAACTTAACCTATGATTTTCCATACAAACCCGTTAGGGTATCTCTAACGGGATCCACAATACTTATATTATACTATATCTATGACTAACAGTCAAATCAAAGCCCGCCTTTGGGCCTGGCGGGTTTTGATTTACGACTAATCTTCGCTAATTAGCTAGTATTTTTAGTTTAAATATTCCTTAAGTTTACTCGGCACTATTCCATAACCGATAAACATCATCATCATACCGGTCATAAGAACTGCACTGAATAATGATATTATGATGCTATCAATGAGAGGTAACGACGTTGCCGGTAAAACCTGGGCCGTAGCTCCTAAAACCTCGGGAGCTGCTGCAGGAGCCGATGGGGGTGGCACTGCCCCCGGACCGTTTATAAACACTCCCACGCCACCGCCACCTCCACCTCCGCCACCGCCATTAGGCGTTGGCGTTGGGGTTGGGGAAAGTTCAGGAGTTGGGGTTGGTGAGGGTGCTGGTGTTGGAGTCGGAGTAGCCTGAAGAGGATTAAACGCTAAGGGTCCGGCAATTGCGGTATGTTCAGGATTTCCAGCGTTGTCAATCGCATTTGCTTCAAAACAATACACTCCTTTTCCGTTTTCCGGCGCCCAATCGTTTTTAGGCGCCCAGGTCACGGTAAGAGGATTAACGCTGACAAGATCTAAAGAGATAATTTCTATCGGAATTTCTTCGTGAGGAATTTGAGAACAACTTAACTCAACGAATATATCAAAGAAACTGTCAATAAATTGCGCGCCTTGAATCTGATACGCCGTAAGAGTCACATTCTCCGGATTCGGCGTAATGCCCGATAAATCATCAACCGAACGTCCGCCAAGCAGTTCCAACGAAACCAACTCTGTTTCTATGACCTCGTGATTTCTATCATTATCAAAAGTTGAAACCGGCGGAGTGCAATCATTCCATTCGTTCTCGTTGCACTCCGGTTCAGGCGTAGGAGTTGGTGTCGGTTCTGGGGTTGGAGATGGGGTTGGTTCCGGAGTCGGGGTCGGTTCTGGAGTCGGACTTGGTGTTGGTTCGGGTATCTCTTGATTACCAAAATTAAGATTTGAAACCTCATCCCCATCTATTTCTATTGAGTAGCCATATTGAGCATAGTTACCTTCGTACTCGTCACAGTACTCATAAATATCATAATCAATAGTACTCTCGCTGTCGGTATTTGGATATGTTTGAGTCCAGTTATCTTGCAACTCTTCGCAAACATAATAATCGTTGGCTTCAAGATCAGTAAATTCATAATAACCTTCCGGCCAACCCTCGCCATCACCGGTAGTAACATACGAATCGCCGTTCAACCAAATAGTCCAGCCAGCAAGAGCCGGTTCTTCTTCGTCCCATTCACCATCACCATTTTCATCGTTCCACTTATATCCAGATAATTTGCCAAGCGGATTCGGGGTTGGGGTGGGCTCCGGAGTTGGGGAAGGTTCAGGAGTTGGAGTCGGACTTGGTTCTGGAGTTGGTGTGGGTTCTGGTGTCGGAGAAGGAGTCGGTTCAGGGGTCGGTTCTGGAGTTGGACTAGGCTCTGGGGTAGGAGTTGGTGTGGGACTCGGTTCTGGTGTAGGCGTTGGACTGGGTTCGGGCGTAGGTGTGGGACTTGGCTCGGGTGTTGGAGTCGGAGTTGGGATACTAAAAGTACAGGTTGCATCACCTGAAGTTTCTGCACCTGGAACTTGGGCATGGTATAGAGTAGCAAAAACTGCGCTAGGAGTAGTTGCAAACGTTACTTCATTAGACCAAGTACCGGACATATCTTCTTGGTTCCCACCAGTATAATCGGTGTCTGCTCCCGGAGGATCAGTAATTACAAATGTATCAGGAGAATCCTGTGAATTATTATCTACGCTCGTACCAGAAGGAGAGAATACGGCAGTATCATATTGAGAAGATAGTCCTGGATAATCGAGGGCTTTCCAAGTACCGCTAAAGGTCCAGGTACTACCACTTATGACCACGCTGTCGCAAGTGATTGATAAATCACCGGCATCAGCCCTGACCCCAAACACCAACGGCTGGACGGTCATAGAAAGCATAAAAGAAAATGTAAAAACACCGACCAAAAATTTGACGGTTCGACTATGCTCACTGCGGGCAGTTCGACCGTTTCCGATAAATCCGTGAAAATTGAGACTCATACTGGTTTAAATCCCAAATTACAAATCCAAAATCACAAACAAAAGCTGGAAATTTGGGCTAAATTCAGGGGTTAAATATAATCTATATATTATACTATAACAAAGATTAAAAGTCAATCAGCAAGTTAACGGCTTGGCATTCATGACATTGAAAGCATAACTATAACATGAGGAAATATTTATTACAAATTTTGTCTTCCCTTGATAATATCTCTCAACACATTCAAGAGAGAGTTATGATCTTTCGACTGTTTCTCCGCTTCTTGCCAGTCGAAATCACCTCTTACGTATTTTCTCGAATCAAGAGGTTTATCTTTCAATTCAAGGTTTTTCATCCCTATCTCTGAACCATAATAAATAACGGGGGAACCGGGCAAGCCAAAAAGTATTTTAAAAATATTTAGTATTTTTTCTTTGTCGCCGTTGAATATTGTCCCCAGCCGCATTGATACGCCTCGTCCGTCCCTGAAAGAATATTTACCCTTCGGATCAAGCCAATCAAGCAATTCTAGCCTTTCTTCTTCTTTTTCGAGAGGGGTAAAGGTTATTTCATCATGATTACTTATAAATGTAGCCCACTGGCAATTGGAAGGAATATCGGAAGATTTTTTGACGACTTCTTTAAGAATCGAGGAGTCATTTCTTTTAACGGCAAGATGGATGTAAGACATTAAGCCAAAGTGAAAAACCATATGACATTCATCGCCACTTCCAAAGTATTGCATAGTTTCTCGATAACGTCCCCCGGCTTCAGCCAAAAAGATAACTTCGGGCCAGTTTTTGTCTAAATGTAATCTTAATTTTTTTAATATCCGATGAACTTCCGGCAAGTGACGGCAATCTGTCCCCTCTCTTTTTACAAGGTGACCGACGGCGTCAAGCCGGAATCCATCTACTCCTAATTCGGCCCAAAAATCTATTATTTTGATACTCTCCTTAAAAACTTCGGGATTGTCCCAATTCAAATCCGCTTGTTCATCAAAAAAGGTAGCATAATAATAATCTCCTGTTTTTTTATTAAATTTCCAATTCCCCGCAGTCATGTGGGAAAATGGATTATAGGCCAAACTAAATTCCTTGCCGGTTTCGGACCAAACAAAATAATCTCTTTTCGGGTTTTGCCTGGACGATGATGCCTCTTTAAACCACTGATGTTCAATAGAGACATGATTTAGGACAAAATCAACAATGATCCTGATCCCGTTACCATGAGCTGCAGCTATGAATTCTTTAAAATTATCAAGCGTTCCCAATTCGCTTCGGACATTTAAATAATCAGATACGTCGTAACCGCCATCAACCATCGGCGAGGGGTAATGGGGCAAAAGCCAAATACAATTAATGCCGAGATTTTTTAAATAGGGCAGTTTTTCAACCATACCCTTAAAATTGCCGGCAAACTTGTCGACATAGACCTCATATATCACAGCTTTTTTCCACCAGAGATTTTTTGAATCCATATTGAAATTATATTAGATTTATAGTTTAATGGGAACGGTTAGTTACATTTACAAGGAGCATAACATGACAAATGGGGACGAAACAGGGATCCCTATTTTGAATTTTTATATTGGTGAGTTGGAAAAAAGTTTAAGACAAAAATCTTTATTGAGCTTGGAAAGATTAGTGCATATCGTTGAATACATAAGATACTGCGACGAACTAGTTAGTACTAGATTTGAAGTCGTGAAACTACTTGAAGCCAAGGAATATTTTAATCGCTACTGCCAATATTGGATGAGAGGTATGGGTTTGTTAGTAATCCCCGAGGAACTTATAATAGGACTCAAAACAAAGATAGGACCAGCATCATCCAAGGAACCGAGAAAGATAAATATTCTTGTAGCGGCACCCAGCGTGCCCGATAGTCCTAGTCCGAAAAAGAACTGGGAGATATCAGAAAACGACAGAAAATTCTTAAAATCTTTAAGGATAGCATCGGATATTTCTAAAGATGAGGATGACGGAGCATAAATCCTGGCTAGGCCAGGATTTTATTTAGGCATTTTTGAGCCTGAAGATTTTTCATTTGATCCACGAAAATCTTTAAATCCGAAATCAGCTAATTTCTCCGGACCGGCAACGCCACGATAGGCTTCGATAAATTCTTTGGCTTTCGCTTCATCAAGGACTTCCATTTTAAGTAAGTGTTCCCAGGCAACAAAAGCAATCGACGTATCATTGGCCAGACGCGGAGTCATGATGATTTTTGAACCGTAATCTTTGGCAATATCAGCTAGTTTCTCTATTGTCTCGGCTGGTAAATCAGGTTTATATGCAATCCAGACGTGGCTATGTTCAAGATTATGGACGAGCTGTTCATCGGTAAATTCTTTATCATATATCCCCGTCTGAGCCGGTTGATCATAATGCCAACCGCCAGTCGGAGGATTGGAATTGTAGGCAGGATGCTGAGTGCCACCTTGAATATGATCTCGGGACTGGGCTTGGAAATATTCTCCTGGAGTTGGCCCTTCAAACGACGATTTTTTAAAATAGTCATAAACCCACCAGATAAGTAATCCGGCAACCACGGCAAAAATAAGCCACTTGGTTAATTTGGCGCCCATTTTCTTAAGTCTTTCTTCTTTAGCAATTCTCTCCTTCTCTTCTCTCTTGGCGAAGTATTCGTTTTTAGACTCCGGATTATAGTCCACTGAACAATTATCAATTTAGAACAAACCTACAATGATTCATTGGAACATTGAAAATTCAATGAAAATTGAGAATTAAAAATTGAAAATTAACTCAAGGCTTTATTAATTTCTTCGCGATTAAATCCTACCACAAACTTGCCGTTGATTTCAATGATTGGCGCCGCAACCATCCCTGTTTTTGACATAACCAGTTGCTGGGCTTCCGGATTGCCGACCAAAGCAACCTCCTCATACTGAAGATTTTTCGATTTAAAATAATCTTTGGCCATCTTGCAATAAGCACAAACTGGCGTTGTATAGATCCGGATTGGCATCATAATTTCTTCAATATTTCCCTTGTTTCACGTTTATAATCCTCGACCTTCGGCTGATCAAAGGCATTTACCCCCAATAACCTTGCCAAGTACATCGTCTCTATCATTTTCAACTGAAGATACTGGCCAAGTGAATCCTCGTTTATATCATGCATCACAATTTCTGAATAAGGTAGGGCGTTTTTCAAATAAGCTATCTTCACGCCGTAGAATATCGCCCCCATTATATCGGCGATGCTCTTGCCGTTTATATTATCAACCAAACCCGGCATAAAAAGCTCCGGCGGCAGTTGGGGAGAATTTTCTTTCTGGGCGGCATGGATAAACTGGGTAAATTTATTTCTCGGCCCGCTTAAAAACAGAGTTGCCGTCGAATGAAGATCGGTCGAACCGATGGAAACCAGGGGGGTAAGCCCGAAATTGACTTTTTCGTTGTTCAGATTGAACTCCTTGCCTGTACTTTCAGCTAAAAGCTGGGAATACCAGCGGCCGATAGTCTTTAATTCCGGGTTGAAATAAAAACTGTTATAAATATCTAATCCCTTAGTGTAATGAACATAGCTGATTATAGCCGAGACCAAAGCCGGATTCCTAAACACATCTTTATCGGTACAGCGCTTAACCATTTCAGCCGCTCCTGACCAGAAGTTTTCAATATTAAAACCGGCCAAACCCAGAGGAAATAGCCCTACCGCCGAAAATACCGAATATCTGCCCCCGACTCTGCCGGCTATTTCGATAAGATCGAGGCCCTTTCCTTCGGCAATATTCCAAAGCTTGGAGCCTTTGTCGGTGGTAAAAATAAGACGACTGTTTATCTGGTCGCCGAACCGCTTTTTCAATACGTCATAGACAGCCTCAAAATTAGCAACCGTCTCAGTCGTTTCTCCGGACTTGCTTATCATGTTAACAATTACCTCCTCCGGACTGTTAATCTTGGTATTTAAAAAATTAACGGCCTGGGCTATTAACGGCGAAGAAACCGTATCAAGAAATATTATTTTTGCCGTCCCTTCGTGCATAAAAACATCAATGCCGCGCAAGGCCTGATACAAAGCCATCGTTCCTAGGTTGGAACCGCCGATCCCGACGACAATTATATATTTTAATTCCGGATTTTTCTTTTCTTTTATTTTTTCGAGCAGAGCCGATTTAAAACGCTCGTCTAGAGGAAGGTTAACCGACGACTCATAATAGCCATAATCGAAACCCGTATCGTCGCCTTGGGCAAGCTTCCAAACAAGATCAACGTAATCCTTGAGGGCGTTCTGGCCGGCCTCAAGCTGGGGTACCTCCACCCCGGAAGTGTTTTGATAAATTAGATCAATATCTCGATGTGGCATAAATTCATTATAGCATACTATCCAAACGTAAATGTAAACGCTTTAAGGCCGGGGCCTTCGATGATTATTTCGAGAATATGCTCCCCCGCTGTTGGATTATTGATGAGTTTGTATAAACGGCTGTCCTTGATAACGCCTTCCGATGTATCTTTAGAAATATCCTCTCCAGCCGAACTTTCAAGGAGTTTACCGTCTTGGAGGATTTTTATCTTAACGCCCTTATCAGAACTAGCGACAAAATAAACCTCTTTCGAGTTATATTTAAATATTATCTTTGCGCCTTTTGAGGTATTTTGAGCATATTCATTGGCTATCTGCCACTGGCCGGTAAAATATAAAATATTGCTTCTTATTTCTGTTGGCTGGGAGAAATTAAAAGTACCCGCTCTTCCGGGCGTACCGCTTCCAAAATTTTCGTTACGGCTTGAACCGAAATACGTTTCGGGACTGTTAACCTGAAGACCATTCTGTACTTCTTCGGTAATACTTTCGGCCACTTTCCCCTCTTCGCCCAAAGCCGCCATTCTTTCATTCAGAAGTTCCTGTATTTTCATCTCCGTTCCTTTGTAATCCCCTTCGCCGATGTGGTCATAAACTATAAAACCATCAATGTCTATCAGATATTTGCGAGGCCAGTAGCGATTACCGTAAGCCCGCCAGGTTGAATAGTTATTATCCTGAACTACTGGGTATTCAATCTCAAACTTTTGAACCGCCTTTAAAACATTGTCATAATTTTTTTCGAATTCGAATTCAGGCGTATGGACACCGACAATCAATAAGCCCTTATCTTTATATTTATCCCACCAACTATTTAAATAAGGCGTGGTTCTTTGGCAATTTATACAGCTATAAGTCCAAAAATCTATCAGAATAACTTTCTTGCCGATATAATCTCTCAGCCTAAATGGCTCAGTATTAATAAATCTTCCGACACCGCTCAACTCTTTGGCCGACTCATACATTTTTGCCTTCTCGACTTTGTTCATTTTCTCTATGTTAACAGCTTCTTCTCCGCTTGGATCTATCTCCGGTTTTTGGGCCTCAAAATACCAGATCCCTCCACCAATACCCGCCAAAACCACTATCAATATGATTTTTTTCATTTCGTTAATTATACCCTATTTCTTAAACTTTTACATTGCAATACACGCGTGGTTTTGATATGATAACCTAGGTGTAGATTAGGGAGAAAGGACGGTTTTTATGAAGATATTGCCGCGTACACAATTTGGTGATCCGATACTACGAAAGAAAGCTGAAAAAGTTACTGAGTCAAAAATTAGAGATCTAAAATTTCAAGCACTTATCAAACAAATGTTCTTTACAATGCGACGAAGTGGAGGAGTAGGACTTGCCGCTCCACAAATAGGAATTCCTTTACAGCTAGCAGTACTTCGGGTAAATAAAACTCCGATACGTCCGCACGTTAAATCTCTACCGCCAACGGTAATTATAAATCCAGAAATTATTAAAACGACGGAGGAAACAGAAAACGATTGGGAGGGTTGTTTAAGTCTGCCAAAAGTACGCGGGCTAGTTCCAAGATACAAAAAGATTAAAGTAAGATATACCGACGAAAATAGTAAAACACAGATTAGGGAGTTCGACGGTTTTATTGCTCGAGTGTTCCAGCACGAAATTGATCATTTAAACGGCACGGTATATGTAGATAGAATGGAAGATATGAAAACCCTGATGACCTTCCAAGAGTTTAAGAAAAGAATCGCTGGTAAGGGACTAGAGAGCAGATAAAAAACAACCCTAGACAACCCGCCGCGTCTTCAAACCCGGCGGGTTTTTATTATTCACTTTATAAACCTACTAGACAATCAGTTAAACATCCATCGGTTAAACATCCGATGTTTAACATGAAGACATAATGTTAGACATCCGATGTTTAACATGATATACACGAATAATGCGTAGAGATAACCTTGCTCCCGGAGAATACTATCATGTATTCAACAGGGGCAATAACAAACAAGATATATTTATAGACCGAAGGGATTGGGCTAGATTGTTGTTTCTGGTTATTTATTTTCAATCTCCTTTAAATTTTTATAATATGGGTCGTCAGATTTCTTACTTTGTTAAACATCGGATGTTTAACATTCCAGATGATGTTGAAGCTGATATTATTAAAAACAGGGCTGTCGAATTGGTGGGTTTTACTTTAATGCCGAACCACTTCCATCTCATCCTACGCGAATTAAAAGAAGGGGGCATTTCTAAATATATGCAAAGGATTTTAAATGCTTATACTAAATATTTTAATACTAGACACGAAAAAGTTGGCCACCTTTTTCAGGGTCCGTATAAAATGGTACGCATTAGCAATAATGAACAATTACTATATTTATCTACTTATATTCACCACAACCCCAGAGAACTTAAAGATTGGAGAGATAAGGAGGATAGCTACCCATGGTCTAGCTATCAGGACTATATAACAGAAAATCGATGGAATAAACTTTTAGAGAACTCAATCGTCATGGAACAATTTAAAAATAAAAATGGTTATAGACAATTTGTAAAAACGAGCCCAGCAAAGAACCTTTTAGACGAAGAACTTATGATAGATAGCGAGTGACGTATAACTCAATAATATAAAAGTGTTAAACATCCGATGTTTAACACTTTTATTGTTGACATCGCGATCGTTGTCGAGCCAGTTGTAGTTCCAGTTCCACGAACCGTCGTTGTTGAAGTAGAGGTAAAGCGTGTAACGATTGCCGTTCGGGCCGCGCAGTTATTGTATAGCATGCCTTCATAGTCATCACTGCCCATCGAGTACTCTCCGGGCTGTATAGTATTCGGTATGATAATACCCTGGCATCCTATACCAAGTATCTTCGTTTTTGAAGTTCCTGTCCCGATGGCAAGGCCATCGAAGATCCGCAATAAAATCCGGACATGCGCCACGCTATTTCAATCCGCCAGCTGGCGGACGGAAATATTCTGGGTACATGGATACTAGCTTCGGTAGCGGAAAACACATGGTCGCCCGCGTATTCACCTATTGCTAAGAACATACTAACACAACGTATTTAAATAAAAAACAATCCCGTCGGGAGACACAGTGTCTCCCGACGGGATAAGGGCTAAGTTACAAAGGGCTAGGGCTAATGCCCTAAGAACTTAGTTCTGACTTGCGAGCACAGCCGAGGGGTTGAAGGCGTAACGAACGATGTCGAGCCAGTAGTAGTACCAGTGCCACGAACCGCCGTCGTCGAAGCAGAGGAAAAGCGTGCAACGACGGCCGTCCGGGCCGCGCAGAACGACACCGTCGAAAAAAATTAACTTGATATTGCCGTTCACCCTCTCCTTGAGGCAGGCCGGGAGTTGCTCTCGGTTCTCCCAAAACGCCTGGAAAGCGTTCTCGTCCAGACGGACACGGCCATCGGCTCGGAGGCGCTTGATGCGCTCCTCGCCGGTGGTCACTGACTCGCCTCGCTTGAGGCAAGTGATGAGTTGGACCTGGTCAAGATCCAGCTCGGTCAGTGTGGCCGAATGCGAATCTCTTTCTTCCTCGCCCTCCAGGCCGTTGCCGTTGGCAGGACCGCGCCAGATGCTCCAGCCGGCGCCGATGAAGGTGACGGGATCGAACGGCTTGGAACGGTCGATCGGGATGACGCGAGGGGTCCCGGCGACAATCGGTTTGACCACCGCTCCGCCCCGAAGAATCGTCAACAACCCCCTGATCAGGGCATCGTTTTCGGCAAAGCTGTTCAGCTCAGCCGGGGTACCGCCTTCGGCATCCCAGGCACCGCAGACCTTGTCTGCGAGCCCACTACTGAATTCTGACTTCATGGCTTCTCCTTGCGACTATCGGATCAAGGTCCGACCTGGTCGCCTAAGCGCTTGACCACCGGAATTGGTAGCCATAGCGTTCAAAGGCTGACTTCAAGCCACTGAACGCTATGGCCACGTTTCGCAATGTAGTATATAAAAGGTACTATCTCATATTTTAATTGTACGCCTTTCTGACAAAAAAGTCAAGGCAGACAATAGGGCAGGCCATTTATAAGCGGGGGCGCATTGCTTGTTTCTTCATTGTGATAATTATATCATACAATCAACAGTTCATTGATAATACTGGAGCTCTCATGAAAATATTAGCCCATCGAGGCCGAGCCTCGCCAAGAATGCCCGGTAATACTCTGGACGATTTTGATGAAGCTGTCCGGCTCGGAGTCGATTTCATTGAAACAGACATTTCTTTAACAACCGACGACGTTCCGATAATCTACCATCCAGGGAGTACTTACCCGGATTGCACTTATTATACCCGGGAAGAGCTTGTTGTTCTAAAAAGAAGACTGCCCCCCTTCATCGACTTAGAGGGATTTATCACTTTCGTAAAAGTGAATCCAAAGATATTAATTGCTCTTGATATTAAAATCCACTCTCTGGACTTTGTTAAGAAAATTATTGACAGAATAGTACTTGAATCTCTCGAGGATAGGATTTACCTAACTACGTTTCAAAAAAAATCCCGCCTTCTTGGTTTTGAAGCAGGCGGAGAATTACTTCTCGAAGCCAAAAAATTAAATCCAGCAATAAAAACCCACCTTATAGTAACTCTCCCCCTCGACCTGCCATCACTTGCAGATAAATTCCAACCCGATGCTATTTCTTTCGGCATTTTGCCGGACCGTAAAATAAGCCGCTGGTTATTTAAATTTATAGATGACTCAACGGACTTAAGAAAACAGATCCGAGAGCTGAAAGAAAGAAAAATCGAGGTCTGGGCCGGCATTCTCAATACGATCGAGGATATGCAATACTTTGCCGATCTCGGCGTTGACGGCATAATGACCGATAACGCCACTCTGGGAATGAAATTCAAAAAAGAGTACGAAAAAAATTCTGCCTAGAGCAAGACCCCACAATTAGGGGTCTGTTTTAATTCCCTCTTTGTTCCGGCTGGCCACCGCGTATCTTCTTGTATTTTTCGGTATATTTATCCAGGGTTTTTTCCACTTCTTCGTTTGGAATTTCAACCCTTAAAAGTTCGACCGCATGAATTGTATCATAGATATCATTTTTATTCTCTATTTTATAAATAGCATCGCGCCATATAATGGCCTTCTCATATTCCTGCTTTTCAGCCGCTTTTTTCTCAAGATCTTTGAACATAGCAATAAAACCTTCGTAGACACCCCTCTCGACTCCTCCTTTCTCAAATGTCCTTTCCTTGAACGGAATACGCATAATCCCCTGCCTTTGTTTCGCCAATTCATATATCTTACCGCTCCTTTTCCACTCAAATGCAGTCGAGACTATATTTTCATACAGATCTCTGGCTCGCTCAACGGATTTGGCATCAATATTCGGTACTCTCCGGATTATATCAAGACAGATATAAGCTCCCCGTTCTATTTCTTCCAAACTCCACCATGGTTTGGCCGAAGCCCACCAGAAATGATCGCTGGCCAAGGCGGCGTCCATTCTAGATCTTATCTCCCCGTATAAAACATGATCTTTATCAAGACTATAAACAGAATCAAGGGCCAGGCCCACCAGCTCCCATTGCCAGGTATGTATCTCGTTCTCCGGATCTTTCCATGACAGAAACTGAACATTCCTATCAATATCTTCCTCACTGGAAGCCCAAGTGGATCTTACCGGCGAAACCTCTTCAATATCTTTGTACAAATTCATCAGATCAGATACCTGGACCAACTCAAAATCTTTAGATGCAAACATCTCGAACAGCATCTTTTCAAGTCCTGGCCGATGATGGCCGAACGTCTCGCCGTCCATTCCGGTTATCAGATAACGGTTGCCGGCAAAATCTTTCTCCATCGCCTTCTTCAATGACTCATACGATCTGACAGCCGCGCTCATAATAAGATTGCTGGGCCGCCTTTCCCTAAAGAATGCCAGCACGTTAGTGCCCTTTATCTTATAGAGTTTGTTATAATCGACTGTTTCTGTTTTGCCCGACTTGGATATCTCGTCGAGTATCATCCACTTAAATCCCATCGACTCGACTATCTTGGGCAAGCGCTCATCATAGGCCATTTCCGGCGAGAAAAACCCTATCGGCCTGTAGCCGTGATCAAAATAATAATGGAGGGTCTCGTTGTTTGTTTCTATCTGCCTGACGATCTCTTTATCGTCCAGGAAAGGCAGAAGGGCGTGGAATTTAGCAGAAGTAGTCAGCTCAAGACGGCCTTCCTTTATAAGCTCGCGCACCGTGTCTATAAGATCAACGTACTGATACTTATCAAAAAGCTCGAGAAGCGAACCGTTTATATTCATCGTCAGACGCACTTTCTTGTGTTGAAGAATACCCTTTAGAATAGGCCGGTAACTCTGATTGACGACTGCAGCTAAAATATCCGGCTGTTGGCCGGCTGGCTGATAAATGTGTAAAAAATTGGCCCAATACATCGGGTAATCTCTAAATCCTAATTTCTAATCTCTAAATAATCTCAAATACCAAAAGTTTTAAAAGTTTTTGAGATTTGGATTTTGAATTTGTTTAGAGATTAGGGTTTAGATATTAGAGATTGAAAAGCAATTTATTGATTTTCTTTGTGGAACCGCAACGCCATTTCGAAGAGTTTTACATATTCTTGTGCAGATTTCTCCCATGAAAAGTCCTGAGCCATTGCTCTTTTGACAAGCTTCTCCCATTCTTTTTTCTGACGATAGTGTTCAGAAGCCCGAATAAGGGCAATAGTTAAAGAGATCGGATCGTACTTCTCAAAAACAAATCCGGTGCCCTCGCTGGTTTCCGGTTTAAAATCCTCGACAGAATCAGCCAATCCGCCCACTTTTCTGACTATGGGCACACAGCCATACCGCATCGCTTCCATCTGGACTAGACCGGAAGGTTCGAATTTGGACGGAATTAGGATGGCGTCGGCACCGCCGAAAATCATCCTGGGAAGCCTGGCGTCAAAAGAAAGGTGGATTCCTACTCGATCTGGATACTTATTCTTTAACTCTTCAAAATAAGCGTAGTAACTCGAATCCCCTCCGCCGACAGTAACAAACTGAAAGTTAACATTTTCCATCAGCGGACCGAGCATCTGAGTCACCAGGTCAAGCCCTTTTTGTGCGTCCAGCCTGCCAACCATTCCGACAACAAAAACATCGCCCTTGCTTACCGGCAAACCGAACTGCTTTTGAAGGGCAATCTGGTTTTCCAGACGCTTATCCAAAGATTTAACCGAATAATTAACTGCCAGATCCTTATCGGTTTCCGGATTGAGGGATTCCGTATCAATACCATTTAGGATCCCGAATAACCGGCTCTTGCGTTCATTGAGAAGTTTATCCAAGCCCTCTCCGAATTCTTCGGTCAGTATCTCCCGAGCATAGGTCGGCGAAACGGTATTAATAACATCGGCATACATGATACCGCGCCTCATACCGTTAAGCTTATTGGTTCTTAGATCAAAAAAATCAGTAATTGGCGCTTGGCCAGAGTCAAATTCCATTTCAGAGACAAACCCAGAATCAAACATGCCCTGATGCTTTAAATTATGTATCGAAAAAATAATTGGTATCTTGGATAATATCGGATCGTCTTTATAGTCAGTATGGACCAGATTAGCAATAAACCCGGTCTGCCAATCAGAAGCAACTATCAAATCCGGCTTCCATTCTGATTTCTTTACAAACTCAAGAGCTGCCTTTGAAAGCAATACCCATCTGACCGTATCGTCGGAATAGCCATAGACATTGGCTCTTTTCTCATAGTATTCCATGTTTTCAAGAAAATAATTGATACCGCCATCAGTGCTCGTATAACGCAAGACATTAGAAACTAAGATTCCGTAAGGATCCCTATCACCGCTTTCTACTTTAAGGTTGTTTAACTCTGTCTCAAGAGGATATTTATCTATAGCAACGGTAGCATACTTGGGAACAAAAACTCTGGCGTCATGGCCAAGCTTACGAAGAGCTTTGGGTAAAGAATGCATTACTTCGCCCAAGCCACCAACCTTAACAAAAGGCGCCGCTTCGGCAGCAACAAAAAGTATTTTGAGTCCTTGCCCATTAGTTTTACTAGACATTAGTATAGGTTAAATAATACCTTTCCATTATATCATACGGACACAGATCACCGCCAGACGAGATAACAACAAAACGCCCTCCGTCAGCTGACGGAGGGCGTTTTGTTGTTATTCGGGTTGAATTTATAGTCCGAGATCGGCTTTCAAATGGGTTTTTTCTTGGATTGAATTCTTAATATTCAGATCCGAATTACCCTCTATTTCAAAGTCATTGTCGTCATCGCCAGAGGTTTCTCCGTTAATATGGACATCAACCTCAAATCTTTGATTTGCTTCAACCGTAAATTTCGCTTCCTGGGCAAGACGGATAGCTTTTTGGAACAAGACGAAGGCATCGCCAAAGGCCTTAGCTTCCATTTTTGCCCTGCCTTCTACGATCGTTTTTTCAGCTAGGGCCAACTTTGCTTCAGCCTCGGCTTTTGTCTCAGCACTTATTTTATCCCCGGCCGAAGAAATATATTTTCCGACTTCTTCTACTTTATTTTCAGCCGCTCCTAATTTACCTTCAGCTGACGACTCTATATCCATCCTCATTTTTTCGGAAACTCTAACCTCGTTTTTTTCACGGGATTTTTTCGCGGCCCGCACCTCTGAATTAACCTTAATCCCGATCGGTTTTATCTCGCTCTTTATTTCAATATCGGTTTCTTCTTCCAAAAGTCTAGCTAATATCTCCTGATGGGCCTTTAGGGCCGCTTCGAAATTTGAGCTTACGTCAACGGCCGCATTGAAGTTCTCTTTATTCTCAAACTTAACGATCCTATCCCGAACTCTTTCTGAGTGAGCTTGAAAATTCGACTCGATCACGGCTCGTGTTTCCGTATCAAGAGATCCCTTGGCGGCCAGATCTTCGGCTTCTTCCAAGCGCCTTTGCGCTCTTTCCACTTCCCAACGACCTTTTGCTTCTTCAGAAACAGAGAACCATCCCCGAACTTCTTCATTAACACCGACCTTAACTGGATAAAGAACGTCGCCGGGCAAAGATTTTTCTGCCCCCACCGCCGCTCCTCCGCCAACTAAGATTGTAATAATTAATAATATTGCCATAGTAGATGCTAAATTTAATTTATAACCAAACATTGTCGACCAACTACTAGGACGCGGGTCTATTTTAGTTCTTACAGGATTTTGGGAAATAAAATTTAAAACTGACTGACGAATCGCAGTTTTCTCATCACTTGAAAGCCGTTCTTGTCTGGCTTGTCTCATGGATTTTTCAAATAGTTCTTTATTCATTTCATTATTTTTCTAAAATTTCTTTTAACTGTTTTATTCCTCTGTGAATCTTGACCGAAATATTATTATCGCTATCCCCGATAATTTCGGCTATCTCTTTAGGCGATAGCTCGTCAACGTATCTCATCAACACCACCTCCCGATACTTCTCATCCAGCTGATTAATCACCCCGATAGCCAACTTTGCATCAATGCCCTGTTCTATGTTTTTTTTCTCATCAAAACCCGGCTCAAATCCTTGAGCCATCAGTCCGTCAAGCGATAATTCTTTTTTCTTCCGATATTCATCAATAATAAGATTGTTTGCTACCTTATACAAAAATGGCCTTAAATTACTGACCTGAGTTCCCTGGCTTATGTACTGCCACGACTTAGTAAAGGTATCCTGCATCAGATCTTTAGCCCTCTCCCTATCGCCAATTCTAAACCAGCAATGTCTAAAAATCGCGTCTGACAGCTCGTCATAAGCTTTAGTGAATTGTTCCATAATCTCGACTTGTTTCGACATATATTAAGACGTAGTTTGGGCTATATTATTACATAAAAACCGCCTTCTAGCTAAGGCGGTTTGAAAATTAATGTCTCATGCTCAACGTTTCTCTTATTTTTTCTCCAATATCGTTGATGTTCATTTTGTTTTTTATCAGATAGTAGGCTGGTTTCTCCCTGGTTATTTCGTTAATTATTTCTTCATCCGGATCAACACTGGTAAGAAAGATTATTGGAATATTCTTAAGTTGTTCGGATTTCTTCATTTCTTTCATCATGGTAATTCCATCCATAATTGGCATTCTTATATCAAGAAGGATAATGTCGGGATTACGATTTAGAGCGGTCTCGAGTCCTTCCCGTCCATTATTGGCAGTATAAATCTGAAAAATCGAATCTTTAGACAAGTAATCTATTAATAAATCCTGGAATAATTTCTCATCTTCGACTATTAAAATTTTATATATCGCCTTATCCATGTTATTATTTTACCACATAATGAAGATGATGATAAAGTTAATAAAAATCATACCGGCCGGAAGCATGATCCTTGCCAGCACAACTCTGGTCTCTTACGCTTTGGGCCTCTTTCGGGACCGTGTTTTTGCCCAGACATTCGGGGCTTCTAGGGCTTTAGACGCCTATAACGCCGCTTTTTTACTGCCTGATTTGCTATTTAATATCCTGATCGCCAGCGGCATCGCCGCCGCTTTTGTGCCAATTTTTACAGAGTTACTGTACTCCGACCGCAAACGCTCTTATGATTATGCTAATTCGGTTATTTCCGCCGCCATAATGACAATGGCTTTGTCAGCCTTGGTATTAGCTGTATTTGCTGAATCAATAAGTTTCTTGGTTGCCCCGGGGTTTGACTTGGAAGAACGGCTTCTTGTTGCCAAGATTCTGCGCCTGCTAGCTCTTTCACCGATATTATTCGGCATATCCAACGCTCTTGGCGCAATGTTGATCGCCAAACGGAGGTTTCTTTTTTACGGCCTCTCACCGGTTTTTTATAACCTAGGCATCATCGGCGGGGCAGTTTTTCTTTCTCCTAGATTTGGCATAACGGGAGTTGCTCTTGGTACCGTTATCGGCGCCAGTTTGCACTTATTATCCCGCCTCATTGACGCATACGTTTCCGGCTTTAGGCTTAAGTTTAAATTCGAGTTCAAAACTACGGAATTCAGAAAAACAGTTAAACTAATGATCCCGAAAATGTTCGGCCATCCGGTCGAGTTGGCAATGTTCTGGGGATTTACGGTAATTGCTTCCGGTCTTTCTGCCGGTTCAGTGGCCATAATGAATTTTGCCAGAAATTTTCAAAGCGTCCCGGTCAGCATTATCGGCATTACTTTCTCGACCACCGCTTTTCCGATTATGGCCAAGGCTATCTCTGATCACTCCCAAGAAGAATTTAAAAAAACATTAAAAAATTCATTCTGGCTCATTCTGGGAGGCAGTACTATGGCCGCAATTGTAATATTTTTAATCCGCGAACCCTTGATAAGAATCGTCTTGGGCGGAGGAAACTTTACTGAGGAAGCCATCGCCCGCACAGCGACAATGCTTGGAGTTTTCACTCTGGCCATGCCAACCGAATCACTTCGTCATCTTTTAGCTCGGGCATTTTATGCAACAAAAAACACGATCGTTCCTGTCGTGTTAAATATCATCGGACTTGGAGTTGCCATCGGCGGCGGCTACTTGCTCAAACCATCACTTGATATTCTGGCGATTCCGGTTGCTTTTTCTACCGCCAGCTTGATTGAGCTGATATTTTTGCTCGTCCTCCTCCCCCGCCGCCTCCTTGCCCTTCCGAAGCCAAGCGAAGGAGGGCGACAGCTTCCCTCTTCTCCCCAGCTGGACTCCCAATTTGATCCACATCAACCAGCGTAATTCCTTTCGCCCCGCTCATTTCTCATCCGGCTCGCCGCATCAACAAATTACTGCGATATTTCTTCATTTTCTTGAATAAAAATTGGGTCCCTTCGTAATCCGCCAGCTGGCGGATACATCCCAATTTTGTATTCAATAAGAAAATATCATAAATATCTTGAATTTGTCCGCCTCCGCCAGTTGGCGGATGGCGGATGAAGCGGCTCAAAGGATTCGAAATGAGCGGGGCTGCGGGATTACTTAAATTTTTTTAACAAAAGAAAAGCCCCAGCCAATGCTGGGGTCGAGATGTGTGTCCGTTTCATTCTGGGTGCTTTTCTTCTCTTTTTTTTCTTAAATCTTCTCTT
>CAYTBY010000019.1:0-21935 GCA_964436165.1 uncultured Candidatus Saccharibacteria bacterium
GTGGCCGAGAATATTGGAGTGAGTTTTGAGATGTACCAATTTTCAGAGAATATCGCCAACGATGATCTGATCGAAAAAGTTAAAGAAATATCGGAAAAAAGCGACGGGGCTTTAATTGAGTTGCCATTACCTAAACACATCAATACTCAAGCGGTTCTGGATGCGATTCCAGTCGAAAAAGATGTCGATGTTCTATCTACAAAAGCCCAGGCCGTATTTCATGGCCCCCACTTGGAAGCTAAGCTTCCAAGTGGGGAGTCTCAACTTGGAAGCTTAGCTTCCAAGTGGGTACTTCCGCCGGCAGTCGAGGCCTTGAAAATAGTTTTGGACAAGTATGGTATTAACCCGAAGGGCAAAAAAGCCGCGGTATTTGGACAAGGAATACTTGTGGGAGAGCCTGTATCTAGTTGGCTTGAACAGCAAGGAGCGGAAGTTTATAGAATAAGAAGTACAACTGAAAAACCGGAAGAATTATCAAGAAAAGCTGATATTATTGTTTCCGGAGTGGGCAAGCCAGATTTAGTAAGAGGGGATATGGTAAAAAGCGGAGTAGTAGTTATTGATTTTGGTTATGGTAAAAAAGACAATAAAATGGTTGGAGACGTGGATTTTGGATCGGTGGCGCCTAAGGCATCATTAATTACATCAGTTCCGGGCGGAATGGGGCCGATACTTATTGCGGCCGTGCTTAAAAATTTAGTAAAGCTAAATGAATAAAAGCCTTTTTTTAATAATTAACTCCTGGGCTGGGCAGAATATATGGCTCGACCGGTTTATGATCTTTTCAGCCGAATGGCTGGGGTATTTTTTGATTTTACTGCTCATAACCCCATGGCTCCTTACCTATTTTATAAAAAATGACCGTGTTTCTTCTTGGGCGAGGTCAGCTTTATTAAAGTGGAGCTATTACAGGGAAATGCTGGTTGTTGCTTTTGGCTCCGCTATCATATCTCGGTTTATTTTTGTAAATATTATCCGCTATTTTTATTATCATCCCAGGCCGTTCTTGGTTTTATCGGATACAGTCCAGTTGACAGATCACGAGATGGTTTCTTCTTTCCCGTCTGGCCACGCCAGTTTTTACTTTGCCCTTGCAACGGGAGTTTATTTATATAATAAAAAAGCCGGCTACATTTACTTTGTTTTGGCCGGATTTATGGGTTTAGCCAGAGTTTTTGTCGGAGTGCACTGGCCGCTGGATATTATGGCCGGGGCTTTACTGGGAATTTTAGTTTCTCTTGGCGGCCGCTGGGTTTACGGCAAGAGTTTCCATAAATTCTCTTAGCTCGTTACCGGCCCTATGCCGTAAGTCATTAAAGTTAGACTTTGCATGTCTGACTTGAAGTTTGTAGTCATCATACCGGAAGGCGGCCCATATGATTCTTTCAAGCGGTTCAAGAGTGCCCTCGATCTGTTTTTTATCCAAGGTTGTCTTGAGTATATTTCTTTTAGTTTCTCTTAAGCTTTGTTTCTTGAATTTTCGTCCGCGTAATAAGTGAACCAGCTCTTCTACCACTAGAGTCTGGACAGTGGCTTCTTTAAGAATCATCCCGCCTCCCCACAGTTAGGAAATAAGAACTTTGTAGATTATAGTATATTTTAAAATTTATGCAACGTGGTGCTCAGGGGGGGAGTCGAACCCCCATGGCCTTGCGGCCAATCGATTTTGAGTCGATCGCGTATAGCCAATTCCGCCACCTGAGCAATTTTTCTATATTTTAGCATATTTTAATGAAAAATAAAAGCCGAAACATGGTTCGGCCTAATCATAGACATCCGATAAGAGATGTTTCAAAAGTTTTATTACTTCTTCAGTTTTGTTTTCGATTATAACTTCAACTGGGCATTTATCATCTAACCGCCAGTCAGGTGTTATAAGCCATTCAAGCGCCTGTTCGCTGTTGTTGGCCAAAAGCCCTTCATTCCCACAGAGGAGACGTTTTATCTCTTCCGGGGTAATCTCCCAGGCTTTTTGTTTCAGCATTTCTCTTAGAGCTTCATAATCTCTCAATAGTATTAAGAGTTCCTGCTTTTGGTCCATTAGACTCTCTCTATTTGAAAAGTTCTGGCTAAGAGTATAGAATTAAAGTAAGTTTTTGTCCAAGAGCGAAGCGATTGGGTAACAAAATGCGTTAGATAATTGTAATCATTCGCTATGCTCATGAACAATTATCGCATGGCAAGAATTATCACTATTTGTAATGCTAAGGGCGGAGTCGGGAAGACCACAACCTCGGTGAATCTTGGGGCGTATTTGGCTGCAATGGGTAAGTATGTTCTTTTGGTCGATATGGATTCTCAAGCAAATGCTACGGGAGGAATAGGAATAAGTATGAGCATAGATGATGACAATATTTATCATGCGATTATAAACGATCAGAATCCCCTGACAATGATAAAGAAAACTTCTGTTTTTGGATTTGATGTTTTACCGGCTACTCAAGCCTTGGCAGGAGCGACGGTTGAACTTGTATCTATGGAAGAACGAGAACATAGACTTAAAAACGTTCTTAATCAGCTAAGGATTAATTATGATTATATTTTAGTTGACTGCCCGCCGTCTCTGGGACTTCTCACAGTAAATGCCCTAACGGCGGGAGATTATGTTATTATACCAGTCCAATGTGAATATTATGCCCTAGAGGGATTGGGACAACTGCTACATGCAATTGGGCTAATAAAGCAAGGTCTTAATCCCGATTTGCAAGTCATGGGGGTATTGCTTACAATGTATGATAAGAGGAATCAGTTGAATCGTCACGTTCTAAACGAAGTGCATAAGAATTTTCCCGGCAGAGTTTTTGATACAGTGATCTCACGCACAATAGATTTAGCCGAAGCGCCTAGCTATGGCAAACCAATTTTACAGTTTAATCCTAATTCCAAGGCGGCGACTGAATATAGAAGGTTGGCGGAAGAAGTAATTAGGTTAACAAGTTAACCAAAGCAACACAAATCAACGAATGACATGCGAATACCACGAATAGTTATTTGTGGCATTCGCATAGATTTGTAGATTCGTGTTACATTTGAACGTTAGTGAAAAAAGTATTTGGCCTCGGCAGGGGCCTCGAATCATTAATTCCTGGCGCTAAGCAGATGCGCCCCGAATCTCAGAAAGAGAATGTCTTTTATGTTGAAGTAAACAAAATCAGGCCGAATCCCGACCAGCCGAGACAGGACTTTGACGGGGAAGGACTCAAGGAATTATCACGTTCTATAAGGAAATATGGGGTTCTTCAGCCCCTTTTAGTATCTAAGGTTGAGGAAGAAAATAATCGGGGATTAAACGTCTACTACCAGCTTATAGCGGGGGAGAGGCGTTTAAGGGCGGCTAAGCTTGCCGGTTTACCCCATGTACCGGTTGTTGTCCGGGATGACTTCGAAGATAAAAGCGCTAAGCTAGAGGTTGCTTTAATTGAGAATGTCCAGAGAAAGGATTTAAATCCAATGGAAGAAGCCGAGGCCTATGATCGCTTAATGAAGGAATTTCGGTTAACTCAGCAGGATGTAGCCAACAAGGTTGGCAAATCAAGAGAGGTTGTGGCTAATGCAGTACGGCTAATTAATCTGCCCAAGGATATTAAAGAATCATTACGAGCCGGTGTGCTGTCTCGTGCTCATGCCAGAGCTCTTCTGGCTTTTAGTGATGAATCAAAACAGAGAGAGGTTTATGGCCATATAATAGGCGGGAGATTGTCATCAAAAGAAGTTGAGCAAATGGCATCAGCGACCAAGCCAACCTCTAAAAAAGCTAAACTATCCGCCAAGGAAGTAAATCGTTTTCAGTCATTGGAAAAGAATCTCGGCGAAATGCTCAAAGTCCCTGTCTTAATTCGGTCTAATGAAAAAGGCGGTCACATTGTGATTAAGTTTGCCACTCTCCAAGAACTCAACAAAGTTGCGAAACGTATAATCGACTAAGTCGATTATACGTTTCGCCCTGAGCGGCTTGCGGTGAGCTTGTCGAGCCCGTCGAAGGGCCAAGCGGATAATAGATTAAACTGTGCTTAGATTAAGGGATTAAAAACCGGCAATAAGCCGTTTTTTAATTTAATATAGGCTGTATATAACTTACTTTACTAATGTATTGTACAGTGATACTATATTACTAGTTATAATATACGTAGTCTAATATTATTTTAATACATCAATTTTAGGTAGTCAACTGATAAATTTTTACACTCCATGACCCAATATTTAGAAAATTATAAAAAAAATATTGTTATTGATATGCGCAAGCGGGGATACTCATATTCAGAAATTAAAAATTCGATGAATATTCCAAAATCAACTATCGCTTTTTGGCTGAAGGGCATAAAATTAACCGAACTTCAAACCGAAAAATTAAAAAAGAAGCAACTTGATACAGCTCGGGCTAATTCTCAAAAAAGAAAATTAAAAACATCGGAACTTGTCGAAAAAATTAAAAACACTTCGGCTAAAGATGTCGGTAAGATTTCAAAAAAAGAACTTTGGTTGATGGGAGTAATGTTATACTGGAATGAAAGGTTACTATTAAATAATCAAGATTATTTTAGAAAAGGAGTGAATTATACGAGTTCTGATCCCTATCTGGTTAAATTTTTTTTGAAGTGGCTTAAAGAAGTCGGTGGCATAGAAGATAAAGAAATTGGCTTTGATATCTTTATAAAAAAAGACAAAAGTAAAAATCTTGCCAATATTGTTGCCTATTGGTCGGATGTTACAGAATTCCCAGAAAGTAATTTTAGCCATGTTTATTTGCAGAAGAAAACCCCAAAAAACAAATCGGTAAAAGGAGGGAAAAAGAACAAACAAAAACACCACTTTAAAGGGTCAGAATTTGGCTTGCTGAGGGTTAGGGTGAGGGCAAGTTCTATGCTAGCTAGGCAGATATCTGGTTGGATGAAGGGGATACAAGAGTATATATAAACATTAGTAAACTACTATAAATAGTTATACTGTTTTATGAACGTTTATAATGGGTATCTAATTAACTCTTCCACTGAGCGTTAAGGATTCTTTTACTTCGGTTGTTCGCCTTTTTTAAGTTTGAGCAATCTATTGAATGTATGCTCACCCCCTGATTTATGGTCATATAGCCGTTTATCTTTTGGCCAACTTTGGGGTTACAGCACTTGGCGATTTTATACATCAGTCCGGTGTGCCCCTGAATAATCGGTACCCCTTTTTTAACCGCCTCGACAACTATTTTCTTCTTCTTTTTTGTTATTTTCTCCTTCTTTTCTGTTTCCTCATTTTCCGTCTTATTCTGTGCTCTCGCGGTTATAAACCAGGTCTTGATTTTCTTCCTTGCCTCATTTGTTTTTGCTATTTTGAGCCAATCAAAAGAAGGTTTTAATATCTTTCCTTTTATTATTTCAACTACGTCTCCATTCTGAAGTTTGTAATTCAGGTTAACCATCTTACCCTTAACTCGGACTCCTTTAAGGGAATGGCCGAGATCGGTATGAATGGCATAGGCAAAATCAATCGGAGTGGCGCCTTCCGGCAGGTCTTTCACGTCTCCCTTCGGGGTAAAGACGAAAATTCTATTTTTGAAAAAATCAATTTTAAGATTGGTCAGACTTTCACGGGGTTTCATTTCTTCAAGGAATTGTTTCAACTGGGATACCCATTGGGTTTCTTTTAGGTCGGCCCGGAAAACTTTTTTCTTTCCTCCCTCAGCATAAGCCCAGTGAGCGGCGATACCGTTCTCGGCATGCTCATGCATATCAGGAGTTCTTATCTGTATCTCTACTATTCTGCCCTTCTCACAAAATATCGTCGTGTGGAGAGATTGATAGCCGTTTGGTTTCGGGATGGCGATGTAATCTTTTATTAATCCCGGAACCGGTTTGTAGTGTTTGTGTATAACCCCCAACGCTTCGTAGCAGGATTTTATGTCTGGAACTATTATTCTCATTGCTACCAGGTCAAAAACTTTTTCAGCGTCCATATTGTGGCGCTTAATTTTTTGATAAAGGCTGTAATAATATTTGGCCCTGGAATTCAGGTCGAGAACTTGGATGCCGGCATCAGCCAGATGGCGTTTGATAAGAGGTTTGGTTCGTTCTATGTATTCTGTCCGGTCGGCGTATTTATCTTTAACGTTCTTGATAAGCCAGCCGTATTCTTCGGGGTAGACATAGGGGAAGGCAGCGTCTTCGAGCTGGCCCTTTAGTTTACCCATTCCCAGACGGGCGGCGATGGGGGCGTAAATTTCGAGAGTTTCGAGAGCAACTCTTTTTTGAGCCGGCCCAGGCTGGTGTTTCAAAGTCTCCATATTGTGGTAGCGGTCGGCCAGTTTTATAATTATTACCCGGATATCCTCGGCCATGGCGAAGAACATTTTTTTAAGCGAGTTAATGTTCTCGAGGGCAGTTTTTCTATCGGGCTGGTCGGGGGAGTATTCTATCTTGCCCAGCTTGGTTACGCCCTCGACAAGGAATAATACCTCCTGGCCGAAGTCCCGTTTTATATCTTCCGGCTTAAGCGAGGTGTCTTCGAGGGTATCGTGAAGAATGCAGGCGGCAACAGTGGTCGCGTCCATGCCAAGTTCAGAAAGAAAATAAGCCGCGCTTAGCGGATGAATTATATAATCGTCTCCCGACATCCGTTTCTGGCCGCGATGGGCAAGTTCGGCGGTAGTATAGGCCTTTTGGATTAAAAGCCGGTCAGCTTCATTAAAACTCGTATTTCCCAGTATTTTTTCTAAAATTGACGGCATAATTGAATTATAGTACTCTTTTAAAGGCTCATTTTCAACCTTGAGAGCAGAAAGACAATGGCAAAAGTGAATGTCGAGATGGTTCGTCGTTTTGCTGAAAAAGTTAGAAACCTCGATAGCGCTAATGCGGAGCTTAATTTCTACTCTTTTACGAAGGATAGACAGGAAATAATCGAAAGCGATAAGTACCCATCTCTTAATGCATCTGGTGTCGTAGATTATTTTTTTGCAACCACTATGCATAATTATGGCTTTTGGATCGGTGATACAAAAGGATACGTCGAGCCTCTTTATGGTAATGTTGTCGGAAAAGTATTTAAAGGTTCAGATCTTTTATGGGTTCTTTCGATGAATATTTACAGAGAGAGGGGAGCGGAGTTTTTTGATCCTAGGAATTTAGCCGAACTGGAGTTGTATGATTTTTGCAGATGGATTCCGGAGGAATACAGATTCCAAGATATTCTTACCCGTTATAATATGACCGTTGAATACGGTAAATATTGTGTGCGTGAAAATATCGATATTAAGAATCTAATCAATATCGCCAATCGCAGCGATGGTGTTTTGCAGAGTTTTGTCAGTTTGATATCTTCTATGCCTGGATATAATGAGGACGAGCTTTTTAAAAAGAATCTTCTATTGGCGATGATTTTTGCCAATCGGCCGGAGAAGTTTTTAAAAGTTAGACCAAATGAGAAGTGGCCTCCGATTGTCGATTATCATTTAATGAGAGTTGCTCTACGCTTAGGACTTATTTCTTTGACCTGGGTCGAGTGGGATCAAATAGCAAAAAGAAAGTGGGTTAGCGAGTGGGTAGAGGCCCAAATAAGAGAAGTTACCTTTGATGCCGTCGAGATGGTTATTGAGCTATCGGGTAAATCAATGAGCGAGATAGATTTTCTTTTGTGGAGTGCCAGGAAGTACTGTCCAGAAATGACCGTACCAGACTGTCCCCGATGTGTCTTTAATGACGTCTGTCAGAAAAGAGTCGAACTTTTTCAGCCAGTTTTCCGGACTACAAACTACTAATTACCAAAAACCGCGTATGCGGTTTTAATTTCTAAAAACTTCTGTTATTTTTCACTAATTTCAGGTTTTTCTGGCTGTTATATCTTTTTAGGCTAAATGTTAAACATCCGGTGTTTAACATTATGATGAGCTTATTTTAATAATAAACAAATCGCGCAGCCCGACTTATTTTGAAAGCTTTAAACAACAAGATTGTCGCGAAACCCTCCCCATATCGCAGACCTTTCTTTTTTCGAACAACAAATTGCTTAAATTGATTGATAGTTTGGCTATATATATTTCGGGTGTTGAGAACCGCAAACAGGGCCTGAAATATATAAGCCAAATTGAGACTAATTTAAGACAATTTGTTATGAAGACAAAAAGGCGGTCGAGAAGATGGGGATAGCTGAGCGATTGAAGAGGGGGATGAGAAATGAGGAGGGCGAGAGCGAGATTACTCCGATTGGGTTTCGGTTATCTTTTTCGTATTCCTACATTTGGGGAAGCTGGAACAGGCTTTGAATTTTCCGTATTGGCCGTTACGGATGAGCATTTCTCCTTCTCCGCATTTGTCGCATTTCTCGCCGGTTTTTTCCGGCGGGGGTCCCATTTGTTTATTTTCTTTCAGGATATTCTTGCAGTCCGGAAAATTAGAACAAGCTGTAAAGTTACCGTATCTTCCGCTTTTAACGACCATTTCTCCGACGCCGCATTTTTCACACTTATTTGATGCCATTGATATTTACCATTTATCATTTTCCAATTTCCATTGATTTAACAACTTGTCATTTATCCATTTCAGAAATGAACCAATGATCAGATGATAAATTATTGGTAAATGGTAATTGATAAATTATGATTTATGTTTTCTAAAGCCTCTCTTCTTTTTTTCTTTCCCGACGCTACGGTCGGGACTCCGACCGGCGAAAGCCGCGTCGGGGCTTTTTTGGCTCTTTAAATATCTCAAGTGCTCGGGGAAGTTCTATGGTATATGGATCGTCTTTTTTAAGCGAGCGGAAATCACGATCGTGACCGATATATGGTCCAAATCGTCCGATATTGGCAATGATTTCTTTTCCAGTATCAGGATGAGTGCCAAGAATGCGGGGCAAGCTTAAATATTTGAGCGCTTCATCGAGGGTTACGGTTGCCGGTTTTTCATAACTTGGTATGCTGGCTCTTCGTGGTTTGGGATTTTCTTTGGTCTTCTCGCCTAGTTGAATATAAGGCCCAAAACGGCCATCAAGAACAAAAATAGGCAGGCCTGTTTTTTCGTCGGTCCCGATAGGTTTGTTCTGTTCAACTACTGAGCCATCGATTCGGCGGGCACCTTTGCATTCAGGATATTTTTCACAGCTGATAAATTTACCGCCTCGGCCAAGTTTTATTATCATTGGACTACTACATTCCGGACATTTCCATTCTGGCGATGCCGAACCGAGATTGGTCAGCTTGTCTATTTTTTCTTTGGTTTTGACGTCTTTGTGAAATGGCGTATAAAAATCCTGCAAAGTTTTAACATACTCTCTTTTTCCGTTGGCTATATCATCGAGTTCATTTTCCATTTCGGCGGTAAAAGTATCGCTGATGTATCTCGTAAAATTTTCTTCAAGAAACGAACTGACAACATCGCCGGTGTCTGTCGGCTTGAGGGCCCGGCCTTCTTTTTCTACATATTTACGGTCGTACAAAGTTTTAATTATCGAAGCATAAGTAGAGGGCCGTCCGATACCCCTTTTTTCAAGTTCTTTAATCAGGCCAGCTTCCGAATAACGTGCCGGAGGTTCGGTATGTTTTTCTTCACTGGTCATGCCTTTGAGGGTTAATGGCTCGTCCTTCAAAACTTTCGGCAGTTCAATATCTTCTCCGCGGGCGCGTTTGTCGCAAGCCAGCCAGCCGTCAAACATTACCCGTGAACCGGTGGCAGTGAAATCTGGAATATCGCTCCCATTAATGTTAACGGTTATTTTTGACCGCAGGAGTTTAGCATCGGCCATCTGGGAGGCGATGGTTCTTTCTCGGATAAGGCGGTATAGCTTTTTCTGCTCGTCAGTGTATCCGGCAATTTCTTGTCCGGCATTTGTCGGCCGGATTGCTTCATGGGCTTCCTGGGCATTTTTGCTGGTTGTTTTATATGTTCTAGGCTGAACATATTCTTTGCCGTATGTTTTTTGGATCAGGCCGATTATTGATGCTTGAGCGGATGAAGCAATGTTGAAGCTATCGGTGCGCATGTAAGTAATAAATCCCTGTTCATAAAGTTTTTGGGCAGTTATCATTGTCCGCGATGGCGAAAAGCCAAGGCGGGAACTTGCAGACTGCTGGAGAGTCGAAGTTGTAAAGGGTGATCGGGGAGAGCGTTTGATTTCATTTTCGGTAACGTCTTTCACTAACCATGAACCAGCCCTTCCTTTTTGTATAATTTCTTCAGCCCTTTTTTTACCTACCCCGTGATCGCCGTTTGGCGATTTTACGGGGTTTCTCGGCTGTTCTTCACAGGTAGCAAGGATATTTATCCCGTCTTTCCCCAGAAGATTAGCGGTAATAATATAATATGTCTCACTTTTAAAAGCTCTGATTTCCCGTTCACGTTCCATAATGATCCTAAGAGCAGGGGATTGAACTCGTCCAGCTGAGAGTCCATAACGGACTTTTTTCCAAATCAGTCCGGAGAGGTCATAACCTACCAACCGGTCAAGGACTCGTCTCGCTTCTTGAGCTTTAACAAGCTCAAGATCTATTTCTCGAGGGTGTTCCAAGGCTTCTTTGATCGCCTCTTTTGTGATTTCATGAAAAACAATGCGCTTTGGTTTTTTTAAACCAAGAACCTCTGAGATATGCCAAGATATTGCTTCTCCTTCCCGGTCGGGGTCAGTCGCCAGATAAATTTCATCAGCTTTTTCGGCAACTTTTTTCAAGTCCTCTATTATCGCACTTTTGCCAGGACTTATTTCGTAATGAGGAATGAAACCGCCTTTAATATCGATAGCTTCATTATTGCTTTTTGGCAGATCGCGGATATGGCCGACTGATGCTCGGACAGAAAAACCACCTCCCAGATATTTGGAGATGGTCCTGCTTTTAGTGGGAGATTCGACGATAACGAGGTTCACGGTAAATTTCTAATTATTCTAATTTCTAATTAATCTAATCAAATCCTAATGACCCAATGACTAATGACTAGATTCTTATTTTAGATATTAGAAATTAAGACATTAGACATTGATTAGAATAATTAGGTCAATTAGAGCAATTAGGTTAATTTATAAAGTATTTCCCGCTCTTCTGTCTCACCTTATTCTTCATTTCCAGCATCGATAGTGCGGCTATAACTTGCGATGTCTCTAGTTTTGTCAGAGAAATTATTTCATCACTTGTCAGTCCGTCCTTTTCATCAAGTATATCAAGTATTTTTTTCTCGGCCGGATTTTTTGTTGATATGTCCTTTTTTGGTTCAAGATTAAATTCCGCGTTTTGATAGTAAGCGCCCAATATATCTTCGGCCGAAAAAACCGGTTTTGCTCCCTTTTGGATAAGCATATTCGGCCCTTTTGAGTTCGGCGAAAAAATATTACCCGGTACGGCAAAGACATCACGATTTTGTTCAGTGGCGAATCTTGTAGTAATAAGAGCCCCGCTTATTAACGGTGCTTCAACGACCAAGACCCCTTTCGATAGCCCGCTGATTATTCTGTTCCTTGCCGGAAAGTTACTTTTATAGCCTTCAGTTCCTTCGGGATATTCTGAAACAATAAGGCCATCATTCTTTAAAATTTCTTTAGCCAAGGGTAGGTTCGTATTAGGATAAATACTCTTATCGTCAATTCCAGTTCCCAGGACGGCTATAGTTGGAAGGTTGCTCTCCAGAGCGGTTTGATGAGCGATGGCGTCAATGCCAAAAGCAAGTCCGCTTACGATCGTAATATCGTGTCCACTTAGTCCGGCTATTATTTCTTCTGTTGCCTGTTTGCCGTAAGCGGTCAATTTACGGGTGCCGACAACTCCCAAACAAAAAGTATTAAGAAGCCTAACATTGCCTCGGCAATAAAGCTGTTTTGGCGGATCAGCTATTTGGGCAAGAAGCTTCGGGTATTCCTTATCTTTAAGTTTTATCTCTATGATAGGAAAAGTCATGAACGCAAATGTACAGTATAGTTTAAACCCAGTCAAGGTTATACGGCCGGTAAGATAAATGCTATGATGTAGTTGTTGCTATTGAATTTCTAATTGTTCTAATTGCTCTAATTATTCTAATCAATGTCTAATGTTAAAATTTCTAATGTCTAAAGAGAATTTAGTCATTAGGTCATTAGGATTTAATTAGGTCAATTAGAAATTAGGTTAATTAGGTCAATTTTCCTATGTATTTATCCGTCATTATTCCCGCCTACAACGAAGAAAGAAGGATTGGCGAAACTCTCAAATCAATTGACGAGTATTTAAGGCATCAAAGCTATGACTCCGAAATAGTCGTTGTCAGTGATGGCTCGAGAGATAATACAGCTAGCTTAGTCCGCGGCCTCGAGCATGAAATAAAAAATCTTCGTCTCATAGAAAACAAAGAGAACAACGGCAAGGGCTATGTGGTCAGGCAGGGGATGCTGGAGGCGAAAGGCGATTTGCGTCTTTTCACCGATGCCGACAACTCCACCTCAATTGACCACCTGGATAAGTTCGTACCCTACATAGGTCAGGGTTTTGACGTTATTATCGGTTCTATCGCCGTGGCCGGCCATAAAGTCGCTTCCGGCAGTGAGCCAGTGTGGCGAAGAATATTAGGAAAGCTGGGCAATTTATTTATCCAAATAATGGCCGTTCCTGGCATTCAGGACACTCAAAGAGGATTTAAGTTATTTACGGCTGGTGCGGTTAATAAAATTTATCCCAAATTAACTATTACCCGATGGGGCTTTGATATCGAGGTTTTGGCTCTGGCCCGAAAGTTCGGCTATAAAATAAAAGAACTGCCGGTTGACTGGCACAACGACCCAAATTCAAAAGTCGGATTAAGGGCTTATCTGCAAGTTTTATTGGAGACGGTTAAGATAAGATGGAACCTGATAACTGGGAGATATGATAAATAATTTTCAATTTTTAATTTTCAATTTTACAATCAATTTTCAATGATTACTTCTTTAATTAAAAATTCAATAAAAATTATAAATTCTAAATTTTAAATTTTTACCATGAAGCCAGTAAACGAATTCAGGCAGGATCTTGTTTCCGGAGAGTGGGTGCTTTTTGTTACCGGCCGGACTCACAGTTTGCGCGAAGATGAGTATAAGGATTACTACCAAACCAAAAGAGAATGTCCTTTTGAGAATTTCGAGGAGTCAGGCCAGACAGTTTTATGGCGATATCCCGATCCTCAAAATTGGCAGACCGCCGTTGTTAAAAATAAATTTCCAGCGGTCAAGCCGAATTTATGTACCACCGAACAGACCTACGGGCCGTTCAAGATTTTTGATCCCATCGGCGATCATGAAGTTATAGTTTACCGAGACCACGATCACGGAATATATAAATTTTCTCCTGCCGAACTTGATCAGATGATCAAGGTTTATAAAAAGAGATTTACCGAGCTGGTGAAAGAATCCGAGTGTGCTAAATACATACTGGTTTTTCATAATCAGGGACGATCGGCGGGGGCAAGTGTCTACCACCCTCATTCCCAAATCATAACTATGCCTATTCTCCCGCCGGATGTTTTCAGGAGTGTTAACGGTTCTTTTCAATATTATAAAGAGCACAAGAAGAATGTCTATGCCGAACTTCTCGAGTGGGAGCAGAAGGAACACAGGCGCATTGTTTACGAGAATAAAGAATTTATAGTTTTCTGTCCCTATGTTTCCAAATATCCTTACGAATTAAGAATTTTTTCAAAGGAATCCCACGCTCATTTTCACCAAATGCCGGATAGCCTTGATGAATTTTTTATCGATGCCGTCTTTACTGCTTTTCAAAAGATGAAAGTGGCTCTGGATAGTCCGCCGTTTAATATGTTTATCCATACTGCTCCCTTGACTGATGAATTTGGCGTCGATATGCACGAATTTTATCATTGGCACACCGAGATAGTCCCTCATCTGAAAATTGATGCCGGAGTAGAAATCGGCACTGGCGTTGCCATAAATGTGATTGATCCGGACGAATGCGCGGAAATATTTAGAAACGCGAAAATTTGATGAATAAAAAATTAATTGTAGCAAATTGGAAAAATCATCCTGATACCCTCGCCGAAGCCGAGGGAATTTTGGAATTTACCGATAATTATCTCGGATCGTTGGACGATCGGGAATTTAGCTCCCCGACGCTTCGGTCGGGGTCCCGACTTCTTAACGTCGGGATAGTTTTTTGCCCGCCCTTTATTTTTATCGAGGAAGTCGCCAAAATTCTAAAAATGTCTCATTTTGAACACCAAGCCTTCTTGGGTGCTCAGGATATTGCAATCGAGGATGAGGGAGCATTAACTGGCGAAATATCTGGCCCGATGCTTGAAAAACTGGGCGTCCGATATGTAATTATCGGCCACTCCGAGCGTCGCTGGAAGTTAGGCGAATCTGATGAGGTGGTAAATAAAAAATTAAAAGCCGCCCTCAAAAATGAGCTGATACCGATTGTCTGTATCGGAGAAAAATCTCGCGATGATAATTTTTCCGCCGGAGGCGGACCAGCCTCAGGCTGGAAAAAGTTTTTAGAAGAACAGGTTCTGTCTACATTTGCAGGTTTATCCGCCGATGAGGTCGGCAAGTGTATCATTGCCTACGAACCTGTTTGGGCCATCTCAACTAACCCCAACGCCCGTCCCGACACCCCCTCTTCCGCCCTCGAATCCATACATATAATCAGAGACTTTCTTATTGAAAATTTTAAATTAAAAATTGAAAATTCACCGAAGGTGTTGTATGGCGGCTCCGTTAATTCTAAAAACGCCGCCGATTTTCTCAAAGAAAAAGAAATAAACGGAGTCTTAATCGGCGGAGCCAGCGTCAACAAAGAAGAATTTGTTAAGATACTCGGATGCATATAATGCCTGGCATAAATCAGCTCAATGGTAAAAAAGTGCTTTTGCGCTGCGATTTTGATTTACCCGTCCGTAGCTTTAGCGAAGGCGGGCGTGCCCCAGAGATTATTGAATCTTTTCGTGTAACAAAACAAAAGCCCGTTATAGATTTTTTATTAAGGCAATCATCTGTGGTGATAGTCGCTCATATTAAGGTCGTCGAGTCATTTAAAGAGATTTTATCTGAACTCGAAGAAATTTTGGGTTATAAGATAGAGTTTATTAATAATCTAGGCGAACTTAAAGAAAAATCTTTAAACTTAAAACAGGGCCAGCTGTACCTGTTAGAAAACACGAGAAGCTGGCCGGGCGAAGAAAAAAACGACGATATTTTCTCCCGAAGCCTTGCTTCGGGGTTTGATCTTTATATAAACAACGCTTTTGCTGTGTGCCATCGCAAGCACGCCTCTGTTCATGCCATTACTAAATTTCTGCCCTCATATTCTGGCTTCTTGGTTGAAGAAGAAACTTCCCAGCTTGATAAATTAATAAATCTTCCCAAAGACGGCAAGATATTTATTATGGGTGGAGCGAAGGCCAAAACAAAGATTCCAGTCATTAAGAATTTTATTGATAAGGCGGAAAGTATTCTTATCGGCGGGGTGATCGCCAACGATATTTTAAAAGCTCGGGGGGTAGACATTGGTCTTTCGATCGCCGATGAGAATATCGCCGAATTATTGGAAGGATTGGATATCGGCGACCGGCGCCTTGTCATGCCGGTAGATTATAATATATTTGAAAAGAAGATATTTGATATCGGTCCCAAAACTTTGGATGAGTATATCAGTACTATTGAAGGAGCCAAGATCGTGATTTGGAACGGGCCGATGGGGGTTTTTGAAGATGAGAGGTTTTCTGCTGGTACGGATGCTATAGCCGAAGCGGTTGCTAATTCGGGAGCTTTAAAATATATTGGCGGAGGAGATACGATCGCAGCGGTCAACAAACTGGGCCTGCTTGATAAGTTCGATTTTGTCTCGACCGGTGGGGGAGCGATGCTTGAGTTTCTGGCCGGAAATAAACTGCCCGGATTGGAAGCGCTGGGATACTATGAGTAAATTAACCTAATTAACCTAATTTCTAATTAACCTAATCAAATCCTAATGACCCAATGACTAATGACTAAATCCCCATTTAGACATTAGAAGTTAAAACATTAGACATTGATTAGAATAATTAGGTCAATTAGAGCAATTAGAATAATTTCTTGAAAGATATCGTTATCATTTATCACGCCGATTGCCCCGATGGTTTTAGCGGGGCTTGGGCAGCTTGGAAGAAATTCGGCGACAAAGCCGATTATATTCCGGCTGGTTATGGTGAGCCGGTTCTGAAGGGTCTCGAAAATAAGGAAATATACTTTATTGATTTTATGTACGATCAATATGACGAAAAGGGCCTTCGGGACCTTATCCGGCGGAATAAAAGAGTTACGGCCATAGACCACCATGTTTCCAAAGAAAAGTTAGTTAAATTGACTCAGGATTATTCTTATGCCGTTGACCACTCCGGTGCGGTCCTGGCCTGGCAGTATTTCCACAAAGACAAGCTGGTGCCGTCGTTGCTTAAATATGTAGAAGGCGGGGACTTATGGAAATTTGATCTCCCCGACGCTACAGCCGTTGTTACGTATATTGACTCTCTTAATTACGACTTTGCCGTTTGGGATAAATTAGTTAGAGATGTTGAAGACAGCAAAAAACGTAAAAAATTTATAGAAAAAGGGGAGTTTATGGTAAGTTATAAGGAAGAAATGGTGAAAAAGATTATCGAGGAGAACGCAAAAATAGTGGAATTTGAAGGACACCAAGTATACGCCGTTAATGCGCCTCACGAGTTTGCCAGTGAGATAGGTCATATTTTGTATAATAAAAAGCCACATTTTGCTCTCACCTGGACTGAAGATAAGCTTGGCGTTCATGTTTCATTGCGTTCAGACGGTTTGGTTGATGTTTCCAAAATCGCCGAAAAATATGGCGGCGGGGGACACAAAACATCAGCCGGATTCACTCTGCCGTCAGTCACTTCTTTTCCCTGGCGAGAAAAGAAGTAAATTTCCAATTTTTAATTTAAAATTTATAATCAATTCTCAATGACTAATTTCAAAATTAAAAATTTAATAAAAATTAAAAATTCTAAATTAAAAATTTAAATTTATGTTTCATAAATTTACAATTCATACCGACGGTGGTTCCCGCGGCAATCCCGGCCCCGCCGCAATCGGCGTTGTTATCGAAAACTTACATGGGCATCTTGTAAAACAAGATGCCCATGTAAAGAGAGAGTACGGCGAATATATCGGTGTTACCACCAACAATGTGGCCGAATATCAGGCCGTTATTTTCGCGCTTAAAAAGCTCAAGCAGTTAATCGGCTCGGAGAAAGCCGAGAAAGCCCACCTCGTCTTCTATATGGACAGTGAACTGCTTGTAAAACAATTGAATCACGAGTACAAGGTCAAAGAGGAGAACATCCAGAAACTTTTCCTCGAAGTCCACAATCTTCGCCTCGATTTCGGCAAAGTCGAGTTCAAACACGTTCTGCGGGGCAAAAACACCGAAGCGGACAGGTTGGTGAATGAGGCGCTGGACCGCGAGGCCAACAGATTGGACCTCTAAACAAATTTTTAATTTTTAATTTAAAATTTTACAATCAATTTTCAATGGATAAATTAGATAATAAATACAATTTAGAAGAAAGAACAGCTAAATTTGGGGAGCAGATAATCGGATTTTGTCGTAATGCTAAAAGAGATCCAATAGTTTTGCCACTTTTAAGTCAACTGGTAAGATCAGGAACTAGCATAGGTGCCAACTATATGGAAGCTAATGGAGCAAGTTCTAAGAAAGACTTTTCAAATAAAATTTACATATGCAAGAAAGAAGCACAGGAGACGAAACACTGGTTACGTATGTTGGCAGGCTATTATCCAGATGATAAGGAAAAGCTTGGTAAGTATTGGCAGGAAGCACAAGAGTTTACTCTAATTTTTCACAAGATAGTAAGTACAATAAAGAACGGTAATTTAAAAAATGGAAATTAAAAATTCAATAAAAATTCTAAATTCTAAATTAAAAATTAAATTAGTAAATTTATGAAAAAACTTCTTATTGTTACAATTATTGTAGTCGTCGTCAGTGCCGGTTTATACTTTAGTTTCAAGAACAAGGATAAGATTACCGATATAGCATCCGACTTGGAACCAGCCGATTCTTCGGCCGAGAATGAATTAGCTCCTATCGAACCCGATCCGATTTTCGCCGAGCCGGTTACTTACAGCTCTCTTAATCAGAGCTACGCCCATGCTAACTTTTATTTCAAATATTCCAGTGGCTTTAAAGTTTTATCAAATCCTGTCGGAGGGGGACCTGCCCCGAGCGAAGTCGAGGGGGAGATGATTACCATCGAAAACGAAAAGGGTAGCGGCTTCCAAATATTTATCATGGCCTGGGATGAACCCGGCCCCATCACTCCCGAACGTATCTGGGAAGATATGCCTGATATGGAAATAACCGATCCCAAGAACGCCGACCTCGATGGCGCCAAAACCCTTGTTTTTAACGGCTACGACGGCGACTTTGGCGAAACCTTCGAAGCCTGGGTCGTCCGCCAGGGCAAACTTTACCAGATTTCCGGACCAAAAACGGCTCAACAACTTATAATAGAAACGCTGGAAACGTGGGAGTGGAAGTAGTGTCTAGTTTATTGATATAATTATGTGAAGATTAACCTGTGGGGATGCTCGTTTTATGCCGATGTATGCACGTCGTCACGGCAACGAGAATCTTGGGAAGTGCTCTCCCTCACCCCCACCGAATAACCTTGTCGAAATAAAATATACCATAATAGTGAAAGAAAATAAAACCATTGTTTTTGTAGACGGTTCTAACACTTATCATGCCCAGAAAAAACTAGGTTGGATTATGGATTGGAATAAAATTAAAGAATTGATTGGCAAGAATCATGAAGTTCTGGAATGGCGGTATTACACAGGCGTCAAAGACGATGATCATCCAATGCATGGTTTTTTAAAATATTTAGGTTACGTCGGGATCAAGGTTTTTACCAAACCCTTAAAGAAAATCAAAATATCCGTGGCAGATATTAAAAGCGGAATCGAGGAAGAAAAATGGATTTTTAAGGCTAATTTTGATGTAGAAATTACAGCCGATATTTTGTCCTCATTAGACAATATTGACAAGGTTATCCTGTTTACCGGAGATAGCGATTTTGTTTATTTGGCAAATCAGATCAAGGCAGGAGGTAAAAACGTGGAATTCTATTCATCCAAGAAGACCATTGCCTGGGAGATAAGAAAAAAAACCGGAGCAAAGATAAGCTATTTTGAGGATTTGAATGATATTATTAAGTTCTAGTAAAAGCCAAGACCTCTTGCGAGGTCTTGGTTCGGTAAACTATATTAAGTATATCGAGGTACATTATGAATGTCAAGCAATTATCAACAACCGATTTTTACGAAGTAAAAATAAATTAACCTAATTTCTAATTATTCTAATTAACCTAATCAAACCCCAATGACTAATGAGAAAAACTCAAAGTATGACCTAGAAGAAAGAACAGCCAAATTTGGTGAAAATATCATAAATTTTGCAAAAAAGATTCCTATAAACCCAGTTACTCAACGTTTGATTCCTCAAATTGTTGCTTCAGGAACTTCTATAGGTTCAAACTATTGTGAAGCCGATGATGCGGAATCGGGTAAAGATTTTAAGCATAAACTCGGTATATGTAAAAAAGAAGCCAGAGAAACCAAACATTGGCTAAGGATGATTGCTACCGCAACCCCGGAGTTAAAAGACGAAGCGCGTATTTTGTGGCAAGAAGCAAAAGAGTTACACTTAATATTTAATGCCATTTCAAGAAAAATTGGACAAAAGTAATTTTTTAGACATTTAATTATTAGAAATTAGGATTTGATTAGAATAATTAGAACAATTAGGTCAATTAGAATAATTTCCAAACCTCTCATGCTAGGCCTAGCTCTATTTATATGTTTTTTTATATTTACTAACCAAGTTGAAGCTGGTACTATTATCCGTTCTCCCGCCTACCTCGGTCTCCAGCGCGGCCTCGTCGGCTGTTGGTCCTTCGACGGTTCCTATGCCAATGTTCCCGATTGCTCGGGGAATAATAATACGGGTACCCTCACCAACGGCCCCATCCGCGCCGCCGGCAAAATCGGCCAGGCGTTAGATTTTGACGGGGTAAATGACTACATTCTAATCAACGACGCTGGTAGCACTGTTCTCGATATCAACGGTCCGGTCAGTATTTGTGTCTGGTTTAAAACTAATAGTGTTGTAGCAGGTGACAGGGCTCTAGTGTCGGATAATGATGGTTTTAAAGAATACAATTTTGAGCTCACGGGTGATGATCTGTTATTTTCATGGAATGGTGGCACGGAAGAAAGCTACACAACAACAGCCAATATCTTTCAAACCGGTGTTTGGTATCATGCCTGTGGTATGAGGGTGAGTAATAGTGAAGTTAGATTTTATGTTAATGGTTTAAACTATGCGGCAACATGGAATGGTTTCGATGCTACCCCGGGTAATAGCGGCGCTACCAATATTGGGCGTTTCGGTAATGCCGATTCGGACTACTTTAACGGCCTCATTGACGACGTCCGGATTTACAACCGGGCCCTCTCCGCCACCGAAATCGCCCGTCTTTACCGAATCGGACTCGGTTCGACCGCCAACCGCACCAGCACCTCTCTCGACAAAGGCCTTGTCGGCCACTGGACCTTCGACGGCGCCGATATCGGCTCTTCCGGCATCATTGCCAAAGACCGCTCGGGCAATAACAACAACGGCACCATTACGGGCGCAGCACCCGCCAGTGGGCGGGTCGGCCAGGCGTTAAGTTTTGATTCGAGCACGGATACAGTATTAGTTGGTGACAGCGTGAGTCTTGACATAACTGGTCAGCTTACAATGTCAGCATGGGTAAAACCTCGATCAATTCCTACAGCAAGCAATTATTATACGATTCTGGCCAAGGCTAAAGTATCGGAAGATGAGAACGCCTATTCTCTATATATAAAAGGAAACGATCTCGCTTTCTACTATTGTAATGGCGCCGATAGCACTTGTGGTGGCGCTCCTCATGAGATTAAAACAGATGATTCTCCAGGCCTTGTCGCTGACAGATGGTATCATTTGGCAATCACATACAATGACTCCGCAAACGATGTGGTTTTGTATATTGACGGTATTGCTGGGACAGAGATTGTTACTTTGGGTTCCCCGGAGACAAGTTCAGTTGTCACATCAACTAATAACATAAATATCGGAAGCAATGATGCTCAAAGTGAGCTGTTCGACGGCCTTATCGACGACGTCAGGATCTACAACCGGGCCCTCTCGGCCTCGGAAATAAACCGTCTCTACCAGCAAACCCAATCCAAATTCAACGCTTCCAAAACCGACTCTCTGACCAAAGGGCTGGTGGGTTATTGGACCTTCGACGGAGCGGACATCGGTTCATCCGGCACCATCGCCAAAGACCGTTCCGGCAATAACAACAATGGCACCATCACCGGAGCGACAAAAGCCCAAGGCAAAATCGGCCAGGGGCTACAATTTGATGGGGTGAATGATGTCGTGAATGCTGGTTCAGGGACAACTTTAGCCAATTTGGGTCCGATGTCGCTTAGCGCTTGGATTTATCCAAGAACCAAGGGCGAATGTGGAGGAAATGAATGTGGGACTATTGTCGACAAGACCGGTAATGCAACCAATGGATGGAAATTAGCCATTGGTGATAACAGTGGCTCTGACAGGCGACTAAGATTCACAGCTGATACATCAGGGGCTCAAGTAATAAGAGCTTCTGCCGATGGCTCGATAACATTTAATACTTGGCAGCATGTTGTCATGACATGGGATGGCGGTACCACTGCCAGTAACGTTCGGTTTTATATCAATGGGGTAGAACCTTCTTACACAAACACAGCTGATGGTGGTACTCCCCGCGACAACGATAGTACAAATCCTTTTTTGATCGGAGCTTTGGGCGTCGCCGGCCCAGTTGCTTTTGACGGCCTCATCGATGACGTCCGCATCTACAACCGGGCCCTTTCGGCCAGCGAAATTATGAAGTTATATAATATGGGGAGATAGG
>CAYTBY010000020.1:0-21620 GCA_964436165.1 uncultured Candidatus Saccharibacteria bacterium
GCTCTCCCCTTCCAAACAAGAACAACAGGCCGGCTAATATGATCATAATTACAACTATCGGTCCGGCAATATAATAAAGGAACAGGACAGCCGCGTTAAATAAGTCGTCCAATGTATCTATTTCGCCAGAAAATGGGTTCGGAATTCTAAAGAAGAATTCAATGATACTTTGGGCGCCGGGGCCTCCTGCGGTGTCAACTTGAACTTGATCAGTGGCTGTACCTCCGGCCCCGAGGCAAATTAAACTATATATTGTAGTTCCGGAAAGACCATTTAAAACCTGATACCCTCTCACCCCGAACCAAGTACTGGCACTAACATTGTTCGTTACCGTTCCGGAAGCCGAATTAGCACAAACCCAGCCGATAACCGCCGAGCCGGCCGAATTGGCCTGACAGCTTCCGGTTTGGCCATCGCAAGTTATCAGAGCTACGGGCGGAACAGGAATTGGAACATTCACCTCGACGTTTCTGGTTTGAGTAGCGCCACTGCTATTGGTGCAAGTCAGGGCATAAATCGTTGTCGTTGTCATCCCTGGAATAGTTTGAGAACCGGTAAGACCGTTAAAAACACCCGAGGTCCGGCTGTTGGTTATCACTCCGCTGACCGAGTTAGAACAAGCCCAGTTTATTGTCGCCGAATCGTTGTAATTTATTTCGCAAATATCAGCAGAACCGTTGCAGGTGATGGAAGAAGTTGGCGGAAGAGCGGCTACATCAACTTGGCAACTTGCTGATTGGGCGCCGCTTGTAACAGCAACTGTCTTCAGACCTGAAGTTCCAAAAGCAGAGCTGAAATTTTGTCCGCTTCCGCTTGACGGACTGCCGCCAGGGGCAGACCAGGTGTAACTGCCGATGCCGCCCGAGACTGAAAAAGAAACTGGGGCATTTATTAAAATATTTGATTGCAGAGCCGGGGAACAGACAAGAGCCGGCGGCGAACCGACAACAACCGTTGTGCTTGCCGAAGTAGAGCCGCCCGGACCAGTACAAGTCAAAGTGTAAGTCTGATTTGAGGTGAGATTACCGGTTGATTGAGTACCGGACAAAGGTTGAGCGCCCGACCAGCCTCCCGAAGCCGTACAACTGGTGGCATTAGAAGAAGACCAGGTTAAAGCGGTAGAGCTGTTATAGGCTATTGATCCGGAATTAGCGGAGATATTCACTGTCGGCGCCGGAGTTGTAACCGTAACCCCGGCCGTACAGGTAGCCGGAGTACCGGTAATATTTACGGCGGTCATGGTACAGGTTTGGGTAGTAGTAGGAGTTGTGACGATAGAACCATTCGCGGCCGTTGTTCCAAAACCGATGTTGCCGGTGCAGGTATAATCCAATACACCATCGGCATCATTAGCCGATGTCCAAGTTGCGATTGAGGTTTGACCGAGAACTATGCCAATCGGAGAAAAACTTATAGCACAAGAAGCTAGGGGGGGATTAACAGTAACCGTCGTTGTGTCGCTAGCCAATACCCCTTGACGAATAACCTCGACTCTGACCGTATAACTTCCGGCGGGGGAATAACTACAGAGTCTGGATTCTGATATGTTGCTTGAGGTAAAAGAATATTGCGGGGAGGGATTGCCAGGAAGAAAACAATAGAAATTATAATCAATTGATCCCGTAGCCGTTCCTGAAACATTAGCAGTAATTGTTGAGAAAAGAGGACTAATACCATTAGTGGGGTTAGCAGAAATAGAAACCGCCAACGTAGGAGGAGGCGGAGGAGGCGGAGGAGGCACGGTAGAGCCGGTAAGGACTAAGACATTAGTTGATATAAATGAACTGATAGCAGTAGTTCCGAGCTGGATGGCCCTAAATCTATACCTGCCATCGGGCAAGGTATGGTTCCAGTCAACATACCACTGCCATGAACCAAGATTACCGGATATGATCGACGATCCAGCGGATAAATTGCCGCTCACCGTCATAATGGGTGTTGTACTGCCATCGGGATAGATCTCAAACTGAACGAATACATTGGTACAACCCTCCGGGAACTCTCCTTCAAGCGAAAGGCGAACCAATCCTGGTCCAACCTGATTAACATCTGAATACGGGCGTGGCGATAGCTGGCTATTATCTAACGATGGCGGATTACCCCAAAAAACATCGCTATTACCTATTAAATTCCTGTTTCCGCAGGCTTCGCCGCTTGGTCCGTAAAAATTAATCCGAGCATCAGCTCCGGTACCACCAGCACCGCAGTTTACCGAGGTAATACTAAAATCAATACCACCGGCTGAGCTAGGAGTTACAGAAATAGGAGTAGTACCGCTTTTAAGTGAGCAGGTGGGCGGGCCGACGGAGGTTAAACCATAGGTAGCCACCACCGCTCCGTTAATATATACCGTTCCACCATCATCAATTGAGCTAACAACAACCAGGGCACTAACAGAGCCGGCCGGAATCGAACAGTTGGTTGAACCAGTAGCCGTTGCTCCAGCTACTGTCCAAATGGCTGGTGAAGAATCATAAAAATTAAGAGGACAACTGCCAAGAAGCTGCTGGGCATTAGCTGTCGGCAAATCGGATGAAAACCAAAACAGGCCAAAAAGAATAAAGAGGAAAAGATATGAGTACTTTTTAAATATAGTTTTATTGATCACCTGATTAACTATTGAGGTCAGACCTCAATAATGCCTAGAACGTGGGGATATTTCCCTCAAGAACACTTTCGACAAGAAAGACAAAGCCTTTTCCGATTAAAACTACGGCGAATCCGGCCAGAGCCCAGAATAAAATATTTTTGGCCTGTTGGATCTTGCCCGGATTTCCAGCCGATATTAAGAACATCACTCCGCCGTAGATTATAAAAATTACCACCAAAGTACCGGCAATATTCAAGACCCAGTCGGTTATTAGTATTATAACATCAAAAACGTTTTTAGGCTGAGTCCCTCCGGGAGGGGTTATGAGGGGGTTATCGATCCCCCAACGAATATTTTGATCTGTCCCGCCCTGGCCAGGCCCAGGCCCAGGCCCAGGAGCACCTCCAAAAACAAGGTTTGATGTCAAACACTGGTCAACAACAGGAATACATGCCCTAAAAAACAGGGTTAGGCCAGGAAATTGATTTGTCCAGCTACTTGTAAATTGACCGTTAGTTATTTGTCCTTGTGCTACGATACCTTGTGGAATCTGCACCCCGCGAGCATCTTGGGTAAACGCACTTATGGTTACATTGTTATTATCACAGTTATTAGCCGTAACATTAAATTGTACCGTTATGGGGCTTGTTTGATTAGCCGCAAAATTAGACAATGTGCAACTACCAGCGGATAGGATATTAATTTCGTTCGAGAATACAGGACTACTGGTACCGGCGGCTGCTTGTAGTCTAACGTTACTTATACCAGAAACTAACGCCGCTACCCAGTTTATAGTCGCTTGACCATTTTGAATAACAACCGTGCCTATGTTTACACCCTGTCCGCATGCCGCTCCACCGCCCACTATGGGACAAGCCATAAAATTAGCGACATAACCATTGCAATCATATCCCTGCCGTGTGTTTATTGTACCCTGGACACTCTCACCAACACTATACTGAACTGGACCAAGCGGATTGGTCTTGTTGAGCTCAAATCTATACGGATCTAATTGACATACTGCTTGGGTGCTAATATTTACGGGCACAGCCTCAGACAAAGCCCAATTATTAGTATAAATTGTCCTGTCAATGGGAAGATTACAGCCCAAAGCCAGATAGAAATAGGCCGTTCCAGAATTGATAACTTCGGCCCGAGGCTGAAAATTTGATACTTGAAAATCTAAACTAAATGGATTTGAAGATAAGGGCAAGCTAGTGTCTCGACCATCTGCATTGTGACTTCTAATCTGAGCTAGGTAACCATTCGGAGCGGCTGCATAAAAAACCGCCCAATCCAGTCCTCCTGAACAATTTAAGTTTTGATCTTGCTGGCTAATCCGCAACGTAAAATTAACCGACGAAGCGGTGGGCGGTATTGTCCTCGGGGTTATATCAAAACTATCTATCGTAATACCAGTTTGAGCAGAAGTGGAATCAACCAAAAAAACCGAGAAGATTAAAGATGCTCCGATAATAAATGCTAGAGAAAAAACTTTTTTTATATTAATTCTCAAAATAGTTTCTAAATTTTCCCCTACTGCAGCGGGGGCAGTCCTCCGCCCAAAGAAGACGGGGGCATGGGCGGTCTGGGAGCTGGCGATCCGCCAGACGGAGGAGGCATAAAACTCTCTCCCCTCTTTTTCTTCCACCACTTCCAGCCAAGCCAGGCCAGAACGGCAACACCGGCTCCGCCGACGACATAAATCAAAACCGTATTTAAATCAAAACCGCCCAAAAAACCGGAAGAATCGTCCTGGATAACGGCGGGAGTTGGCGTCGCCCGCGGTTTTTTACAATCATTAGCGCAGGTTTTCTCATTTTCTCCGGCCACCGAATCGCAGAAACCGTCATCATTGCATATCGAAGCCACGCTTATAAACATCGTTACCAGCGGTTGGTTCTGATTGTTATAAAACTTAGCACTTAGAGCATTGGGAACATACGGCCCCCTGACCATTAGTTTTCCGGACTTAAAATTAACATCGCCTTTTTGAGGATCGAATTTAAACGTTTTAACGACTTCCGATTTAAAATTAACAATCTCTCCTTTGTAGGCCACCGCCTCATTCGGTGACTCGGGTGAAAAGACTTCATTCACCAAATCAAATTTTATTTCGTAGTCCCTGTCGGCAAAAAGCTGGCCGTTATCATAGTACAGATAAAAAACATAACTTAAATTGTCTATGTTAGAATCAGGGGCCGGCTTGGTTACGGCGTAGATAAAATTGGGTAAACTGACAAATAAAACCAATAAAAATAATGCGGATTTTATACGATTGATAATCATAAATTTAGTTTATAAATTTCTAATTAATCTAATTGACCTAATTGACCTAATCAAATCCTAATGACAGAATGACTAATGACTAAAGGTTTTTGGGAATTTAGACATTAGAAATTGGGGATTGATTAGAATAATTAGGTTAATTAGAAATTAGAATAATTTATGCATGGTTAATTAGGTTAATTTTATACAATTAATTATAACACATTAGCTATTGGAACAATAAAACTCATACCACGGAAGCGGATTTCCGCCGAAGTTGGGAGCAACTAAGCTGTTAATCAGGGTATTGGTTATCAGCCAGGCAAGCATAACGATAAGAAGCCCGATAAAAGTATTTTTAAAAATACTTTTGCCCTGGGAGAGCATCCCCGGATTGGCTCCGCCAAGGATCATATAAACTCCGGCAACGATAAAGAAAACGGTGGCTAAAATGGGAGCGGCGGCAATAAGAATAAAATCAACAAGATGCTTCAATAAATGCCAGAGCTGGCATTGGTCGCACGGTACACGTTCATCATCGGGACTACCCTGGAAATCATTTACCTGACCGCACGGCACGATCGGCTCGCCGGGCAACCAGAAAGGACTATTTGGATCGGTGTGGGCGAGGACACCGCTAGAAAAGCCAACAAAAATTCCAAGCACCAAGCACCAAATAACAAACAAATTCCAAGCTCCAAATTTAAATTTCCAAACTTTTGAGATTTTGGTTTTTGGATTTTGGGATTTATTTGGGATTTGGGATTTGGGATTTGGGATTTTCTCCATTACTGTTGGGCCCTCCTCGACATTAGGGTATTTATTTTTGATTCAGCCGCCCGAAGAGCGGATCTGATATTATTCCGGCCAAGGTTAATGTCATCAATCATATCGGCGAATATCTGATCGATAGCAATATTGTCTGTTTGGAACCACGACTTGGCTGAAAGGGCCTGAACGGCAAAAACGCCAAGTTGGGGGTCGTTGCGCTGGACATCAATTATGTCCCTCCTGGCCGCCGGCCGGTTCGTCTGGGCCAAATAGGCTAATTCGCCATCGCGAGAGGCTAAGAAATTAATAAATCTCCAGGCGGCGGTCTGTTTTTTAGATTGATTGGAAACGCTGATCCCAAAATAGTTAGCGTAGTTCTTGGCATCGAGTTCCGAGAATTGAGGCATCGGCGCGACGCCGAAGTTAAGCCGTTCAAATCTGCCCCTTACTACCGGAATTTGATGAGAATAATTAAACATCATTGCCACCTTTCCCTCAATGAAAGCATCGATTGAGTAATGCTGGCTGTCATTCCAGGTGTAAACCGTCTTCTTGGGATTGGCAAAATCGGTGTAGTACTCAAGAGCGTTCTCCCCGGCTCTGACTGAATTCACCAAACGGGTAAAGGTCGCCGCGCTGTTCGTCATATTAGTCATGACCGTACCGTTCTGAAGCAACAGGGCCGAAAGAATGTCAGTTGAGCGATTAATATTTCTGGCTGTTCCCATGGCTACGCCTGACTGAATAATATTTCCGCTTGAATCAAATTTAGTCAGGAGTTCGACGTCGTCATTAAACTCTTCCCAGTTCTTGGGCGGATGAGTAATGCCGGCGGTGTTAAACATATCTTTATTGTAAAAAAGAGCTAAGGTATCAACATAGAGAGGGATGGCATATATTTTGTTTTGATAAACAAGATCTTTATAAACCACGTCGACAAATTGGTTTTTGAGATCAGTAGCTGTAATATAGATAAGCTCGTCAGAGCCGGATGATTCTGGCATTGGCACCAGCTTGTCCCGATGCTTAGCCAGCCAAGTATGGTGGATCATAAACATATCCGGTCCCGTTCCGGCCGCTAGGGCATCAATGAGCGTCCTTTCATAGTCCTCATAGGACAACTGGCGATAGTTTATTTTTATGCTCTGCTCAACTTTCTGGAAAGCGGCCAGGACCTTGGACAGACTCTGCCGGTCATCATAAACACCCCATAACTCGAGCGTGGCCTGGCCGCCGCCCCCATCACCGACATTTTGAAGAATGAGAAAGACCGTTATCAGCACAACAAAAATCACTCCTCCCAAAAGCAGATAAAATAATTTATTTGTACCAAAGATGCCGGTGATACTCATTATTTTTTAAATATTAGACCGAAATGAAATTGGCCGGTACTGATCTCCTTGAGAAAGGAGAGGCTATTTTTCTCGGCAATCAATTTTACTTCTTTTTCGTCTGGTCGTAAGTCATCAGGCGGACCAAAACCGCCAGCTCCCTTTTTCCAATCAATAACAACCGTCTCTCCGTCTTTTTTAAGAACCCGGCTTGCTTCTTTAAAAATATCGTCCTTTTTATTTGATTGGAAAAGAATGTTCGCCAGCAAAACAAGGTCCTGAGAGTTATTGGCCAGACTTGAACTGCCGATAATTTCTAGATTAGTTCTTATCGTTTCTATGTTTTCAAGACCGTTGGCTCTAGCTTTGGCTCTTAAACTATCAAGCTTGTCTTCTAAAATATCCAGGGCGTAGACCCGTCCTGACTCGCCAACTTTTTCGGCAATATAAATCGTAAAGTATCCCCCGCCGGAACCAAAGTCAGCCACCCTCATTCCTTCCCGAAGATCAAATCTGTCGGTTATGCTTTTAGGATCGAGAAAACCTCCCGTTCCGGCGATGTGGGTTGGGGTTGAAGTTAAAATAGCGTTAACTTGTTGCATCCCTTTTATTTTAACACAACAAGATAAAACTAGAGAATAAAGTAATAAACAAGCACCGCTAAAACAATGAGGGATATAAGGCCGGCGGCTAACCACAAAGTATTGTTTTTTGTTTTGGGACTTGGGCTCGGCTGGCCAGATCCGGATGCAAATGAAACGCCATAATCCTGGAATAATTTGACCATATCCGCCCGGCTGATTATACCGATAACTTTTCTTTCAGAATTAACAACCGGTATCGGATCCACCCGGTGATGCTCTGTAAAAGCAGCGATAGCCTCGTCCACGGTAGCGTCGTCTGATAAAACAAGCGGATCGGTATTCATAACATCCCCTACCTTAGAATCGTCATTGATATTGGCCCGTTTAATAATCAGGTCGTATTTGGTTAAGATCCCGATTATTACTCCGCTCTTGTCCGTAACTGGAATTCCGTTAAACTTATTGGTTAAGATAATATCTATTGCCGTCAAAATAGATGTATCCGTAAGAACGGAAATAACACCGGAAGTCATAAGTGTTTTTACAGAGTCCTGCGACATGACGTATTTTCTCAACGAGACAAGCAGTTCTAGTTGCGCCGTTGAGTTGTTAGAAAATCGTCACCCCCTCCTTTGTCCCGAAATTATATTATTTTTACTCATTGTATACGATTGAATGATTATTCTCAGCAATTACTTTCTAAATTCGGAGTAAAGGAGGGGGTAAGTAGTTGTAACCAATCGGGCTTCATGATTACACTTACCCTCTTGGACAACTACTTAATTATACCACCGCGACCGAAGCGATGCCATCACCGGACTCAAGCTTCATCACCCTCACCCCCTGAGTCGCTCTGCCCAGGATGGAAATACTGTCTACCGAAGTCCGGATAACCTGACCCTTGCGAGAAACAGCGACCAGTTCTTTATTCTCTTCTGAAACAATATGGGCCGAGACAATCTTGCCTGTCTTTGGAGTTATTTTTGCCGTCATTATACCTCGACCGCCCCGATTTTGAACTTTGTAGAATTTCAAGTCCGATCTTTTGCCGTAGCCGTTGCCCATCACTATCAAAATATGTAAACCCTTCTCCACCCCAGAAGGTACCACATCGGCCCCGACAACCCTGGAGTCCTTTTCAAGACGAATGCCGATCACCCCCGAAGCAGACCGCCCCATCGGCCGAACATCATTTTCTTTAAATCTAATCGCGTTGCCGTCAGATGTAATAAGCATGACTTGATCCTTGCCCGAAGTAGACAAAACCCAGCCCAGCTCATCGCCGGCTTTTAGTTTTATCGCTACCATGCCGCTTTTTCTGACCTGTGAGAAAGAACCCATATCAACCTTTTTAACCACGCCGTTGGCCGTAACCATAAAAAGATAAGCCCCCTTCTGGTCTTTTGGAATCGGGACGACAGCGGTTATAGCATCGGTGGGTGATACCTGAAGAAAGTTAACAATGGCCTTGCCCTTTGATTGGCGGGACGACTCCGGAACTTCATAGCCCTTGGTCTGGAAAACCTTGCCCGAATTTGTAAAAAACAACAGACTGTCGTGGGTGTTGGCAAGAAAAAATTGAGTTACGACATCTTCCTCTTTTGTCGCCATACCGATAAGACCCTTACCGCCCCTTTTTTGGGATTTTATATCTTCGGGCTGCATTCTTTTTATATAGCCGCCCCGGGTAAGCATAAAAAGTGAATCTTCTTCGGGCATTAACTCATCGTCACCGAGTTCTTTTAGGGCAGATTTTACAACCTTGGTCCGGCGCTCATCGCCATATTTCTCTCTGACCTCTTTTAGCTCGTTTTTTATAATCCCGAGTATTTTCTTGGGACTGGCCAGCAAATCCTCCAGATAAGCTATCAGCTCCTTTTTTTCCTTTAATTCGTCATTGATTTTCTTTTGTTCAAGACCAGCCAATGCCTGAAGCTTCATTTCTAATATCGCCACAGCTTGTTTATCCGAAAACTTAAATTTCTTTACTAAATTATTGAAGGCGTCATCGCGTGAAGACGATGATTTGATAACCTTGATGATGGCATCGATATGATCAAGAGCCTTTTTTAATCCTTCCAAAATATGAGCCCTGTCTTTGGCTCTCTGAAGTTCATATTTAGACCGACGGGTAACTATTTCTTTGCGGTGTTCTATGAATTTTTCAAGTAAAGATTTTAACCCCAATATTTGCGGCTGAATCCCGTCAACCAGACCTAGAATATTAAAGTGGAACGCTTTTTGAAGCTCGGTGTATTTAAAAAGCTGGTTTAAGACTTTTCTTGGAAAAGCATCCTGCTTAAGATCAACGGCAATTCTTAATCCGTCCTTATCCGACTCATCTCTTAAATCCCTGATGCCATCTATTTTCTTATCTTTTACAAGATTGGCAATATGAATTATCAGTTCGGCCTTATTAACCTGATACGGTATTTCGGTAATAATTATCTGAAAACCTCCGCCTCTGGCGGACTTGCCCTCAACTATTTCGGCCACGCCCCGGATTATAACCGGCCCCCGGCCGGTGGCGTAAGCATTTAAAATATCCCTTTCATTATATATAACTCCTCCAGTCGGAAAATCAGGACCTTTTACAAATTGGGTCAGGTCGGATGTATCTGCGTCTTTATTTTCTATTAAATAAACCGAAGCATCGATAACCTCACTAAGATTGTGGGGCGGAATATTGGTAGCCATACCCACAGCAATGCCCATCGAGCCATTAATCAGCAGGTTAGGAATTTTTGAAGGCAGGACTGTCGGTTCCTGAACTGATCCATCGTAGTTATCTTGAAAATTCACAGTCTCTTTATCTATATCAGATAACAACTCTTCTGTTATTTTTGCCATACGACACTCAGTATATCTTTGGGCTGCCGCTCCGTCACCGTCGATCGAACCCCAATTTCCGAGACCGTCAACAAGCGGATAACGCAGAGAGAAATCCTGCGCCATTCGCACGATAGAATCGTAGATTGCCATGTCGCCGTGAGGATGAAAATTTCCCATGCAAAATCCAGTTACTTTAGCCGACTTCTGATATTTTGCTCCCGGCCGCAAGCCCATCTCGTGCATTGAGTATAAAATTCTCCGGTGAACCGGTTTTAAACCGTCTCGAACATCCGGTAAAGCGCGCGCAACAATAACGCTCATTGCATATTCGAGATATGACTTCTGCATCTCCTCCACTATTTCCCTTTTTTGTACGTTGATTTTGTCCATAAAAAATAACGCAAATCTACGAATGTGTACGAATGCCGCAAATGGTTATTCGTAGCATTCGCGTGTATTTGTAGATTTGCATTACATCTATTTATCCCCCGACAATGGCAATAAATTAACCTCGCCCTTGTACTCTTCTTCTACCTCGGCGGCTTTTTCAGAAACATAGTTATCAAAAAATCCGAAAGCATTGTAAATAGTTGCCCTCATGTTGCCGAGAGCCCTGGTCACGCTAGCATAAACCAGGGGCGTTCTCTGTTCTCTTTCGGCATAAAACTTCTCCTGTTTTTCCGGCTCGGGATTAAGCAAAACAAACAGATCTTCCTCGAAAGACCTGAACCAGACCAGACCAACAAGAGAAACGGTTATGACAACACAAAAAGCAAACATAATTTCTCTGACGTGCTTGGGTTGTTTGCGGATATCGTTGAGAAAAGACATGTAACACGAATCTACAAATTCATGCGAATGCCACGAATTGAGTCCGCTATTTGCGGCATTCGTACACATTCGTTGATTTGCGTTTTGTTAATTTTGAAACAAAATTAATTTCATCTCTTCAACCGGTAAATTCTTCTTAGCTATCCTAAGTTTATCATTTTTCTCAGGCGTCAGTCCAATTTCTTTGAGGAACTTTTCCAGCCCAGCTATATCAATTTTTAAATCTTTCAGCTTGTAGTGCATGGGGATTATTATCTTCGGCTCTACCTGCCTGACAACGTCAGCCGCTTCTTTATAATCTATCGTATAAACCCCGCCCACCGGAACCATCAATATATCGATATCCCCGATCTCTTCCAGTTGATGCTCTTCGAATTTGGCCTGGCCATAATCGCCCATATGACAAATGGTCATGTCTTCTGCTTTTATTATATATATAGTATTAAGTCCACGCTCTTTGCCTTCGGACTTATCATGGTATGACTTAATTCCCCTCACCGAAATGCCCTGTTTTTCATATTCACCCGGCCCGTCAATTATAAATGCCTCCGGATTAGCCTCGGAAATATTATCATGGTCAAAATGATGATGGGTTACGAGGACAAGGTCGTCTTTTATTCTGGGCGGCTTAAGGCCGATATCTTTACTGAAAGGATCAATCAAAATACTCCCCTCTTTAGACTCTATCCTAAAGCACGATTGTCCAAACCAATTTATCGTCATGATGGGTATATAATACCAAAAAATAATTTAAAATTCAAGCTTGCAATTTATACTGCTATGGTGTAAACTTTTAAAACAATTATGACTACCGCTACAATTCCAATACCTCAAGTAAAATCAATGAAAGACCTTCTGACTAAGGAGGATTTTGGCCTTCCCAAAACGGGACAAATACTTAGCGGCGAAATCATAAACGTATCTAAGGCAAGTATTATAATCGATCTGGGCTCTATCGGCATCGGCATCGTCTACCCTGGCCACTATTATGATAACCCGGAAAGAACTAAAGCTCTCAAAAAAGGAGATAAAGTCTCGTCAATGTTGCTTGAGCTTGAAAACGACGAGGGTTACCGTGAACTATCACTGAAAGCCGCCCAATTAACCACTGCCTGGGAAGACATAAGAGAAAAGATGGAAAAAGGAGAACTGGTCCAGGCCCCTATCATTAATATAAACAAAGGTGGCCTTATCATTGAAGTAAGCGGGGTTCAGGGCTTCCTTCCCCTCTCTCAGTTGTCCGGCGAACATTATCCAAAAGTTGAGGGTGGAGATACAACTAAGATCGTCCAGGCCCTTCAAAAATTCAAAGGCCAATCGTTCACCGTTAAAATAATAGATTTTTCAGAAGCCGAAAATAAGCTCATTGTTTCCGAGCGAGCCATAAAAGAAGGGGTGGCCAAAGAAGAACTGGCAAAACTAAAAGTCGGCGATACGGTTGACGGTGAGATAACCGAAGTAACTGATTTCGGAGCTTTTGTAAAAATGAGTGATTCTCTCGACGCCCTCATCCATTCCTCGGAAATCGACTGGAAATTCATCGATAACCCCAAAGACGTTCTTCATATCGGAGAAAAAATAAAAGCTAAGATAATAAACCTCGACTTGACCACAGGCAGAGTATTTCTTTCATTGAAGGCCCTCAAAGACGACCCCTGGCTCAGGGCCGATGAAAAATACCAGGCCGGCCAGAAAGTAAAGGGCAAGATTCTCAAGATCCGCCAGAACGGCATCTTCGTCGAAATACCAGGCGAGCTTATCGGGATCCTACCAGCCTCAGAACTTGGCGGCAAATCCCCTTCTGAAATATTCGAAGTCGGCAAGGAGTACGACATGGCCATTGTCTCGATTGATACCAAAGAACATAAGATGACCTTGACCCCCGATAAACCAGAATAAAAAAGCCGACAGAGAATATCTGTCGGCTAGCCAACGTTTCGACTAGAATCAGTGCCCAAGACCAAGTTCAGTCTCAAGCCACTTGGCGTACTCCTGGTCTTCTTTGGCAATCATTTCAGCAGAAGACGGTATTCCGGTATAATCTTCAGAGCCAGCCATATCTATACTAACAGTTTCTCGTTGTTCTTTCGCTAACTCTATCTTGCCTTTTAAGTTCAGATCTTCTTTTCTTGCTTCTACATGAGGCTTGCCCTCAAAATCATAGACCAGAATTTTTGTCTTAGACCTTCCGTTAAATTCCGAGAGCAAAACATCGTTACTCAGGCCTTCAATCCCCTTCTCAAGCATTATGTCAAACATGTGGTACCAGTCATAGGGCGAGATCAGATATCCGTTGGCTGGAAATCTTGAGTCTCCTTTGCCAACCGGAAAAACTGTTCGATATGCAGGGTGAATCAACCTTCCAATCTGGTTGGCTCTTCCCTCTAGATTACGGTGGTAACGTTCAATCACCCGAATCGAAGAAAGAATACGTCGCAGGTGCGACCAGTAAGGATAGACCGGCCATCCCGGAAGTTTTCTCCGCAACCGTTCATATACCTCTATCATCGGAAGGCTGAAGTCAACCCAGTCAGCATAGTCAATTTCGTCTGATTCCTTAATCGGGCGGCTTTGGTATGAACTATACTTTCCCCACACTGTTAAAACTCGATGGCCCTCCCGGTAATGGTAGTCGGTAAGAATAATTAGTTTCTTGGTATCTTCGTCCAAAACAATCTCTAAATCACAGAAGCCGCTTTCGTCTTTTGATTCACGCATAGCACAGCCGATTATCTTCAAATCTTCTGGTGTCAGGGTACCGAGCGAATCGTAGTACTTATACCACTCAGGCTCATTTTTTTTGAACAGCTCTAGTTCGTTTGGCTCCATCCCGCCACCAGGATTACCAAGCCCGGGCGGTTTGGCTCTTCTTCCATACATAGGAATAATGGGAGCTCCGAGAACTAACGTTTCTAGCCGATTATGCACCTGGAGAAACTTAACTACTGCGTGACGATCTGGAGCTTCCCCCAGAAGCTGAACGGTGGTATTGGTTTTGCCAGTATCTGAAACTGGTAGCTCAAGTGGTGATTCGAGCTGATCCGACTCGTCTAGTTTGTCTAACTCCTTGTTTACTAATTCGGGGTATATTTTACCTACTTCATAGGTCATGGCAAAGGACTCCCTTCTTGTTTGCATCTTACAATATTATACTATTTTAGTCAAGTATTGACTCTCTATACAATATCGTGTATTATATAGAGATCGTGGTGGGTACCAGCAGAAAGGCCTGAGAATATCTAGAATATCTCATAACCAGGTTTTTCTGGTAGTACCTTACCAACTACTAATAACACAAGCATAGGGGAGGAAAGCTGTGTTTGAATGGCTCTCGGATCGAATCGGAAGATTCTACTGTCAATTAGGAGAAGTAACCGGCATTGGTGCCACCTGCCATCTCCTAAGAATTTGCGGCAAGACCATACTCATTGATTTCGGAGTAGCAATATCCAGAAAGGGAGAGTTTCAAATTCAAGGAGTTCCGGCGGGCAACTTTCTAATTGGTACCCCCATCGATCTGATAATCATTACTCACGCCCACTTGGATCACTTTGGAGCCATTGCCAGATTTACCAGACATCATCCTGAAACCAAAATAATCGTTTCTAAATCAGCTCTCGCGGCTATTGCCTATATGCTTGCAGATTCTTTACACATCATGGAGGGAGAAATATCTACCGCTTCACGTCTTGGTATTAGTCTGGGTGAGCCCCTTTTTACCGAGCAAGATCGTCTAAATTTTCTTTCCAATCCCAACCTGATTGCTGTTGACCTTCCCTCTTGGCTAGATACCGAGAAAGTTCTCGGCAAGAGCTGGGCGGAATGTAGGATTGGTTTTCCTGATTCCGGCCACGATATTGGAGCAATGATGTCATTCATTACTGACCCGTTGGGTCGACCTTACCTAGTCACCGGCGATGTTTGCAGTCATGATCAGATATTTATCAAGGGCGTAATGTTACCCGACAAATCATTTTGCGGAGATTTCTTTGACCGGCCCGGCCTGGTAATGATTACCGAGATGACCAACGGCGCCAAGCCAATGACCGAAACCCCGGAAGAAATCCTGGTCCAGCTTGGAAAAAAACTAAAAGAGGTATCGGCTAAAAACGGCCTTGCCCTTATTGCCGCCTTCAGCAAAAACCGATGTTCAAAGATGGCCTTGGCCTGTATCCAGCTGGGTTATGTACCGTTCGTTGATGGCTCCGGCCGAACAATGATGAGAATCGAACTCGGCAGTGAAGTTGTTGATCAATTACTCAAGTCCGGTAAGCTTATCTTTGCCAATGAAGGCGCGGGCAAGGAAAATGCCAGAATAGCCAAAGAACAAAGGGCCGCTCTATTTAATGGAGAGATGGGCTTTCATCCCTACATTGCTCCGTCCGGAACGCTTCAGGGCGGACATTCTGTAAGTGCCGCTAACATCATTTTGTCGGGAAAAAATAACGCGGTTATCTTCCCCGGATATCTTTTCCCAGATTCCATCTCTAAACAGATATATGACATGACGAGGGGCCATACCGTTGTCCTTGATGTCTGGAACAATCTCCGACACCGCTTGGTACCGACACCAGTCAACGTAAGATGTGAAGTCTGCCACTTTGATTTCACTTCCCACGATAAACAAGAAAGACTGGTGCAGAGATCAGTACTTGCAAAACCAGAAATTCTCATTTGCCACCACGGTGATGAGCAAGCTTTTACGGCTTACCCAGAAGCTCTTCTGGGAAGATACGCCGAACTGAACATGCCCGCTCCCCGCATTGAGAGAGGCGGCCACCTAAAAACAATACAGTTTTAAATTAATTAAGACCGTCACCTTATACCCCCACTTTTTTGTAGCAAAAAAGTGGGGGTCTTGACTTTTTATAGATGTTTTGATATAATGTTAATTGATAGTAGCTCCTTAACTTTATTCCGGCAGCTTTAAAAGGAGGCAAAGCCGCCGCACACAGACCGTATCATCAACCCGTCACCCGTCACGTAAAACTCGTTTTTACCAGCCAAGCTGGTCAACCTCAAGGAGAGAGAGATGAATCCTACAATGGAAAACGCCTTCGCAAACGCGAAAGAGGTAGGGATCAAGGAATCCGCAACCAAACCGACAGGAAGAGGAACACCGGTGGTCGGAGAGGTTCCTCGGCTATCCAACGCCGATGTTCACGCCCGACGCATGGCCCGCCAAGAAAACCGAGGCGCTGCCGCGGTAGTCATCGGCGAGTCTGTTATAACAGACTATGTCGAGATCAACGAAGAGCAGCGCGGTTACGAGCGCAAGCTTGAACCACTTAAGGCAAAGGGTTCGGCCATGATTCCCGTTGAACAGGTGAACATGGCTCGAGCAGATCTCGAGGCCAAAGTCAGAGCCTGTGAGGAAGAGTTGACGGCGCTGACAGCCGAGAACCCCTTCATCATCACAGCAGTAGCACAGCGGGAAGCACTTCGGGCTTCGGCTCGAAGCGACATTCAAGCCTTCAAACAGCTTGATCCAGCCAACTACGACGAGGAGGCGGTTCGAAAGATGCTCGGAAACGCCGTCCTGACCGGTACCCTCAAGGTAAGTGGCGGCGACTACGTTGCCGCCGTGGAAGACTCTGTCCTTCAGCAGCTTGAAGGTCGAGTGGAAGACTTCTTCGTAGCTATCAAAGTGCTGCGAGAAGAGAAAAATCAGGAGAGAGCCGACCGCGTAAAGGCGTACCTCTTGAGCGACCGCAAGCCCAAGGATGGAGGCGAGTCTCCACTTGAAGCAGAGAAGAGAAAGAGCGGCCGTGTCTCCTTTACCCGGCTTCGGTCTGGTGAAGGCCACCGCGCCTTTGTTCCTGTTTTCGGAAAAAACAAGAATGAAGCTGGTGACAGAACGGGCGCCGAGTACTTCATGGGTGAGGTGTTCGTCGAAAGACAGGACGGCAAGCCGACTGTCACCAAGGCCAGCCGAGTCGGTTTGGCCGAGAGGGTGTTCTACTCCTACGATCGGACGAAGAACGGCCATCGTGAGAGGGGTAGCGTCGTCGTTCCCTCGGATCTGGATAAGATCCAGCCGATCTTCCTGCGCGAATCACTTCAGCGTCAGTTGGTCAAGGACACCGAGTCGGCCGATCGTCGGGATAAGGCCAACGCCCTCGCCACCGTCGAGAACTACCCAGACGCACAGACATTCAATGATTTCTGTTTTGGCGGCAAGCCGGGGCGTTGGATCGACAACAGCGAGTGGATACCCGAAGGCAGGCAGCGGCCTTCTCACGTCACCTACCACCTGGTGAGTGACGGAAAGCAGTTCCAAATCGGCGAGGCGGCATGTGATCTCAAGGAGATCGACGAGGACTTCTTTGGGAAGTACATGGTGCCAACACCGCTGTCGACTCTGTCCACGGACAAACGGTGGCTGGCCAAAGCGGCCAACAACCGCGAGTTCGAACGTGACTGGGAGCTCCGTCGAGCTGCCAGCAAATACCCCGAGGTAACCTTCATCACGAAGGAAAACCTCGGAAACGTTTTCGGCCTCAACGGCGTCGACGGCATGTACGCCGGCGGATTCCGATGGGATCAGACCCGAAACCTGAAGGACAGGACCGATGCTCCTAAGTGGGCGTATGGCGGATGCATCGTCGAGAGACGAGGAGAGAAGATACACTACTCCTACACCTCACCGGGTGTAGCCGAAAATCTGCTCGCCGAAGAGCAGAATGCGTATCCAGTCGCAGACCTTCCGAAGTGGACCCGAACCGTGTCCAAAGGCATGTGGACAGCGGTAACCAGGAACGGCGAAACCGTTCCCAACCACCTCAACTCTGCTACCAAGAAGCCTAAGTCAGCCGAATAGTCCTCTCGGGCGCCCGCTCGAGAGAAGAACCCCCACGCCAAACAAAAATATTGTTCTGGTGTGGGGGTTGATTTTTTTATAGTTCCGTGGTATAATTACCGAAAGTCCTTTTCCATCCCAAAAACAAGAAAAGAGGCCAGAATGACAGAGACGACTCCGGCTGAACAAAGGTTAAATCCTGACATTGAAGCTGACAAGATTTCAAGTGCTTATACCGACGTAGCCATGATCACTCATCCCGGATTTGACGAGATATCGGCGAAAGTTCTGCTCGAGAGATTTCTGAACGCTGAACTTGGAGTTCATTCATTCGCGAACTTCCTTAATTTACCGGATACAGAGATAGACGACCTTGAAGCGGCGGGGATATTCGCTATTGACCTGGGCAGAAACCAGTACAAAGTCAGGAAGTGCCGTTCAGCAACAGAGGTTGTTGCCAAAGAATACAGCGTTGAGTTGACTGGGAGTGAGGCTGAACTGGTTGACCTCGCCAACCAAGACAACGAATCTGGGCTTTTGAATAAGTATGTTGATGCAATGTCCACCCCTTGGGCCTTGCGTAAACTGTACGAAATACAGGCCTATGGCTCTAGTCCCGAAGACGTTGTTGCAAGAATGAGCCATGTTATTTACACCTGGCTTAGATACAAAGACGGCGAACAAGACTTATCTCGAGAGACCGACGGACTATACACCGAGTTTCCTGATTTGATCGAAAAATTCAGGTTAGCCAGACCAAAAGGCGATTTCGCATTCAATCACTTCACCACCTTGCGCTACCTGCGTGATATGTGGCGCATTGGGATCCCGGTTGAAGAAATCAGAGAACGAACAGAGTACTGGATAACGGCCCATCAGGAAGTCAGGAGTGCCATCGCCGAAGGCGAGAGGCAACTTGCCTCATTAACGCCGACTAGCCTTAGAATCGGCCAACTGAGTGGCCTCGTCCTTGAAAGTGGAGACCCATTCATTAACCGCGCGGCTCTATGCAAGTGCGATATCATTGTTGCCAAAGACTCCTTGACTGGCCACGCACTTATTGCAACCCATGGCCTCAATACTGGCCGCTTGGCCAGAGCTCTGGCTCGACAAGAGCCGGAAAAATGGTTCGAAGTCCGAGGCTGGATTGTAAATGGGGGTCTGCGAAATCGCGGGACCAGAGCGACAAGGCTTACGACAGGAGAACTCGTGGAGATGGTTGGAAAATTTCCGCCACAACCACCTGTCGCCAACCGCACTATGGCAGTGAAAGGAAAAAAATAACAAACAAGGCCCCGCTCTTTCTACGAGTTGTGAGAAAGAGCGGGGCTATTAAATTACTTCGGGAATAAGGACCAAGCAGTCAATCAGCTTGATAATCAATACAATTTAAGCTATAATAACGTATTGTAATGAATCCCCACACCAAACAAGAATTTGCTTTCAGCGAATCGAGTGGGGAATCACTACCAATTTATAATCCATGACTTCGGACGGTTGGCTACTCTTTCAAAGCGTTGCTAACTATTCTTGTTGTGGTGTGGGGATGAAAATCTTCGCTAAATATATACTAATTGTCTCCGCGGTTTTACTAGCCGCGACTTTTATGGTCGTTCTTTTTGAGTCATCCCAGAACGAGAAACAGACTATCTCCCTGTCGGAACTGGTGGCTAAAATAAACAACGAGGAGGTAAAACAAATCGCCGTTAAGGGAGAGACGCTGGAAATTAAGCTCGCTGACGACAAAGATATTCTGGCTAAAAAAGAGCCTGGTATTTCCGTTTTTGAAACCTTAGTCAACCTTGGCGCTGAGCAAACTAAGCTCGCCAAAACAGCTATCGAGATAAAAGAACCGTCGGGCATGGTCGTGCTTCTCTCAAATCTTTTACCGGCTATTTTGCCCTTCATATTAATAGTCCTAATCTTCTGGTTTATGTTCCGCCAGGCCCAGAAGGGTTCAATGCAAGCGTTCAGTTTTGGCAAAACAAGAGCCCGCTTAGCCGGACTCGCTAACGGTAAAAAAATAATGTTCAAAGATGTGGCTGGACTGATTGAGGCAAAAGAGGAGATATCGGAAGTAGTCGAATTTCTCCGTGAACCGAAAAAATTTCATAAGCTTGGAGCCCGTATTCCGCGGGGTATTCTTCTTGTCGGTACTCCCGGCACAGGTAAAACAATGCTCGCTAAGGCTGTCGCCAACGAGGCTAACGTCCCCTTCTACTTTGTCTCCGGCTCTGAATTCGTTGAGATGTTCGTCGGTGTTGGCGCAAACAGAGTAAGAGATACTTTTGAAATGGCAAAGAAAACTGCGCCTTCAATAATTTTCATTGACGAGATTGACGCTGTCGGCCGTCATCGAGGCGCCGGACTAGGCGGAGGCCATGACGAAAGAGAACAAACCCTCAACCAAATACTTGTTGAACTAGATGGTTTCGATACCAACGATGCAGTTATTATTATGGCCGCCACCAACCGGCCCGACATTCTTGATCCCGCTCTTTTACGGCCGGGTCGGTTTGACCGAAGAATAATTCTCGAGGATCCGTCAATGAAAGACCGGGAGGCGATACTAAAAATTCACTCTCTCGATAAGCCCCTAGCCAAAGCCGTAAACATAAAAGTTGTGGCCGAAAGAACGCCTGGTTTTTCGGGCGCTGACTTGGCAAATCTGATAAATGAGGCCGCGATACTGGCCGCAAGAAAAAACCAGAAAGAGATAAGCCAGGAAAATCTTCTTCAGGCAATCGAGAAAGTAATGCTCGGTCCCGAAAGACGCTCACATGTTTTTTCAAAGAAAGAAAAAGAAATAGCCGCCTATCATGAAGCCGGCCATGCCCTGGTTGCAACTTTTATGCCCCACACTGATCCGGTTCATAAAGTCTCAATAATTTCCCGAGGCCGAGCCGGCGGATATACCTTGAAACTCCCAACCGAAGATAAGCATCTCCGCTCCCGTTCTGAATTTGAGTCAGAGCTTGCTGTTCTTCTCGGCGGATATACGGCCGAAAAACTTGTCTTCAAGGAACTTACCACTGGTGCCTCGAATGATTTGAAGGTCGCTTCCGAACTTGCCCGTAAGATGGTTACTCAATATGGAATGTCAGACAAGCTCGGCCCGATTGTCTACAAACAAGGCGAGGAATTGATCTTCCTTGGCAAAGAAATGTCCGGAGAAAAAAGTTATTCCGAGAACACCGCTTTTGCCATTGATAAAGAAATCTCCCAATTCATTTCAAAAGCCCTCAAAAAATCACAAGAAGTAATAACCAAAAAGATGGATACCCTAGTGAAAATTGCCAAGGAGCTTATCGAAAAAGAGGTGCTGGAACAAAAAGAATACTACGCTTTGGTAAAATAATCTCCGACGGGGTCCTGTCGCTCCTGAGGCGATTCCCAGGAAGTTCCTCCTGTGAACCTTCGCCTTGCCACCCCATGGGTACTCAATAAATTTCCGTTCCCATGGGGTCCCCAGTCGCGCCACCCCTCTTAATTCTTACGTTGACTGAGACCTTAAAAATAGGTAGAATTTAGCATGAATCTTGGGCGTGTAGCTCAGTGGTAGAGCACGGTACTTATAATACCGGGGTCGGAGGCTCGATCCCTCCCACGCCCAC
>CAYTBY010000021.1:0-20963 GCA_964436165.1 uncultured Candidatus Saccharibacteria bacterium
TTTTTTTCAAACTCGGCGAATTTAACCAAGTGAGGAGAACTTTGAATTATAATCTCGTCTTTTTCTTCGAGCGGAAATATTGAATCGCCGTCGGCTATTAAAATGGCATCTATCTTTTGATTATTATTGGAAAGCGACATCGTTCCGGTTTTTCTATAGCTTAGAACTTTAACACTGACCAGATTATTATATTTAACCACAACGCTTGGCGAAGGGATGCTATGGCCCAACAATTCGGTAATTATAAAACACTTGATATCGGGCATAACTATCGGCCCATGAGCCGATAAGTTATAAGCCGTTGAACCGGTCGCAGTGGCAACGAGTATCCCCGTGCCCCGGGTGTGTTTTACCGAATGGCCGGCTACTTTTGCCTCAAGCTCAACCATTCCTAGAGGATTTTTTATAACTACCTCGTTCAACGCCTCGGCCGTAAAAACGACTTTGTCCTTTCTCTTGACTTGAGCCGACAACATCATCCGTTCTACAATGCCGTATTTTCCTTTTAAAAAATTAGCGACCGTTTTTAAAAAATCTTTTTCATTCCTAGCCGAAGCAAGGAACCCTACATTTCCAAGATTAAGTCCCAAGATTATAGATCCAATCTCGTGGTACTTTCTGGCTGCTTCTAAAATAGTTCCATCACCGCCAAGAACAATAACGACATCAGGCTTTTTAGAATTGGCAGCTAAACTAGAAAAGCGTTTTTTTATAAAAGAGTTTATTCTTGCTACCCAGGCAACAGCTCGCCCGTTAGATGAGTGATAAAAGATATGATAGGTTAAGGATTGCTTATTTATAGCCATTATGATATACTTAGTGTATTATAAACACTAATATATGTCAACCCCTAAATCCCCCGTCATCGCCACCGATATAGTTATCTTCACCATCAATAATGATGAGCTGCAGGTTCTCCTTATCAAACGCGACCATAAACCCTTCCAAAATTCCTGGGCTTTACCCGGCGGATTTTTACACGACAAAGCAACAACTCAAGATACAGCTAAAAGGATCCTTAAGGAAAAAGCTGGCATTACCAACGTTTATATTGAACAACTATTTACATTCGACGGTCTCCAACGCGATCCCCGAGGACGTATTGTTAGTATTACTTATTTTGCCCTAGTTCCCGATCAAAAGATAAAAATCAAATCCGGGAAAAATGTCCAGACACCCACATTTTTTTCAGTTAAAAAGCTACCGCCGCTTGCATTTGATCATAAAGACATAATTCGATACGCCCAAAAAAGACTGCAAGCTAAACTTGAATATACGAATGTCGTCTTCTCGCTTCTTCCTAATTTCTTCCCGTTCAATCAGCTTCAAAAAACTTATGAGGCAATATTGGGCCGTAAACTAGACAAGCGTAATTTCCGCAAGAAGTTTGAATTTCTTGGCCTGATCAAACCGACTAAAAAAGTCCTGACCGGCAACCGTCAGCGCCCGGCCCGGCTTTATCAATTTATCTCCCGCAAACCAGCTGAACTAAAAAAATTCTTCTGAAAACATTCTCACATTCTCAAGAATGTGAGAATGTTTTAATTTATTGTCATGAGTATAAAATTGAAACCTCTAGAATTATTAGCAGCGATTAATCCCTCATTCTTTTGACTTTAATCCCTCCGAAATGTTAATATTCCCCAGGCTGTTTGATAACTAAAGGAGTAGGCAATGTGGTCAATTGAATGTCTGGTAAACACTGTTCATCTTCCAAATGAATGTATCCATGACCTATTTGACGAGACACAGGGTTACGAAGGAGAAATTTGGGATGATATTGATTATGTAGCTGATAAAAAAACTGGTCTCTTGGAATTCAATCCGGACCATAAGGAGCACATGGATTACCTGGCTGGTAACGACAAAGTAATCCAAATACTCAAAAGATATGAGGTGGAAGGCGATATCTGTTTTGGAAGTCTCGAGGGCGACAATGCCGGTTCATTCTGGGGTTACCGCTTTGACGGTAAGGGCGGAATAAAATACCTGAAGGGACACCTTGTTTGGGAAGAGGAAAAGCCCGGAGTTTTGGAAAGTAAAACCGTTGTCATCACCGGTTCCCTTCCCTACACCACCCGCGATGAGGCAGAAGAAAAAGTCAGAAATGCCGGCGGAAAAGTATCAAAAACAGTTTCTAAAAACACCGACCTTTTAATTGTCGGCCAGGACCCGGGTTCAAAACTCCAAAAAGCAAAAAGCTTAGGAATTAAAACAATGAGTGGAAAAGATTTCTTGGCGATGTTGGAGGAATAAGTCTTGTCAAATACTAATAAAAGACGTGAATCACCGCTCTTTGACCCTGCATCCGATAAACCATTCCGGGTCAGCCGGACAAAAATAGATTTATTTCTAAGATGTCCCTTCTGTTTCTATGTAAATCAGCGCCATGGCGCTAAAGTTCCTGGCGGTCCCCCGTTCGGATTAAATATCAGAATAGATACTCTGCTCAAAAAAGATGCTGATGTTCTCCGTTCGCAACAAAAAATAAATCCACGAACCCAAAAATTCGGAGTCAATGCCATACCGTTCAATCACCCTAATATAAAGCAATGGCTGGATGTATTTAATAATGTTGGCCTGGAATATCTTCATACACCAACAAACCTCATAATTTTCGGCGCTCCCGATGATATCTGGCTGGTTGATAACGTCAATCTGTCAGTTGTTGACATCAAAGCAACTCATTCAAACAAACCAATAGAGGAATCTTACTTCTGGGAAGAAAATAAAAGACAAGTCGAACTATATTCCTGGCTATTGACTCAGCAAGGCCTAACTTATCCGGTTTCCAATAAAAGCTATTTCGTCCGCATTAACACGGATAAAGAACAAGATAGTTTTGACGATAACTGTTTAAAATTTAAAGATGAGGTCATTCCCCATACAGGCGATCATGCTTGGATAGACCCCACTTTAATAGCTCTCAAGGCCTGTCTAATGCAAAAAGGTCTACCTGCCCCAAGTAAAGATTGCGGATACTGCCAATATAGAACTAAGGTCGCCAAAATTGAAAAAAATAAAAAAGACCAAGTCTAACTTGGTCAACCGAGTCTGACTCGGTTTTTTGTTATTAATCTTCTCTAATATCGGTCACTTCCTCAACCCAATGGCCGCATCTCTCGCATTCCCAGCCACCTCCGTCTTGATAAAAATCTACAGTCATTTCGCACTTTCCGCAATGTCCCATAACAAATACTTTTGGATAATCAGCTTCAGGATAACTCTTCGGGGACATGCACTGGTCAACAGGCTTATCATCCCTAACTCTCAAAAACCTGGCATTTCTGATTTTGCCTGATTTTGGAAACCTCATATCAAATCGGGCCTGAACAACGAATGGTAGCTTAACTTCTGCTAACTCTTGGCGCATCTGATTGGTGAACGAACCGAGCTTACCGCAGATAAATTCTTTGCCAGTAGCAGGATCAATCTGTCTAATCACCACTTCTTTCAGAACATCGGTACCAGACCTAAGGAGTCTCAATCTGACAATGAAATCATCCTCCAAGATCGGCTTCCACTTGTAACAGCCCTCCGGTCTTTTCGGACTCTTGCCGTCAGTACGATAGGTTAATTGATAATCTTTGTCATAGAGAACGAGACCTTCCCAGCCTTTTTCAACAACCATTTTCTTGGCTTCATCAAAGGTCATAGAAAGCGTTGGAACAATAAATACATACTGCAAACCTTTGCACGGATTATGAAGATAATACGAAGCTGACAAGCCGAACGGCCAAACTGATTTCGAACTGTCGCTTAGTGAAATTCCGGCAAAAAGCATGAAATGGATCCGACCGTAAGCTTTTTGCAGAAAAAGTGATTTTTCTTCATTGGAATGGAATATACTTATAACCTTGCCAATATCGTCGTTATCATCAATATCTACTATCGCTTCGCCTACCAGAAGGGTATTCTTGGGTATCTTCAAACTCTTAAGCTCCTCCTTAATATGGTCGAATCTTGAGTCAATTTCGTTCACTCCGTCAGTATAAAGATGGATCTTATTCCTACTATCAAAATGAGCCAGCATCTTCCAGCCATCTCTTTTTCTGGTAATTTTCAGCCTTCTGTGACTTTCTAATCCATAGACGATTGATTCATCGTAGCTCTCTTGAGCTATCGGCTTAGCCAGAACAAAACCTTTGGGCAGACTTCCGCTTCTGGTAATCAGACTCACGCCCCACCTCTTTGCCTATTGAGTTGTTTAGGAACCTGTTAAATAGTTTAGCAGAATTTGACAGAAAGTCAATATAGTGATAAAATGGGATAAACTCAGAAGGAGATACGTACCTTGAAAAACACAAAGACAAAGAGACCTCTCGAACAACAGGATATTGAATTGCTCGACAAGCTGATCAGCCGATTCGGCCAGGTCATGTTATGGCATTGGGCCTGGGGTCTCCTGGGCGTTGTTGACGAAAAACAGTTCGAGGAGCTGGAAGCCCGATTCAGAAAAATAAGACAAAAAGAAGGAAACGAGTTCCCGAGAACAAAACTCAACGAGGAATATGAACAGAATAAGCAGTTTTTCCGAGAATTGCATGACCTTCTTGCCGAATTTGTAGCCAGAGATGGGCTGGGAGTAGAATACGACAAGCGAAGAGCCCAACACTTAGCTGAAACGGCTCTTGCTTACAAAAAGATCGCCAGCAACTAACCCGCCAGAAATGGCGGTTTTTTTATTGGACCCCGCTAGAAGTAAGACGCCCCTCTTAGAAGCGCCTGCCGCATCGCTCTTTAAGTGAGGATCATTGATTATGCGGACTTCTAACGGGGTGGACAAATTTGTAAAATTATTGTAATATATAAACAAGCATTTGGAGGAGGTGTACCTTGAAAAGGTTAGGCAGATTCGATTTTGGGGTTTTTGGAGGAGGAGTAGTTGGCGGAGCCAGTGCATTCGCTGGCATGGCCTATTCTACTTTGCAATCCGGTATTCTGTGTGAAAAATATGACAGACTGGCGCCCCTTAATTCAGCAATAGATCAAAGCGCCCAGACTCTTCATTTCGGGGACATCGAATCAAATATGTCCCTGGAAGAATCAATAAAGGTTTTGGATGCCGCCACCTTAACTGCAAACTATGGCAAAATGGTGGGGGGAGATTTCTTTGAAGTCCGGCCTAAAACATTACTAGCAGTTGGCAAGCAAGAAATGATAGACCTCGAAAAAAGATATTGGAAAATTCACCATATGTATCCCGGATTAAGATTGATTGGCCATGACGAGATCGGCAGATTAGAACCCAAAGTTGTTGAAGGCAGGGGTCATAAAAATATTTTAGCCCTTCGTAGTGAAGACGGCCGGATTATGAATTATGAGGGCCTGACGGCTTCGTTTATTGAGAGCGCCAGAAAAACCGGGAAGAGATTCGAAGTTAGTTTAGGAACTACGGTTGAAAGCTTCCATAGAACAGATTTTGGTTATGAAGTAGTAACTAACAAAGGTACCGTCGAAGTCCGATTTGCGATAGTAACAGCCGGCGCCCACAGCTTACTTCTGGCCAAATCTCTTGGCTACGGCAAGGACTTAACTCTTCTTCCTATTGCTGGCAGTTTCTGGTTAAGCCCTCGGGTCTTAGAGAATAAGGTTTATACCATGCAGGATCCTGTTATCCCGTTTGCTGCTCCTCACGGCGATCCGCCGTTTCACAATCTATTAATAACACGATTCGGTCCCACTGCTAAGTTCATCCCCTTCCTTGAAAGGCGAAACAGTAAAACCTTCGTAGATTTTCTAAAAGTGGCGCCGCATTCCCCGACAGAATTTGCAGCACTGCTCCAAGCAGTTTCAACTAGAATAAACGAGGAGGGTGAAAGAGAGTTTACCTCTAAGCGACTGGCCTATATGTTCAAAAACATGTTCTATGACCTACCTCTTCTTGGAAAAAGACTGTACTTACCCCAAGTTCAAAAAATAATTCCGACCATGCACTATAAAGATTTAAGATACGGCAAGGGCATCGGCGGATTAAGGCCTCAAATAGTAAATTTAAAAACCGGTGAAATTGTTTTCGGTATCTCTCAAATTTTTGGAGAAGATAACGATCCGAGTATATTTAATATTACGCCATCTCCCGGCGCTACCGCCGCACTGCAAACGGGCATGTTGAACATCCAAAGAGCAACTGCTGTTACTGGAGAAAGGTTCGATCAAGAAAGATTTGACCAAGATCTAAGACATCCAATCTATCAAACAGCTGTCCGGTAAGCGCCGCTCATTCTTGAGCAAGCCTCGCTTATCAAAGCGGGGCTTTTGTTTTTAAAAGTTACTTTATACCATCCCTAACCAACCCTTTCCTCACCATATTTCCTAAAATTAGAATTATCTATCATTAAACTTCCTCAAGTTATCTGTGGATAGCTTTCAGAAGTTTAATTTCAGCTAATTCTAATTTAAGTAAATCTATGAGAAAAGGTTGATTAGAGATGGTATTATTTGATATAATCTATTATTATGTATCTGCTTTTTCCAGGTCGGCATCATATGCTGACCAAATTCCAAAACCAGTATCTCCAAAAAATAATTCAAGAAGGAGTTAACGGTCAAAAAATCGATGAGGTGATTTTTGCAATTACTTCGGCAAATCACGATAACACTAGGCGCAATCCAATCCCCTTATATTTAAGGGCGTTGGCTATTGATAAATTTTCAAGAGACCTTAATTGCAGAGTAAGTATGTATCCCATCAAAGATATCTCGATCACCGATAAATACGCACAATTTTTGATCAGTCAAATATTCCACCAAAGCGATAAGGAGCTTACATCTAAAAACACGATGTTGGGCTGTTCAACCCTTCCGGTCATTTCTCTATTTAAAAAATTAGGTTTTAAAAATTATTCTTTCGAGTTACTAGACGAAAAAGAAGATAAATATAGGTCCCTCAGGCCATTCGAAGTGATTGATTTGCTAATAAAAGACGGCGGACAGTGGAAAAATCCAAACTCTTCTTGGAGGCAGTGGGCTTCTGAAGCAACTCAAGAAATATACGACCAGTATAATCTTGGCGATTTGATTATTGAGCTTTTTCGAGATTCACTTCTTACGGAAGACGCTGACATTACCGAGACTAGAAATTACGATACATACGCCCTAGGGATGGATAAAGTTGCCCCGATTAAATTTCAAGATATAAAGCCATTTATAACCGAGGGTAAGATTGTTGATGTCGGCTGTTCAACCGGATCACTTATACAGCTCATAGCCAAGGAATTCAGGGAGTCGGACATTATTGGTATTGAGGCGGTTAGAAAATTCTATGAATACGCCAAGATGCAGGAATACGAGAACCCTTTCGTGTTTTTTTACAGAAGAAACATAACCGACCAGAATTTCAAAGAAAACACAATTAATAATTTTATCTATTCATCAGTATTGCACGAGGTTTACTCTTATATCGGCAGTAATACTATCGATCAAGTATTGCAAAATACATACAAACAACTGGCTCACGGCGGCAGAATTATTATTCGGGATGTAGTCGGACCAGAAAACGGCAATGATCATATTTATATGGAACTTGATGCTAAAGACGGTAAAAACGAGGGTCCAATAGAATCGTTGTCGACTTATTCAAAATTTTTTAGATTTGTAAAAGATTTCAAGCCGAGAAAAATAAATTATGAATTGGTTAATGTTAAAGATAAAAACCTGATAAAAGTCAGTTTGAGAGATGCTTATGAATATATTAGTAAAATGACATATACCGATAACTGGGAAAGTGAAATGCATGAAGAGTTTGGTTTTTATTCTTTTAAAGAGTGGGGTGATAAGCTTGAACAAAATGGTTTTCAAATTGTTAACGGTTCAAAAACATTCAAAAATCCTTATATAATAAAAAATAAATATCAGGACAGGGTCATTCTATATTCTTTAAAGAAAAATAAGCTTAAAAAAATCCCCTATCCACCTACTAATATGATTTTAGCAGGAGAAAAAATCGGCTTCACCGATTTAATTGACCGGTTATCCTCTTAAAATAAAGAGCCCTACATTGTCGTAGGGCTATCAATAAAAGAAATACTTTTAAAAGATTCGGATATTTTATTCACTTCAAACTTATCACCGGCCGTAGGACCAAGGGATACGATCGAGATGGGGATGCCCAAGCTTGTCAAAAACTCCACATATCTTTGGTAATCTCTTCTATGTCTCAATTTTTCTAGAGTTTTGTACACCGCTTTTTGGTTTTTAGAATAGCTGGTGCACACCTTCAGCGGCTTCACGCCTATTAGACGATCAAGATTGGTCAAGGCAATATCGTCTAGGTGCCCTATCGTTCGCATTGCATAACGAATAGCCACTGCATCAAAATAACCGACCCGGAACTTGCCTTGCCACCGGTTTTCCTGATTATGGCTATCGGGCAGCGATCTGGTCAAATTTTCATCTTCTGTCGGTAACGGTCCAGGACCATGTCTGGTGGCATAAGCCCTTAAAACACCGACCCGCTTGATCTGGCCGTTATAACCGGTTTCTTCCAAAAGTTTTAAGGCATTGGCAAAGGTAGTGTCTGTTTTTGTGACATGCGGATGAAAACCAAATTTTGGATCAAGAAGAATACCTTGGGCGCCTTCGAAAATTACAGTTCCGTCTTTATCCAAAATCTCTTTAGTGTAATTGGGATCAGTGATATTCGTCCGATAGGCAAAAATTTTACAGCTTATTTCAATATACCTTTCGATGAGGTCGTTATTTTGTATCCAAGATATTTTTTCAAGCACTTCTTCTGTATCTGGCAGGGAGGGCATGATGTCAGCTAACATTTTCTCGGTTTTTTCTTTGATGAATTTAAGTTTGGCCGCTACAGTATCAATATCTTTGAGGTCTCCCGCTAGCAGTACTTTATCTCCATATCTTTTGAAATACTCGACCGCTTGACCTATGCCCATGCCACAGCTGCCGTATCTCTTCTTACCTCTGGAAATTTCCGTCAGTTGATTAATTAATTTATGGAACGGAGTAACTATGATTGCCCCGGAGTCTATCGTAATTCTGTCAAAAGCATCATCGATTTTTAGTGTTCTCAGGTGCTGCTCCTCATAGATTATACTGCTCGGATCTACTACTATAAACTGTGATAAATGAGTTCTGACACTGGGGATAAATGTTCCACTTCCAAATTGGGAAAAAATATGCTGATGGCCATCTTGGGTGACAACATTGTGTCCAGCCTGAGCCCCGCCGTTGTATCTTACGACCGTATGGGCATTGTGTTGACGGGTAAGGTAGTCAACAACGCTACCCTTGCCTTCATCTCCGAATCCCAATCCGGCAATTAAGATTGCTTTTCTAGCTTGCATCAATGTTCCCGCTTTCTAAAAGAGGCATGATTATAGAACGCCAATTTTCCATAGCCATATCGAATTTCTTTGTAAGTTCGTCCGAAAACATAAAGTTCCGATACCCAAATTGGGCCATAAGAATCATATCCGCCATATCGCCCATGGAAATTTCCGTTCCTGATTCAAGGCCAGACATGACTTTTGAGGCAAGAATGGCGTTGGGATCCTTGGTAATTATTGTCCGGAGCGATTCAAGAAAATTTTTCCGGTTATCAATGTGGGCCAGGAAAAAATCATCCCTGGCGGCCATCAAATTCATGTCGCCTAATAAAGCCGGGGAAAACTGTTTTACAAAATCCAAACCCTTCATTGATTCTATTTTTAATACGATCTCCGGGCGTTTGATCTTGCTCTGTTCACATTCTCTAAAACTTTCAATAAACTCGTTGATGTCTTCTAAATTTTCAACGAAAGAGAGCATGAAAGATCTAATACCCAAACCGACTGCAATATTTATGAAATCAGCATCCTGATTGGCCAGATAACCGAAAACCTCAAATTTATCCGCAATAATATGGACGCTTTGGCTTTCGCCAAGATAATATCTTAAAGAAGCTGAGCTTGGATCAAAGAAGATTCTTCTTTCTTCGGCATCGGCATTTAATATTTCAAACCAGCCCAATCCCCGAAAGTATACTTTGCCGGGTAACTCTATCTCAAAATCCCTGTTCAGAACTACGGAACCGGCCGAAAGAGGAGTCCACCGGTCAATCCTGACCTGTCTCCCTTCAAGGTCGACATAAAGTTTTTTGCCGCTTTTTTGAGCAAGGGGGTTAAGTTTTCCAAGTATCTCGGCCGGCGTATAGGGGCTTGCTCCGCCGGTATTATACCGAGCGGCATAGATAAGAGGATGGTTCAATATTTGTTCAGCTACCAAAAGGTTTCTATCCGATACAAGCGTCGGTAGTGTTGCTATTAGCATTGAGTTTCCTTTGTTAAAGGACGTTTTACTGGTCATTATTTATCAATAAATTTGTGTTATGTCAATTATTTTTTACAAATAGAATTGCCATGGCAATTCTATTTGTAATTCGTTTGTTAATTAAAAAATTTTTCAATCAAAAAACCGGCTGTGAAGCCGGTGCTTTGCTGAATTTACTCCTGAGAAGCTAACGTCATTCTGGAACCAACATTACTGTTAAGATCTGAAAATGTGGCAAGAAACCTGACAAATCTGGCACCTACCTTATTTATCTCATCTGACAACAGCACGGCTCCTATATACTTTCCGCCCCCGCTAGTAATTTCGGCTATATTTTGATTAAAAGCTGATGCTAGCTCATCGTCGCCGGTCTTCCAATTCAGTAGGGTAATATATATGATCCTGCTCTCAAACATTATAACCTCCTTGTCTTGTTCGATTTCTTATCTTCCTTTGGTTTCGGCAGTTCTTGCCCGATGTTTACTTTCGGCAACGAGACCTTGTCAGCCAATCCGGAAAGAGCTTCAGTTGTGTCCTTGCGCCGCTTCTGAGTTTGTCCCCTGCCTTCCATATCGGTCAGGTACTCATCGAGACTTGAACCGGCAGTCAGGGCGATAGCACCAAGCATTACGTCGACAATTCCTTTCGGGTCGTCGATCTCGAGAATATTCTCTGGAGGAAGTACGCTTGCCCACTGTTCTTTGATGAGCTTATCGTCGTAGCCGCTGTAGAGATCAGCTTCTCTAGCACTTACCGATCTTTCCTTGGGATCATAACTGAACTCAAACGCTGTGATATTGCTTGGTGAACCGGTTTCCATCTTGGGAGAGGCGGTGTCTTCGAATCTTTGAACCTTGCCGTTTACTTCCAATTCAACTACAAAAGGTACCGGTTTTCTATCTTGATAATTCTCATGAAACGCATATGTTTGGACGTAGACCCTATAACGGCCCTTAGGTGCATCACCCTTGGCCCAACGGATATTTTCTACCGGCTTTCTTGTCTGTCGTCCGCCGGCGTTCCTGTCAACGTCAAGCTCGCCCTTTTGACAAAATTTATTGCTATACCAGACCTCGCCTCCAGGACAAACCACATGAAGATCGAGATCATCGTAGGTGTCCCAGCGGAGTGAAGCTCTGATATCAACATCACGGAATCTTCCTCCGGCCTCCTGAAGCCGTTCTCTCATCTCGGCATCAATATCGGCCTTGCGCTCTTGCCAGGATTTACGGGGATAGACCATAAATACATGCTTGAAGTTCTTGGCTAATTCCTTGAATATCTTTGAGGCAGGAATATCGTCGGGGATATCATCGCCGAAGAGCTTCTTTACCTGGCTCTTTGATACCTCGGGGTAGAAACCTTCATCGGTGAGGATGAAGAAATAAGTGTTGTCCCGGCCTTTTTCTGTCGCATCAAGATCCATCTTGCGGGCGCCGGCGTAAGCGGCAATTTCTGCGGATTCCTGGCCGGTTCCTCCGCCGCCTTCTTCAAGCCACATCTTGGCTAGCCAATCGTCCAGCTTGTTGTCAGATTCAAATTGGGCTACCTGGAGCGGGCCTTTATCGGAAGTAGCATCGCCGAAACCTACCCAACAAATTTCAGGATCAGTAACATAGCCACGCATCTTGATCTGGCCGAAAAACATCGGCACCTTGCTGAAAATAACCTTGGCATCGTCGCCTCGCGACCGGGTAAAATCCATAGCCACGACTATTGGTGTGGTCTTGGGATGTTCAGTTGAATCCCGGCATTCACGCTTCTTGTTCTTGATGTTCAACTCTGCATCAATTGCTGTTCTGGCTCGCTCGCCCTGACTTCGGAACACCTCATCCGTCGTTACAGATGATCTATACCTTTCGCCGACGTCGCCGTCGTAGTACCCTCCGCCCATCTCTGCCTCCTTTGTTGGTTGTTTTTGGGTTGCCCTCGCACCGGTCTTTGATAAATTCAGGATGGCGTGGACTTACATCCTGAATTCCAGGAACTCCCTCTTGCCCCAGAGCTGGGTAATTATCCTCCTTAATTGGCCATGTGTTTCCCAGGCATCTCTTGGACGTTGAAGCGGACTTTCGAGGACGAGACTTTCCAGGAATCTCCGCAACGGCATTTCCACCGTATCGGGTACCTCGTTGGTCTTAATGTCTCCGCCAAGGATATAGATCATGCATTTTCCTATAGAGTAAATATCAGCCGAGAAAAGCGCGCCCAGGTAAAGAACCTCTGCTTGCGAGGCACATTGGGCCATCGGCGGCAATTCCGGCCTTTTTTCTATTTCAGGAGCACTGAATTCTTCGTTAAAGACAAAGAATTTAGCTCCGTTTCCGGCCGAGTTAATCATCGAACAACCCCAATCAAGAAGCCATAAATTATGGTCACGCGGTCTGATCGTCAGATTAGCCGGTGTTATATTTCCGTGAATCACGCCTCTACTGTGAGCGTAACCGGCTACACTCAACAAACGGTTAAGCATCCAAACCATATGTTTTCTATCAACGCCTGTGCCGTATTTTTCTTTCACCGCGTTCAGGTCATAACCGTCCTGGGTTGTTAATATATTAGCCCTCTGGTTATCAGAAGTCGTGAATTGATCAAGCAACTTTGGCAGATGTTTTAACTGTCTGCCTTCATTGTTAGGCGCAGAATAGAGCAGTTCCAGCGCTGTCGCTTCTCTTTTTGCGAAAGCGTTGTCGGAAGGGTTCCGAGTTATCTTTACGGCCACATCTACCGGCATGGTATCTTCCAGATAATATCCTTTGTACACAACTGAGAGATCATTCGTAGAAAGACCTTCCGTTATGTAGTAATCCCTTTTCTTAGTGCTAATCTTGATCTCGTTTGTCAAGCTCGGGACGGATCCGGTTTGCGCCGGTTTTTGGTTGTCAGCCACCGGATCATCAGCTACGATCTTGGACTTAGCCCAAACATACAGCTCGTCCAGAGTGATCTTGGCTTCTTTTATCTTCTTTAAAGCCGGGGCCTCAACATTGGATGTATCAACGGCTAGTATCCCGCTCAATCTCTCGTATTCTTCCTGTAGACGCTTTAACCTCTGAGCTCGGCCCTGGTTGTTGTTGCCCAGGCTTTCAAAGATATCATCCGGACCGGTAGCTTCGGCAATTTTTCTGCAAGTGTCTGCAACTGTCTCTGCCATATTTTCGGTACCTCCTTTCTTGAAATATTTTTAACGAACGCGGTTGGATTGTATAGTAAAAGTCTCATGCGGTCAACCCCGCCCTTGAAAAGTGGTTTTTCAAGGGCGGGGTTGACAAGACATATATTTTATCTTAAATAATAATGTAGTGTTCTTGAACAACTGAAAAACTGGAGGAACGATGCCTTGCAATATTGGTTATAAGACCTACGCGCCTATCAGGATACCAAAGCCCCAGCCCCAGACATTCAGAAAAAAAATGCCTGCTCCGGCCATTGATAAAGATTTACTTGAAAAACTCGGAGTAGATGACCGTGAATTCCTGTCTTGGGCCCAGAATCTGGATATAAAACCTCTCCTACAATCAGCTCTCGAAAAAACTCTTTCAGCAGAGTCGGCTAAAAATGTCAGTTTCTCGATAAGCGAAGAGGGTAACATAGTTGCTGAGAGTACTTATACCAGCAATGCCGAAAAACGCCGGATCGAAGAAACTACAAACAAAGTCCTCAACCGATGGCAGATGGAGGTTCTGAAGATCGTTACCCAGCTTCTGGGCTACGATGCAAATATCCAAAGCCAGTCGGCCGGTGATCAACAAATACTGATCATGGTTGCCGAGGAATTCGGTAAGACCCATCCCTGTAAATATATCCGGGTGTCAAAGGACCAGAACGGTGATGGCGAAGTTACTTTCGAGCATTTTGCCAATAAGCAAGAGTTGGAGAGAGAGAAGGTCAAGTTCGCCGCTTTGGCTCAAAAGTTGGGGATAAAAATTATCATTCCAGATTCGCCTGTTACCGGCCAACCGATACCTGGCAGTGTTGAAGAGCTGGAAAAACAGCATGAGCATCCCCACGGACATCACCATCATGAGACCCAAGAGTGAGGCTTCAGCTATGAGTTTGGCAAAAGACATCCCGAAAGAAAGACTGCCACCCTGGTTCGTCAGTGATATCCTAGAGCCCTTTGAAGCCGGCACGAGCTCCGTTTTTATTGTAAACGGCGATATTAATTGTTTGGTATCCAATCCCGAAGGAACAGAGAAGTCCGCCAAAACCTATATCAAGCTGAGAAATTTTTGGAGGAAAGTTCATAAAGATAACAAGATCGTTGTTTTCTATAACCTTGCTTCGGGTATCACCTTTCTGAAGCCGGAGATGGAAGCAGAATTTAAGAAAGCCTCCGGTGTTACTGAACAAAACCCGGCGGCTGGAGGTTCAAATCCGGTGGCCAATGCAAGAGCAGATCTTGCTTCCCGCCGGCCTTTGCCGACCGAATCAGACATTTGTTTGAGCTTAATCGACAAGGCCCTAAGAAATGAAAAAAATATTGCCGTTCTGATAGATTCAGTGCATTTTATTGCACCGGCTGGCGGTGGCGGTTTATCTCTTTCGCCGATTGATAGGATAAACACTGAACGGCTCAGAAGCTGGAGTCAGAGCGAGACAATAAGAACCAACGGGAATATTGTTCTACTGATAACCGACCAGGCCTCTAAAGTCTCGGGCGAACTCCGTCTTAGCGGGAATGAGATACGCATTGCCTTTATTCCCAAGCCCGATTCCAGTCAAAGGAAAGATTTCATCAGTATTTTTGTAGAAGGCAATGAGAGCCAGACCGAGATCATAAGCCGGTTAAGAGTGCTCAATGCTCGGCTCCCCAGACAAAAGAATGATTTTGACAGAAAATACGTCAATCTCCAGATCGAAAAGCTTAGAAAACAGTTAGAAGATTTTCCAGAGCTTTACCCTGTTGCTGATGACTTGGATGCCAATACTTTTACCGTTGCTACCCAAGGGCTCAGTCTCGGCCAGATAAAAGAAATTTTAGTTGAGGGCAAAAGGACCGGACTACCGCTTGATCTAAGATCGGTTAAAGAAAAAAAATATCAGGTTCTGCTGACCGAGTATATGGATATTATGGAAGTTGTGAATGCCAGCAAAGGGCTCGAAGATATCGGCGGTATGGAACATCTGAAGGCATATTTCAGAACGGTTATCGAAGCAATCAAGCAAGGCGATGTCAGGCGGGTGCCGATGGGCGTAACTTTGATGGGACCACCCGGTACCGGAAAAACTGCTTTTGTCGAAGCCCTGGCCAAAGAAGCAGGATTTCATTTTATTAAGATCAAAAATATCAGATCCATGTGGCTCGGTGAATCAGAGGCCAGAATGGATAAATTGATCAACGGCATTTGGTCATTAGTGCCTGTTGTAATAATGAATGATGAAGCTGACCTTGCTGATGCAGACCGCAATGCGCCAAAGGGCGACTCTGGAGTATCAGAACGGCTAATGCGGACTTGGATGACCTTTCTATCCGATCCAAAGATCAGAGGCAAAGTCATAGTAATTAATTGTACCAACCGGCCCGACAGAATGGATGCAGCTCTTAAACGTAGCGGCCGGAGCGACAAAAGAATTCTTCTCCCGATGCCATCGGTAGATGAGATCCCGGCTATTTTTGAAGTAATGTTCAGAAGATACGCGATAAAGACGACCATCAAGGATTTTTCTGAATATGCCAAAAAAGTTGACGGGAGATCAGGCTCCGACATCGAGGCCATTACCTTATCGGCTCTTGATTTTGCTGGAAGACGGGGCCAAGAGGACGAGGAAATAGTGGTGGACCAAGCGGCGCTCAAAGAAGCCATCAATGATTCAATACCAAGCGCCAGCCAGGCCGATATCGATTACATGACATTAGTCGGCTTACTCGAATCTTCTTCCCGCGAGTTACTGCCGCCGAATATGAAAAAGATCGTTTCAGATATTTCCCACAGAAACCTAGTGGAGAATCTACCCGGGATACTTGAACAGATAAGAGCCAGGAATATCCTTCAAATCTAAAAGTCCCTGTTAAGGGACTTTTTTTATCCCGCACCTTTCGAGCACTTGCAGCTTTGCTGCATAGCAGAGCCAGTGCTCGTAAAGGTGCAGGATTATTTATACAGACCGTTCTCTACTATATATTTTTCCACTTCCGGAGGGACAAGGTCGCCGATAGGCTCACTTCGGGCAGCCTTCCTCCTTATCAAGGTGCTCCTGCCAAAAAATGAGTTCATTTCAACCAAGCAATGCTTCGGCGGCAGATCCCTTGGATCTATCGGATAGTCGGGATGGTCTATCACTGCCCAGTTAAGGGTTTCCCATATCTCTCTCCCCTTGTCCCAAACTCTCTGAATTTCAGAATCGCCGTTCCTACCCATAAAGACAAGGTCGCCGCCGATCATATGCCAAATCTCAAATTCCGGATATTTGGCCTTTAATCTCACGTCTAATATCCAGGTTGGAGTAAAGGTATTATTATCCAGGTCGTAATAATCTATTTCTAGACTTGGAATTTTTCCGAATGCTAATCTAACCATCTCTTTTCTGCCTAGCGGCGGAGCGGCGGCAGTTGATGGCTTGTCCGATCTTATCCCGCAGGGAACTATGATCACTTTATCGAATATCTCTATCAGCCGTCTGGCTATGAGAAAATGATGATTGCCTGGGGGATTAAAGCTAGCGCCAAATTCTATCAATTTTTTCATAATTGTTCTCTTAGCTCCAGATAATGCTGAGTATAATGTGGCGAGAGTATTGATTCCTCCAAATCCCGGCCGAAAGCACGTTTAGAAAAGATTGGAATCGGCGGACATTGAACCCGCTTAAAAAATGACCGATAGAGTGCCCGCCACTGTTTTTCCAGATCCTCGACGAAAGCTTCACCTGTTGAGAACAGTCGTTTTAAAGTGCCTGATTCGAGCTTGAGCTCTTCTTCGAGTTTGCCTTGAAGATATGTTTCCAGAAACCATTCCGGATTTTTTCTGAATTCGGTGAATGCCCGGACCATTTCGTCGTGGTAACCGCGCTTATCCCGATAGCCGTAATCAAACGGGTCATGCTGATCCTTTAACAAATCCGTCAGTTCAGCTGAAGGAATCTGGCCGATACATGCCTCGGGAATTACTTCCTTTTTGAATCTTTCTTTATTTATATAATCAGCAATCTGCCTGATTTCCCTTTTCACTAAATCGCCTAACGGCGCATAGAATCCGGCAATATCCCCATACAAAGTCCCGTAACCGAAGGCAACTTCGACCTTATTGGAGTTGCATACGAACACACCGCCTTCCCGTTGAGCAATAGCCGCAAGTATCTCCATACGAACCCGGGCTTGGACGTTTTGAAAAGCTAAGGTACCCCATTCAATTTGAGTCGCAATAAGGATGGGACTAACGATCTTGTTTATTGGTATAACCCTATATTCTACACCCAGATTCTGAGTAATAGTTTTGGCAATATCCTGTGTTTCCTGGCTATTAAGAAATGGCATATTGACCGCCACTAACCTTTCCGGCCCTAAAACATCAACAAAATGCGCCAATGAAACGGCTGAATCAATTCCCCCGCTTAAACCGATAATTATTTTTTTCATCCACGGCTGAACCATAGACTTGGTAGCACAAGTCATGGCCGCATAAAGTTCAGCGGTATCGTCCGCGTGACGAGTTTCAACAACTTTAGACTTCTTTTTCATCACAAAGTCGTGTCCATCAGTTGCATAAGGCGGTACTTCATAAACGATATCGCCTCTCTCATTATATACGGTCGAACTGCCGTCAAAGACCATAATATTCTTGCCGGTATTCTGTGTCCCGGTATTGTTCACATAAACAAATGGGACTTTGCATTCGGTCAAAAGCTCTTTGACCACCCGGTGACGCTTGTCGTTTTTCTTCCAAGTCCAGGGCGAAGCTGAAAGATTAAAAATAATCTGAGCGCCCCTATCAACTAAGATTTCGGTTGGGTTAAAGGCATAATCCTGATGCCACATATCCTCACAAAGGATGACACCGGCATTAATAAGGCTGCCTTTTGTCGCAATATCAAATGATTTTAATTCATCGGATAAACTTTCCCCGAGTTCTTCAGCAACCTTACGCATTGAATAAAAATGCTTATCATCGTTAAAGAAGCGGTAATTGGGTTGTAATGATTTGATCGTATAACCAAGCATATTGCCATTCGTAGCAAATATTGCTCCGTTATGATTTCTGGGCCGACCATCTTCGCCTTTTGCAACTACAGAGAGCACTGTTCCAAAAATTGCTGTTATACCAGAAGGAGTTTCTTCAATGATCTTTTTATTCCAGATAGAAACATCATCAACAAAGGCATCGTCTTCAAAAATATCACCGACAAGATAGCCGGTTACAGACATTTCCGGAAATACAATTATATCAACTCCCCGCTCAGTAGCAGATTTAATTTCCAGAATAATATATTCGGCATTTAAATCCGGCCGGCCAGGCACAACCGGCATTTGGCATAATGAGATTTTGAGTCCTTCAAGGTTCTGATCCATAGAAAATAACTCACATGATGTTAAGTTTCTGGCTGTTAATTTACCAGAATTTCACAAAATGTCCAGCTCTTGACTTCAATATACACCTTCTGATATAGTGTGTCCAGTACACTAACAACGAGATCGGAGAACAAGCGATGCATATCGTCTACAGCTTAGAAGAACCGCCGGAATCATTCAGTAAATCACTGTTTCTAGCCGGACCCACTCCCCGCTCAACTAAAGTTGAGTCGTGGCGACCACAGGCACTCGAACTCTTGGAAAAAAGAAGGAATTATGACGGCATAGTCTTCGTACCAGAAGAGAGACCGGGCAATAAAAATAAAGTTATCCCAGAGAATGGTTATCCTGAATGGGAACATTACGCAATGGGTATGTCAGACCTTGTACTATTCTGGGTGCCTAGAGATCTCTCGCTGATACCGAGTGATGCAAATGCAGATATACTGCTTCCTAAAATGCCGGCCCTAACTACCAACGTGGAATACGGCTTGATGGCTCACTCTGGGAAATCTTTATTCGGACCTATTCATGGAGACAAGAATGAATACCTTAGATTTATAGCCGATAAATTCCACATTCCCCAGTCTTACACTCTTGAGGGAATGCTCAATAAAGCTGTTTTCGAAATACTGGGCGATGGTGCTTCAAGAACCGGCGGGGAAAGAGAAGTCCCCCTCTTTATATGGCGACATCGGGCATTTCAAAACTGGCACCAAGCCCACAAAAATGCCGGAAACCGGCTAGACGGAGCACAAGTACAATGGCTTTCGAGAGTAAGGAATAAGCCGGAAGCAATATTCGCTTTCGCTATTCGCCCGAACATATACATAACCAACGAAGACAGGAATAAAATAAATGACCCCGTCTTGTTCCGCTTAGATATTTCTTCAGTCATCTTATACAAAAAAAGGTCGGACCCGCTTGATTCTGAAATTGTCTTAGTAAGAGAGTTCCGGAGCGCGGTTTCAAATGCTGATTGCTTTATCTGGGAGTTACCAGGCGGTTCTTCTCCGTTTATTACCGACCCGCTTAAAGTAGCTATCGAGGAAACAAGAGAAGAGGTCGGCCTAGAACTTGAACCAGACCGGTTGAAATACATCGGTTCACGCCAGATGGTCGGAACATTTGCCAGCTACAAATCATATGCATATGCGACTGAACTAACAGATGATGAACTTGAATGGCTAAAAAGTCAGAAAGGCATTCCTCATGGCGCCGATTATCCTGACAATCCAACGGGAGAGCAGGCCTACACCGAAGTTGTCAAATTGAGAGATATAATGCATAATGACTTGGTTGATTTTGCGAATGTTGGAATGATACGTTTGGTTCTTTAAAAAAGGAGGGGGCATGGCCAAAAAACAAACAAGAAAAGCTCTTCTCGTAGTTGACGTCCAGAATGATTTTTGCCCGGGCGGAGCATTAGCGGTAAGAAATGGGGACTTAGTAGTTGAGCCATTGAATCGTGTTATTAAATTTTTGAATGATTATGGAGACCCCGTCTACTTTTCTAGAGACTGGCACCCTCATCAAACGAAGCATTTCAAAGAATTTGGAGGAATCTGGCCAGTTCATTGTGTTCGCACTACATGGGGAGCTCAATTTCATCCAAAGCTGAAGGTAGTAGAAGATGTTTTATCGAAAATAGTATCCAAGGGTCAATCCACTGAAGATGGTGGCTACTCTCCCTTCGAAGGTAGATTAATCGAATACATGCCGTCAGGAGTTGGCTGGGATGGTGCATCATTAGATGAGGAACTAGAATCTGAGTTAGTAAGCGACCTCTATATCGGCGGACTTGCTACTGACTGGTGCGTCAAAGCCGCCTGCCTAGATGCCAGAAAGCTTGGCTATACCGTATATCTCTTAACCGATGCTTGTCGAGCAGTGAACATTAACAACCCCGATGATCCGCGCAGATCAGAACCTAAAATAGTTGATATTATTAACTGGCTAAAACATCACAATAACCCAGTAACTGATGAGAACATTGCTCTCGAAGAGATGACACGAGCTGGGGTAATATTAACCACTACCCATGAGGTTTTACTAAACGAGAGTCGAGCTTAGCTCGACTTTTTTATTGTTTTGATTGTTTTATAAACCGCGTATATGCGACATTTATAAAACGGCACTGTATAACTAATTGGTTGATCTTTTGTATTTAATCAAAATATAGCTT
>CAYTBY010000022.1:0-13823 GCA_964436165.1 uncultured Candidatus Saccharibacteria bacterium
GTAATAGGATATCTTGCCGATTTTGACAACGGTTTGTGGGAAGTATAAAAAACCGAGCGTGGAGCTCGATTTTTTTTGTTTAAGTTATTTTGCCAGTTTCTTTGCCCTATCTAAGCCTTTTGCCACGAGTTTCCATTGTTTCTTGAGTTCTTTGGCCATATCATCAACTTCGTTCTGAGCAACACCGGACATTTTGGAATATTTAGCGGCGACTTGGTCAACGGCTTTGTAGTACATATCTTCTCCGACATCTCCGGCTTTTTCTAATTGTTCGAGGAGTTCTCCCTTGGCTTTAAGCATCCAGCTCTTTAATACAGTTTTTGTTTTGGTAGCTCTCTTGCCGGTTAAGAGATAGCTTCCCAAGGCGGCTCCCACCGCGGCGGCGGCCATTCCGGCCCCAAGACCAACGGCCGTTGCAGTTCTTAATGGTTTAACCATAACTATGTAAGCACCAAGTACCAAACACCAAATTACAAACAATATCCAATATTCAAATTCCAATGACCGAAATTTTTTGGAATTTAGAATTTGTGATTTATTTGGGATTTGGAGGTTGAGATTTGGGATTTAAAGATGTATTTATAGTATATCTTTTTTATTACTCCTTGCAATTGTTGACAAAGTTTATTAGAATGATTTTGCGTAATTAGTTATTTTAAAAAGGGATTTCGCCATGGCGTTTGCATCTATGCAGTTAAATAGGGTAGAAACAGCTAATTTTTTATGCGTCATATTGGCTATTGCCAAAGAAAAACTAAAGGACAAATTTCGTTTTAGAAACTATCAGCTTCAGGATATCCTAAGTTCTAGTTCTGAAGCCAGGGAGTTATTTATTTTTTCAAATTCGGGATCACATCCGTTCAGTCCCGAACTCGAAGAAGCTTTAAGTGGTTTATCCATCTGTGGGTTTTTAAACCGTTACGATATCCAAGATCCATGCAAAGTAGTTATTCGTCCCGTTTGGCTTTCTTACGCTGATAGAGTTGCGCAAGGAATTTCTAAAAGAGACTTATTCACTGCAAAAAAAATTGCCGATCATATAGTTTCAAACTTACGTCCCGCCGGCTAATTACTAGTCGGTTTTTTTATTTTTAATGTATGGTATATAATTATATTTTATGAGAACCCATCATTTTATTGGCAACTTTAACCTTAAGACGGGGGAGATTAAAATATTGGAACCGGAGGTTGTTAACCAAATAAAAAAAGTTTTACGCCTAAAAATCGGAGAGGCAGTTTTGTTATGTGATGGCAAGCTTAGTGAAGCCGAAGCCGTAATTGTTGAAATCAATAGAGATTTTATTCGTCTTAATGTCCAAAGGGTTTATAAAAATGATAACGAACCTGATAAGAATGTAATTTTGTATTGTGCGATTTTGAAAAAAGAAAATTTTGAACTAGTTGTCCAGAAAGCAACTGAAGTTGGGATTTTGGAGATAGTATCTTTAATTACAGCTCGGACAGTCAAGTTGGATATTCGTCAAGACCGTCTGGAAAAAATAATCAAAGAAGCAGCTGAACAATCCGGCCGAGGCATTGTCCCAATTTTACATGAACCTATTAATTTTGAAAAAGCCGTTAGTAATACCGATAAAAATAATATTAATTTTTTATTTGATTCTTCTGGGGCTGGCTTTGGAAATTGGAAATTGGAAATTGGAAATTGCGCCGTAGGCGTGTGGGTCGGTCCCGAAGGCGGTTGGCATCCCAACGAGCTGGAAATTGCTAAAAAATCAGGTTTTAAAATCATATCTCTAGGTAAAACCACGCTTCGAGCCGAAACCGCGGCCATAATCGGTTCTTATTTGGCTATCCACAGTTAATAATTGCTGTGGGTCTTGTTCTTAAAGTATAATATATACATGAGTAAAATATTTAAGATTTCAACCGTTTCAATAGCTGGACTTAGTCTGGCCTTGTCAGTTTTTGCCCAGGGTCCGACACCAACACCCCTCAGGCAACAGATCAGAGATACTATGCGCGAAGGAATGACCGAAATAAAAGAAATGAGGCGGGAGGGCATGGAAGCAATGATGGAGGCCAGAGAAGAATCAGTTGATAAAATGCGGGAAGTGAGAGATGATCTTAAAACTCGGATTGATGCCAAGCGGGCGGAGTTGAAAACTCGTTTACAAAGAATTAAAGATGAACGCAAACGGCAAGTAGTTGAAAAGATAGATCGGAGTCTAGACGCTTTAAATAAAAGAATGACCGATCACTTTATGAAGATGCTTGATAAACTGGAAGATATTTTAGCCAGAATTAGCGAGAGAGCAGATAGAGCCGAAAGCGGTGGAACAGACGTTTCCTCGGTTGATGCTGCCATTATTGCCGCCCAAGAAGCTATCAGAACCGCCAGAACAGCCGTTGAAGCTCAGGCGGCCAAAACATATAACCTTGCTGTTAACACTGAAGCCGGATTAAGATCAGATGTTGGTAAAGCTCGTCAAGCACTGCATGCTGATTTAAAGGCTCTTTTTGAAACAGTAAAAAAGGCTAAGAATGCTGTTCATGAAGCAGCCCGTGCTTTTGCGGAAGCTCATGGAAGAGATTTGCCAAGTCCGAGTCCAACAGTTTTGCCAAGTCCAACTCCAACCCCAACTCCTTAAATTTAAAACACTAAAAAATGGACGAAATTAATCAAATACAAAATCCTAATATCTCTCCGATGCCTTCAATGCCCCAAGTGACGGTTAAGAAGGGTAATTATTGGTTTTGGATAGTAGTAGCCATTATTCTAGTAGTCGGTGGCTTAGTCTGGTGGTACGTAGGACAGATGGCCGTTGATGCTCCAATTGTTGGACAGCCCCAGATAAATAAAGAGGCGAGAGAAGATATGATGATAAGTAATGATATTCAAGCAGTTGATCCCGGTAATCTTGATAAAGAATTTATGGAGATAGATAAAGATTTGAATAGTTTATAAATTCATTGGCTACATAAGCGGGGCTTATCCCCACGCTCACTTGTGGGTGTGGGGATTTACTAATTTAGTATTTTGTGGTATAATATGAGTGTGTTAAATCAACTCAAAAGCATGGGTTTATCGGATAATGAAGCCAAAGTGTATTTGGCTATGCTTGAGCTTGGTCCGGCAACGGTTCTTGAAATCTCTGCCAAAGCCGGTGTAAATCGTCCCACGACTTATGTCCAGATAGAGTCGCTCAAAAAGATAGGTCTTGTCAGCACTCAAACTAAGGGCAAGAAACAACTATTTATTGCCGAATCACCGGAACAACTTGATTTCATGATCGATAGACAGAAAAGCGAACTTGATCAGAAGAAAGAAGAACTTCAAAAACTTTTGCCTGAGCTAACTAACCTTTTTAATTTATCAGATTCAAAACCCCAAGTCAGATTTTTTGAAGGCAGAGAGGGTTTACTAAAAATGCACAGCGAACTTTTAAGAACCGACGTAAAGGAGGTTGTCAGCTTCACTTCGGCCGATGGTCTACTAAAAACTTTTCCTGACTATCCCAAAATCCTTTCTTCTAGGCGTGTTCAAAAGGGAATCAAATCAAGGTTAATTTATACGAATAAAGGCGAACCGGTATTAAAAAAACATGATGACAATATGTTGCGTGAAACTAAATATGTTTCACCGGATAAATTTCCTTTTAAATCTGACGTAGCTATTTACGGCGATAATATCAGCATAAGCGCCTTTGAAGGAAAAGTCGTCGGAGTTATTATAACGCACAAAGAGTTAGCCGATTCATTTAGGGCTTTATTTAATCTTCTCTGGGAATCTTTGGGTGAATAAAAAAAGGCCCCAGTCTGCCGTTGCATTAACCGGGGCTCTTGAGCAATGGGTCATCCACCCAACTTTATTTTTTACCACTCTTATCGCCGACTGACCGGACTGACAAACCAACGGTCGTTTCGTTTGGGGATAACTTATTAAATACCCATCTCGTCCTCCTGTCTTACAGGAGGTAAGTGGGTTCTGTCGTCTTGCAACCTTCTCTTCTTGCCCGACTGATCATATAGAAAATTGGGCTTTTCAGAGTGGGGTTTAGACAACTGTGCTTCCTCCTGCGGTGTTTTGGGGCGTTGTTGCCCCAGTATGCCGGGCCTTTCGTTATCCCAGCATGGTGTCATTATAATCTATATTACTATTTTTGTCAAGTCAGCGAGACATTTTTATAATTGTTTTGATTTTTTTTAAAAATTTTAAATTAGAGAAATGTCATTAATTCGGGACATTAGACGTAGTTAGGTAAGCCTTATTTTAAGGCACTTTTTTGCATATTTTATTAAAAAATGTCAATAAACACTTGACAGATTTTAAGTTCGGGTGTATAATGCAGCGGAAGATAAAGTTAGAGCGGATCAGTTCAGGTATCGGGCTTAAGCCGTCTAGATAATAATCACGGCTCCCATCCAACTGATCTGGCTTTAATAAAAAGTAGGAGACCCCAATATCCGCCAGCCGGCGGACGGCCAAGGTCGGGACCAGCTTAGCTGGCCGGGGGCCTCTTTCCAGACCGGAATGTGCGGACGGTACAGGCGGAGGGCGAGAAGTCGAGATGGTTTCAAAACCATCTCGTAATATAATCTCGTCCTGTGCAGTCGGCGCGCATGCCGGCCTAGAAAGGGGAAAGTTCTTTCAAACCAGGCCAGCTCAGCCGATACAGGCTAAAGGTTGCGGGCCTATGATCGCAACCACCATCTCTAGGATGAGCATGTTCATTGCTCCCGACGGGACGGTGTACTTGAGCCGACAGCAATGGCTCGAGTACGTCCGAAACCGCTAAGGCGGACCGGACTGGGCCCTGCCCACAATAGCAGGTTGTCAACGGGGTGGAGGCGTAAAAGAAAACCCCCGTCAGATTATTGAAGGAGGCCAGAATGATGAAGTGTACATTCCCTGGGTGCAAGAAGACCGACCTGGCTCTGGGCCAAGCGAGGGTGCCGGCTGTCTCAGCTATTCGAGCGGTGATCGGAAAGCCGGTGGCAGTGGCAGACCTGACTGCCTGGATCTTGTGCGGGCGTCATGCCAACTTGGTCCAGCGGGAATTTGCCAAGAAGGAAGAGGGCCAGACGTTCTCATACGTCGGGACTGTGGCGCTTCTCGAGCGTCGCGAGGAAGAGCGGAAAGCCGCTCAGGCCTACTCTCTTCGTCTGCGTGCCCAAACGCAGATGGGCAAAGCCATTGCTAAGGCCCTTGCTCCCGCAAGTGCCGGATCGCCGAGTTCCAACTCGGCCCAGCCGAGTCAAACTCGGCAACCCAATCCAGAGTGATTGGGCTTCCACCAAAGTTTTCATTATACCCAAGTTGTTATGATACGCCATAACATACAACATCAAATGAAGATTTTGGTGGGAATCGGTAGTTTAAATCGAATAGAACGCCGGTATACGGAAGTGTAGGGGAAGTAGGAAACCTTCCCGATTCCCTAGTTTGAATAATCGGGTCATTAGGCCGGTGCAGCGGCCAGAAGACCATGGATAACTTGCCCGCCTTAGGCGGGAACCGGGTCGCAATGCGAGTGGCTAAATCGGACTCACTAGGAGGTGGCCAACACTTGCTATGCCAAAGATCCGGACTGCACACGTTTTTTCAAAAAGGAGACAAGATGCGTAAGGACATGGCGAAGGTGGTGACTGAAAAGCCGCGGTACGGTCACGCCAATCGGAGCAAGAAAACCGGATTGCGGATTCGGCGATACAATAACGAGGATAATCTGGACAATCAGCCGAAAAGGATTTCGTCTTCCCGCCATCGGCAACATGGATGGCTTGGAAAGGAGTTTTCCGATCGGCTCGGCCCATTGAAGAGATTCCTTCGGAGCCGAGTAGGTCAACACTGGGACAAGGTTTACAGCGAACTGTCTCAGTCGTTGGACAAGCGGAGTTTGACGGGTCTTCACATTTGGGACCATGTTTGGATCGAGGTGGAGAGAGACTGCGTCATCGAGAATGGCAAGGTTTTTCGCAAAGAAGCCCACTTTGGCCGGAGACGAGAAATCAAGGGTCTCTACATCCATCCCAAGACTGGAGTTCTGTGCTTGGCCGGGCGGCGCAAGTAATTTTGTTTAAATTTTGCTATACTGGAGGAATCATGAAAAAGAAAAAGTCAAAGTCGATGTACTTGCGAGTCCGTCTGCCAGCCATCAAAGTAGCTGGAGGCGGAGTCCACAAATCTGGCAAGGGCGGTCCGCATGACCGCAATAAGGAGAAGGAGAAAATCCGACGGGAGGTCAAGGCTGAACTCAATTGAGGGAGGCCTTTTGTTTACAAACAAAAAATTATTTAATACGATATAATAGTTATGAACCAGGGATTCAATCAATCGTTTTTGGTCAAAAAAAGTCCAGTGGTGATAGTCAAGAATTTTATTGTGCTTCAAATGACGGCGGTGGCCGTTTTCTTTTTGTCCGGAGTGTTATTGGATTACGGCGAAATATATGAGCACTTGCCGTTCTCAACCTCGCTTTCTTTCCATATCGCCGAAGCCATCGCTATATTTCTAGTTGAAACGACGCTTATTTTCTATATTTTCTTCCGTTGGCACAAAGAATATTACGATATAAAAGGCGACAAGATAGTTCACGGCCGAGGCATCATCTTCCGCCGCCGGACGGTAATACCCTTAAGCGCTGTCAGTACTATTAGTTATTGGCAAGGCCCGTTGGGTAAGTTAACCAAATACGGCAACGTCGAGTTAAAAGAAAGAATTTCGGGCGATAATTTTGTGATGGATCATATTCCAGAACCTCAAAATTATGTGGAATTTTTAGTTCAGCTCAGGAATAATTTGAATTTTCATAATGTGAAGGAGGGTAAAATATCGGCCGAAGAATTACTTTCAGGCGGGGAGCATGAGCATCTCGAGTTTAAAACATCATTTCGCTGGGATATTAATCAAAATAAAGTAAATAAAAACCTGGAAAAGTCGGTTATGAAAACTATTGTTGCTTTTCTCAACTCAAACGGCGGGCAGTTACTGATCGGCGTTGACGATTCCGGCAGTATAGTCGGACTCGAGAATGATTACAGATCTTTGCCTAAGCCGAATGCCGATGGCTTTCAGAACCATTTTACTAATGTTTTTCATGCTATGGTCGGGCCGGAATACAGGCAGTTTGTGGAGTTGGTGGTTGACGAAGTAAATGGCAGGGACTGTTGTTTGGTCAGGGTTATGCCAGCAGGCAAACCGGCCTATTTAAAACTGGATAATGGCGAGGAGTTTTATATTAGAACCGGCAATGGTACAACCTCGCTCAAACTAAGCGAAGCCTCATCGTATATTGATTCTCATTGGCGGGCGAAACTGCTATAATCCCGTTAGAGATAACCCTAGCGGGTTTTTAATTCGTGCTATAATATAAAATAAGTAATAAGTGCTTGCCACCATACGGTGGTAGTGGGTGCTTGCACTATCTCTAACGGGATGGCCGAGCTAAACGAAGATTTTGATGGGATGCGAGTGACAGAGACTAACCAATCTGATAACGGTTGGACTTTTTTGGTTGAATTAGGTAACGGCGACGGCTTGCTGGAATACTGGATTGACGTCGATAGGGATTATTGGACTCGGCTTACAAACCGCCGGATAGAGCCGGACGAACTAGTCAGCATCACATTCAAATTTTTATTAGACAAAGAATCCAAGGAGCTTATCCTTAAAAAGTTCAATTTATCCGACGTAGCCGGGAACTTTCCGACATATGAAATGGAAATAAAAAAGAATATATAATGCTCCAATACGTTCAAAAATTATCTTCCAACTTTTTAATATCTTTAATCTTGGTTGCCGTAGCTATAGCCAATTGGCGGTGGCCGCTTTATCTGTGGCTAGGCGATACGATTATGTATCGTTTTGTATGGCTGGGTGTTTTTTTTGTTATTTTAGATATATTTATAGAAGTAATTTTACACTCAGCCAAAGAGGTTCGGCTGATGACTGAAATCATGGGCTTCTCAAAGGAGCTTCATAAACTTTCCGACGGTTTTCATTTAGCCTCCAAAGTCGCCTTGCCCAATAATCTCAAGGCCGAGCATGTTGTAATTGGTTCTTCCGGCGTTTGGCTGATTGACGTAAAAGACAATGACGGCAAGGTGGAATTTAATGGCGATGATTTAGTTCAGGAAAATGTCGTATTGAGCGGCGTTATTACTAAAGTTCTCGAGAAGTCGTTTACTCTAGCCGACTTTCTAAAGAAAAAGCTTGGTCGTGAATTTAAGGTTGCTCCAGTGATAGCTTTTTCAAGTTTCAAAGCAAACTTAGACACGGTTCCAAAAATGGTCAAAGGAGTTTATATATCTTCCAGGAAAAATACGGTTTCTTTGATAGAAAATACAGATTTTCAGATCATTGATAAAAACACCATTGAAGAAATTTACAAGTTGATTAAATAAAATGTGGAAAATTGTTCTAGTAATTTTTTTATTTCTTATCCTGGCCGGACTTTTTATTTACCAGAACTATTTTGTCGGTTCGGAGACAGATCAAAATAATGCCAGCAGTCCGTTAAAAATCGGCAGCAATGCTATTTTTATATCCGATCAGCGTCCCGGTTCGTTTGTGACAATTAACCTTGTTTTTCTCGAAAAGCCGGGTTATGTTATAATCTACAATGATAATCGCGGCCGACCGGGAGAAATTATTGGCAGTACCAAGCTTCTAGTCAAAGGAGAATCGGGGGATGTCGTTGCCAATTTAGTCAGGCCCTCTGTCCATGGCGAAGAGTTTTTTGCTGTTATTCATGAAGAGACTGGCGATGGAATATTTTCTCCCAATTTGGACACTCCTCTTCGAGATAGCGACGGCAATATTATTTTTATGAGATTCAGCATCGATCGGGGAGCATCGGAAGCATCCGATATAAATTTGTAACAGATGATCCCAATAAAAACAAAATCAATTTTAATACCGGTTCTAGTCATACTTGTCGGCGTAGTCGCCTTATTTTTCATCGGGAGAGAGATAGTAGTTAATCCTTTGATGACTCCCTTGCCGTCATTAGTCCCTACGCCTACGCCGGGCATATCCGATCTTATCCGCCTGGATGAACCGGTATCAGGCCAGAAAATAAAAAGCCCGCTTACATTAAAAGGCCAAGCCAGGGGATATTGGTATTTTGAAGCCTCTTTTCCTGCCAAGGTGCTGGATGATAACGGGGTTGAATTGGGCGTGATTCCTGTTCAGGCCAGTGGTGAGTGGATGACTGAAGATTTTGTATCGTTTTCAGCCGTTTTGAAATTTAAGAAACCGTTAACACAGAGCGGAGTCTTGGTGTTGCAAAAAGATAATCCGTCTGGTTTACCCGAGAATGATGCTGAGCTAAGAGTGCCGGTTAGGTTCGATTTGGATAGTTGGACGGATGAGGTAGCCACGCCAACACCATCATCGGTTGGTGGATGCAAGGTTACCGGTTGTTCCGGTCAGCTATGCTCTAATGAGGATGTAATAACCACCTGCGAATTTAAAGAAGAGTATGCTTGTTATAAAACCGCTGAATGTAAACGCCAAGAGGATGGCAAGTGCGGCTGGACTCCAACCGAAGAACTCGTAATGTGTTTGAGCATGGTTTTTCAAGCCGAAAGCGAAGCCCAATGATCTTTATTTAGTAACCCCTCCCACTCATTTCTCGACCACCTTTTTATCTTCGTAGGAAATTACATAAATTAACCTCAATTTGGCTTATAATTTTCAGGCCCTGTTCGTCGTTCCTGAACACCCGAAAATTATATAGCCAAATTATCGATTAATTTATGCAATTTCCTGCTGCTGGGAGGGGCGTGCTTTAGCCGCCCCTAGAATCTCCCTCGAAAAAAGAAAGGTCTGCGAAATGAGTGGGAGGGGTTACTTTACGTTAAATTTGACATTCCATTAATTTTAGGTTAGAATATCCGAATAAGAATCTTGAAAATTTAATAAGGGAGGGACGATGTCTCGGTTACTTTTGGGTGCATCGGTTCTGCTCAGTGTACTTGCTTTTTTCAGCCACTTACTTGGGTTTTCGCTTACCACCTTCTTAGTTTCGGCGATATCTCTTATCTGTATCAGTAAGATTCTGGGTGATGCTACTGAGCAACTATCTCTTTATGTCGGTCAAAATACAGCCGGCTTAGTTAATGTAACTTTGGGTAATTTGGCCGAACTCATCATTATTTTTGTGGCAGTTCGGTCAAATCTCATTGAGCTTGTCCGGGGAGGTATCGTCGGTTCTATTATCGGAAATCTTCTCTTAGTGATGGGGTGTTCTATTTATTTCGGCTGTAGAAAACATAAAAAATTAAAGTTTAACGCCGATACAGCCGATCTTTTCATTAATCAGCTTTTTCTGGTTGCCGCAGCCCTATTTCTGCCAACTCTGTTCAACGATAAAATTCCTGAAAATAACCAGCAGACGCTGACGAATGTCTTGGCTTTAATGCTTTTCGGCGCCTACATATATCATTATTTAATTTCGGCTACCGATGAAAGATTCAACCCGATAGAAGAACAGGTTCATAAAATTGAAAAAAAATTGAGCCTTTCGACATCGCTGGTTGTTTTAGCCGGAACGGCTATCGGAGCTTTTTTTATGAGCGAACTTCTAGTTGGCGAGGTTGAGCATATTGCTGGCTACGCCGGTGTTTCACAGACATTCATAGGTTTTATCATCCTGCCATTATTGGGTAATATTGCCGAACATGCCGTAGCGGTTGTGGCGGCTACCAAGAAAATGACTGAATTGAGTTTATCGATTGCCGTCGGATCAGCTTCTCAGGTCGGTATGGTTGTTGCTCCCTGCGCCGTTTTGTTTGGAGTTTTGACTGGGCATCAGATAACATTTGACTTCGGCGCTCTTCCGTTGGATCTCCTAGCCATTACCTTCATTGCCGCCTTTTTAGTTTTACGGGACGGCGAGTGGTATATAAATGAGGGAGTGATGTTGATTCAGTTATACTTAGCCATTGTTCTATTGCTCGTATTTATGAAACCGTTTTGATTGTAACCCGCTCTAAGCATCTTGGAGCGGGTTTTTAACTTTTTGTCCACAATTTTTAGAATTGACGCATTGCCTCTATTTGTTAAATTTAATTTAGGGCATCGAAGTTGATAGGAGAGTATCTTGAAAAATAAATCCTACGAATCTTTTTACCTAGGCATGGAAGCACCAGAAGTAGTAGTTGAGCTGGTCAATTTACATCCTGAAGCGGAATTTATAAAGTTTCAGGAATATACGCCTCATGCCCTGGGAGTAACAGAGCAACTCAAAAAGGAGCCTGAAATTTCTGTAAAAAGTATGATCCGCCATCATCCCGATGCCGGGGAGTATGCCATTCAATTAAAAAGAGAGAATGTAACATCTGAAAAACTTCGGGATCTTATTGCGAGGGCACTTACCAGAGGTAAGGCGCTTGTCTTGTGCTCTAGGGTTGAAACAAGAGACGATGAAATCCTTCATATTCCTATGCTAGATTTTGAATGTCAGGTATCAGATAAAAACCTTCAGAAGATTAGGGATTTTGTAACTGAACTTGGCGATAGCGGTCTGGTTTTGGAATCAGGACGCTCTTATCATTACTATAGTTTTAACTTGGTCAGCCACAACAAGTGGGTTAAATTTATGGCCAGGACCCTTCTTTTTACCGGATTTATTGATACCAGACATATTGGCCACAGAATTTTAAGCGGTGAAGCCCGTTTGCGTCTGGCCAAAATTGATGGATCCGATAGATATATTATGACTCCCAGGGTTGTTTCGGTAGTGGTATAATCGCAGAAAATAAAAATGCCCTTTCCAAGGGCTTTTATTATCCGTCAATTCCTAAATACTTTAAATCGCGGAACAAGTTTTTCTGTAAATCAAAGTATCTGTCTTCCAGATTTCTTGGCTTATCATTCAAGGATATAACATCTATTTCTTTCCAGTTTTTTGGTGAACATGGGAAGGGTACGATAACGTTTTTGACTAAAAGAGCATTTATAGTCAGTCCGGTTTGGCGGGCAATGTAATTTCGATGTATGCCGTCCATGATGAGCGGTTTAGCCTCATGGACCTCAATTATCGGTGGTATGTAACAGGCCATTGAGTAGTAGCCGTCTCCATTCAATCCGAATACGAAATAAGCGCCCAAATTGCCAAGTCCACCCCATTCACCAAGAAAATTTTCAAATAAGCCGTTTAAATTCTCAAGCATATTCTGATAATTTTCTCTGTAAACGAATTTTTGACCGATTTTCAGTTGATGAGGATTTACGACAACTTGATCAATCTCCGAATTTATAAATGGTAGTTGGCCGTCGAGGGTTCTTATTCTTCTTACTAAATATAGAAGTAATTCCGAGTGGATGGGTATAATTGATTGGACATTTTTTATTTCTCTTAAGGGAATAATTTTTATTAGCTTATCGGTTTGGGGTAATTTTAATAATTTGTCAAAGTCCTCTCGTTTGAGACCCATTCTTTTTAAATATTCTTGGGGATCTATCTGCCATTGAGCCATTATGGGGCGACCCTGTTGTAAAAGTACTCGTGGAGTTCTATTATAGATATAGTTGAACCAGCTTTCAAGGGCTTATGCTATTTATATGAAATGGCCTAATTCACTCACAATTATCAGGCATGGGGAGTCAGCTTATAATCTATTGAAAGTCAAAAAGAAGGAGAACAAAGAATATGAAAAATTCACGGTTTTGTTTACCAAAGAATTCGAAAAAGCAAAAAGCACGGATTGGCCTAGCAAAAAGTTGAAAGAATTGGCTAATAAAATCTGGAAGAATAACGAACTTTTGTACAGCGACTATAAAACACCCCTTACCGACAATGGTTTGGAGCAAGCGCGAAAAGCCGGCGCCAACTTAAAAAAAATGATCCCAAAACCGGACGTCATTTATTTTTCTCCCCATTTGAGAGCCAGAGAAACTCTCAAGGGATTGATTCAGAGCTGGCCGGAACTGGCTAATGTCAAAAGAATTTCGGAAGAAAGAATAAGAGAACAAGAGCATGGTTTACAGCTCCTTTTTAACGATTGGCGGGTTTTTTGCACTTTAAACCCTCTTCAGGCGCTTTTATTCAAAAAAGAAGGGGACTACTTTTATCGCCACCCAAACGGAGAAAATAAAGCCGATGTCAGGGATAGGATCAGAAGTTTTGTCAGCACGTTGATTCGTGAAAATGCGGGAGAGAATGTACTGGTAATTTCTCACCATTTGGTTCTTCTGGCCATCAGATCAAATTTAGAAAGATGGCTTCCCGAAGAATTTATGAGAGTCGACAAAGAAGAAAAACCGGTTAACTGCGGGGTAACTATTTATCAAACTGACCCTAAACAGGGCCGAAGTGGCAAGTTAATATTAAAAATATATAACAAACAGCCTTATTAAAGTGATAACTTACGATGATTTTAAAAAAATAGACTTGCGGGTGGCGAAGATATTGAAGGCAGAAAGAGTTGAAGGATCGGAAAAGCTGGTTAAGTTACAAATTGATGTGGGCGACCCTTCGACTGGCTCAGGGCAAGGTTTGGGCGAAAGACAGCTTATTGCCGGTATCGGGACGGTTTATGAGCCGGAGATTTTAGTTGGGAAACAGATCGTAATTGTGGCTAATCTCGAGCCGCGCAAGCTGATGGGCTATGAAAGTAATGGCATGCTTCTTGCGGCAGATGACGAGATGGGCCCTCCTTCGCATAAAGCTTCGGAAGGGCACAGGCCGGTGTTGCTTTGTCCCGAATCGGAAGTGAAACCAGGGACGGGAATAAAATAAAATGTCTGATTTTAAACAAAAGGTATACAAAATAGTCAGTGAAGTTCCTAATGGAACAGTTTTGACTTACAAGGATGTGGCGAAGATGGCCGGAAAGCCGAGGGCATATCGGGCGGT
>CAYTBY010000022.1:13923-19503 GCA_964436165.1 uncultured Candidatus Saccharibacteria bacterium
CTGGAAGGGCCGTCTTTTTACGAAAAAGAAGATGGATATTTTACGTCCATTAACGAAGGAACTCGGGTTCAAAAAATAATTATCGAAAACGGAATTGCTAATGTTGATTTTAATATTAAACTCAACGAAGGGGTAGGTGGTTCATGCAAGGTTCAGGCCATCCGTTCACAAGTAACCGAAACCTTGAAACAGTTTCCGGAAATCAAAGAAGTGGTAATATCGGTTAATGGAGAATCAGAAACAATCCTTCAACCATAAATTAATTTTTCATTTATCATTTTCCAATTTCCATTGAATTACCATTGTTACAATGATTCAGTGAATAAATTATTGGTAAATGGTAATTGTTAAATGATAATTTCTTGAAAGAACTTCGTATCTTATTAGTTGGTGGTGGTTCAGGCGGACATGTTTATCCGCTTATTGCTGTGGCCGAATCGTTGAAACAAAAAGCGGTTCAAGCCGGAATCGATTTAAAGTTAATGATGCTGGGCGGAAGTTTTGTTGAAAGAGCGGCCAAAGAAAGCAATCTAGAGTTCCGGGTGATATCTACGAGCAAATTGAGAAGATACGGCAGTTTAGATAATTTTTTTGATTTCTGGCGTTTTTTAGCCGGTTTTATTGAGTCAATGTGGCATATTTTTTGGTTTATGCCTGATATCGTTTTTACTAAGGGAGGAGGCGGTTCGGTTGCTCCGGCGATTGTTGCTAAATTATTTTTTATTCCGGTATTCGTCCATGAATCAGATTCGGTTCCCGGTTTAGCCAACACTATTATCGGTAAAATAGCCGATAAAATATTTATTTCTTTCAAAACGGCGGAAAAATATTTTGAGGGCAAAAACGTTGTCTTTACAGGTAACCCAGTTCGTAAAAACTTAATGCAGGGCAATAAAGAAAATGCCTGGAAATTTTTTGACCTGCATGAACCGAGGCCGACAATATTAGTTGTCGGCGGCAGTCAGGGGGCAAAGGTGATTAACGAGGTGATTTTGAGCAGTCTAGTGGTCATGACTCAGAAATTCAATATTATTCATCAATGCGGAGAAAGCCAACTTGCCGCAGTAAAAGCCGGTCGGGATACGATATTAAAAGAGGGTACTCGCCAATACTCGGAGCCGGTTAGCCGGTATTATCGGCTTTATCCTTTTTTAAACGAAGGTCAGTTGTCAATGGCCTATGCCGTGGCGGATGTCGTTGTCTCTCGGGCTGGAGCCAGTAATTTATTTGAAATAGCTCAAATAGGGAAGCCGGCAATAATAGTGCCGATAGCCAAGTCACCGGCCAATCATCAATATCTTAATGCTTTTGAATTCAGTTTATCCGGCGGTTGTTTAATGGAAGAGAAGGATTTTAATCGGGAAAGCCTAATGAGGGAAATAGAACGGATATTGAATCCTGAAAATTATGCTAAAATAAGCGAAAAAATAAAGTTATTTGCTACGCCAAACGCGGCGGATAAAATAGCAGAAGAACTATTAAAGTAGGAGATAGCAGGTAGGAATTAGCTCATAGTCTAAAACTAATTCCTAATTCCTAATCCCTAATTCCTAGTGCTTGTTGGCCACAATAAAGAAAAAAGATACTTCCAAAATCTCATTAAAAATGACGCCCTTAGCCACGCCTATCTTTTTACCGGTCCGGAAATGATTGGAAAGAGAACATTTGCTTTTGAATTAGCGAAAACAATTTTTGGCGATAATTTTCATGATAATCCCGATTTTAAGCTGATTGCTCCTAGGGTTGAAGATGGAGAATCTAAAATCTATATAGAAGATATCCGCGATTTTAAAAAGACACTGTCGCTAAAGACGTATAGCGGTGGTAAGCGAGTAGTGATATTTGATGATGCTCACTGTCTTACGGCCGAAGCTTCAAATGCTGTTTTAAAAATCCTTGAAGAACCGCCGGTTGGCTCGATTATTATTATGATCAGTTCAATGCCCGGCCTGATATTGCCGACAATATCTTCAAGGTGTGAGGAGGTTCGATTCGGAGGAGCTAATGAAAAAGAGGTTAACGACTTTCTTCTTGGTAAAAAAGTAAACAAAGAGGACAAAGCATTTTTAGCTAAACTAGCCGGAGGCCGCATTGGTTTAATAGAACAGCTTGTTAGCGGGAATGGTATTGCTGAAGCCAAGCAAGCAGTTAATGATCTGCGGAAATTATTAAATTCTGGAATTTTTGAAAGAATGAGTTATGCAAAAAAAATTCATGAGAAAGCCCTTCGACCAAGCTCAGGGCAAGGTAGTTATCAGCCCCTAATTGATTATTGGCTCAATTGGGTTTCGGCTCACGTCAGAACTTCTCCGAAAAACGAAAAAATAGTCAAAGAACTTCTTGCTCTTCACCAAATCGTTTCCCAACCCCAATTCAACCACCGTCTGGCTTTGGAAAATTTTCTTCTGAATTTATAGCGTGAGCTCCAGCCCCACTAACTGATTTTATTTTTTTATATTATTTCGTATTGCTATTTTTATTATCGTAGTATATTCTATAATTCTACCAAAATTAAATCACATAATAACACGATCGTATTCGTATGTGATCTGATTAAAGTAATACCATCCCCAACCAACCTTTTCTCATAGATTTCCTTAAATTAGAATTAGCTGAAATTAAACTTCTGAAAGCTATCAATAGATAACTTGAAGAAGTTTAATGATAGATAATTCTAAATTTTAGGAAATATTGTGAGGAAGGGGTTGGTTGGGGATGGTATAAGGCAAGTTATATAAATAAAGCATGAAATCAAATTTTAAAAAATTGTCACTATCAATGGCAAAAATTATATTTGTGATTCTTAAAGAAGTAGGCGAAATAACCATTGAATCCTTTTTTCACAATAGTCATGCCAGTCGGTTTGGGTTTGGACATGGACCTAGATATCATAGAAACTACCATAGCACAATGAGTCGTTTAGTTAAAAAAGGCTTTCTGGCTAAAAAAGATAGAATATATCGATTAACCGAAGATGGGGAAAAAGAAGCTTTCTTTTCCATACTGGAATTATATAAGCTCGATGGTTCTATAAAACAAAAAGTAAAACCGGAAAAATGGGATGGAAAATGGAGAATAGTATTCTTTGATGTCCCAGAGAAAAAAAGAAGATATAGGGACGAATTAAGATCAATGTTAAAAATAGCAGGGTTTAAAGAATTTCAAAAAAGTATTTGGATTTACCCATATTCAGTGCCTAAATTCTTAAAAGATATTTTATTTGAGGAGGGGATAAAACAGTATGCTCGGTTTATAACTACCCACGATATTGAATATGACAAAGACTTGAGAAAAAAGTTTAATATCAGGGTTTAAACTAGTCACATATTAACACGATCGTGTTAATATGTGACTAGAATATTATTCAATATATTAATAGATATGAATTATGGTTTTTGGGAGAAACTAAACAAACCTTTTACAATTTTGGCCCCGATGGCAAATGTGACGGATTGGGCGTTCAGGCAGGTGATTATTGAATGTGGCACTTCGACAGGGCTCAGTGTAAACCGGCCCGATATATTTTTTACAGAATTTATTTCTGCTGACGGTATAAATGCGATCGGGCCGGGGAAGTTTAAGGGCGAGTTATATTTTGAAGAAAATGAACGGCCGATTGTGGCCCAGTTTTTTAGTGCAAGTCCTGAGAATATGTACAAAGCCGCTCAGTTGGCCCAAAAACTCGGATTTGACGGGGTAGATATAAATATGGGCTGTCCCGACAAGTCGGTCGAAAAACAGGGAGCCGGAGCGGCGCTTATGAAAAATCCTGAACTAGCGGTGAAAATTATCAAAGAAACCATTCGTGGAGCCAACTCTATACAAGGACGGTCCTTACCGGTATCGGTTAAAACCCGTCTGGGTTTTAACAAAATTGACCACGACTGGTTCAAACATCTTCTCGAGACTGATATCGCCGCTCTTGCTATTCACGGCCGGACAAGAAAAGAAATGTCCAAAGTGCCTGCTCGTTGGGATGAATTGGGGAAAGTTGTGAATATAGCTAAGGACAGCGGTAAACTGATAATCGGCAATGGTGATGTGAAAAACATGGAAGATGTCAGACGGAAAGCCAAAGAGTATAACCTCGATGGAATTATGGTCGGCAGAGGAATATTTGATAATCCCTGGTTCTTTGCAGGCCGAGAAGGGGGTGATTCTAAAGAGAGAATAAATCTACTTCTCAAACATCTCGATAACTTTGAAAAGTTATGGCCACATGGAAAAAACTTCGACGTCATGAAGCGCTTCTTTAAGATTTACATTAACGGCTGGCCAGGAGCCAAGGATTTAAGAGCTCAACTAATGATAACAAAAAACAAAGAGCAAGTTTTAGCTTTGTTAAAAAATTATAAATAATCGCTTTCGCCATTAATATTTCTCGACCGCCTTTTTGTCTTCGTAGCAAATTGCATAAATTAATCTCAATTTGGCTTATATATTTCAGGCCCTGTTTCCCGAAGTCTCAACACCCGAAATATATATAGCCAAATTATCAATCAATTTAAGCAATTTACTGCTCGAAAAAAGAAAGGTCTGCGAAATATTAATAACTACGCGATTATCTTTTAAATAAAAAAGACGGGCAGAGTTATCAACCCGTCAGAACTTACACTATGGCTTCATAGGAGTAGATTTGATATTTATTGCATTGCGTTGATTATGAATTAGATTAGTGACGTAGAGTTCTTTAGTTCGGGCAGTTGCTTATCTGAAAAACGATCTTTGAGTCGGCACTGAGAACCAAGCCATTTTCCATATTCTATCCATCCCCAAAAATTAGGATCGACAAAGGGAGCTCTGGCCTTCGGGATCCACACAAATGTCTTTTGCGAAACTTCAGGATAAAAAATTTCTGACCTTTGAAGTCCTAGTTCCTGGATCATCCATACAATACAATAGATTGCTTTGTGGCAAAATGATTTTTCGCGTCGAGATAGTTCAAATTCAAAAGAAAAACCATATCCTCCACCAAGCATAGGCCCAGTAATTACATGATTTTCATAAAGTTTATGGTAAAGAACACGGATAGCTGCCTCAAGCGGACAATTACCCCTGTAGTCACTACCGTAGTAACGATCAAGTTCTACATCTATCCTTCCTTCGGTACTATTCTGTGATGACAATACAGAAACTTCTTTGAGACAAACCGGAAGTGGCTCTTTTGATCCAAGTGGTAATGGAAGATCTGTGGGCAAACCCTTCTTTGAGCCATATTGGTTAAAATTCCATTTGATCTGAGTTTCAATGCGACGTTTCATTTGGCCTCCTTGCCATCGAACCTGACTTGCTTATTGCATCTCAGGTGTCCGGTATCTAACCGGCTCTTTGCGGCACTATGACCGCTTGAGATATAATATATACACTAAAGATACTTGTCAATTTCAAACTCAAATTTCCCGCATAGCCCCACCTCATCTGAATCATTGGACGAATAGCCAGTCCTTAAGGAGTGAGGATGATATTTTCCTGGGAACCTGATTGGGATGGTTTGGAATGGCCAGCAGGCCACACGGCCAAACCAGGGAATCCCAATCGGTCAGAGAAAATGAATCCGAACGACTATAAGGACTCTATGAG
>CAYTBY010000023.1:0-10375 GCA_964436165.1 uncultured Candidatus Saccharibacteria bacterium
AGCTGTGAATTACGAAACTCCCTTTTCTCTTAATTATTCGTCAACTCAAAATCAGCTCACTTCGATGAGTTGCTTTAATTTCTATCAAATTGTTACTCGTTGAAACGCTTTAAGAAAATACTTTTAAGAAAGAACAAATGAGGTCAGGGCATGGATGTAATTAGCCAAATAACCGTTAACTGATCGGGGAAGACTGGTAACTAAACCGTGGAACATTTTTAAACTTCGGAAATCAAACTCAATCTTGAATCGGCCCTGATAAATGCGAAGCTGCCATTGAGTCATTAATTTCTTCATGTTCTTGTAGGGTCGGATTAATAACAATCTTTTATGCTCGATACTCATGTCATCTTCAAGCTGTTTGGAAACATAACCAGCATCAGCCCCGATAATGCCGAAGATATCTTTATTGATGTCTCTGAATATATCACGGTCATTAGTGGTTGGCTTAGTAAATCTAAGAGCCAATAACCTGCCGTCATAATCCCTGGTCATCGTCATTTTAAGCCCGTAAAACCAGCCTTTTGTGCTTCTACCGAAACCTGACAGTGCTCTCATGGTTTTATGGTCATCGGCATTCTTTTTCAAACAGACTGGGATATCGGTAGCATCGGTATATTTTATGAGATGAGAATGCTGTTTGTTGAAGTTCATCAGAATGAAAAGGAGTTGAAGACAGATCGTGGCCACCTTATTCATGGAGACGACTAAAGTTTTGTAGGAGCAGTTTAATACATCCTTGAAATCTTCATAGACTGACTTCTTAGTTGATCTTGTGCTTTGATGTTGATAGAGAGCTAGACTGACGGCATCAATCTTGCTAATCTTACTGGGACGACCGCTCTTTGGCGTTTCATCAAAGAGCCTGAGTTGTTTAGAAATACGAGTAACAATTTGTTTTAGTTTTTGGTATATTATCGGGAACATTTTTAACAAATAGCACCTTAATGGTGCTATTTGTATTTTACTAGGTTTTTGTATTAAAAGGGAGTTTCGTAATTCACAGCTTATAGAGAGATTCGTAATCAGAAATCATCCCTACTCCAACAAAAGCAATACGATCTAAAATTCTTCTTACCTTAAGGACTTTGGGTCTTCGGCTCAAGCCCAAAATTAGAATGCCATCGCCACAGCTCAAGGCACAGGCCGGTAGCACAGTGCCGGATTTACTGCTTTTAAACTCTTCTCGAATGCTCTGTTCGCGCTCTTCTAAGCTTCGGTGAAAAGAAATGGGAACTTCGAGTTTCACTGTTGACATTTGGGTAAAACCTCCCCTCTTTTTACTCTAGCCACAATATCAATAACTTTTTCCCTGGCAACATTCTCAACACCGTTACTGGTTATTCCTACAACTTTAATATTTTCACCGGTATGAGAGTCCTTGGCACTGGAGGAAAGAAGTGCGGTTATAACCAAATGAATCGCTTCGTCATATCCAACAACCTTTCTAAGATCGTTCCGAAGCGGTAGTTTCCCTAGAACTGCAAGCAGAGTCTCAAGAACTGGCACAGCGACAGTGCTTCCAGAACCAACAGCCTCCAACTGTTCTTCTGGCGTAAGCGACAGATCTGGAAGAATTTTAAAAATCCTTCCGCCAGGTTCATGCTTGTCTAAATCCCATGTCGCAAATAGCGGAGAAATAAAGATTGGATTTTCAACTGAAGAGTTAAAAGTGCCCATAGCCTGGTCAATAGTATTTCTAATTAAGTTGAGTTTTGTTTTTGGTGGTATAATCTGTCCTTCATAAAGATCGGCCTCGTAGCTAAAGCGACCCCTTAAAAATCTCGAGATTTTTTGAGCCAGGTTTACCGCCCCCGAGACAGCAATAACTGAGTAAGCATCCAACTCTATAATCTTGTTGAAAGACTCGCTGACTATCTGTCCGCCCATAGCTGAAGCCCGGCTATCTGCCGCAACAATAACTCCTCCTTGGTTTACTAAGCCGATGCATGTCGTAGCATGAATCTGAGCAGGCACCGCCTGGCTCCTAAGAGCTAAAACACTTAAGGCTTCCGAGAATACTTCCTCTGAACTTTTGAGCATTTGCCTGGTACTCCCTTGATAATTAATTGTCAAAGATTGCTTCACTCTACATCTTTGTCTTTAGTTTTTCAAGACCAATAAAAAAGACGGCATTTGCCGTCTTGAGATCCTACTGACCACCCTTCCGTCTTCTCTTGGCATGTTGTCTGGCTTCTTCAATAATATCTTCTATGTCTGGTTCATCTAAGTCAAAGGATTCTTCTTCTTTCCTGGTATTTTCGTCTGTTACCTTATCTTGATCTTGGTCTCTATCTCTAGTCTTCTCTTCGCTGGGCATTTATCCCTCCTTCTGATAAAATAGCGCTTTTAACATCTTCCCATCTTTGAGATTTATTTTCAAATGGATTGGGGAGGTCTACTGTTTGCACCGGCACGCCAGTTTTATAGTCACACAGTTGAACTGAATTCCAGGCATCAGAGCATAGCCCCACCAGATCATTTTCTGTAACAAAATGGCAAAAATCTGATCTTATTTTTGCCCTGGTGTTCTGGGGCGGTTTATAAACCGCATCTTCTATCTCTGAATCACTAACAAGGCGCTTAATCCTACCGCGGCCAAGAAGGTGGTTATAAAAACCTTTTGCCGTAACGTTGTGATAGCCAAAGTCTAAACCAATGCACTTTTCTTTCAAAACAAGGTTTTCTGTATCTACTACTCCGCTCATTGGGCTAAGATAGAGATCAGAAAAACTTTTCTGGTTTTTCTTAAGGTAAGATCTAATTAGGTGCAGCTTTGTAACCCAATCCAATTCCCCGTTTAAGTAAAAGATATCTTCCTTCAGCCTTGTTAGAACATCCCGCCAATAAATCTGAACCTGCCGCTCCTTATTATTAAAGAACTGACTTTGAGGCTAGTATAATTAAAATCTGAATAAAAGCAATTTCTATAACAGGAGAGTGAATTAAACAGTGTGGCTTAATTGAGCTGTTATTGACAATAATAACCACTCCATTATTATTAACTGAATCAGCAACTTAACAATCATAGGAGAGGCGGGTATGTCTAACAAACCAGAAAATGGCTTTAATGGTATCTTTAAAGAAGATGCCGAACACAAGCGCGACAAACAGCGTCAACACATTGAAATAACTGCCAGGCAATACTTTGTCATGATTCAGAAAGATCCAAAGATCGCTCAATTATCGGGCGAACGGCTTTGGGAAATCATTGAGAGCGGGGGTGTTGTAAAATTCTCTGAAGAAGACCAGCTTTTGAATGTGACTACTGGATATGAGCTTTTCAGGAAAGAACTTTTCGGTGTAGATAGATCAATATATCAAATGGTTGAGCACATAAAAGTTAAAGCCCAAAGAGGTTCAACCGGTAAACAAATCCCGATATTAGTTGGTCCACCCGGAAGCGGCAAATCAACAGCCGTGAGTATATCAATAAATAATCTGGAAAATTATAACAAGCACCAGTTATTTACGATAAAGGGTTGTCCCAAATGGGAAGATCCCCTTCACCTATTGCCACGCAATCTTAGAAAGGTGGCGGTTCTTGGGCAAGAAGATTGTCCAGAGTGCGCCGATTCTGACATCCCAAAACATCTTCACCTGGGTACAAAAATAGAGGGAGATTTGTGTCCTGTTTGCCGCGACTTGCTACTTACAAAATATAAGGACAATGACGGGGTTGTACGATGGTGGGATGTTCCGGTGGAAACATTTACTTTTTCAATTCAAGGAAGAAGGGGTATTAGTTCCTTTGAACCCTCCGATCAGGTTGCGGCCGATATCACCATTTTAAGCGGTAGGGAAAATATAGCCGTTACTTCTGTCCATGGCTATAAACATCCTCGGGCTTATGAATTGAGCGGCGAAATACCTGCCGGTGAAAGAGGTATTGTCGAGGGTCGAGAAATTCTATCTTCAGATCCATCTGTGCTTAGGGTATTTTTCAGTGTCGCCCAAGAACAACAGCTCAAAATCGAGGGCTCGTACTTCCCTCATATATCAGTGGATACGGTTATTATCGGCCATACCAATCTCACGGTTTTTAAAGAATTCAGCTCGAACAAAAAATATGAAGGACTTCACGACAGATTCAATGTCATTCCCTGGCCATATCCAATCGAAATAAAAGAAGAGGTCAAGCTTTACAAAAAACTGATAGAAAAAGACGGTGAATTTGTCGGCTTGAAGAAATACCATATTGCCCCGGGTTCGTTTGAGCTGGCGGCCTTATTTGCAATAATGACCAGACTGCTTACCTCCAAAATGGGGATTGACGTTCTGACAAAAGCCAAGATCTACAACGGTGATAGAGCTTTGGCCGATCTAAGAGATAAAGACAAAAAGCCCGTTGACCGAAGAGAGCTTCTGGCCGAAGGCCAATCGGATAACGATATTGCCAAAAGAGAAGGGATGTTCGGTCTAAGTTCGCGGACGATACTTAGTGCTCTTGAAAAAGCTCTGGCTAAGGAATCCGGCTTAAACGGCTGTTTAACGCCTTTGAATACCCTGATTACCCTTAGGGAAGTGTTCGACCATCGGATGGGCTTGAGCCCCGAAGATATAAATCGTTACCGAGAGATGCTCTCTGCTGGTGAAAAAGGAACCGTTCTGACCGAATATAAAGAATTTGTTACTAAAACCGTCAACGATGCTTTCTTGCGCGCATATAATGATTTGGCCGAGGAACTTGTGAGACAATACCGTGAAGAAGCCGCACTTTACCGTTCCCAAAAACGAAAATTCATTCGCGGCGACAGTACAATAAAAAGGGACAAACTTACCGGTAAACCAAGAGAGGCGAACGAAAAACTTTTAAGATCTCTTGAGGAAAAGATACCGATATCAGCATCGGAAGCCGATACTTTCCGCGGCGAAATTCTTGAAAATCCCGGCGAATCACCAATGCTACTCAAAGCCGCCCAGGAAAGACTGCTCGAAGACAATAAATCCGTTTTGCGCCTTGTTCTTTCTCCGGATAAGCCCCAAACCGAGGAGTCAAAAAAGAGAGCCCAGGACTTGCTTGACGGCCTCAAAGATCAAGGCTGTTGCCCGACCTGTTCCAGAGAATTTATAGAGAAGGCTTCGGAATTTCTTAACGAGTAATGAAGTTATTACGACCCTATAATTAGGGTCTTTTAATTTATCCGATTAAATGCTAGTTTTTCTTACAGCACGTTGATAATTTAACAAGAAGGAGAATTTTATGCCGATAATTCATTCAGAACCTCTTGGCGCAAGGGGTAAGAAAGACGCCCGCCGTCACAGAGAAAAACACAAAGAAGCGATAAAAGAAAAGCTTCCCGAAATTATAGCCGACGAAGCTATAATCACGGGTAAAAAGGGAAGGGTTGTCAAAATACCGATTAAAAAATTAGACATCCCCCACTTTAAGCCAAAAAGAGATGGAGATGATAATGGGGCGGGTGTAGGCCAAGGCCCTGGACAGCCGGGAGATCTAATCGGCGAAAGACCCGGTGACGGCCAGCCGGGAGAGCCGGGCCAGGAACCGGGTGAAGACTATATCGAAACCGAGTTTGAGATAGAAGAACTGATCGAAATGATGTTCGAAGATCTAGGTCTGCCCAAGCTTGAGGAAAAAGAAGTCAAAGAGTTACTGGTTGAACTTGGCTGGAAAATCCACGGAATTTCCAAATCCGGACCTTGGCCATTGCTTGACCGTAAGAAAACGGCCCAGGAAGGATTCAAGAGATTCTGGTCTTATCTAAACTATCTTCAAGTTGAAACTAGTAAAGACGAGCTGACATGTTATTCGGCCCTTAAACAGGCAAGCGGAATTTTACCAGAAGCCTTAGAACTAATCAGAAATAGCGGTATAGAAATAATGCGTGAGAAGATAGAGCCTTTTGCAGTTTTAGCAAGCGATGACCTGCGTTTTAAAAAAATAGAAGAGGACGAAGAACAAGTCTCCCAGGCGGTTGTGCTAGCCATGAGAGATGTTTCCGGTTCAATGACTGACGAAAAAATATATCTTAGCATCGCTACGCTTTTCTGGTTAACCGAATTTCTAAAAAAAGCCTATGATCATGTCGAGATAAGATTTATCGTCCACGATACGGTAGCAAAAGTAGTTGATGAAAATATATTTTTTAACTTGAGTGGCGGAGGAGGAACCAACTGTTATTCAGCTTATGAGCTAGCCAATGGCCTGATTGACACAGAGTACCCAACCAATAAATGGAACGTTTATCCTTGGCACTTTTCTGACGGAGAGGATGGAAGTCCGGGAAGAACCGTCGAAGAAATTCAGCGGCTGATAAATAAAAAAGTTAATATGATCGGCTACGGCGAGGTCCAGCCGGAAGGAGAAACCGGATGGGGAAAAACCGACGGCAAATCACTTCTCTGGAATACGATCAAGGGTAACTTTGATGTCCAGATCGTTAAAGACAACGATATGGACATGCTGATAGGCAAAGACCATGTTCCCATTTTGGCTGTGTTAGTAGAAAAAAGGGGGGATGTGTTGCCGGCTCTTAAAGCGTTCCTCAAAAAGGACAGGTGGACAAAGTGACAAAAAAAGAAATAGAACGGCTGGCGGAAATAGAAAAAATTACCGAGCAGTATTTTAAAGAATGGGGCCTCCTTACAACGGAGATCATGTTTGAGGTAACAACCTCCCAGAGAGTACTCGAGGGAATGTCGTACATGTACCCTACCAACTTTTCTCATTGGACGTTCGGCAGGGACTATGAGTATTACCGAACAATTTATGAACATACCGGCGAAGGTATTCCCTACGAACAAATATGGAATTTTGAAAAACCCAGAGCTGTCTTGGTGGAAACTAATCCATTTGCCCTAAATGCAACTATCGTCCCTCATTGTTTCGGTCACGTTGATTATTTCCTAGGAAATAAATATTTACAGCATGGCCGGTCTTATTCCGATACCGCCCAAGAAGCCAGAGATGCCGCTATCCGTTTTGCCAAATACGAAGAAAAATACGGCGCCGAAGTTGAAAGAGTGATTGACGCCGGAATGTCTATAATGTGGCACCAAGACCCCGATCCCCTGTTTGAGGAACCGGACGAGGAGCTGATTAGAGAACGTCTGATCGAACTTGAACGGGCTAAATTTGAAGTACATAACGATATTGCCTCTAAATTCAAGGATCCTGAAACCAAGGCCCAACTTGAAGAGATCGAGAAGAACCTTGAAAAACTTTTAACTAAAACTCCGCCCCAACCGACTTATGATTTATTGCACTATTTGACCAGAAAATCTCCACGGCCCTTAAAGCCATGGATGAAAGATGTCTTAACAGTTCTACGTAATCAGGCTAGGTGTCTCGCTCCCAATATGCGCACTAAAATGCTTGATGAAGGTTGGGCGACGTTGTGGCACGCGAGAACAATGAGACGTCTTCGGGAAGAGGGGGTTATAACTGCAGAGGAATTCGATATTTTCAATTTTTATCATTCGAAAGTTCTTCGACAAGACAAGAAAAGATTCAATTGGTACCGCATCGGTTTGGCAATACTAGAAAACATAGAAGACAGGTGGAATAAGGGCCAATTTGGCCGTGAATACGAAGAAGAAAGAAATCTCTACAAAAGGGTTAACTGGAATACCAAAACTGGCTTAGGCCTCCAGAAAATCAAAGAGGCGAGATCCTACTACACCGATCGAATGGCAGTAGAAGAATTTTTTACTGACGAGTTCATAAGGGAGCAGGAATTATATGTCTGGACAACCATAGAAGATGGTAATGGTGGTTACTTAGACATAATAGCCGAAGACAACCCTAAAGTTATAAGACAACTACTGAAATCCATGTTTTCCTCCTACGGAGGGGCATTGATTACTGTGGAAAATGGCAATTACCAGGATAAGCAGCAGCTGTTTCTTAAACACCTATATACCGGGTTTGAGCTTGATCCGGCATACAGAGACTTAACGCTTAAAAATATTCAGTATTTGTGGGGCAAAAAAGTTTACCTGGCTTGCAGGGAAAATGACAAAGAAAAAACATTCGGTTTTGATTATGAGAATAGAAAAACAGGCAAGCCAAGCCTCCATTAACTGACCTTGACTCAAAATCCCCATACAAAAATGGGGGTTTTTAATTTAAAATTAAACCATACAAATAATTTTCTAGCCCACCTCCTCTTTTCGCATTAACATCTATCTCTAGAAGATTTTTATACTTAATTTTCAACTCATCAATTCTAAAATTATTAATTTGGGCCTGGGTTTTCCTAACCACAAACGGGTGAAGGCCGGTTTTTTTGACTATTTCAACTTGAGAAAATCCGTTCTCATTGAGATCTTTAATCGACAAAAGGTTCCTAAACTGACCAGTAATCATTGACATCAAGTAGTAGGGGTCGGCGCTAGAAGCAAGGTTCAGATACAAAAGCTCAATCGATCTTTTGCTATTTCTTGAAGCAATGGCATCCATGAGATCGAATATATTTAATTCTTTGGTTTGATTTACTAAAAGACCAACATCTTCGATGGAAACTTCCCCTCTTTGCCTATATGCCGCCAACTTTTCTATCTCATTAATCAGCGCCCAGCTGTCATTGCCGACAACGGTAATTAATTTATTAAGGGCATTGAGATTTATAGAACAATTCCGCAGTTCAAACTCTTTTTGAATCCAGCGGCTAAGGCTTGCTCCGTCGAGAGGGTTAAAAGTTTTAACCAGGCTTGATTTACTATTGACTAACGTGAAGAGGTCTTTGCTTTTGGCTATAAGCTCTCTTTCATGGCTAGGCTCGGAAAAAAGAAGGGTAGTATCGGTAACCGAAGAAATGCCGTATTTATTTACAATGTCAATAACTTTATCGGCCGTTAATTTCTTAGCAAAAACATTGGAAAGAGCGATGAGTTTATGTTCGCTAAAAAAAGATGAGCTCTTAACGGTGTTAATTAATCTTTCTAAGTTACCGGCATCTGACAAGTCAAAATCAAAAACATTCATTCCGCTGGAATATTTTTTTCGATACTCTTTAATTATATTCTGCTTGGCTTCCTTGAGCCGGTAAGCATCAGAACCATATAAAAAGATGAGCAATCTAGTGACTAGTGACTAGTGACTAGTGACTAGTGACAGAATGGACATTTTCTAATCACTAATCACTGACCACTAATCACTTTGTGGTTATTTCTACCCATATCTTCCCGGGTATAAATTCTATCTCCTTATCCCCAGAATCATAGAAAAATAATTTGCTGTCAACCTGGGCCGGATCTTTTTTCCAGCGTCCAGAGATTTTAACTCCATTCTGATAAACCTCCGCTTCACCGCCACCAACAACATTAACATCCATATAGTCTTTGCTTATGTATTTAGAGCTGGTCCTCATCACTATAATAACACTGACCGCGGTTTGACTCATATTATTTTTATCTACCTCCGGTTTTCCGCCGCGAAACCGCTTATAAATATTATTTCCTTTATCGTGAACCCACCGAACATTAAATGGGGTTTGGTAGCTAATGTCTATATCACTAACCAGATTTAATATATTAGACGGCTGTTTACTGTCTCCATGAAGATAACCGGAAAAATTATCTATAATTCTGTAACTAAGTTTTTCAGAGGCCTTTAATAACCTATCGAGATCAGTAAAACCGTTATGGGGCTGTCTTGCCCCGGCTTTTCTATAGAAATAAATGCCTTCGTATTTTAATGCGTCAATATTGTCGATAATATGACTGTCTAATTTTTGAAGAGCTTCCTTCTCCCCTCCCCAATGGGCGTATATGGCGTTAAGTCCAGCCGCCAAAGGAATAAAATCGTTTCTGGCCGAACGGACAGAACCAATTTCTCCCGGATCAGAACATTGGTAAACCGCCATCATTCTTGTTACTCCGCCAGGCGTTACCGGCATTTCAAAAACAACATCGGCTTCGCTTATTCCGGAAAGGGGTCTTGTTTCGACATCACCCGAAAGCATCACCGCTATCGGCCGGCGGTCGTAGTTATCACAAAAAATTCCAGCAATCGAACTTTTTGGAAAACTTATTTCATCGCCTTCATTATTATTTATGATATTTATCTGTCCGTCCCCCCGCCACCAGAACCAGAAGACAACTAGCAAAACTGTAGCAATTACACCAGCAAGGATTAGTAGTTTGTTGAGATTAAATACCAAGAGTAATTGGTAATTGGTAACTTGTAATTAGGAGCTGTATTTTCAATTTCTAATTACTATTTACTAATTACTTACTTTAAGATTTGGTGTTTGGGACAAAAATGAGCCGATCGTCCGCCCACGACTATCCGCTTCATTACTCCGCCGTCTTTTTTAAAACATTTCTTGCCAGTCTGTTGATAGGCCCTTTCCATCTCCTGGTATCTCCCCTTCTCGCCCGAAGGTATCCTATAATCATCGACACTGCTTCC
>CAYTBY010000023.1:10475-19226 GCA_964436165.1 uncultured Candidatus Saccharibacteria bacterium
ATGGCCTGATATCTTTTGATGAATAAATAAAGACTTGTCACCTTCGATGTCAATTACAATAAATTTAGCTCTTCTGGTTATACTTAATATTTTCTTGCCTTTTATTTCTTTTTTAAACTTAGCCACTCCCCCGGCTTGCTTGACCGGCTTTTCCCGATCAGACCAAAAATCCGTTATTCTTAAACCGATGATTTTCTTGCGCAACTCACGAACAATTGTTTCTACCTCTGGAAGCTCGGGCATATTAAAAATTATTTAAACACCCTCCATATCCCGCCAATTATCCCCACGCTTGGCATCGACAATCAAGGGAACGTCTAGCTTGGCCACATTCTCCATTATACTTTTTATTTTCGGTGATATAGATTCGACTAGATTATTTTTAATCTCAAACAGAAGCTCGTCATGAACCTGAAGAAGCATTCTGATATCGTTGTCATTGTATTCTTTATGAATAAGATCATATATTCTGCCCATCGCTATTCTTAAGAAATCCCCCTCCGTTCCCTGGATCGGGTGATTGATGGCCATTCTTTCGGCCTGGGCTATTAACTGAGGCATGCCCGAATTAATTTCCGGCAGATATCTGCGCCGTCCGAAAATAGTCGAAACAAAACCGTCTCTCCTCGCTTTTTTCTTTATATCCTCCATGTACTTAGCAATTCCACTGAACTCAGTCATATAGCGGTCTATAAATTCTCTAGCCTGATCTCTTGAAACGCCTGACGCCCTTTGAAAGCCCATCACGCCCATCCCATAAAGAAGACCGAAGTTCATGGCCTTAGCTTCACGGCGCATATTAGCCGTAACGTTTTTGGGTTCAACGCCGAATATCTCAGCCGCCGTTCGGGTGTGAATGTCCTCTCCCCTTTTAAAGGCGGCGGTCATCTTTGCATCACCGGAAATATGAGCGGCAATGCGAAGTTCAAGCTGGGAATAATCAAAAGAAACTAATTTAAATCCAGGCGAAGAAATAAAAGCTTTACGAAATTCCTGGCCGAGCTCGGTTCTTATCGGAATATTTTGGAGATTCGGATCTTGGCTCGAAAGCCGGCCAGTAACAGTTCCGGTTTGATTGAATGTCGTGTGTAAGCGGCTGGTTTTTGAATCAATCAGAAGGGGGAAGGGTTCAATATATGTTGACTTGAGCTTTTGAAACTCTCGGTATTTTAAAATCAAATCAATAATCTTATGCTCGCCAGCCAGTTTCTCAAGCTCACCAGCCGCAGTCGAAAGAGCTCCTTTAGCAGTCTTGCGGACCTTACCTTTTAATCCAAGCCGCTCAAATAGAATCTCCTTCATTTGCTTAGGAGAATTAATGTTAAATTGAGTTCCGGCAAGATCGTATATTGATTTTTCGAGTTTAGTAATTTCTGCATTAACTGACTTTGAAAGTTTTTTAATAGATTCCTGATCTATTTTAATCCCAGTTAATTCTACCTCAGCCAGTACCTGAACCAGCGGCATTTCTATCTCTTCAAAAACTTTTAGCAAACCGTCTGACTTCATCTTTTCCCAAAAATGTTCTTTGAGTTTGTTAATAGCCACCAGGCGCTGCTCAGAGCCCGGCGAAAGTTCATTGCCGAATTCATTAGCATACATGACTTGAAGTTCATAATCTTTCCGGTCGGCTTTTAGAAGATAGGCGGCTATTTTGGTATCGAAAGATATGCCCCGAACATGTATCTCTTTCTCCAGAAACTTCTTGAGCATAGACTTTAAATCATGGCCGGTTTTGAATATTTTAGGATTCTGAAAAACAGAAATAAAACTTTTCCAAAGTTCGTCATTCCCAGATTTAACGACGGTCAAATCCCCTAAATCAAAGCTAAAAAATGCCGAATTGTCTTCGGTAAAACTAAATATCCCCTCCTGGAGATCGAGAGTAATTTTCTTAGCTTCAGCCATTGCCGCCAAAGACTTTTTTATTTCTTCTTCGGTTTTAGATTGAGCTGATTCAGCCTTAAATACCGCACTAGGCTGTTCAAAAATTGAGGACGTAGTGTCGTAATTCACTATTTCGACATCGCTTAACCTTTTTACCAGACTGAAAAAACCAAATTCTTTTAATTTTTTCTCCAGCTCTGAATAGTCAAGGTTTTTTCTCCACTCGGCTTTATCTAAACTGAAATCGATATCAACATTACGGATGATAGTGGCTAGCTTTTTTGAAAAAAATGCCTGATCTTTATTCTCGATCAGTTTTTCCTTCAACTTTGGACTAAGCTTACTCTTGCCGATCTCTTTTTCTATCTTTTTATATAAATCCTCCATGCTTCCATATTCTTGTATGAGCATTGACGCTGTTTTTTCTCCAATCCCCGGTACGCCGGGAATATTATCCGACGGATCGCCCTTCAATCCTTTAAAATCGACGACCTGGTCCGGCTTAATGCCATAGCGCTTTTTAACCTCTTCTTCATTGTAGGTTATGGTATCGGTTAACCCCTTCCTAAGAGTGAAAACGACAACCTTGTCCCCATCCACAAGCTGAAGGGTGTCCATATCACCGGTTACAATAATAACTTGCAGTCCGCCGGCTGGCGGATTTTTCTTTGCTTTTTCAGCTAATGCGCCTATCAGGTCATCAGCTTCAAAGCCCTGTTTTTCAAAGATGGGAATACCAAATGCCCTGACAACTTCTTTGGTTAGAGGTATCTGAGCATACAGCTCATTGGGAGCTTTTTCTCGATGAGCCTTATACTCAGCAAATTCCTCGTGACGGAAGGTCGGTCCGGCCAGGTCATAGGTGGCGGCAATATAGTCGGGCTTTAAGTCTTTGAACATTTTTAGAAGAACCGAAGTAAAGCCATAAACGGCATTAGTCATCACGCCCTTGGGCGAAGTCAGAGTTGGCGGCAGGGCGTGAAAGGCCCGATGAACAAGGGCATTTGAATCAATTAGAACTAGTTTTTTCACTTTATAGTAATTTTTCTTTCTTTTTTAGATACATGGTCAATATGAACTTTTATATGATTTTTGGGAAGGATTTTTTTAACTCTATCAGACCACTCAATCAGAACAATATTTTTTGGATCATTTAAAATTTCTTTTATACCCATAACTTTTAAATCGCGATGATCTCTCAGGCGATAGCAATCGAGGTGATACAGATAGTGAGTAGTATGTAGCAGGTGGTATGTAGCAGGGATTTTGTAAACTTTTATTAAATTAAAGGTGGGACTTTTTATTTTTGATTTAATCTTTAGAGCTCTGGCTAGGCCTTTTACAAAGACCGTCTTTCCTGCCCCTAACTCCCCTTCCAAAGCAATGACTAATGATTTTTTAGAATGTTTTTTAAAAAATTTACCGAACAAAAAACCCGCTAGTTTCTCCGTTTCTTTCGGCCCATTTGATAAATATATCATGATTTCTGCTTATTTTTTATTATTTTTTACTTTTATTATTCTCTGCTATTCCCCCAGATTGCCATAAACTTAGCAATTGCTAAGTTTATGGCAATCTTTGATCCCGCCGACCGGACAGGATCAATTTAATACAAGGCCGCTTTTAAGCTCGAAAGACTTTTTCAGTTTATAAAGCTTGTCATTGTCAAATCCCCATGCTTCGAATGAATAGACGTAAGGTTCGACCCCAAAAGCTTTTGCAATTACGGCCAGCTCATGTCTGCATTCAAACGGATGAGCCCATACACTTTTTTGAATCATTATAAACCCCAATCCTTTTAGCATACTCAACAGAGCGTGACGAGCTGCTTTTTTTTCTTGTGGGATATCAAAAGAAATTATCCTCCATCCCCCATCCCATTCTTTAGGATTTTTAATTTTTAAATTATCCAGATCATACTTCTCAATGATGCTTCTGCCGATCTGAGTTATTTCCAGAGTATAGGTTCCGTCTGAATTTTGAGTAACATTCAAACGTTTTCTCCGTCCCAGGTCATTAATCGCTTTTTTAAATTCCCACCACTTTTTACGTTCCAGATCTCTTCGAAAAGCGTGTATCGCCCTGATACCAAAACATGGGTTGGCCGAAGCAATGACAACGGCTCCGCTTAAAGCTATCGTTTTTAAAAGTTTATGCGAGAAAGATTCTTTTGCTTTTTTCTTACCCATAAATTAGCTCTATAAATTATAATTTAAATCTATCACATTGCCATAAACTTAGCAATTGCTAAGTTTATGGCAATATGGAATGGGGAATGGGAGTTGGGGTAATATTGCTGAGTTTTGTCGGTTCAAAAAAAAGAAATTGAAAAACAAAAACCGCACTTTCGTGGTTCCCCTCCCCAGTTTTCAGAAAACTGGGGAGGGATGAAAGTGCGGTCTGAAAGGCCGGAGAAGATGCTACTGGCTACACCGAGCACGGCGCAACCTGATTATCTCGTAGTCGCACCGTTCTTTCGGTGTCATGCCAGCCGTTGGATCGGTAACGGGTTGTTCGCTCATTTTCTCAACCGCCGAAGCGAGGCGATCGATACCCGGTACTGTCACTGCCACCTTCAGTGGTGTGTCTGCTTTGGCGGCTGATTCAGCCGCCGACGTCGCGCTGGCTGTTGCTGTCGCTGGATTTGAATTGGTGATCTTCTCGCCGATTTCTTTCAGGAATTGCTTTATCTCAGAGTTGGTCTCGGTTTTCACCGGTTCCGGCGCTGTCGCAACCGGCTGGTTCTTGTAACAGGTGTAGCAGCCATAATTGCCCCACTTGTAACCGGCCCAGACCAACCAGAGGAGTGCAAGCGGAATGCATACGAAAGCCGAACGTTTCAACCATCTGTACAAGGTTGAGTTGACGATTCGGTCCGGCTCACTCCCAGCCGTTGCTATGTTGAGATACTCGATCTGTCGTCTGTCTGGCGGTTTTGACGATTTGGGTCGTCGACGCCGCAATTCCCATTGTTGTAGTGGGGTTGGCGAGGTTGGCGCCGGACTTGCCGGCGCCGGATTCGGCTGTTGCGGTTGGTCAACCATTATTATCTCCCAGCCGACGTTGGGTCGGCGAATGTCAGTCCGTTGTTTCCGGGAACGATCTTGGCCGGACGGGAAGAGATTCCTCCCTCCTCGTTCGGCACAAGCATGTGCGCTTCGTACCGTTTTTCTTTCTCTGGGTAACCGACTTTCCAGGAAGCATTTAGACCCATACGGTCTAAGTACTTCCCGTCGTAGTACACCTCGAGCCGGAATGGGGTCCCGTTCTCGAGAGTGAATTCCCCTTCTCCGGTGGCGTTGACTGCCGGACCGGCGATAGGCGTCGGCGACGGTTGAGTCGGCACCTGCTCCTGGTTAGAAGAAACAGGCGCTCCCCCGCTCGGTAACAACCCTGCTGATTGAGCCACTGCCGGCTCCATGATCAAGCAGTTGTCGTGGCGGTCAAATTTCCGGGATGTAAACCATCCCGCCAGCGCTCCAATTCCACCACCAACGACCGCACCTTTGCGTCCACCGAATACTGCCCCAGCAACTGTTCCGCCGGCTGTTCCGACGGCGACGGCACCTCCACGTCCGAGACGTTGATTGGTATCGTCAAGGAAGCGATGATGGAACTTTCCCCGATGGACATGGATTCCTGTCAAAATCCCGTCCGGATTCTGGCTGAATGCCATGATTGCGTCGGCCGTCTTGACGATGGAGCGGCATGATGCCACTCGCCCGGTAGACCAGTCGACTTGGCACGAATTCAGGGTATCCGGCAAACTCATCATTTGCTGGATAGTGGCAGAGTCGTAGTAACGACCATACATTCCGGCACCATACATTCCACCTCCAAACTGCTGACTGTTGTACTGCTGGCCGTAGCCGTAGTACGGGTCGTAAACCCGCATGCGGTCTTTCTCGAATGCCCTTTGACGATTGTACTGGTCATATCTTGCCGACCAGCACTGTCTCGCTATTTCGTACATCTGCCTCTGCAGATGTCGAGGCGATTGCCGAACCTGAGCGTCGAGTGAATTACACTCGGCATCCCAGGAACTCTGGGCCTCGGCCGGAATGGCCATGGCCAGAACGACGAATACGCCGCTCAGAACGGAGGCGATTCTCTTCATCTTTTTCTCCTCGGCTAGCTTAGCTAGCCTGTTTCTATGTTTTCAAGTAACTTACCTTGTGCTTATATTATATCAAATTTTAACCATCTTGTAAATAGCAGAAAAATCTAGGTAAAATATGGCTTACTTTATAAAACAGGGGAAACTTCTCACATATCTATGTTTTTGAAATGTTTGATCTTGGCCACTCCCCTATCCCGATCAAGGGTTAGTGAGACAACGTCAACTTGCCATTCCTGCTCTGGCGGGTACTTTTTAGAGGCGAGATAGGTCTGGACGGCCCGATTTATTCTTCTTAACTTTTCGGGGCTAACTCTATTCTCTGGTTCAAAACCAGCTATCTCTTTCTTATTAGCCTTAACCTCCACAAAAATCAGAATCCCCTCTTTCTCGGTTATAATATCTATCTCTCCCCACTTCTTTTGATAATTTCTGTCCAGAATAGAGTAGCCCTTTTTCTCCAAGTATTGTGCGACGTTAAATTCGGACCATTGGCCAAATTCAGAATTAATAGTCATACGGGAATTTAAATCTTATGTGAAATTTTTGTCAATCCGTCTGACAGAAATATCAACAAATTTTTATTGACACGACTAACTTCAAAATGTTACCGTTAGCTCGTAATTCTCATTGCGAGAATTTTTGTATTTTAAGGACACGGGGTCATTTTTCCTTGTAAAACCTAACTTTTTGAACTATTAGTATTCCCTCCAACAATTACATTAACTTCGATCCAAATAGCTCAGGCAAGAAATTGAAAATCAAAAAAATCATCATTTTTTTTAAGAATGATCGTTTTGGTTTTTGGGGAACTCTGTCCCTTGTTTTTTTACTTTTAGTATTCAAAGGTTCGATCGGCGAAGGACAGCCAACTCTTTTTGGAGATTTAATCAGAGGATATATAGAAGAAACCTCGGTTTCTTTTGTCTCTCATTCTCAACCGCTGGCTCAGCTGGCCGATATAAGCACGCTGGTTGCTGCTAGTACTGATAACGCTGGCCAAGGAGGACAAGATACGGCTATCACCCCGGCACCAGTTAACGATAACTCTTTGGTCGCCCATAGTCCGATAAGCACTGATTACATAGAGACAACTGGTTTTAAAAGAAACCAAATCAGCGAGTACACGGTTCAACCAGGAGATCTTCTTTCTTTTATTGCTTCTGATTATGGCGTAAGCATCAGTTCTATTATCTGGGCTAACCAACTTAGAGACGCCGATAGCATTAGTCCTGGTCAAATCCTTAAGATACCTCCTGTTTCCGGCATAATTCATCAGGTAAAAAAGGGTGATACAGTGGCTTCAATAGCCAAAAAATACGGAGGCGAGGAAGCAAAAATACTTGAATTTAATAGTCTCCCCCAAAGCGGAGAACTTCAAATTGGAGACAATATCGTTGTGCCTGATGGGATTATACGAGGTACAGCAGTCGCTACAAGCGGATCAAAGTCAAGCACTACGGCCAGGTCTTTCTCATATTTACCCAACCTCGGCGATTACTTTATGATCCCGACATCTGGCTATAATTGGGGCAGGATCCATGGCAGAAATGGGATAGATATGGCTAATTCTTGCGGAACGCCGATATATGCCGCCGCTGAAGGTTCCGTCGCTATTGCTGATGCAGTTGGTTATAACGGCGGTTTTGGTAAATACATAAAACTAATCCACCCTAATGCCACAGAGACGTTATATGCCCATGCCACTAAAATTCTGGTCTCGACAGGGGGTTACGTCCAAAGAGGCCAAATGATCGCTCTAATGGGCTCTACGGGCCGTTCTACGGGCTGTCACCTTCACTTCGAGGTACATGGTGCCAGAAACCCTCTGATTAAGTAACCGCTCGCTCGCTTAGTTTGAAATTTTTGTTCCGCGCGGAACAAAAAAGGGCTATTTGCCCCTTTATTCAAAAAACAACGATAATCTGGCTAATGTTCCCAAGAGAGTGCTTCTGCAGTTCTGCCCAGCTCGCTCTCTTCCTCTTCCGTTAGTGGTGTGCCAGCAAGTGCCTTTTTCAGCAAGAATTCATGGCGCATTCTAATAGCATCTCTCCGTCTAATTGACTCACGATCCAAGAGCGCCACCGCTTTTTCTTGTAAGTGCTCGGATTCTCCCCCCTCAATGGACTTAAGGACCGCTATCAAGTAAGAGATCTCCAACAACTCATCGTTTGAGAGAGAGTCCTTCTTGCCCAGAACGTCAAGGCGATTCCGCTTCTCATCTAGCATAAACATCCTTAAACCTTCTTGTCATTGAACTTGTGATATCATACCATGTCACTAAATTTCTGCAAAATTTTGATTTGTTCCGCGCGGAACAAGTTAAAGCGATATGCGCTCGGCTGGTATATCTTTGCACGCCGGGAGTAGGGCATAAGGTACATTTTCGCCGGCCTATTTTCCCTTTTAATGGGACAGAATATTCTCTCATAGGCCCACTTTTAAAGGAAAAATGGACATTCTTAAACAATTAAAGCCCACAATTTGAATATTTTTTAGTAATAGAGGCTAAAAAATATTCAAATTGTGGCTTAAATACAGGCTAAAGTTAATGAAATAGGCCGGCGAAAATGTACCTTATACCAATAATTTGAGGAGGGGTGACCCGACTGGGGGACCCCCAAGGAGCGGAAATTTATTGAGTACCCATGGGGTGAGGAGCGACAGGACCCCGATATGATTTTATCCCAACTCCGTCAGCATCTTCTCATTCATCCTCAACCCCATGGCCTCGGCAACGTGATGGT
>CAYTBY010000024.1:0-17655 GCA_964436165.1 uncultured Candidatus Saccharibacteria bacterium
GCCTGGAGGGACATTCTTGAACTTTAATTGGCGCAAAGCTCTGCCATGTCCGGATGTCTGGATAGGCAGTTATTATAGGAGAATATAAATAATTTTTTGAACCGTACCCGAACCTCCTTCGCTATCTACTCCGCTGAAGCTACGAAGGTCAAAGAAAGCTACGGACGGTCAAGAATGTCGGAAGAAAGAGGCTAACTTTTTATTTTAAAATTCTATGATACAATTTATAAATCATCGCCTCGGCCAGCCGAAAGATCCGCCGAGGTTTATTAAAGATTTAATTAAATGATAAAAGAACCTAAAAAAGGAGAAATAATCATATACAAGACCTCGACCGGACCCAAACTGGAAGTACGGCTGGAAAAGGAAACGATTTGGATGACACAGGCTCAAATAGCTGAGCTTTTCGGATCTGAAAGAACTGTTATTACCAAGCATTTAAATAATGTATTTAAAGAGGGTGAGCTTCAAGAGAAAAGCAATGTGCAAAAAATGCACATTGCTAATTCCGATAAATTAGTTAAATTCTATGATTTAGATGCCATCATATCTGTCGGATACCGGGTTAACTCCGGCCGGGCTACCCAATTCCGTATCTGGGCAACAAAAACTCTTAAGAACCACTTAATTCAAGGCTACACCGTTAATGAGAAACGACTTTCAAGTTCTCAAGAAAAGTTGTCACAGCTCCAGGAAACCATATCTTTTTTGAGAGAAAAATCAAAACATGAGTTGTTAGCCGGCCAAGAACAAGAGATTTTTGACCTATTGGCCAATTACTCTAAAACCCTAACCCTGCTTGAACAATATGATAAAGATAAGCTGACTGTAGCTAAAAAGGGCAAGGGAACATTTGTCTTAGATTCTGATGTGGCTTTTAAAATTATTAGCAAATTGAAAGAGGACTTATCGTCTAAAAAAGAGGCCGGGGATTTATTTGGTCAGGAATATGGAGATAAATTCAAAGCTATATTAGGAAATATCCGACAGACATTTGGCGGCCAAGAGCTGTATCCCAGTATAGAAGAAAAAGCTGCTCATCTTCTATATTTCGTTATCAAAGATCATCCATTTGCCGATGGCAATAAAAGAACTGGCTCATTTTTATTTATCTATTTCCTGGATAAAAACTGTTATCTCTATAGGGAATCCGGGGAGAAAAAGATCAATGATAATGCATTGGTTGCTTTGGCATTATTAATTGCGGTCAGCGATCCAAGAGACAAAGAAACCATGATTAAAATAATAACAAATTTATTAAAATAAATAACCGTACCCGAAATGTCGAGAGACGGGTCATATCAGTGAAAGCAAATATTTTACATACTTAATTGTGACATCCGGACATGGTAGAGCTTTGCGCCAATTATAGTTCAAGAAGCTGTCCCTCCAAGCGAGCTCTGTTCTGAATAAATAAAATACCCTAAGGGGTATTTTATTTTAGATTCAAAGAATAAGACAATCAACCACATAAAAAGACTCCAAAAAGGAGTCTTTAGTTTTTGGGCGTATTTTTTTCCTTCTGTTTCTCAAAATATTCTTCTAACTTGGACTGGACATACACCCAGGCCTTTTTGTTGTAGTTGTCGCTCCTGGCACCCTCGCCCCTATCCATACCCCACGCCGAATGAAAAACCGCCCAAATCTTAGAATCCATATCGCCTCCTAAATAAATCAGGAACTATTTAAGGAGTATAATAAATTAGCCCGCCCTTGTCAATATTGCCCTCATCGATATTGCTGATAAAATCAGCATGGGTACTTTTTTCAATAATATTCTAGAGGCGGACAATCATGGCGCGGCTAGAAGTCATCACCGGACCGATGTTCTCTGGAAAAAGCGAAGAGGTCATTAGAAGATTAGTCAGATCGGCATTTGCCGAAAAAATAATATTGGTTGCAAGGCCCAAAGAAGACAATCGTAACAAAAGAAATATATTCGATTTAATTGCCGAAAATCGCCATTTAAATCTCTATGGCAGGATTTCTACCGGTATTATTGAAAATTTTCATGAGCTAAGACAACTAATCGGACCTGGGACAATGCCGGATGTAATAGCAATTGACGAGGGCCAGTTTCTTGGCAATTGGATAGTTAATTCGGCACTAGAACTGTTAGATATATTTGATAACCAAGATTTTAGATTGATAATTTCTGGATTAGATATGGATGCACTTAAAGTACCGTTCGGCCCAATGCCCCAATTAATGGCTATGGCCGACGAGGTTGTAAAACTAACAGCGATCTGCGATAAGTGTAAAACTAACTCTGGAACACTGACATATAACAAGTTCCCCCAGCTCAAAGCAACTAATCTGGATGAGAACGAGATGGGACAAAAAAATCAAATTAAAACAGGCGATAAAGAAATATATGGAGTAAGGTGCCGAGCTTGTCATAAATTTCCACCGCATTAATCCGTCTTTTGACGGATTTTTTATTTAGAGTTAATGACTAAAGCCGATATAGGTTAACCAAATGCCAACCATTAAAGAAGCAACGATAGCCAGCCAGTACCACTTGCTATTAATGATTTTTTGGGCAAGGTCCCCAACTTTATCAGTAAAGAAAAGCCTCATTCCGGCTTTAATCAAAGTCATCCAGCCAAGCACAGAAATGACTCCCTGCCAAGCCGTATCCCAAATATTATGGCTGATAACCATTGTCAAACCCAGCAATAAGAAGATTACTCCGGAAAGATAGATGCCGGCTTTATCCTGGGCAAAATTTACTGCCAATTCCCCCAAACTTTTTCGTTTCAACCATACCGCAATGCTTATTACGACCAGATACAAGCCCAAAACCTTTGCTAAAAATATTGATAGTTCCATAATTTAATTTTTTAGCCAAAGGCGGTAGGCAGAATGAGCCAAGTAACTGGCCAACACTAAAGCGAGCCAGCTAATCCAAATTGGTAAAACTAGACCGCCGATTTCAGCTCTCCAGCCTAAAACAAGCCTCAAAAGGTGCAGAACAGCTATCACCAAGAATATTACCCCCGTTACCAGAGAAAAAGTTTTATTATTCATATTAGAAGTATACATAAAAATCAGTAAATCTAATAGCCTTTTAACTTTTCCACTTTATGATGCTGACGAATTTTTTCTAGGGATTTGGCTTCGATTTGACGAATACGCTCACGAGTAACCGTAAATACCTTGCCCACCTCCTCTAGAGTATGGGTTACTCCATCGGTAAGGCCAAAACGCATATCTAATATTTTCTGTTCACGCGGAGTCAAATCGTTGATAATTTCCTGAAGATGGGACTTGAGAATTTTCCTGGCCGTCGCCATTGATGGCGTAATAGATTCTTCATCGGGTATAAAACTTTCAAGAGCGCTGTCTTCATCGTCTTGGCCAACCGGCGCTTCGAGAGAAACAGTATCCTGCGAAATTTTCTGGATATATCTTATTTTATCAACCTCGACGCCCATTTCAGCGGCAGTTTCTTCGGCTAAGGGTTCCCGTCCCAAATCCTGGACAAGCCGCCTCACCACCTGCTGGTATTTATTAATCGTCTCAACCATGTGAACCGGAATACGGATTGTTTTGCCCTGATCAGCCAAAGCCCGGGTTATTGCCTGACGTATCCACCAAGTGGCATAAGTAGAAAACTTGTAACCCCTCTTATAATCAAACTTCTCAACCGCCTTGAACAGACCGATATTCCCCTCTTGAATAAGATCCAGGAGCGTTAAATTAGGCGAACGGCCGACATATTTTTTGGCTATTGAAACAACTAGACGAAGGTTGGAAACGGCTAGTTTTTGACGAGCCGCCTCATCGTTCTTCTCGATCTTTTTAGCAAGATCTACCTCCTCTTCACTGGAAAGCAAAGGATATTTTCCTATTTCTCTTAAATACATCTGAACCGAATCAGAGGTCGAAGCCTCTTCCAGCTCTGTTTCTATTTTTTTCTTCTCTTCATATTCGCGCGCTTTTTCTTCGTGAAAAACCTGGCCCGAATCAATAATATTTATATTCGATCCTTCCAGCCGATCATAAAGCGCTTCCAGACCCTTAATGTCCTTTTCGAGTCCTGGAAAAGTATTGATAATTTCGGTTTGAGTAACAAAGCCCCGATGTTTGCCTTTTTCTATGAGAGCCAAAACCGACTCCTCGGTAATGGGTGATTTTTTAGGCGCTGTCTCTCTGGTTTTTTTCTGCTTTTTTATCTTTTTTACTTTTTTGGACTTGATAACTTTCTTGCGGATCTTTTTGATAGATTTATGCTTTTTTATCTTCTTTTTTATTTTTTTTGGCATTTTTATGTTTTATTTAACTCCCGAGCTAGATTATTAAATTCACTTAAAAGTAATTTGAGCTTAACCTTATCATCGTTGGCTTCAGCCGCTTTTATATCTAACTCCAGACTGGCCAAGCGAACCGATATTGATCTCTGCTCAAGCTTATTCTTTATATTATGGAATTCAGCTAAAAGTTCCTGATCGTTGAACTCTTTTAAAAATTCGTGGGCCTTCAAGTTCGCAAATTCCAGATTCATTTTTTCTTTATCATCGAAGTTTTTAACAAAATCATTAAATTCAAACCCGTCAGCATCAATTTTTTTGATCTCCTCAAATATTCCGGCAGTCTTGACGTCCAAGAGATCCGCTTTGATATTAACTAATTCGTCCTTGAATAAAGACGGCTTTTTAAAAATTACCGCAAGCAAAGCCTCAAGAAGCATGTCGCTTTGAGGTCTTGCTTCGGGAACAGATGGGCTCTGTCTGGAGTTATCCGACGAACCGACATAAATATCCAAATCATCTTTGACGGCCATCAGATCTGCCTCAACCGCCTCTTCTTTTGTTTTAAGAACCGCCGCCAGTCTGGAAATCCAATGCGATCTTTCAACTTGGCTGACCAAGCGGCGTATTAACGGACCAAGAGAGGCAATAACCGCTTTCTTTCCCTCAACTGAACTAATATCAAGTTCGGATTTAAGCTTATCAAAATAAAAATCTATTACCGGTTTCGAAGACCGGGTTACTTCCTGCCATTTTACCCCGAATTTCTTAACATAATCAGCTGGATCTTTGCAATCGGGGTCTTGGAGGTGGACTATTTTAATATTGAAATTCTGGCTTAGAGCCAGTCCTATTCCCCTCCTTGTTGCCACCTGTCCCGCCTGGTCTGTATCGAAGCAAAAATCGAGATTGTTCGTATATCTCTGCAAAAGCTGCAGATGACTTGGAGTAAGGGCCGTACCTGAGGTAGCAGCAACATTCTTAACTCCAGCTTGATAAGACATTATAGCATCCATATTGCCTTCGACAAGTAGACAGCGGTCTTCTCTCCTGGCCTCGGTCTTGGCCTTGCTAAGACAATAAAGAACACGACTCTTATCATAAATTGCGGTCTGGGGCGTATTTATGTATTTTGCCCCGGGATCAGACGATTTATGTCCTGAGAATTCCGGAACATCAGACGCATGTTCAAACACTCTTCCCGTAAAACCAACGACCTGATCATTAACGTTGGCTATCGGAAAAATAATTCTTGACCTGAAACGATCATAAATGTCGCTTCCGTTTTCCTGTTTGAGAGCCACGCCAGAACTGACAACATCTTTTTCCTGATAACCGCAATCGCGAAGAAAATGGGAAAGATTGTGCCAGCCTTCCGGTGCAAACCCGAGACGGAATTCCTTCATCGTTTCTGCCGTGAGTCCCCTTTCTTTTAAATAAGCCATCGCCTTTTTACCGAGAGGTGAATGGTGAAGCTGTTTCTCAAAAAATTTTGTCGCCGTCTCGCAGATATCATACAGCCCCGCCCTTTCATCTTTAACCGCCGGATCATATTGTTCGAGTTTGACTCCGGCTCTCTGGGCCAGAGTCCTTAGCGCCTCACCGAATTCCACGCCTTCTATTTCCTTGATAAAACCGAAGATGTCCCCCCCTTTTTGACATCCGAAACAATGCCAGATCTGCCGTTCAGGAGAAACATAAAAAGACGCGCTTTTCTCGTTGTGAAACGGACAGCGGGCCTTAAAATTAACTCCGGATTTCTGAAGCTTTAGGTAGCCAGAAATAACGTCTACCACGCTAAGACGTTCTTTTACTTGTGAGATATTGTCTGGCAAAGAGTGGTTGGTTACTAGTTACTAGTTCACTTATCATATAGTATATCATTTCCCCAGAAATAAAAGTCCCCAAACTATGGGGACCGTGATTTTACTTAATCCCGATTTTTTCCGACCAGGCAGCATATTTATTGCTGACGTAACTACCGGAATCATTGGTAAGAATATTTTTAATATAAATATTGACCACATAATTCCCCGGGGGTAGACTTGAGAATTCCGGCAGCAAAGGAATTACAATCTTGCCATTAGGATTATCCATAAGAGAACTTCTGGCAATCACTTTCGTAAATTGGGTTTCAATAATTCCAGGTTTAAATTTTCTATCATCAAGTGATTCAATAATTAAACGTATTTTTAGTTCTGTCTTTATTTTACCTTGCCCGTCCGTAGCTGTAGGCGAAGGAGGGTCGGACTCCACAATCGCCCAATCTAAGTTTTTTCTGGCGATTGAAATTATAAAACTGTCCTTATTAAATTCCGCCGGGATCATTGAGTTATAACCGGATAGTATGAACCGGGATGACTTTTCCTCGTTTGACAAAAGTGCCGGTTCTCCAACCACTCGAGAATTTGATTTTTTGGCTATTTCTGATACTGAAGGCGGAGGATCTAAGGCTCGCCTTTGCAGAATCTCGGGATTCGAAGAAAAGTTAGTTAATGCCCAGGAATATAAATAACCCGGAGTGCCATCAGACGCGCTTTCTCCTTGCAACTGTTGAAATGCAACGTTTATTTCATCCGTACACCCCCGATAACCCATACTGCGGAACTTCATAATCTCATTGACTGCCCCGCATATATCCATTTTATAGTTATCCTGGGGAAAAAGCTGGTAAACGCCTACCCCTTTCTGATAAAAAAGAAATGCAAAACGAATATTTTGATTTTCCTGATCCATATACAGCCATAGCATTAAATCGGTAAACATGGCGTTTTCCGACATTACCGATCGAAAACCAGGAATATTCTCCTCACCGGGACTGCCGTGCAATAAATATACCCAGGCCATATCACCACGAAAACCGCCGTTATGTCCGAAGAGCAAACTTGGAGTTTCTGGACTTGAAAAAAATATTTCTTGAGCAATGTTGTTTATCCGTTCATCGATCAATTGCTTCCGCTCATTCTCGGGAGTAGCAGGATCCGGATCGGGATAGTAATTAGCCCAAAAATCAGCAATCATCGGCTCGATTTCTGACTTCATTTTTTCAACTTTAGGAGTTAGGCTGGAAATTTGGGCATCTATTTTTGCGATATTTTTTTCTATTTTGCCGGTTTTGTTTTTTTGCTGTTTTTTCTTGACCAGTTCTTTTTCCAGCTTTATCCGGCGAGATTGCAGCTCAGACAGTTCCTTGGCACTTTTGTTAAGGTTTTTGCCTAAATCACGAAGAACACTAGCTTTTTCGCTAATAAAACGCTCATAGCGTTGAACAAAATATTCCGGGGTATCAGGAGGAACTTCCAGTCTTTCTTGAGCTGAGGCATCGGCCGGTAAACCAGCTATCAACACCAGGACAACAACGGAAAAGAATCGCAAGATTTTACTTGACATGGTTAGTCTCCTTGGCTTTCAGGTCGTCCTGATCAAGCCTAAGAACTTGCGAAGCATCACCAAGAGATAATTTAAAGCCGACGGTAACCGAACGGTTATTATTAGACAACGACGGTTCCGTAATCGGAACTCGAAGAATCGCATCTGGCTCAACTTGAGTCTTGCAGGCCCAATTGCCATCCTGGCCCAAAAGCCAGAACTCGATCACTCCGTCTTGCGCGTCCTGATTATGAGCTTCATCTGTTTTTGTATGCCACTTGATAAATACGATCGGATCTATGGCTTTATGGGTCCTCTCCAGGGCATCGGCTTCGTTTTTACTATGACGTTCCGTTTCGGCGCTAGCGGTTAAAGTTGACAGCCCTTGATTCTCGGAGCCATCTGATTTTGGCCGTTCCGACAACAGAACAATTTGACGGCTAAGAATCATAACAAATTCATTTGGATTTTGAGGATTTTTATATACAGCCCGTAGGCCAAGAGAAGCGATATTATAGTTATCTATCATAACATCCAAGATGCTTTGAGGAGAAACCATCGTCCAGCCCGTAACCTCGGGTCGGCCGGGACAAGTCTCGGCTTGCGGCGACAGAAGCATAGACACCAGAAACAGCGGCACCATATTCATAAAACCTCTTTTCAAAGGACTTGTTGAATCAACTATATACTCTCCGAACTCCTTGTCAATTAGTCCTAATAAAAAAGCCTTGAATCGTTCAAGGCTTTTGAAAATCTTAGAAACCCACTCCAACCCGGAAGTAGGGCTCAAATTTATTCGGTGAAAACCGAGTTCTAGCAATTCCGAATTCTAGCGGTAAAAACACGCGCGTCTGAAATGCTAATCCATAAGACCATTCATTTCGAGTCGGAAACAAATCATGGCTGAATTTTACCTTAGCCGCATCGGCGAACAGAACACCCCGGACATCAAAAGGAATCATGCCACCCAATAAAATATCGGCAAATGGAAATCTGAGCTCGCCTCTGCCATAAACAACCTGATTACCGGCAATACTTAAATAGGGATACGGCCCAAGGGTATCGGTTCCGCCCAACAACATGTAATCACCGCTATGGCGGGTACTCTTCATTCCGGCCCCCCGAAATGCGGCCGAAGTGCTATTCGCCAAACGGAAATATCTCCGGATATCAAATGAGGCGGTAGTATAATTTGAAGAACGACCATTGAGCGCCGGTCCATATTCAATTTGGCCCCGAAGTGCCAAACCGTGCAAGATTCCAGCTTCATTTGAACCGATCACCGTATCATGAACAAATGCCGTTACTAGGCCTAAATTATTTTTACTGGCATTTGAAAAAAGATCATGGAATTGGACATCGAGCGGTGGATACTGACTTTCGAAGTCTTGCCGCTGATCGGCTGAAACATAAAACGGCAGAATAAACTTTCTCTGGCGCGGCCGGAGTCCGAACTCAACCCGGTCCCATTTGTTGAACGGATATTGAGTAAACAGGGTGGCGCTCATCTCTTGAACCCAAGTATAATTTAAGATTTCTTGGTTAGAATTACCGTCTGGATACTGGGGCAATCGGCCGTTGTAATTATAAAGATTATAGGCCAGAGGAAGTCTGGAAAAATTACCGTTAACTGCCACCGGCCAGCGGCGGGTTTGGTCCAGATAGGTATAATCAATGTACTGAAAATATCCGTTCACGGCATAAGTACCCATGTGAGTCTTGTCTGTTAACAGATTCTGAAGCGCCATTTGGGTAAAGACGTATTGCCCGTAATAACCGCTATAGCCAAACTGAACCTGGCTGCCGTAAAACTTCCATCTCTCCGGCGGCTTTACCGGATTTTGGATTTGCCGCTGATCAATCTGCCGGTCGATCAACTCTTCAGCCCGGAATGCAATTTTCATATTTTCATCTGATGGCTGAACTTCCACAATCCGCAACGGTTCTTTCAGCCGATCGTCAAACAATTTATAGTTCGAAAATAGAAAGCTCCGGAATTGATCGGTATCGAAAAATCCCGAAAAAACCACCCGATCCGGCTCTCCCGGAAAAAACACGGGCGTAAATACTCCGCCAGGAATTTCGGTCCACTGTTTCAGCGTCCGTATATCAAGCTCATAGGTGTAGAGATTCCAGATACCGTCTTTCTCATCTGAAGTATATGTAAGCTGGGCACCATCCAAAGACCAGCTTGGCGAGTTATCATTAAACCGGCCGTAGGTAAGCTGGGTTTTAACTCCGGTTGCCAAATCCAGAAGAAACAACTTCTGAAAATCGCTTCCCTTGGGAAAGGCGACATAAGCGATCTTAGTTCCATCAGAAGAAACTGCCGGAGCGCTATTGAATGCCTCATTGCCGTTAGTCAGATTCTTTAATCCCCCGGTCTCAAGATTCAGGGAATAAATATCACGGTTTATGTTCTTAGCGGCTGAAAAATACAAAGTTTTTCCGTCCGGACTAAACTTCGGCGAAAAACCCTGATCCAGCGTAATTTCGACCGGTTTGGAAAGTTTCCCCGTATTTACGTCCTTAATAAACAAGGCGTGATCACGGTTATAACGGGCAAAAAAGACAATCTTGCTGACATTCGGCAAACGCTTTAGTGCCTGGAGTTTTTTCTGAAGCCCATTTATTTTTTCCTGAAAGACCCTGGTTTTGTCGGCATCGGGAAGCTCTTTTTTCTGCCTGGCATTTTCGGTAAATTGTTTCAGTTCTTGTTCAGCTTGTTTCAGCTTGTTTTCGGCGGCCCTAACATTTTCTACCCAGGTTTCATCCTGCCACCAATCGATGTCTGAACCATTAAAGATCCAGGTTTCTAGTTTTTGACCGATGATATACTGATAAGGCTTGGGCGGTATATATTCTGTAATAATTTTGAACTCCGGTTCTGCCGTCGCCAGTATTTGATTAATAACCCCTCGCTTTTTCCTCTGATCCATGGGAATATAGGGCGGATCTTCTCTCGGTAAAGCCTTGGCAATCGCCAGTACCACTCCGCTTTTACGGTTAGCCGTCAAAAATGCAATATACTTGCCGTCACGGGAGACAACCGGTGATCTAAAAGGATACGGATACGGCTGTTTAACAATTTGCCGGCCCTTAACACTTTTAGTCTCTTCATAGGGCTGGGGTCGCTTGAATGAGTCTTCGCCATAAACTGAAATCCAATAATCACGGTGGGCCCGATCAAAAGCTTCGAAAGTTGAAAATGCTCCGCTGGATATTTCCTCAAGCCATCCCAAAAAGCTTAACTTCTTCTTGCTCTTAAAAATATCGGCAATTAACTTATATACCCTCTCTTGGCCAAAGCGTGCTTCCAAAAATTCGAAGATCATCTCGCATTCAACGTAAGGATTGGCCTGGCCCGCTTGGCACATCTCAAGGGTCGGCAATCCGAATTGAGGATTTTTAATATTCACCGCGGCTGTTCGCTGTTCGATCTTGCGAATCTCATCGCTAGTATAGGGAGTAAAGTTGTTAGCCATATAATCAGCCACGGCTTCATAAATCCAACGATCGATAGGATCTCTGCCGGTCAATCTCTGAAACAGGGTCGAGCCAAGCATATCGAACTGAAAAATATGAGTCAGCTCGTGAGTATAAATGGTCTGATTAAGTTTTGGCAAAAAGTCTGGCTTTACTACCAAAACAAGGTCCATATCAGAGACCAGCTTTGATATCCTTGGAAAGGCATAAGCACCAACACCTTCAGGCATACCACCACCTGACAGAGACAAGGCCTCAAATTGCCAATGTGTCCCAGTAACAACCACGATCGGACGATTATTCGATAACCGATGATTAAGACTTATACTTAAAAATTGGTAAGAATTTTCAACATGGGCAACCATAGTCTTAAAGTGGGGCTGGATTTCTTCGGATTTTAGATCCAGAGATACGTAGAAATCAAAATGTTCTGACTGATAAGAAGACCACTCGATTTTTTGCCACATTACCGTATTCTTGCCGAATTGCGCTTGCGCTGGCAAAGAAAATGCCCCAAACAATAAAAATGCCATCAAAACAAGCAAACGATTCCTCATATATCACTCCTAATTGGTAAGGTACAAGTTGGGCCCAGAATGACATTATACCCTACGGGAGTCAAGGGACGTAAAAGACGTAAAAGCGAAGCGCTCACGTCTCACGTCCGCAGACCCCGTGGCGATAGCTTTACGGGAGTCAATCCCGTTAGAAGTCTAGCTCGTCCCTCCGAGGGACGAGTCCTCCGCCTAGCTTGGCGGAGGACCTTGGCTAGGCTACTTCTAACGGGATCAATCCCTATTGCCAAATCTATACCATATATTAAAATTGAATTAATACTTCAGAAAGGAAAGGGCAAGTGATCTCGCATTATACGGAGACATACCGACTCTATCCCTAAAAGTACGGTTCTTTGCATTGCAAAAACGTACTAGGGACAGAGCCAGGATTGTCTTCGTTTTTTAATGCAAAATCAATTGCTCTTTAAAAAAAGGGGGGGTGCCATGAAATCAAAAATAATCGTCTTAACCCTGATGGTATTGTCTTTCTCAATATCCGCAAAAGCCCAGGACCAGAATCTAAGAAATCGTACAAAAGAACTTTATAATTACGGGCGGATAATTATCGCTCAAGAACCCCTGCCCGATGAGGTTTATCGTGCACAGTATAAGAAAGTTGCCATTATCGTCGAACTCACGGGTAAAAACAAACCTGGCGATATGACATTTCCTCTTACTACCACTGGAACCGGCTTTGTCGCTCAGGTTCCAGGTAATATTGTAGTTGCCGCTCATGTCCTGCACCAACCTTTTTTACGGGCAAAATCCAAAGGCTATGACTATAAATTCGATAAAAATAATTTCCCGGTAGGGATTGGCTATTCATACCAGATTACGGGCGTAATTTTAAATGCTGACGGATGGTTCTTTTTTCCGCTAAATTTACGGGCAATAGAAAGATTCGGTTCCGAGAGAGATATTATGGCGTTGGATATAGATGCCAACGCCAGATTCCTGGCTTTGAATCCAAATATCTTAATAAATGGACGCATAGCTGATAATCCGTATCAATTATTGATTCAACCGTTGGAACTGGTAGAAAATGCGAAGGTCGGGGATGAGGCTTATACAAGCGGATATTCTGCAGATTTTTATTACGACATTATTGATTTTACATTTAAATCCGAAATTGCCGCTTTAATCGACGAGATGCCAGTTAATCGTCACGGCGCAAGACTGCTTTATCGAATGCTTGGCCACGCTGAACCTGGTTTTTCGGGAGGACCAACTTTTAATAAGGATGGGAAGGTTATCGGATTGACCATTTCCATGTCATTTGGCTACAACTTTGCAACCGCCATATCCTCAAAAGATATAAAAGATTTCTTGAAAAACCATAACATAAAATAGAATTGAAAAGCTTCTAACCCAGAAGCTTTTTATATGCCCGGGTAAGACTTTTTTACATCATCAACGCATTGAGCCTGGTCTTCCCCTCTTAAAACATCTCGGCACAGCTCAACGGCCCGATCGCGATTATCCCGATCATAAAAAATCATATGCATCGCCGCGCCTTTGATACATGACAAGTTTTGACCAAAACCCCACTGACATCCGTTTTCGATCACCCGACTATCACTAGCGAAGCGACTGTCCAGTTCCCGGCCAAAACCGTTCCAAAATGTGGATTTATAATTATCTGGGATTTTCTCTAATATTCCTAAAATGTGTTCGAGAGGGGGTAATTCTAGTTCTTCAATAAAAACCGTGATCGGAACCAGTCGCCAATAGCAATATAACTGCCGAAGACCAGCCAATTCATTACATATTGAGGTCTGACCTCCATTATTGAGGTCTGACCTCAATTCCATTCGTCGGGGGCCTTCTTTGGGAAAAGTCATGGCCATAAATACCCCGTCATAACAAAATCCTTTTTTATAATCTTCGCTGGCTATATCACAATGGTCAAGAGAATTTTCTAAATCACGATCAAGGGCATAAAAACCATGACCTAAAGCATGGAAACAATTAAACCTCTCTACATCATTTTTATACTCCGCCTCTTCGCAAATCTTGTGTGCTTCTTCAACCGATATTCTTCCATGGCCGGCATCCTCGCCAAACAAGCCCTCCATCACCCCATGGAAAAACGCCCAACCACAGAAAGAACCGTTTTCTTCCATGGCTTCGGTCATGCCCAAACCGGAACGAGCTGCATTCTGTCCAATTTTATGGCCGAGGGTATGGCATTGACCCTGAGTTAAAAACCCGTCATCGTATAACTTTTTTAAATGGCTCCGGCTGTTATCTACGCCCAGCCAATCAAGACGCATCTCTAAGTTGCCATCGTAACAGCCAAGTTTATTTTTAAAGAGAGTACAGGTATAACTAACATCAAATACGAAAAAATAGATCACCGAAACAATAAAGATTATTAGAATAATCTTAAAAATCCTCATTGAAAAGATTTGAGATCCCGCAAAACCTCATCGGCGTGTTCAGCTGGCTTTACATCAGAATAAACTTTGGCTATCTTCCCTTCTGGATCTATCAGATAAGACATTCTCTTAATACCCATATTCTTTCCCGACGCACGAAGTGGTCGGGACCCCGACTCTACTGGACGTCGGGGCTGCCAAGCCCCGTATTTTTTGACGACTTCTTTTTTCTCGTCAGCTAATAGCGTAAACGGAAGTTTATATTTCTTGGCAAATTTGTCATGGCTCTTGATCGAGTCAGCGCTTATGCCTAAAACTACACAATCTAGCTTTTTTCCGCCAGAGGCGGATCCGCCTCTGGCGGAAAAATCGGGTAAATTATCCCTGATCATACAGGCCTCTTTTGTACAGCCGGGGGTATCGTCTTTTGGATAGAAATAAACCAAAACCCACTTGCCTCCATAATCGACAAGGGAATGTATTTTGCCATTCTGGTCGGCAAGGGTAAAATCAGGAGCTTTTGTCTTTAACTTGAGCATAATAGACGTAGATTATATTACCCAAGGAATTAACATTTTAGTTCTTTCCTTGTAAGCAATATAATCCCGGCCAAACTTCTTTACTAACTCTTTCTCCTCAACCTTAATTCTATATATCAAAGGCGGCAAGATAAAGCAAAAAACTAGAATAAAACAAATCCAATTGGAAACAGCCAACGAAGTTCCCAGTAGCTCTGTTAAAAGGCCAGAATATGAAGGGTGTCTGACATATTTATATGGTCCTTTAATAATGAGCTGATGACCTTCCTGGATAGAAATTACTGGCGTAAAAAGTTTGCCCAAAACCTGAATTGACCACTGCCTCAAAATAAAACCAGAGACCATCAAAAGTATTCCTAAATATCCAAAACTTGTATTAATCTTTCCTATGCCAAAATAGGAAAAGAAAAAAATCGAAAAGACAGATAAAGCTACCCCTATTAATGAGAATAGGAGAGATTTTTTGTCACGACTAAACCCTCCGACCAATCTTTGCTTGCTAAATACTCTTAGCTCAACTATTAATATGCTGATAAACGAAATAGTAAAAACAATGCCTATAAAATAATTGGGGAAATTTTCGAGAGGCACTAATGTCATAACGAGGTTATTTTACAACCTGCCAGAAAGCTCGTTTTAGAGAGAGGAAAATAAATGCCCATAGAAATGGCAGCCAAAAAGGCATAACTCCGAATAAAGTATTTCGGTTAAATGTTTCAACACCCATACTTACGAAAAGATATTCCCCTAAAGTCAGCCCAAAAAGGCCTATAACTAATAAGATATAATCCGCCTTGTCTCTTTCGGCAATAAGGGCAGAGAGAATAAAAAAAATATAGATTACAGTGAGAGTATAATCGTTCTTAATAAAAGGAATAAATAAAATCATGCCAGCCAAACAACCCATATACAGAGAGATGTGTTTAAAATGCTGATGAGTAAAAGCTGATTTAAGTGCTCTTAACATAAATCCATAATAACACATTTTTAAGAATATCGGGGGTGATGACCTGCCGGCTCCTAAATTTTGTAAAATAAGTATTCTGGGCTATACTAAATAATGAAGTGAACAAACTAGACATCATTGTCGATCTGCAATACGGGGATTCCGGCAAAGGTAAAATTGCCCATTTTTTATGCAAAACAAAAAAATATACTCACGTTATCCGATACAACGGCGGAAGCAACGCCGGACATACTATTTTTCATAAAGGTAAAAAATTTGTTACCCATCAAATCCCTGTCGGAGTTTTTTATGGAATCAGGTCCATCATCGGCAACGGCTGTGTTGTCGATCCCGAAGCTCTTATCAAAGAGATCCGCGAACTTGAATTGGCTGATATTAAAATAAAGGGGGTTCTGTTCATAGCCAACAATGCTCAAGTGGTTACGGAAGCCCACAAAAAAGAAGACGGCTTAGATACCTCGATCGGCACCACAAAACGCGGGATCGGCCCTGCCTACCGCGACAAATATGCCCGCATCGGAATCCGGGCTGAACAGATTAAATCTTTGCGGCCATACCTCATCGATCTTTACAACGAATTTAAAAATACCAAGAATAACTTCACCATCCTCGCTGAAGGAGCCCAGGGCTTCGGCCTCGACATTGACTGGGGCGATTATCCTTTTGTTACATCGAGCCATGCAACTACGGCCGGGGCTTTACTGAACGGTTTTGCTCCGCAAACGGTTCGGCATGTCTGGGGAGTGGCCAAGGCCTACGAGACGTATGTCGGAAATAAAAAATTCGAACTGCCAGATAAAATATTTGAAAAAATCCGACAAATCGGCGAAGAGTATGGAGCAACCACCGGCCGTCCCCGCCAGTGCAACTGGACAAATATGGACTTGCTAGAAAAAGCGATAAAAATAAACGGAGTCACTCATCTGGCTATAAATAAAATTGACGTCCTCAATAAAGTAGGGACATGGAAACTCAAGGTAAAAAATAAAATTCTATCCTTCAAGGGCCCGGACGAAATGAAGAATTACATCGTCAAATACCTCTCATCCCTTGGCCTTGCACCAAGAAATATACATTTCTCAGAACGAAAAGACCGCCTCTAGGTATTGAGGGTGAAAAGGTGTCAAGCGAAAAAACGGTACCTGACACCTTTTTCTCCCTCTTTCCCTATTCTTTATTTAATCGTGGATTTGCTTTTATTATTTCTATAAAATTTTTGACCTTCTCCTTAACCTGTTCTTGAGTCAAATTCTCAATTGTTAGCCATGATTCCCTTGTAGCTTCGTGATCATGCTCAGTAAGTCTACTATCTTCTAGCTGAAAAGTTTTATAAAAAGTTTGGATATGGGCAAAACTTTTAAATTCGCTATCATTAAACATTTCATTAAATCGTAGCGTGAATTTATCAGATTTTTCCTGGCGAATGATATTGATCATTGTCATATCATTGTAATAACTATCGGCTTGGGCTTCCTCGCTTAAATATTCCTGAGGAATCCAATCCCATGAAGTGGAAACCTCTTTAGTATCCAGTAATTTGACCATTAACTCATCGGTAATTTTTTCGGAACTATTTACTTCCAAGTCAAATTCAAAGTATCTATAGTCTCTCGGACGGTTTTTGATTTCTTCAAATTCTTTCTTTAGTTCGTTTGCCTCAGCAATTAACTTAAAATAGGAATCATGTTCAGAAAGATCAACCTTCCTCGTTTTAGCGAAAAGTTCCGTTGCTCGTTCACGCAATTTCAAAAGTTCTGGACTATGTGATTTGCCCCATTTATATTTGACTATCTCCCCGCAAACATCAAAAATCTCCTTCTCGGTAGAAGAAAGATGTTCGTATGGTTTTTCAGCAGAATTCATAGATTCTAGTTATTCGAGGCATCACGGTCCCTCGATAAGAAATATCCACTGCGGAAGCGAGAGGATTCGAACCTCTGATAGGATTTCTCCTATGCCGCCTTTCCAAGGCGGTGCTTTCAACCACTCAGCCACGCTTCCATCATAAGCAGGATCGCTATTTATTCCCGGTTGTATTCTATCCTTTCTAAGCCAACTTTTCAACAAAAAAATTTTAGCTAAGTCCCACAAGAAACGATTTAATTA
>CAYTBY010000025.1:0-13806 GCA_964436165.1 uncultured Candidatus Saccharibacteria bacterium
TCGCTTCGCTCGGCGACCAAATCATAAGGAATTTTGGGCGAAAATTTGAATTGGCAGTTTTCTATTTTGGGGAAAGAAAAAATTTGCAAATAAATTCATGAGATATATTATCTACGCAAGAAAATCTACCGAAGATGACGACAGACAAGTGTTAAGTATTGAGGCGCAACTTTTTGAGTTGAAAGAATTTGCCGCCAAAGAAAAACTTGAAATTGTCGCTTCCTTTCAGGAAGCAAAAACTGCCAAAGAACCTGGACGAATTAAATTTGCAGAAATGTTGTCATTTTTGGAATCCGGTAAAGCCGATGGGATTTTGAGCTGGCATCCAGACAGATTAGCTCGTAATTCTGTTGATGGCGGGAAAATAATCCATATGGTTGATCGTGGAGTTATCAAAAGTTTGAAATTTCCTTGTTTTTGGTTTGAGCCAACACCTCAGGGACTTTTTATGCTGAATATTGCTTTTGGACAATCGAAATATTATGTGGATAATCTGCGAGAAAATGTTAAGCGTGGATTAAGGCAGAAAATAAGAAATGGAGTTTGGCCGTCTTGGGCTCCGGTAGGATATTACAATAATCCCAAAACTAGGTTGATTGATATTGATACAGATAAAACACCAAAAATTAAGAAAATATTTGAGCTTTATTCTACCGGAAATTATACCTTTAATTCGCTAGCCATTTGGTGTAAAAAGTTTGACCTAAAAGGTAAATTCAATAAAGTAATATCCATAAGCAATATTCAGCATATTCTTAAAAACCAGTTCTATACCGGTCTTATGAAATATCGAGGAGAAATATATGAAGGGAAGCACGCCCCCGTAATATCAAAGAAACTTTTTGATAAGTGCCAGGAAGTAATGAAAAATCGGGGCAGAAAGAAAGAGATTAGAAAACACGATTTTTCATTTCTCGGTTTAATGAGGTGTGCTTCCTGTGGTTGCTCGATTACCGCCGAAACACAAAAAGGCCATAATTATTATCGTTGTACAAAGAAAAAAGGATTATGTCAGCAAAGATATTATCTGCGAGAAGAAAATCTTATAGAACAAATCAAGTTATTCCTTCAAAAAGTTTCTTTGACGGATAATGAGCTAGAGCGAGTTTTTATCGAACTGGAGAAAGACGAAGTTAAGGCAAAAGAAGAAGCCAAAAATGAGGTTGAGAAAAGCAAAAAAGAACTGGCTCAAATCGAGACAAAATTAGAAAAGTTATTAGATGTTTATCTTGGCGAGGTTATTTCAGCCGAAGATTACAAAGTTAGAAAAGAAAAATTGCTCGATCAAAAACTGGAAATTCAAGAAAGAATTACTGATTTTGAGCAAAAAGGTGTCTCTTGGCTCGAACCAGCCAGAGAGTTCATTTTGTCCTTGAATAAAGCAAATACTTTACTTGGTTCGGATAATTATTCTGAAATGACCTCATTTCTTAAAAATATCGGCTCGAACCATATTCTTCAGAATCGCCAACTGATTTTTAAGCCCGTTATTCCTTATGATTTGGTCGCCGAGCGAAGCGAGGCGACTGCTGTAACCTTGCCTTTTCCTAAAGTGTCCCCTCGGAGGGAATCGAACCCCCATCAAGACCTTAGAAGAGTCCTGCTTTATCCATTAAGCTACGAGGGGAAAGACAATCTAATTAATTTTACTACGAAAATTGGGATTTGCCAAACTACAAAAATAATGCAATAATATTGCCAAAATGTACTTTAAAAATAGGGGCAATAATTGGACCTTAAAGAAGGTGGTATTGGTTTAATTCGAAGGGTTGGCAGTGTTTTTTCCGCGATACTTTCAGGGATAAGAAAAGTTAGAAAAATTATTTTCTGGAGTATGGCAATCCCGGCTTGTCTAGTAATAGCGGGCTATGTTTGCTACGTATATATCAACCACTCCGATATGCCCGACATTCAGCCGTTTGTTGAGTTTAAAGCGCCGGTTATAGGACAAATAAAAGATTCGCAAGGTAAAGTAATTATCGAACTGGCAACAGAATATAGAAGAATAGTAAGTTACGACCAAATACCGCCTGTAATTCGCGAGGCCATATTATCTGCCGAGGATAGCGGATTTTTTGATAATTGGTTTAGACACCATGGAATTGATTACCTAGCCATAGGCCGAGCAGCCGCTTACAATTCTCTTAACAGCGGCCGATGGCTTTTCCATGAAGGCCGGACAAAGGCAAATCCGCAAGGTGCTTCAACATTAACTCAGCAAATTGTCAGACTGTATTTTTTGCCGAGGATTACACTAATAGAAAATTCGGACCGGCTTATTAAGGATGATTTTGTAACTAGGACAGCCGCTCATTATATTGGGATAAGAACTGTTAATAAATACCTCCGAAAATTCATAGAAATAAAATATTCAGTCTGGCTGGAAAGGGAGCTAACCAAACACTATAGTTCCAGAGAAGAGGCAAAAAAACAGATCTTTATCCGATTTGCTAATTATACATATTTTGGCAGCGGTCGTTATGGCGTAGAAGCGGCATGTGAATATTATTTTGGCAAAAAAGCATCGGAATTTACAGACGAAAATGCCGATAAAGCTGCTCTAATTGCCGGCATGATAAAAAATCCTGCTGTATACGGGCCCAGACCAAATCAATCAGATAAAGCTAGAAAAATTCAAAAATCACGCCGAGATCAGGTACTTTCTCTTATGACTGAGGAGGGTTATATAAACGATGACCAAAAAGAACAATTTACAAATAAAGAGCTTGAGCTTACCTTTAGACGGGAGCGAACAATCGCCCCTTCTGTTGTGAACGAAACATTTGCAGAAGTAAAAAATTGGAAATTTGAAATATCAAAAATATTCCAAGGTAACATCAATATCCACACAACCGTTAATCTTGAGATGCAGAAAATAGCTAATCAGGCCTGTGAAAACGGTCTGGCTGAATATGAGAAAAGACATCCTGCAGAAAAGGGACAAGCTCAATGTTCAGCAATTATCTTGAAAAATAATAATGGAGCAATTTTTGCCGAAGTAGGCGGTAGAAGTATCTACCAAGGCAAAGCGTACCAATATAGCGATCTAAACAGAATCAACCGGGCCCGCCAAGCCGGTTCTTCGATTAAACCGTTGATCTATCTAACTGCGTTCATTAATGGCTTTAAACCAACTGACCTAATTTTAGATTCACCCGTTGCCATATCAATGGGTTATGGTAGAGGTAATCACTGGATTCATAATTATGACGGCAAGTACCTAGGTAATATAACCGTGTGCGAAGCACTATACCGTTCTCGTAATGCACCGACGGTTAGATTAACAATGGGATTAGGACAGGGGTCTTTTGAAGATAGCGGGATGAAAAAAGTCATAGATACAGCTCGGCTTCTTGGAATTAAGAGTCCGTTTCATAGTAATGTCGATCATCTAGGCCGGACGGTTTACTATCCGACTTCGGCTCTTGGCGCTTCGGAAATGACCGTTATGGAGCTAGCTAATGCTTACCGAGAGATAGCTTCCGGCCTCTCTGCCGAACCATATATTATCCAGCGAGTGCTAGACAGAGATGATAAAATACTTTTTGAAAAAAAAGATAGTGAAGAATTATCAGAAATAGCCCCGGAAGCATTAGATATGGTTCGTCATTGCCTGCGTAAAGTTGTCACTACTCCCGGCGGAACTGCTTATTCGTTAACCATTGAGAATTTCCCAGTACCCATTGCCGGTAAAACTGGTACCACCGACGACTTCAGAAACGCTCTTTTCGCCGGCTGGACCCATGGCCCAGAAGGTATTACCATAGTGGCAAGAATTGATTTTGACGATAACCATGAACTCGGCAGCGGAGAAACCGGTGCTCGAACTGCTTTGCCGGTAGTTAAAGAAATCTTCAGAAATATCTATGAACAAAATCTTATCGGCCCAGCGCCCCAATTTCCAGACTACATAGAGAATGGTCAATTTTACACCGATCCCGCGCCTTAGCGGGATTTTAATTTTGACAAATCATATAAATTAGCATAATCTCATGCTTATAATTATGTCCTATCCTTTTGAGCCCTATAAAATCAAGGTTTTAGATCAGATTAGAATTTTAAGCAAGGCCGAGCGGACCAAAGCTCTACACGAAGCTGACTATAATCTTTTTAAAGTTTCATCGGATAAAATCACTATAGATCTGCTAACAGACTCCGGCACATCAGCCTTATCTCAAGAACAATGGTCTCGGATAATGCTGGGAGACGAGGCATATGCATCTTCAAAAAGCTGGGAACGGTTGGAAGCTTCGGTTAAGAGTTTTAGTGGCCGGAAAGAAATCATACCCGTCCATCAAGGCCGGGCCGCAGAAAAAATCATCGCCGAAACAATTTTAAAAAATGGCGATATGGCCGTTGCTAACGGTTTTTTCGATACTACCCGAGCCAACTTTGAACACCGAGGCGTAACTTGCCTTGATATCCCGTCAGAAAAATCACTTAATAGAAACCAGCCGACTTCGTCTGGCCAAAGGCCGACTATGTCGAGCCGACGGCCAAAACTTTTCAAAGGAGACATGGATATTAAGCAACTAAAAAAAATGCTTGCCCGCCATCGGAAAAAAATCAGCCTGATCCAAATGACTCTCACTAATAACACCGGAGGCGGTCAGCCGGCCTCCCTTAAAAACGTTGAAATTGTCTCGCAAATAGCCAGAAAAAACAATATAAAATTTTTAATTGATGCCTGCCGGATAGCAGAAAATGCTTATTTTATATGGCTCCATGAACAACAGAAAAAAGGCAGTGTTAAAAGTATTATCCGCAAACTTTTTTCATTATCCGATCTGGCTTTTGTAAGCGCAAAAAAGGACGGTTTAGCCAATAGTGGCGGATTTATAACTACTAATGATCGTTCCTTAGCCGCTAAAATAAAAGAGCTGACCATACTCTATGAGGGCTATGTTACTTACGGCGGTATGACCGGAAGAGATATGGAAGCGATTGCCCAAGGCCTGGAAGAAGTGGTAAATCCGGCCTATCTTGAACACAGGATCAATCAGGTCGCCTATCTCCACCAAAAACTCGATGAACTTGGCGTACCGCTCATCCGGCCATCCGGCGGCCATGCCGTTTATGTTGATGCCGGCAAGTTTTTCTCCCATATTCCAAAAGATAATTTCCCCGGCCAGGCCTTGGTCGTCGCTTTATATCAAGAAGGCGGGATAAGAAGCGTCGAAATCGGCTCTTTGATGCTTGGCGTGACTTCTAAACCGGAACTAGTGCGTCTAGCTCTTCCAAGAAGAACATACACTCAACCGCATTTTGATTATGTGGCTGAAACTTTTAAAAAAATTATAACTAATAAAAAACGATACAAAGGCTTTGAAATAGTTTGGCAACCCTCCTCATTGAGACACTTCACCTGCAAGTTGAAACCTCAAGGTTAGAACCTCTGAATAATCACGCTATTGCTGAACAAATAAAAAACCTAGATTAACTAGGTTTTTAATAACTAATGCGTTGGAAAAAATAAACAATGTTTTAGCTGAAATGCAACTATCTTATCTACCCATTCCTCATATTTTCCGTCCTCTTCCTTTGGGAATGTATCGCTATATTGCCACTTATAGCCAAAAAATAGAAACCGTCTCTTCCTCTCGAAAAGATCATACCCATAAAAAATTAACTCCCGTTGATTATAATTATCTTTTATTAAGTCTAGGAAGTCGTGGTCATCACTAACGAGACTCCTATATTGATACACAGTCAGAAAGGGAAATTGTTTTTCTGTGAATTCTTCACCTTCTTTTGATAGTTCATCTAAGTCTAAGTTCCTGCAGCCACTGATATGAGTTCTATAAAGAGAAATCGACTCATATTTAAAGACTTCCCATTTTTTATAGTTAGGCAGTTTATTTTGTTCATCTGCCCATACTAATAAATTTGAGGCAAGAAGTACAATAATAGATACTAGAAAAATCTTTTTCAAGTATTACTCCAAATTTTAGAGAACTACAAAGAGATTAACATATCGATGTAATTTTACAAGATTTTGAGCGGGATAGTAGATGACGTTAGAACCCAGAGTCTTAAAATAACTCCTTCAATTTTCTTCTGCCTCCGCCGTTCTTCCAGTATAGCTCTCTCTGCCTTGCCTCTGGTGAAGTTTTAAATTCTTCCGAGAATAAAAGTTTAAGTGGTTGTCTATACTTAGTAGATTTTACTTGTCCAGAATTGTGTTTCTTTAATCTTTCTCCCAAGTTATTTGTGTAACCCACATAAGTTCTGCCATCTTTCAGGCTTTTTAGGACATAGATATAAAACATACTTTCAGAGAGCGGGTCGCCCTCGCCCAAAATGGGCGGGGACGAACCTCGCTAGACTTGCTTTGCAAGTCAGGAGCGGGCCGCTCATGGAATGAGCGAGCCTCGCTCAAATTTTGTTAACAAAATTTGAGCGGGTACGGGGAATCGAACCCCGGCCGACAGTTTGGAAAACTGCCGTACTACCATTATACGATACCCGCCTTCGGTCGCTGAAGCGACCTTCGGCGAGGCAAGCCCGCTTGGAGGTTGCGAAAGCGATATAAAAAATATTATATCACGAAAATAATAAAAATAAAAACCGCTCAACTTAGTTGGCGGTTCTCTTTACGGTTTCTACTCTAATGACTTCAATAAATTCATTAGTTTCTTATTTTCCCTGAGGTCAAGCTTCCCCTCTTTACATTTAGTAATCTGGCCGACTATGATCTCTTGAGCTCTCCTCAGTTCTTCCACTGGCCCTGTTTTGCCGCTCCAATAGTCATCCGTAGCTAAGGGGTGCTCTTTGCCATCAGTTGTTAATAATACTAGAAAGCACTGGCCGTACATACCACGGTCATTATCAATAATTTTAGAGCCCAAGCAACGAATTAAATCACCCCTATGGGTTATGACCCAAACGCCGTCCTGCTTACTAGCCATCGGTCACTCCTTTTTATCAAATCCGATACATACATTATACAAAATCAGTGAAATAAGTCAAGGGCATACAAAATAAAGACCCTACGGATGGAGGGTCGGTTTAGTATAGTATCTGAAGTACCAAAATCCTAATATTGCCAAAGATTTTAGTCTTAGATAATTCAGCTTGAACCAATTTACGGTTTTCTTATTGCCGTTCAGACAAAGTGAGAACTTTTTATTACTGATGATTTTATCCAAAAACTCGTCAGCCGTTCGAAGAGCTAATACGGCTTTGCCAGGATATAGGACGTGATAATTTTCAAAACCAATATTAATTATAAATGGCCGGTTAGAATCAGGTGCAAATGGTAGGCTTAATTTAACCCTCAAACCGCCGGATTTTATTCTAGGCTCAGATAGTCTTATGCCCGTCTCAATCGTATCTTTTAAAATACTGGATAAATACTGAAGGGCCTTTTCTCGTAACACAGAGTTCTCAATATCTTCAGGCCCCGTAGCTAGAGTATTTGTTGGCCCGACTTGAACGTGATCTTTATTCTGGGAAATAATGGCGTACTTATCATCCGGCCCGAAGGTAATGATTGAGTGCTGGAATAAATACTTTTCTTTAACTGACAACTGAAATCCTAAACTATATTCAACCGGTAAGTTTATTCCTATGGAAGCAGACACATCCTGCATCCACGGCCCGGCACAATTAACAACCGTCAATCCCCTCTGATTTTCTACCAAAAAAGAATTGTCCCTATCGTTAAACGACAACCCGACTGATCTTATTCTACCTTCCTGAGTGGGGCTAGAGATCGATATTCTATCTGGATAACAGAAAAAGCATAAACCAGAGTAAACTAATTCTTGCCTTAAACGATCGAGTAAAATATCCGGATTAGCAGTCAGTTCATAAAAACCCAACGCTTCCTTAAAGTACCCCTTTCTTAAATTTGGCTCCATTTGTTCAAGAATAATATTATTTATCCGGAAAGACGACCGGTAATAATGACCTAGCCGAACAGCAGTAATTTGGTCATAGTAGTCCATTAACGGTCTTAAAAATTTATAAGAGTAGGGCGAACCATCATTAAACGGCATAATAAATAGCTTAGGTTTTACAATATCCGGAAACGTATCAAGCCATCTCCGACATTCATAAGCGGTTAGTTCAACTTCGTCTTTATCAAGCCGTAGATAATCCGCCCTAGAAGCGATGAGACCCGACATATAATGGTGTTTTCTAACCTCATTTTTTTCAACAATAACCGACCTTAATCCTCTTGAGGCGGCTTGTCTGGCTAAAGCTAAACCCATAAATCCCCCGCCGAAAATAACGAGATCTGCCCTTATTCTATCTACATCTTTGGCCATAACCTAACTCATTTTTAATGTTCTTGCCGTCAATGTATCAAAATCTTGACAAAATAAAAAGCTCCAATAGAGGAGCTATGACTGCCTGCTTATCATCTCTTGTATTTTAGGAACAGCTTCCCAACCAGCCTTCCAACCGATATTGATCCCTTCCACCATCTGATCTTTGGTAAAATCACTAAAATGAGCGTCAGGCAATGGATCAGAACCGACGAAAATAAAATTGACGATCTTTTTGTTGCTATAAGATAGGTTCTGAAGTATTTCTCTGGCATCTCGAATATATTGCCTGATCACTTCCTTGCTTTTGGCATCCAGATATTCATAAAATAACAAATCCTCGAGCCGTTTCAACTCATCTTTTTGTTTAGCCAACTGTTTGAGATCGTTATTTACTCTCAACCAACCCGCAACTACCTTTCGAGTGAGTTCTGATACAATCAAATCGATATTACGGTTGAGAGAAGAAGTCCAGTTTTTAAATACTCTTTCGGTCGGACCCTCGGCCATGGAATTATAATGTAATACAACAATATTTGAATGTCCTTGGTTAATTGCAAAGTGCACCGGTAAATTACTCTGAGTGGCAGTATCGGATATACCTCCCTCCTCGTCATCGTGCCGGCCAGGAGCAAAATGCCCAAAAACTCGCAGACCGTTAATTAACTTTTCGATGTATTTTCTGTTTCTTATATCTTTGGGCAAATTCACGTCTTCCGGCCTGAAATTCGTCACACTTACCCAGCCTTTATTTTTCCAACCGTGAAGATAGAGCGGCGGATCAGACAATAACTCATCGAGTGTCCACCCGGCCTTATTTATATTGACTGCCGGTATTTCTATTTTGATTGGAGAGTTAAAAACCAAATCAAAGTCCAAAATTTTCGGACTATTGAGAAGTAGCTTCTGTAAATTATCATAAACCAAGAAAGATTCTGCGTTAAAGATATCCTTTACCGCCTTTTTTGAGATTTGATAGGCCGGAATACCAAGCGACAGTAGGGCGAGATATTTATAGTAAGGATTTTTTATTTTACCGGTCTGGCTGGCGCCAAGCAAAAGCGTCATCATTGACAAGAAGTCAATAGCGCCGTTTTTCTTTAACTGGGGATTAAGTCCGACAAATTGTTTTTTTCTAAGGTTAATTAACATTTCTTCTGTTAATACAAAACGCTCTTCTGATCTTTGAACAGCGATACTGGCAGGAATAGCCGCAACAGAACTAGTGGAAATAAACGAGGGTTCTTTCTCCAAATCCCCTTTTTTAAAAGCCATGTGAAGAGCATGCAGAGCAGCTGTATGAGGACCTAATCTTGGGAAAGTACCCGGCAAACATATGGCCCAGTCTTTCATATAAATTCCTTGTCAAAGAGCACTTATTAATTTTGTTATACGCCCAATTTTATCGCCAGTCAACTTTGGTTTATAAGAAAAATCCCCCTTACGGGGAACTTTTCTTATAGTGTTAATATTTCGGATCCAAAATATTATGCTACTTGATAGCTTCTTTAAGCACTTTTCCTGGAGTGAACCTTGGCTTCTTAGAAGCGGCGATATGGATAGCTTCGCCCGTCTTTGGGTTTCTACCCTCCCGAGCCTTCCGGTCGGAAACCTTGAAAATGCCGAAACCAGTGATGTTTACCTTCTCTCCTTGTCGAAGAGCCTTGGTAATTTCATCAATAAAAGCCTCAAGCCATTCGCCCGACTGTTTATTACTAACATTGAATCTTTCGGCTAGCATTTTAACTAACTGACCCTTTTTTATTGCCACAATGTTAATTCAAAATGTAAAATAACAATTAAAAATCTTAAAATTTATCAATTTTAAATTGTCATTTTGATTTTTGCATTTTGATTTTTAAATTAACTAATAATCCTATTCGACCCCTAGGATTTGATCTAACCCCTTAATTATCCTTGTTTTTCCTAGTAAATTCAACCCCGTATATCAACAGTCGGCGAGAGAAAACTATCTAGCATACTCCACGGCTCTAGTTTCACGGATCACATTCACCTTTATTTCGCCTGGATATTTCATCTCATCCTCGATCTTTTTGGCGATATCCTTGGCCATTTTAAGAGCTCCAAGATCGTCAATTTGAGTCGGAGTAACAAAAATACGCAATTCCCTACCCGCCTGAACGGCATATGATTTTTCTACCCCCTCAAAGGAATTAGATATTCTTTCGAGGTCTTCGAGTCGTTTTATGTATATCTCAATGGTATCCTTTCTGGCTCCCGGCCGGGCACCAGATATAGCATCGGCTGTCTGGACAATCCGCGACTCAAGAGTCGAATACGGATATTCCTCATGATGGGCTTCCATCGCTCTAATTACCTTCTCATCCATTCCGAATTTTTGTAGAATTTTACGCCCTATTTCAACGTGCGTTCCTTGGACCTCGTGGTCAACGGCTTTTCCAATATCATGGAATAAGGCGCCCTTTCTAGCCACGCTCACATCCGCTCCCAGTTCCGCCGCTATCATCCCGGCGATGTGAGACATTTCAATTGAGTGAAGTAGTACGTTCTGGCCAAAACTGGTTCTGAAAGCCAACCGGCCGAGGAAGTATGTCAACCGAGGATCAACGGCCCCAATGCCGGTCTCAAACAAGGCCGCCTCTCCAGCCTCTTTTATTTTGTCGTTGATTTCAGCTTTGGCTTTTTCAACCATTTCTTCTATTTTTGCCGGATGAATCCTCCCGTCAGCGATCAGTTTATCGAGAGCTAACTTGGCGATCTGTCTGCGAACTGGATCAAAGCCAGATATGATCAAAGCTTCCGGCGTATCGTCAATAATAATATCAACGCCAGTTAAACGCTCAATTGTTTTTATATTTCTTCCTTCTTTTCCAATTATTTTTCCTTTAAGTTCATCCGAGGGCAAACTGACTACGGTGCTTATAGCGTCGGCTATTTGGGAAGCGGCATACCTTTGAATAGAAATAGTAACGATCTCCCTGGCTTTTTTATCAAGCTCTTCCTTATTATCCTTCTCGAGCTTAACCATTTTTCGGTAAAGATCGTCCTTAGCATCTTCTTCCGCTTTATTAAATAGCTCTTTTTGGGCCTGTTCTTTGGTCAAGCTGGCCACTCTTTCCAACTCTTGGATTTGCTTCTGACGGTTTTTATCAAGCTCAATCTTTAAATTAGTCAACTCCTGGGCCTTATGGGTTAGATTCTCTTTGTCGCCTTGGAGTTCTTTTGCTTTTAATTCAAGTTCGCTTTCCTTTTTTGTAAGCAAATTCTCTATCCTAGAAAGCTGAGCATTGCGTACTTTTTCTTCTTTTTTACCCTCTTCTAATATTTCGAGGGCTTTGTTCTTGGCCTCAAGGAGTATGTCCTGGGCCTTTGACTTTGAGTCAGAAAGTATGGCCTGGGCCTTTGACTCGGCCTGACTAGCATGCCGGCTAATTATTACATGCCGAACGAGATAACCGATTATTATGCCTGGAATTAACGCTGAAATCGCCGCTATAAGCGGACTTAGACTTGAAAACATTGTTTTGTGAAGTTAAGTAATGCATATTTGCTAATTACTGAACTAAATTAAAAGTAAAATTATATCTGGTCATATTGTATCAGAGTTTATTTTTTTATGCAACTATCTGTCATGTAACCCCTCACACTCATTTCGCAGACCTTTCTTTTTTCGAGCAGGAAATTGCATAAATTAATTGATAATTTGGCTATATAATTTTCGGGTGTTCAGGAACGACGAACGGGACCTGAAAATTATAAGCCAAATTGAGATTAATTTATGCAATTTACTACGAAGATAAAAAGGCGGTCGAGAAATGAGTGTGAGGGGTTACTCCGTGAGTCCTATTTTATTAACTCTAGAATGGCCAGCTCCAGTGGCAACTGGGGTAACGGCGACGACCGCATCCCCTCTTTAGCCGAAATAAATGCGCTGAGCATTCGAATCAGGCGGTCAGAAGTAAGAGCCTGAGAGTAAACAGCAATGACTTTTTTGTCGTTTTCGAGCAGTTCTTCCCCGACAGATACAAGAACAGCAGGATTAATAGAGTTAATCAGAATTTTTCGCAGATAACCGACAAAACCGGAACTAAACTGCTCCAAATCAACACCGCCAGCATGGACTCGGTTTATAAAGTCCAGGGCTGAATTTTTATCGTTACCGGCCAAATAGCCCAAAAATTCCGGGTAATAACTAACCGGTATCAATCCCAGGGATTCATAGACATCATTTTCGGTTATAGTCTTGTTTCTGTCGTTAGCGGCAATAACCTTAGATAACGCCACTTCGGCATCACGTAAAGCGCCGTCGGAAGACATAGCTATCGCTACCAGTCCCTCTTCCGCCACATTAACTTTCTCTGCCCGGCTCATTTGTTTTAATTTTCCTAGTATTTGGCTTGGCGTCAAACGCTTGAAATCAAACCGCTGAACCCTGGACAATACCGTAAGAAGTATCTTATGCGGTTCAGTAGTCGCAAGAACAAAGACAACATGCGATGGCGGCTCTTCTAATATTTTAAGAAGAGCGTTAAAAGCATCTTTGGTCATCATGTGAACCTCGTCAATTATAAAGATCTTATGTTTACCGCCAGGAGCGGCAACTAAAGCTGACTCTTTCAAACTTCGTATCTCATCTATCCCGCGATTAGAAGCAGCATCTATTTCGACAAGATCAAGAGAGCGGTTTTCATTGACAGCTAAACAATAAGGACATGAATTATCACAATCGCCGTCTTTGGTTATATGTTCGCAGTTAAGAGCTTTAGCAAATAATCTGGCAACTGTTGTCTTGCCGGTTCCCCTCGGACCGCAAAACAAATAAGCATGGCCCTTCCGGCCGCTTACAAGGGCACCTTGTAGGGTTTTGACGACGTGTTCCTGTCCTACAACCTCATCAAAAGTTTGAGGCCTATATTTACGATACAACGTCTGAGTCATGTTTCCTGAATACTAATAATCTAAATCCGACAAAACTAAACACCAGAGCAACTGCCGAACCGACTACAGCGCCAACATTCGCCCAAACATTTTCGTGAAGACCAAATAAGGGATCAATAAAATTAACCACAAAAGATGCAACTCCGACATTAACAAAAATAGCCAGAAGCCCTACACCAAAGAACTTGATAAATTCCTCTCTCTTGTTCTGGCTGGACGATTCAAAAACCCAAAAACGATTCCAAAAGTAACTATGAATAATACCGGCCAGAAAAGATACAGCCTTGAATATTGAAAAATAAATACCAGTCGCAAAACCGGAATAAGCGATTAGAATATTCAGGACACCGGCATCAACTGCAAAATTAGTAAAACCGATCGCCGCAAACTTCCCAAACTGATTAAAAAACGGCATCCAGCGGCCTAGAAAGTATCCCAAATTAACTCCCAAGATCCACAAAATCGGAATTATAATAATAAAAAAACTATGGGGATGACTAGAGGGTAAGCCAAAACTCGGAGCTTTTAAAAAGGCTAGGACCCGCCAAGCAATCAACCCGGCCGTTAAGCCGGTAATGATTGAATAGGTTAAGTCTTTACGTGTGAACAAAGT
>CAYTBY010000025.1:13906-16819 GCA_964436165.1 uncultured Candidatus Saccharibacteria bacterium
AGTATGTAGTATGTAGTATGTAGTATGTAGTATGTAGTATGTAGTATGTAGTATGTAGTATGGTTAAGAAATTTATTAAAAACCCTTGCTACTTGCTACTAACTACTTACTACTGGTCATTTTATAACCGCCGAGACCCTTTCCTGTATTTCTTGTTCGACTTCCTGGCGGGGCCGGCCGTATTTCAAACGGGACATTTCTTTGACGGCATCGGCTATTTCTTTTGAACCAGCCCCAAAAACCTTATCTGTTTCTAATTTGACATTGAAAGGCCTGGTTGTCTGGCCGTTAATCAATAAGCTAACATAGGCATTTAAATTGTCTATGTTTATAAGGTCACTGGGAGTAAATACCGGTGAAAATTTATTTTTAAGGAATTCGGCGTCATCGGGGCCAACTCTGAATGAAACAATCGAGCCGACATTGCCGAAAACCGCGTCCCGAATATTTTCCTTTAGCTGTTTTATAAACTGATGAGCTACAACGAGGTCAAGATGATACTTCCTGGCTTCAGAAAGAATAACTCCTATACTTTCCGTGGTAAAATTTTGAAACTCATCGATGTAGAGGTAAAAATCTTTCCTCTCTGTTTCTGGCATATCAACCCGCGACAAAGCGCCGATCAGAAGCTTGCCGACAATAACCATCCCCAAAAGATTGGCATTTAAATCCCCTATCCTGCCCTTGGAAAGGTTAATAATGAGTATCTTCTGGCCGTCCATTACTGCCCGGAAATTAAAGGCGCTTTGTTTCTGGTTGATTATCGGACGCAAAAATTCATTAAAAACAAAAGATGTTACCTTTGAAGAAATATAAGGCGCCATATTGGCCAGAGAGGCTTCTCCGCCGGCTTTTTCGGCTTCCAACTGCCAAAACTCCTTGACCAGAGGATTTGTCTCCCGGCTCAGTTTATCAGCCCGGAATTTGCTGTTAACCATGACCCGTGATATATCGGCCAGAGTCGGAATTTCGTTCTCGTAATCGTCAAGTAGAAGCAAAGCCGCATTTTTAAAATATTTCTCAAACATCGGCCCGCCGGTCTGCTTTAGGTCGTATAACTTATCGAATATCGCAAAAAGCTCATCTATTACCCGGCTTTTTTGTTCAGGATGCTTGGGATCTATTTCTAACATATTCAAACCCATTGGACGTTCAACATCGCCAGGGTCAAAATAAATTAAGTCATCTATCCTATTTTTTGGAATAACCGAAAGAGTAAATTCGGCTAAATCACCATGAGGGTCAACGACGCAAACACCCTTACCGGCTTCGATGTCCTGCCTGATCATGGCTTTAAGTAAGGTGGATTTTCCGGTACCGGTCTGACCGATCATATAGAGATGCCTTCTCCGATCATCTTCGGTCATTCGAATCACCCTCTCCTCGCCACGGAATATGTTCTTGCCCAGAATTATTCCTTCATAAGACAAATTAGCCGGCGGTTCGGCCGGTCTGGCCTTTAGATATTTAAGCTTGGGAGCCTGGGTGGTAGTTAACGGAAAATGGTATAAACTTGTTATCTCTTCGCTGGACAAAACCGAGGCATGAGAATTTTCAAATATTCTGAATGAAAAATTGAATAATAGCTTTTGTAAAAATCTCGATCTGACTTTGGAGATATTAAAGCTATTCATATCCATTGCCGTAAACTGGGTAAATCCCTCGGTGAGATCGTTCAGAATCTGATCGGCTCTGACTTGGCTTCCGGCTGAAGCAACCAGATTTATATTGACGTCAAATATAGGCCGCGAAACTTTGGCTAAGAAATTTTTTAACAGATCCTGCTCGTGTGGCGTCGCCACCCGAGGTGGCTGGGGCTTGGTCAAATCATCTTTCTCTTTTTCTTTAGACGGCGGTTTTTTAACCCTGGCCATCGCGGTTTTAAAATCAAAACCGCCCGACTGCATTTCCTTGGCGATTGAATGGGCCAAAGACCGGAGCTCGTCTTTATGGGACGGCCTCAATAGCACCTGAATCGCTCCGCCCTCGCCTTCTCTCTCCAGTTTAGACAAGGAACTGACCACGGCGCCTAATGGATCAACTTCCATGTGCTGATAGGTTTTAATGGGCAGAATTTCATTTTCTTTGGTTTTAAGAAAAGCCCCGGCCGAGAATCCCTGGGGATTAAAAATATTGTAATCCTTTACCCGCTCTAACTCGGCGGACGAAAAAATACCGTGCAGCTGTTTTTCAAAAATTTGCTCATAGCTCTTTGGAACAGCAATGTAAAAATGTATTTCCTCGCCAATATGATGAACGGCCATTTCCAGAGCAATGTATGGCTCGCCGTAAACAAACTTATTCCAACCGGTGGCATGTAAATTCGAAAAAGAAGAATAGAGCTGTTCCATAACCGATATCAATTCCTTCTCCGGTCTTTGCGGCTGACCTGAGTTTGTTGAGGGGTCATCTTTGGGCAGAGTTACCAAAAATAAAGACATGTTCAAAGCCCGAGTAATTTTACCTTTGGATTTAAAGCCATCAAACAAAGCAAAACAGGCCACTAAAATTATGCCGAAAGAAACAAGATAAGCAATGAAAAAAAACATATTCACAGGGATGGTATTACTCGATTTTATTGAGTTTTCTCCGCTCAATCAATTGATCATATAACTCATCCACTAAAATATCATGAAAGGCATCGATAACGGCCGGATTACCAGACCTGCCCGCTTCTTTAATCCCTTCCTCGAGGTTTTTATCAAAAACTAATCTTATAATTTCCTGGATCTTGTCCTTGAGTTCCTGGCTCAAATAGCTCGGCGGTTCAGTCGCTATCGGAGCTGGGGCAGTGCTTGAAGGCAGTGCGGGTTGAAAAGATGGGATATGCTCTTTGATTTTCTCGCCGACAACTTCATGCAGCAGTTCTTTCTCAGAACGATGAACTCCGCCTCCAGTTCCGCTCGGACCTGA
>CAYTBY010000026.1:0-15497 GCA_964436165.1 uncultured Candidatus Saccharibacteria bacterium
TGAATGATCAATTTATAAATCTTTATCAGCATAGTTCTAATCCCTCCGGCCCTGCCCAAGGAGAATGGTCAGCATGAAATGACCCCTCCGTCGCTAAAGCTATGGAGGGCAAAGCAAGGAAGTATGTGGGTAATTGAGTTAATTCAGGTTTTCCAAAAATAGCTTTTTCGGAGGGGCCGAGGGGAGGGGAAAACTAGGTCTTTACTTTTCTAATTATAATGATATAGTTTAACCACCTAACAGTACCTTAAAAGGAGTAAAAACAGATGAAAAAAGGATCTTTATTCACATTATGCTGTGCAACTGCAGTAGGACTTTTCTATCTCATTGAAAAAGATAAAGGTTATGTTCGGCCTCAAGTTAAGAGACTTCTCGAAGAGGTAGATTCAGAATTTCACCTTTTGGCTACGAAGATGATGAACTCAGAATTTTTTACCAGATACAAATCAATCAAAATATATGTCGTTGACAGTCTTAATGGTGGATTGGCTTGTGCCGAAAAAGACATTGACCAAGAACCGGTTATATATTTGTCTCGTAAGGTTCTCAGACACAAATACAGAGATGTAATTTTGGCCCATGAGTTGGGGCATGTAGAAAGTGGTGGCGGATCTGAAGTTAAAGCTAATGTTTTTGCAGCAAAATTGTGCGGAGAAAAAAGAACACTAAAAGCTATCAAAGATAAAGATGGCCTATTGTCATTTATGCCTGGACATCCATCCAATGTCTCAAAGTTTTTAATCACCGAAATGGCTAAAGGCGAAGATGTTGGCAAAAGTGTCTTTTATATGCGTTATTGATTGCTATTAGTGCAATTCAAATTCAAGAGCGGCTTAGTCGCTTTTTAATTACCCAAAATCATGCTAAATTCAAATAAAGTTGGATTTCTGATAAAATAACCATAGATTTCATGGAACAAAGTTTTCCTCTCCTTCGCTGAAGCTACGGAGGAGCGAAGCAATGTTCTACTTCTTCGCTAAGCTACGAAGTACACGGTCTACCGCGTCCCGCTCGCCATGGCATAGCCATTGGCGTAGCCAGGCCGAAGCTTTAGCGAAGGGGGATTGGCCCGATATTGTTGATTTGATTTGATACTTTTATTTTGATTTGGTAATATTCAATTATATGGTTAAGAATAATAGTAATGGAACAACAAATGAAGATCTAGCCGGAATGATATCTAGGGGATTTCAAGATATGGAGGCCAGATTAGTTAGCAAGGATGAGTTTCATAATCGATTAGGTGGTTTAGAAACTCGATTTGTCAGCCTAGAAAAGAAAGTAGATAAATTAGATTATCAAGTGAGCGAAGTTTACGACATTCTCAAGCGTTTTGAAGAAAACGACATTTTAAATCTCCAAAAAAGAGTCCAAATTCTCGAAAAGGCAGTCAGAGCCCTGGCCACTAGCCAGTCAAAATAGGTTCAATAATCCCTGGACTTCTAATAAAATATCCATAGATTTGACCGAACAAAGTCTCCCCCTCCAGAGGCGGGCAGGCACCATAGATTTCATAAATTTACGCTTTTGTTCGGGATAGCCTAAATTGTATATATTTAATGGGCTTTTTAGGAGTTTTCTCAGATACCATTGAATTCTCAATAATCTTATGATATTATAACTTTATATGAATAAATCTATTGTCTACAACTTACCCGTCTCTTTTCTTAAGGAATCTAACCAATTCGTGGCTTATACGCCGGCTTTAGATTTGTCTACTTCCGGAGCTACTCTAGAAGAAGCCAAAAAGAACTTTACTGAAGCTGTCGGAATCTTCTTTGATGAAATTGTGGAAATGGGCACATTCGAAGATGTTTTATTAGATCTTGGCTGGAAGAAGCAAAACCAAGACTTTATTCCGCCAGTCATTGTATCTCAAGGCATGGAATCGGTCAGTGTACCATTTGCCCACTCTTAATAAATGGCTCGTCTTACTCCAATATCATGGAAGGAGTTTGAGAAATTTCTTCTATTTTTGGGCTGTAAATTCAAGCACCAAAAAGGCAGTCACAGAGTATATACTCGTTCAGGATTAAAGCGCCCATTGGTTGTTCCAGTATACGACGAAATTCCGATGTTTGTCATTCGTAATAATTTACGTATTTTAGGCATGACCGTAGAAGAATATTTGCAAATTTTAAAACAGCTATAGCGGAATTTACAAAATGACTTTTTCAGATGGGCCACTCCGTCGCATAAAGCTACGGAGGGCAAAGCTCGCCTACGCTAATGCTACGGCGGAGCACGGCAAGGGGAATGGAAAACTACTCCTCAAAAAGACACCAAGAAATGGTGTCGTTAATCGAAATAATTGACACCTCACCTGTATTTCTCTATACTCTCTATACTTAGTTCTTTGTTGAGGTAGGAAAATGAGCGAAGAAAAGCCGAAACGCAGAGAATTTAAAGTGCCGATAGTTTTTACTTTGAGCGATTTTGAAAGTAACAAGGTTAATCGAGTCTTAGGCGAACATGCCGATAAATGCGCCCTCTATGGTCCGGCAACAGCCGGTTGGTTCGGAAGTCCTTATCGTTTTGTTATTATTCCATCCAGTGGTCTTGGCCATACTGTTATATTGAAATGTAATTGCGGCTGGGAAGAGGATGTTTCTGATCATACCGATCCGGATTATATGTTCTAAGGCCGAGCAAATTCGGCTTTTTAATTACCCAAAACCATGCTAGACTCGGATCTTAAGAGATTGTGGATAAGGTATTGACCCACATATCATATATGATATAATGACTATGAATAATTATGCAGTACAATATTACATAGATAATAAGGGAAAAGCTCCGGTACGGGAATATATTGATACCCTGAATTTAAAAGAAAAAGCCAAAGTATTAAAATACATTGATTTTTTGAGACAGAATGATGGTAAATTGGACGAACCCTATTCTAGGCACATTGAGGGTAAGATCAGAGAGTTGAGGGTAGATTTCCATCATAATAGGCACAGAATCTTTTATTTTAGTTTCATAGGTAAAAAAATAATTTTTTTGCATGCATTTCTTAAGAAAACGGCAAAGACCCCTATTAACGAAATTAACCAAGCGAAAAATAACTATTTTAAAATAATAAAAAAATAAAAAATATGAACAAAAATAATATTGCTGATTTTAAGGAACACCTGAACCAAGAACTAAAGAATAAGCAATTCAAGAAGTATTTTGATGAATACGGAAAACAATTAGAAATTGCCTATTTAATAGCGCAAAAAAGAAAACAGGAAAAAATATCTCAAAAAGAATTAGCCGAAAAAATTGGTACTACTCAAAGCAATGTGGCTCGTATGGAAGCAGGGAATCAGAATTTCTCTATGATTACCCTTGAGAAAATAGCAGAAGCCCTCAAAAGTAAACTCAAGGTTAGCTTTTTAAGGAAGTAATCTAGGCACTTCTGCCAACATGCACTTCGACTACGCTGGTTCGACTATGCTCACATTTATTTGACTTTATCGTTGATATAATATATAATCATCATAAGTCGAAATTCCAGGAGAAGGAGGCAGAAATGGCTCAGTGTGTAACCTGCAAAGGTCAAAAGACGGTGATTCTTTCAGCGGAGAAATCGCCTCTCGGGGTGTCTGTCGAGGTTGGGTGTCCCGAATGCCAGGGAACAGGAGAAACTGGCAATCCCGATGCTTGTCCTCGTTGCAACGGGAGCAAGAAGACGGTCGTGGATATGGGTGGCTTGAACGTTCAGGTCCGCTGCCCAGACTGCTCAAGCCTGACAGTCATCTAAGTGAACATACATCAATGCCGCCTCGCAAGGGGCGGTTATTATTTTGTCTAAATAGTCGTTTAAATAGAGCTGCGATTTTTCTCCCAACTGTCACACTTGGCCCTGATGGCCTTGAAAAACCGTTTATCCGTTTCTTCGGCGATTGGCAGAATGTATTCTCTGGTTTCTTTAATTTTCCTGACTCGCTTCTCGGGTTTACAGAACTCTAGGGTCATTAGATTATGAAGTCGGTCAGCAAGTTTGACCCGCCTTATTAATTTAGAACTCTTTCTAATGCCGGCATAATACTCTTCTGTATCCTCTTGAGTTTTAACTATTTTTCCGTGGCTTTCGTAGAATGGCTTTTCGTGGGACAGCATCTTTAAAGCCTCATTTACCGCCTGGCCGAATAAATGCCTGATCATTCCCCGCGGGACAAACTGGTCTTCATAAATATCGTGTAAAAAACCCACAATCACCTCATCTGGCGTACTTGGACCATATTTTACTAAAAGAACAGCCACATCCCGGCAATGCTCAAAATACCTTACTCCTTCATCCCGCACCTGCTCCCGATGAAACTGCTTGGCTAAAGCATAAGCCCATTCTATCCTCTCCCGGTCCTCGAGGCCGATTTCTTTATCAATTATTTTGAAAAATTTATCCCTGGTCATAATAGCTTATACTTTAACATGGTCTTATTTTAACCATTTTTTTCCCTGTCTAACAAGAAGTTCTTTTTTCTTTCCTCCGCCAGCTGGCGGATCAGCCATTATTTCTTCGACGATTTTTTCCATTCTCATTCCCTGGGAACCCTTAACTAAGATCAAATCCCCCATTGCCTCGCCATCAGGCGGGTTCTTAATAAGTTCCTGGACTTTGCTTTTTGCCAAATCAGCATTAACAAACGAAAATATATTTTTCTGATCCATCTGATTACTGGCCGAGTAGGCAGAAAACTTAGCCCTCGCTCCCACCGTCACAAGAACATCTGCTATCCGGCCAGCAAGATTTCCCATCTCTTCATGGGCTTCTATTGTATATTTTCCAAGTTCAAGCATATCACCTAAAACAACGAGCTTACGAGTTGTTTTGCCCTGAGCTTGCCGAAGGGCAGCAATTCCCTCTAATGTTTCCAGAGCCAAATGAGCCGAAAGCGGAGAAGAATTATATGTGTCATCAATAATGGTCGAATTCTTAATGCCCTTCAATATTCTTAATCGCCCCCTTGGTCCACTATAATTATCCAGAGCTTGGCTTATTTCTATCAAATTCATTTCGTAAATTATACCCACACAAACCGCCGCTCCAACTGCCATCGCCTGCGACTTCCCCAAAGAACCGTAAATGTTAAAAGGAACAAACCCCGCACTTAAGTACCGACTGCCTTCGGCATATTTATTTTCAGTACTTAAGTGCGGGGTAAACGTATTCTCGCCATAATTAACCTTGAATCCGATGCCTTCCGGTTTTTGATTTTCGTTTGAGCGAAAATCAAAATTAGATAATCTGACCATAGAGCCATCAGAAAAACCGAAGCTCATCACTTTGGCTTTAGTTTTTTCTCTCATTTCATAAACTACCGGATCGTCATGGTTTAAAACTGCATAGTCTGAAGATTTTAATGCGCTAATCAATTTTGATTTTTCCCTCGCCAATCCTTTGGGATCTGAAAAATATTCGACATGAACCGGAATTTCTCCAACCGCCGTTACTACTCCAATTTTGGGTTTATATTTCCTGGTTAACCGGCCAATATCTCCCGGCCGGTCAGCCCAAAATTCAAGAACCAAAACTTCTGGATAAGGGGTCAGGCCCCTTTTTCTTAGAAAAAGGGGCCTGACCCCTTCAAGCGCCAACTGCCAAACACTTACAATAATAACCTTAACCCAAAACCAAGCGCTATTGCCAGCTTCGTAATAATCATCCGCCCAGTCTCCGATTATCGTCAAGGGAACACCGAACTCGTTGTTTAAGTTCCCCTTTCCCGACCTTACTTTTTTGACTTTACTCAAAACAATTGAGATAGCTTCTTTGGTAGAAGTTTTGCCAACATTGCCCGTAACAGCGATTATATCGGGATGAAACCTGGCAATGTAAAGCTCGGCTAATATATCGAGTATAAATTGTAATAAGCGTTTCAAATTTTTAATTTAAAATTTTTAATTTTTATTGAATTTATAATTTAAGAATTGAAAATTGATTGAAAATTCTAAATTGAAAATTGAAAATTACTTTCTTGTGGGCGGTACATTATAGTAATTAAGCAAAAACGCCGCAATATCCTTAAACACCGGCGATAAGCTATCGGCGGCAAAAGCAATCCCCCTTGGTTTGTCCATTTTAATTAAAACTGCGAATTTAGCATTATAAGCCGGAGCAAAACCGACGAAATTATGAATAAACTCGTCCTCCGAATATCCTCCCCTGCCGTCCGGCATCTGGGCTGTTCCCGTCTTCCCGGCCACATCATAACCGGAAATTCTGGCCTTATCAAAACCGTTATCAACTACCCCTACCAGCATCGACTGAAGCTTGACTGCCGTTTTCTCGGATATAGGGATGCCCACTACTTCGGGTTGAAAAACAATTTCTTTTCCAATCTCTTTAGTTATTTTGTCAGTTACATACGGCCTCATTAATTTCCCGCCATTAGCGATAACCGAGTAAGCATTGATCAATTGTAATGGCGTTACGGCGATACCTTGGCCGAAAGAAGAAGTCAAATAATTTATCTTGCGGCCGCTGTAAAGATTATTTATATCCCCGCTCACCTCGCCCGGCAAATCAATACCTGTTTTCTGGCCAAAACCCATATTAATAATATAGCTAAGGAAATTATCATCTCCGATAATATTTTCGACAAACATAGTGCCGGTATTTATTGATTTTTCAAGAACTTGGGTCATAGTCTGTCGGCCAAAAACTTTTTCGCTAAAGTTATGGATGGTATAACCCGCGACATTCACAAACCCGACATCGTCATAACTAGTCTGGGGCGTTATCTTAGAAAGATCTATCCCAGCTGACATCGTCACCGGTTTAAACGAAGAACCTGGCTCATAGACACTCTGAATATTTTTGTTAAGAAACTTTTTAGGATCGGTGCTCGAATAACTATTAGGGTCAAATGTCGGCCAGTCAGCCATAGCCAGTATTTTCCCGGTCTCAGGTTCTTGAACTATAACCGTACCCCCTTCTGCTTCCCACTTTTCAATAATATTTTTTAATTTATCCTCGACAAATAACTGAATATTTCTGTCTATTGTTAAAATAATATCGGCCGGCCTGTCGAAGCTAGAACTAACCTCATTATTAGAAGCATCATCCTTACTGTTTTTAACAAAATTCCCCTTAATTAACTTTAAAATAAAAGATGGATCAACCATATCAAACAAGCCGGCAACACTCTGCTCCCGTCCCGATAAATCGCTGTCATAATAACCCTCAACGCCGTACTGACCCGCTCTCTGCCCTTCTAAATCATAGCCCAAAAAACCGATGAGATTAGCGGCCATATGATTGCCGGGATAAAATCTGTCCATTTCGTAAGAAATACCAACCCCCTCAAAGTCTACCCTCTTAACTGCTTCCACTTGCTCATTAGTCAGTCGTCTGGCAATGACTTTTAACGAATCGACGTTTGAATTTATTTTTTCTCTAACCTGATCCGGTTCAATCTTAAAAGTACCGGTAAGAAAATTAACTACCTCGTCTTTTTTTTCTTGTTTTATATCGCTTGGGACAATATACGCCAACGGGAATTTCTTATTAACCGCCGCCGGAAACGGCTCAGAATTTCTTTCTGATAAATATATATTTCCCCTGGCCAAAATATTATTTATATTCTCATTCTGAGCTTGAGCTGTCCTGGTATAAGCCGAGTGCTTAACGATAGATAAAACAAAAAGCCGGTATAAAACCAGCCCTGACAGAAGAATCACAACTGCTAAAAATAGATTTATGCGTAAATTACCATACTTGGACATCGAAATTAACCTATCTAGACGCTTAGCGTCTAGCAACATTCTTGCCTTCAAAAATATAAGAAATATTCCTGGCAATGACAAGCTGTTGCGATTGGGCGAATTCCATAAGCGTGGCCGGATTTTCAAGAGCACCCCTTTGCGACATCAGGGAACTGTTGGCTTCGGCCAGTGACTCTATCTTATCCCTTAAAACCTGGGTTTTGTAATTTTTAGAAGCAATTGAATTAGCCATCATTACATAATAGAAGAATAAAAGCGAAACCATCCCAATCAGGGATATATTAACCCACAACAGAATGTCTTTCTCTTGAATTGTATTAGAATGCTTGGGCATTATATTTAAATATTTAAACTTTCTCTATAACTTTCATCTTGGCTGATCTTGCTCTCGGATTTATTTTTACTTCTTCCCATTTGGGCTTTACGGTTCCCTTAATTACCCACTTAATAACTCCCGATTTTGCCTTGTTTTTAAATATTTCCCGAACGATCTTATCCTCTAAACCGTGGAACGATATTACTACCAATCTTCCGCCTGGCTTAAGTATCTCTATCGCCGCACTCACCCCATTAGCTACGTTATCTAACTCGCTATTAACCGCGATTCTTAAGGCCTGGAATGTCTTGGTTGCCGGATGTATCTTCTGATTCCGGTACCATCCCGGAACTGATTCGTTTATTATACCGACAAGCTCTGTCGTACTTATAATTGGCTTTATTTTTCTCGAATCGGTAATGCTTTTTGATATTTCTTTAAAAAACTTTTCTTCTCCATAATCAGCTAGAATAATCTCTATTTCTTCTCGACTGGCAGTATTGATAATATCAGCCGCGGTTCGGCTTTCGGTCAGGGGGTTAAATCTCATATCCAGCGGCTCATCCTTCATAAAAGAAAATCCCCTTCCGCTTTTCTCATAATGTAGCGACGACACGCCCAGATCAAATATTACTCCGTCAGGCTGAAAATTATTCTCCTCGGTAATATTTTTTAAATTTACATAGCTATCATTGACTGGAATTACACTACTTTCGAACCTTGAATTTAGAATTTCGGATTTAAATTCTTCAAAAATTTTCGGATCCCATTCAATTCCTAGAATTTTTATATCCGGAAATTTTTGAAGAATTCCTAATGTATGGCCCCCGCCGTTTAAAGTTGCATCGATAATCCTAGCTCCCGGCTTTATGTCCAGGTACTCAATTACTTCATTAAGCATTACGGATTTATGGCTCATATGATTCCAAGCTCCCCCAGCTTTTCGGCAATACTATCCGAATTCTTTTCTAATTTGGCCTTATATACATTCCACTTTTCTTCATCCCAGATCTCTAATCGGTTAAAAAGTCCGGCCACAACTACTGATTTATTCAGACCGGCATATTCTTTCAGTACGTCAGGAATTAATATCCTGCCCAACGAATCAAACTCAACCTCGACCGCTCCCGATAAAAACAATCGGCTGAATGACCTGGTATCCTGCTTGGCCATAGAAAGGCCGGCCAGCATTTCGGCAAATGGTTTCCACGATTGTGAAGGAAAAACAAACAAACAGCTATCAAGCCCTCGGGTAAGAACCGCTCCCTCGCCTAACTCTTTCCTGAATTTTGAAGGAATTGATAGTCGTTTTTTTGGATCTAAGCTGTGCTTGTATTCGCCGATTAACATAACGCGAATCTACAAATCTATGCGAATGCTGCGAATAACCATTAGTATCATTCGTATGTCATTCGTAGATTTGCATTACGGTTATCCACAGGATAACCCACTTCTATCCACAATTTAACACTATACATTCATTATATACGGCCCCTTGACCCCTAGCAAATTAAATTGTGGATAATTAAAACCCCATATTACTGGGGTTTTTGAGCGGTATTTTCTATTAATAACACTCTGAGAACTTCCTTTCTGGTGATGTTCAAATCGCCACTATTATCAATCCACTGAAGGAACGGGTATTTTTTCGCTTCAATGTCCCAATTCTTACAGTCCTCAATTCTACGCTCAACGTCTTTATCGCCTCTTTCTACCAATCTTCTTCGAAGTTCATCTCTATTGCTACAGCACAGATAAATAGAGCGAACTTCACCTAGCTCCAAACGGCTGGCCCACATTCTAAGTTTTTCCACCGCGTCAAACGTAAGAATAGCCATCCAAATTATAGATTCATCGCTAAGACCGACCAACTCCAAATCAGATATCAAAGTCCCATACTGATTGCCGAATGGGCCGACAAACCAGGCAAGCAATCCGTTTCTTTTCATATCTTCAAATTCTTCTTCGGTTACATATTTATAACCACGATCTCCAACTCTTGGTAGCCGAGTGGTCTGACTGGGCAGAAATTCAACATCCCCAAGAATATCAAACAAAAAATTAACAACAGCATCTTTACCGACACCCGAAGCCCCACTATTGGTAAAGATCATTATTACCCTTCCGATATCCGGTCAAGCTTCGGTATCAGCTTAAGGAGTTCAGATAATTCATTAATTATAAACGGCGTTACCGATCTTAATCTGTCTTCGGAATTATAACCGGTCGTGTTGGCAAAACCTATGGCAGTAAGACCGACTTTAATAGCCGAGGTAGTGCCATCAACAGTATCATCAACATAGACAACATTTGTCGGAGACACGTTAAGCCTTCCACACACCTCGAGTAATGCCGGACCCTTATCGCCCCAAACTTGAGTCCTTATGAACTGGCTATCGAACAATCTACCAAGCATACTGGAATGTAATTTTTCGAAAAGAGTTGATTCTATTTCGACACTGACAATACCAACATTAATTCCAGCCCGCCTCAAACAAAGAACAGTATAAAAAGCGTCCGGTCTTATGTTCCCCTTATCCCCATTATCGGTATAATACTTCTTCCTGATAATATTTAAGGCCTTGGCATCGCCATCTGGACCTTGGTCAGAAAAGTTATTGGCAAATCCGTGTTTGTAATAAAAATTCATAAACTTGGCGCTTATCTCCTGACGATACTCATCAAGAGTCGGCGTAGGTATGTTATACGTCTCAAATATTTTAACGACACTTCCGTAGGCTAGCCGTTCCAAATCGTCGTAAAGAGTACCGTTCCAGTCAAAAATCACCGCCTCTACTTTTCGCATATCACTCACCTTTTTTCAAAGATCATGTTCTAAAAAACTAACAGATTGGAACGATTAGTCAACATAAATAAAAAACCGGATCTCTCCGGCTTTATGAGAACTGCCTTCCAACTATATTATCGGGGTGATTTTTGTTGAATAATATTTCACTCCCCTCAAAAAGATAAACATCTTTAATACCTGCTTTTATCATTGCATCCCAGCACCATTTACAGCACCACCAATGACCCCATAGATATAAATCGGCTCCCCCAGTATCAAACCCTCTTTCTTGAGCATTACTAACTGCTTTCGGTTCACTATGATTTTTGGGATGGCATCCTTCACAAAGCTCGTACCCTTCACCTGTTTTACATCCCACAACAATTCTCTGGCAAGGATGTTTTTTATGATAATCGCTGCCATTGGCTCCATATCCAATTACTATCCCCTCTTTTACGACAACCGCCCCGCCCGGCATTGTTTCATCAAGTGAAAATACTTTTGCTATTTTTTTAGCCGCCTGCATAAAAGAATCTTTTTCGTTTGAGTATTTTATAGACCTGCCTTCGGGAATATAAGGATACTCTATCTGCTTGATAGTCATTTTGGTTATGAGTCCAAACGAGAGTGAGAAGATAAAATACGTTTTAATGTCTCCTGGTCAACTCCTCCGCTTTGAGCCATGCGGGGCTTACCATGATAATCATCGTAAACCTGTTGGACTTGGGTCCAATCATCAAGGCCTCGACCTTCACGGCCCCAGCCTGAAGATTTTACCCCGCCAAAATACTTATTAAGTTCGGCTCCGGTTGTTCCCCGACCGATGTAAAAAATTCCGGTCTTAAATCTTCCCGACGCACACGATGAAAGTCGCCTGTCATTTGTTAAAAGAGCATTAGACAATCCGTACTTGGATCTATTAACCAACTCAACTGCATTCCAGAATGCCTCCTCACGATTACGCCCAGACAACGGATTAATTACAATCACCGGTCCAAAAATTTCATTGTCCATCGCCGTCATGCCATATGGTACCTCGGTAAAAACCGTCGGCGGATAAAAATATCCCGATCCTTTAAGCAGGTGTCCTCCGATCAACGGTTGTCTCCCGCTTTGAATTCCAGTTTCAACAACCATATTATGAACCTGCTCTAACTGTTCTTTAGAAATAAGGGGGCCCATTTCAGTTTCAAGATCCATCGGATTGCCGATGCGTCTTGCCCTAGCCACACTTAAATATTTTTCCAAAAACTCTTTATACCTTGACTCCTGGACAAAAACGACTCTGGTTGAGACACAGCGTTGACCCGAATCTCCCAAATTGGCATTAATTGCTTCCTGAACAGCCAGGTCAATATCAAAATCGTCGAGAACAACCATCGCCGCATGTCCGCCGAGTTCAAGGTGGCACGGTTTAAGACGAGAGCCAGCCGTTTGAGCCACTATCTTTCCGGTTATGTCACTGCCCGTAAATGTTACTTTGTCATAATCATAGTCCTCAAGAAGCCGTTTGCCGACAGAATGTCCGATACCATTAACTGTTTGGATGAGACCCTCGAGCTTCCGAACCATAGTCTTATCCAAAACATCCGCCAATGATTTCTTGACAGTTTTAGCTACCAGCTCCATCGTAAACGGAGTTTGCTCGGCTGGTTTAACTAGAATTGAGTTGCCGCCGGCTAAAGCACCACAGATAGACCACATCGGCACCGCCGCCGGAAAATTCCATGGCTTTATAGTTAAAAAATTGCCATAGGGCATTAGTACAGAAAAAGCGTTTTTATCAGAAAGCTGACAGCGTCCAAATCCGTCTTTGGTGTGATATCTAGAAATTTCACCATGATAATGCCAAATAGTATCAATGACTTCTTGGACTTCGGCATCAGCCCAACGCCATAATTTACCGCTTTCAATAACCATCGTTTTAGCCAGCTCTCCCCTATATATCTCAAAGTTTACGGCTATAGCTTGAAATACAGCCTCTTTTAACTGCTCTGGAACTTCCCAATGCCATGCTTCTTGGGCACTATGAGCCCATCGGCCCATTTCCTCTAAATTCACATGGCGAGGGAGTGTAATTGGAACCGTTCCTATGGCCTGACCAGTTGACGGATTAAATACCTCCATATCATCCTCACCTTCAGTGAAAGCTCCAAGAATCAGATGCATAGCCCGTCTTGTCTTGAGCATTTACCCCTCTTTGAATTTTAAAAAACCTGCTTATTTATAGCAGATTTTTGAAGTAAATCAACATGTCAAAGGGTTTACCCTGAGCAAGTTCGAAGCGATAGCGACCATTCGACCCCGAGCTCATGGTCGAGAGGAGAACGTGTCGAAGAGTGAACCGAGCTCAGCTCGGTGGACCGTTTCGGCTTTGCACTTCCGTAGCTTTACTGTGTCCATCCGAAGTCTCTGACGAAGGAGGATGGGGACAACAATGTCGTCAATATATCAAACTGCTATCTGAAATCGGGGACATGATTTTGAAATTTATCAGATAGACCCGAAAGAAACCCGAAACTTACCATGAAATTTTACTATTTTGCTGTGAGTCATTTACACGAAGTTTTAACCTCTTCAACATACCACAGAGCAAAAACAAAGAAACCCTTATTTTATGTGCTTATTTAGGTAGTCAGCAACTTTATTAAAAACCTGGTCTTGATTGAGAGGAGTAGTATTAATGGTTAAATCAAAAACATCTAAGTCCTTACTGATATCGAATCCGTAGATTCTCTTAAACATTTTTCTGGTCTCGTTATCCTTAATTTTTATGGCATTTGCTGCTTGTTTAATAGTAATCTTGCTTCGTTTCGATACTCTCTTAGCTCTTTCAGATAATGTTCCTCGGAGGTGTATTTTTATGCCCCCGTTATACAGCCAAGGCATGCTCCAACTATCTATAACGATATTCCCCTTGGATAATTCTTTTAATAGTATTTTGTCAGAAGCCATATCCATCGGCTGCTTGTCTTTAAGTCGGTCTTTGAAGAGCTGCATGCCTCTTTTGCTTTCCCAGAATCCTTTTCCCGCCTTTGTTTTATCCAAATTAAAACTTTTATTCTCAAGCAGATTTCTAAGAATACTTGATGGATGAATAACCCGTAAACCATACTGTTTGCTGACCATATCAGCAATAGTGGACTTACCAGAACCAGAAAAGCCAAAAATAATTATCCTTTTATTGGTCATACTTAGATTATACAAAAAAACGAGATTTCGTCTATGAAATCTCGTTAAATAGTAGCTGGGGCAGTAGTCCAGTAAGAACTTTCTTGCTCTGCTGTGTTTTTTGAAAAGAAGTTACTTGCTACAACATCACGGAAGGCAAGACCTTTATGGGTCAGCGTAATGGTCAGTCCATCATCTTGGGCAAGTCCTAGCTCAATAAGCTCCTGATATTCTTCGGGAAATTTATCCTCGAAATTCATTCTAAACTGAGCTTGAAATCGTGCCTTGTTAAGATGCTCTATGTTATATATGGCAAACCTTCTCATCTGCTCTTCCTCTGTTAGGAGGACAGCACTTGAGACAGCTAATCTGCCACTCTGAATCACTCTCAAATAGTCCGTCAATGCATCGCGATGCTTTTGGCTATAAGAATTCCGATAATGCATATTGATTGCATACGACCTAGACCCGACACCAAAACCTAGTAAACTTTCACCTGCAAAAACGTTTTCTTGCTGAAGATATCCTCCTTTGCCTGGAATGACAAAGCGAAGATGGCAATCTTGAGAGTATCCAGCCTTGAGAAAAATATCTCTTGCAAATTCGTAGCACTGAAGTCTTTCTTGGTTGCCCATTCCTTGGATTTTGAGCTTGGCTAGAGGTGTATTGGGAATAGTAACTGTTGAGTAGAGTTCAATCGTATCTGGTCGGAGTTCTAAAAGTCCCATTACAGAACTACTCCAACTGGTAAATGTCTGACTTGCAAGTCCATACATCAAATCACAGCATATGTTTGGAATTCCGATATCCTTGAGCAGATTAACCGCTCTTACAGAAATATTAGCTAAATTATGTCGCTTGGATAATTCTATTTCGGTATCATTGAAGGTTTGAATACCAACACTAACTCGATTAATACCCAAGCTCTTAAAAGCTGATATCTTACCGCTTTGAATAGATTCTGGAGTTGCCTCAATGCTAATCTCCTTGGCAGTACTGAGTATGGCTGGATTTACTTCTGTAAGTATCGCCATAATCTTTCCAAACTGCTCGGTTGTTAGCAGGGATGGTGTTCCACCGCCAAAATTTATGTTCGTTATATAGCTTGATTCCAGTATGCTTCGTTGCATTAGAATTTCCTTAATAATGCAATCAACATACCTTTCTTGTAAGTCACCCTTCCCATCAATAACTGTAAGATACCCACAAAATGTGCATTTCTGCTCACAAAAAGGGATATGTATATATACATTCAGGTTCTTGCTAAACACTGGTCTAGCAACTGAAAAATCAACAATGGGTAAATATGTTCTGGTGGGAGGATAGGCATATACATACGGAGCAAAATCGTGACTTCTTATTCTATCTATTAGGGGCATGTGTTCCTCCGATTGTTAAAGAATTATAAAATATTATACAAGTAAAATCAAAACAGCGCAAGTCTTTGAAAAGTACGAGCTCACCATCTCGAGTAATTGTGGACAACTAGTCAAGTAGATTGTGAGA
>CAYTBY010000027.1:0-13421 GCA_964436165.1 uncultured Candidatus Saccharibacteria bacterium
TCTGGAATCCTTTGATTGATTTTAATCTGCCCTGTAAGTGGGAATTGTAGCTCTCGATGATATTGGTGGTATTGGGGCATTGTTCTCTGTATTGGGCATTAAAAGCGAAAAAATTATCGTATCTCTGCTGAACATCCACCAATATCGTCTGGACCATTTTATCTTGTTTTCCGTATCGGTAATATATGCCCGTTAACCAAGATTGCCTCTTTTGGTAATGATTTTTAGGATTGAATGCTCCCTTGAGTTCATAGAAGAAATCGTGGTATTTATCCTCGGTCCTAATCCTCAGCATCTGTCTTAAAATCTCAAAGTAATGATTGTGGCACAGTTGTATTGGCACTGTTGGATAAATACGTTTTAAGGCTGGTTTTAGGGCACTGATATCATCGGCAATCACAATCTGTAAAGGATAACGAATTGTATGAATTAAATTAAAGAATTTATTGAAAGCCCATTCGTTTTCACTGGGAGCTAAAACACCTACGGGTATATCATGGCTTAGATAATCAATGCCGTAGATAAATGGGATTTTTTTATCATATCCTTTTACTTTTACATATTTGCCATCAACTACTAATCTGCCACTCCATCTATTACAATAGTTAGCTGATAGCCAAGTATTTTCTGGGAGACGATTCATCTCATCTTCTACTTGCCTGAAAACTTTAGCTGGAGATGACTGATATTGGTCAGCTAATTTTCTAAATGGGACGCCGTCAATATGCGGTATCCAGAAGATTGGTTTTACCCGATGGTCTATTGAAAAAGAGTGTTTTTGTTTCTTACAGAAGAATCGTTTTAATCCCTTTCTGCTCCCTTTCTTAATTGTTTTGTTACTGCCACAGATTGGACATTTTGGGTTCTTTTTTTGGTCATAATACCCAATTTAACATGTTAATTGAGAATCTAGCCTAGACAGGACAACAAAAAAGAGTGCTATCAAGCACCCAATTTGAAACGGTCTCGTGACGGAATTCATTACCTCACTTTGTTTTGAAAATAGGTTCTAACCTGGTACAATAGAGACACCAGATAAAACAATCCTGTTTTTCTGAAACCAATCCAATGGGATTTGAACCGAGAAGCGACTAGATACGTTCTTTTATTGCATTCATCAAATCCCGCTCGTTTTTATAAATTCCATGCCTTGAAAAAACTAGAATTTTAAATTTTTGTTCTTCAATCTCTTGAAATATAACACGGTATCCTTTGGACTTTCCAACGTTTTCTTTCAAGGGAACAACTCGCCCCTTGTATATTTTAGCTTGTCCAAATCCGGGAAAAAGATCTATGCCCGGAGTTTCCTTAATTCCCTTCAAAACAAAAAGCCTTTCCCAGGCTTCTAAAGATTCAAGCGGCGCTGGATAGCGCCGCAGGTCTTTTAAATCTTTTTCTATATCTTCATGGCGAGATATTTCCATTCTTCCTAGAGATTAGCCATCTCGCCATATTTATTTCGGTAGTAAGCAAGATTGTAATCTATTACATCGTTGGGTTTTGTTGAAATCCAAGGTGCCTCTCCATGACTGGCGGTTTTCATTTCAGTTCCGGTAAACTTTTCCCATTTATCAGCGACTTCCTCGAGCATAACAAGCTCTTCTTTATCAAAAACATGAAGGTCGAAGTCTTTAGTGGCTTCTATACGCTGTTGATCATTGTATCCTTCGGCTACTTTATGGCTAGTAATTTTAATCTCTTTGTCTTTCATCTCTTTTAAGATTTTTTCTGCCATTCTTGGTACTGGACCATTGTCAAAACGGAGATATTCATCTCCTGTGACTGAACGGCCATATTTCTCAAAGAAATCAAAATCAAGATAGTAGAGAAGCTTCATCATTTTGAGCTTTCCGAGAGTCCCGTTTTGAATCTTTTTAGCGAAAAATAAAATGGCGTTTTTGTACTTTTTCTCGTTTATTTTGACCATTTTGTTGAGCTTATTCAATTAATTATATCATATCATCTAAATCCTTATATAACAAGCGTGATGTAGACATGAAAAAATGACCGGAAATGCGTTCGAACTATCTTCACAATAGAGGCACCAAAAAGAAAAACGGTCTCCTCGAAGGAAGACCGTGTTTCGAACTTGCGTTCGGTTTGAGAGCCAAAGCTCTCGACAACGAACTACTTACAATTTAGCACCTTTATTTTTTAGCGCAAGGCCTAACTGTGGATATCTTTTTCTTGCGGTTTCTCTACCCCCGTTCCGCTTTTATTTTTATAATCTTTGATTGCTGCCCTGATCGCGTCTTCGGCCAATACAGAGCAGTGGATTTTTACCGGAGGAAGAGACAATTCTTCAACGATCTGAGTGTTTTTTATCTGGCTGGCTTCCTCGATTGTTTTTCCTTTTAACCATTCCGTGGCCAAAGAAGACGAGGCAATGGCCGAACCACAGCCGAATGTTTTGAATTTAGCATCTTCTATAACGTTTGTTTCCGGATTGACTTTGATCTGAAGCTTCATCACATCTCCGCATTCAGGAGCGCCGACTAACCCTGTGCCGACATTAGGGTCGTCTTTTGGCAAAGAGCCGACATTTCTAGGATTTTCGTAATGGTCAATAACTTTGCTTGAGTAGGGCATTGATTCTTCTCCTCGGTTACTTTAAAGTTCTTAGTATAGTATATGCCTAATTTTTACACCGGTAAAGGCGATAAAGGCAGAAGTTATGTCGGCAAAAAGTCTGTTTCCAAGACTTGTCTTGAGATTGAAGCGCTTGGACAGCTGGACGAGCTAAACAGTCTGCTTGGAGTTTTGAAGTCTCAAAAAGTCACGGAAAAGTTAAAGAAAATTCTCCATCAAGTTCAGGAAAACCTGTTCATCATTCAATCTCACGTGGCCAACATTATGCTCGATGAAAAGCCCCGACGCCAAGGGGTCGGGGTCCCGACCGAAGCGTCGGGATTCAAAGTGCCGGAGTTTAAAAGTTTTAAAGTGAAAGAAGTTGAAAAAGCAATAGATGATATTGAGAAAAAGCTCCCGCCTCTTAAAAAATTTGTAATTTCCGGCGCTAACCAGACCTCGGCCTGGCTCGACTTAATGAGGGCTAAATCAAGGAATGTTGAACGGAGCGTTCTGAAAATTAAAAAGATAGATCGGCTTAGTTTGGACGTCAAAGCATATTTGAACCGCCTTTCGAGCTTATTTTTCGCTCTTGCCCGCCAAGAAGCGCGGAATAAAAAAGAGAGTAATCCCAGCTACAAGTAATGTGGATTTTTATAATAATTTTATTTATTTTTCTGGGAACTTTTGCTTATGCCGGCATCCTCGCCGCGCCATGGTTTCCGACCTGGACAAGAGATATTCAAAGGTTTTTAAAATTGGCAGAGATTAAACCTGGCCAGAAGTTTTATGATCTTGGCTGTGGAGACGGCAAACTGGTATTTGCGGCCGCTGGCGCTGGGGCCAGAGCGGTTGGCTTCGAAATATCACTGCTCCCCTATTTGATTGCCAAGACCAGGTCTTTTTTTGTTGAAAATACCGAGGTAAGGTTTAAAAACTTTTGGAAACAAAATTTATCTGATGCCGATGTTATCTATATTTTTCTAACCCCAAAAGTAAATCCCAAAGCAAAATTAAAATTTGAGCAAGAACTCAAGCCGGGAACCAGGGTAGTCGCCTATACCTGGCCAGTCATAGGCTGGACGGCGATCAAAGAAGATTTTACGTCTGGACAACCGCCCATGTATTTATATATTATGTAGCCAAAGCTTTTTTGGGAGAGGTACCTTGAAAACTTGTATGCGAATAGCCTTAGCGAATAGGCACATGCAAACAATGATTAATGTGCTGGCCCTAGTCCTATTTTTTGGGTCACCAGGAAATGCCCAGGCTAAAAGTTTCTATGTCCTTACTCCACGGGTTGGCCAAGGTGGAACGGCTATTGTCAGAATTGACCCCAATTTCCAGGAACCGACGACTTGTCTGTCTGTTTTTGGAAATCAATATGCTCCTAACAAAAATGGCTATGTCATTATTGGGATAGCAACAGATACAGTACCAACTAAGGATATGCCTAATCAAAATAAACATCTGATCTTAATGGTTGAATGCGGCCAAGGCATCCGGCTTAATGGGGACTACGAAGAGCTCGAGGTTGTTGAAACTAATTTTCTTAAAACAAGAACGGCGGTCTTTACCGGCAAACCAAAACCGCGTACAAACCGCCAGAAAAGGGCCATTGATAAAGCCTTTGATCAAGCAGATAAATTGACCGATCTTACAAACGGCTCAAAATATACCTGGCCCCTTAATACTGTTGTAATAGAAATTATTGACCCCTTTGGGCCTATTTATAGGAACAATCCATATCTATTTCACACCGGGCTTGACCTGCGGGCCAGAATCGGAACTCCCATAGTAGCGGTCAACAGTGGCAGAGTCGTCCTTATTGCCAAGAATTACCGTAGAAGCAGAGAGGGCAATATGATCATTCTTTACCATGGACTGGAGATTTATTCTGTGTATATGCACTTATCAAAATTCCAAGTAAAAGCAGGTGATATTGTAGAAAAAGGCCAAGTCATAGGTTTAACCGGTAAAACCGGTGTCGGTGCCAATAAAGACCACCATCTCCATTGGAATATGAGAGAGCACAACACTTATGTTGACCCGTTTACGTTTATCGATACAACAGATCAGTGTCTACAGTAAAGAGGTTTTGCGTAGACTAGAAGCAGTTTAAAAAAGCTGATAACTATCGGCTTTTTTTATTGTGGAATTTCTCATGTACCTCTCTTAATTGCTTGTCTGTAACATGAGTGTAAATCTGGGTCGTGGTGACTGAAGCGTGGCCGAGCATGGCTTGGACCGAGCGGATATCGGCTCCGTTCCGCAAAAGATCGGTGGCGAAGCTATGTCTAAGAGTATGCGGGCTGACATTTTTTCCGACTATCCCAGCTTTTATCGAATATTTTTTTATAATTCTTTGGATGCTTCTCGGAGTGAGTCGAAGGTTACTATCTTTCGAGAAGGAACCGCTTTTCGGGATTCTTATAAAAAGAGCCTCATCGACATCTGGCCGTTTGGCCAGATAGTCTTTAACTATTTTCCGGGTATCATCAGAAAGAAAAACCATTCTAATCTTACTTCCCTTTCCTCGGATAGCCATCTCTCCTCTGTTCAAGTCTATTTTATCCCTATCAAGAGAGCACAATTCGGATACCCGCATGCCCGAGCTAAAAAGAACAGACAATATTGCCCTATCTCTTAGAATATCTAAAGAGTCGCCCTTCGGAGCATCGATAAGCCGAAGAAGTTCTTCCGGTTCAAGGAAGGTTACTTCTCTGTCTTCTTGCTTCCCCAGTTCAACTCTCTCGGCGGCTACGGTTTTGATCCCGGTTTTGGCTAAATATTTAAGAAAGTTCCGCAGGGCGATAACATGATAATTCTGGGTGATTTTTTTAAGCGGCTGTCCCTTGGTATTCCGAAGACGGTTTAAATGCAGGCGGTATTGCCTTATCAATTCCTCGTTAAGCTGGCTTATGGTTTTGATTTTGGCAAACCCCAAAAACCGATCTAAATACCGCCCATAATTCTCAAGGGTTTTCTGGGATTTATTCTTCTCAATTTCCAGATACTCCAGGTATCTAATTTTGAGGTCTTTAATGTCAGTCATATTTAGGTACTTCGCATAATATAATTATAACAAAGGGCTTTTAAAACTATCTATTGCTAAAACATCTAAAGTATGGTATGATTATAAAGTACTGAAAACCTTTATCGAAAAAACAAGGAGGCCGATATGAAGAGTATGTATCCAGCTGATTACAACCCACCCAATCATGGCAAGTGTGAAAAGTGTGGGTATCCTACAAAAGCCTACGATGCACGGTGGATGGTGTTGTGCCCCGAGCACTGGCAAGAACTTGCAAAGAGATAATCGTGAGCTACGACACAATGGGCCCATCAAGTAGTGTGAAAACATGAACGGTGAGCCCAATTTATTTTCTTCAAAAATGAGCGAACCCCTCCCCATTTCGCAGACCTTTCTTTTTTCGAGCAGCAAATTGCTTAAATTCATTGATAATTTGGCTATATAATATTTCGGGTGTTGAGACTTCGGGAAACAGGGCCTGAAATTTATAAGCCAAATTGAGATGAATTTATGCAATTTGCTACGAAGACAAAAAGGCGGTCGAGAAATGGGGAGGGATAAGCGATATTTGTAAAAATCCTAAACCCATGTTAGAATACAAAAGTTGCTGGTCTATTTGTGGCATTCGCATGTCATTTGTAGATTTGCATTATAACCATGTTAACTCCTCAACAGAAGACTAAAATATTAACCCAATATCGGGTTCACGATAAAGATACTGGTTCTCCGGAAGCCCAGATCGCTTTGTTTACCGAGGAAATTGAGAAGCTGGCCAAACATTTGAAGAAACACCAGAAAGACAACAGTTCCCGGCTGGGCCTGCTCAAGATGGTCTCAAAAAGAAAGAGGCTTCTCGACTATTTAAAGCGTGAGAATCCGAAGCGACATGCCGCTATAATTAAAAAACTTGGTCTGAAATAAACATTGAAACCAACGCGATCAAACGAAGAATTTACGTCAGAGCTTATGCGGCACCAGAAAGTTGGTGTTTTTGTTGATGCTCAAAACATGTATCACTCGGCAAAAAACCTGTATAAGGCCCGGGTTGATTTCGGCCAGATTTTACAAATAGCAGTCGGCAACAGGCAATTAATAAGGGCTTTTGCCTATGCTATTAAAACCGAAAGCGGAGAAGAAAAGGCATTCTTAGAAGCTCTAAAAAAGGCAGGCTTTGAGCTTAAAGTAAAAGATCTTCAGATTTTTCCAGGTGGAATAAAAAAGGGCGATTGGGATGTGGGTATTGCTATTGATGCTGTTATTCTAGCTGATAAAATAGATGTCGCCGTTTTGGTTGAGGGAGATGGTGATTTTATACCCCTTGTAGATTATTTAAAAATGAATAAAGGAGTAAAAGTTGAGGTTGTCTCTTTCGGGAGAAGTACCTCGGCTAAATTAGCCGAGACAGCGGATAAGTTTGTTGACCTTGATGAAATTGCTGATAGTGTGATCTTAAAAACAAGAAAAAATTAAAAAATAGTTTATAAAGTTGACCGGGGAGCGTTGAGGAATAAGAAAACAGGGATTTTCCCCCATGTTCAGAAGCTAGATGTTAAACATCCGATGTTTAACACTTCCGGGCATAGTAGAAAATCTCATTACTCATCTCTCGGCTGTTCACTTTTTAGGATATGAAAATTAAGAGATACGAGGAAGAGTTTGCGGGAAAACCGCTGGTGGTTGAGTTTGGCCGATTGGCGAACCTGGCCAACGGTTCGGTCTACGTTCAATACGGCAATACGGCTGTTTTGGTAACGGCCGTTATGTCCGCCGGGGCCAGGTCAGGCATTGATTATATGCCTCTTTCTGTCGACTATGAAGAGAGATATTATGCTGCCGGAAAGATCAAGGGTTCTAAATGGATAAAGCGTGAAACCAGACCGTCAGATGAAGCCATTCTGTCGGGGCGTTTAATTGACCGGTCGCTGCGTCCGCGCTTTGACCACCGGATTCGAAACGACATTCAGGTTGTGGCCACGGTGTTATCTTTTGACGGCCAAAATGATCCGGATATGCCGGCGCTTTTTGGGGCTTCTTTGGCCTTAATGACTTCGGATATTCCGTTTAACGGCCCGGTAGCAAGCGTGAGGGTGGGCAAGGTTGATGGCCAGCTAGTCTTTAACCCCACTTACGCCGAAAGAGAGAAAAGCAATTTTGATATTGTTGTAGCCGGAACTTTAAACCGGATAAATATGGTTGAGGCTGGCGCCGCCATTGTTCCAGAAAAAGATATAGCTGAAGCTGTGGTCGCTGGGTTTAAGGAGTTTCAAAAGTTAGTTGCTCTGGCACAACGCATAACTGACGAGATGAAGCCGGTAAAGAGACAGCTAGCTTTTACCGAGACAAACCAAGAACTTAAAAAGTCAGTCGGCAACTTTTTAAGCCCTCGTCTTGAGAAAGTTATCTATACCAAAGTTAAGCAGGAATACATTGATGGAATAGCTAAGACCAGAAAAGAGCTGGCCGAATATATAAAAGAAGCATACAAAGGTGCCGATGATTTGGAACTTAAAATTCGCGAAGCCGAACAGTTATTTGAGGAAGAAATAAATAATATCGTCCATCAGAATATTTTAACTTCAGAAAAAAGGCCTGATTTTAGAAAGCTGGATGAGGTGCGTGAACTGTCGGTTGATGTCGCTGTCCTCCCCTATTCGCACGGTTCGGGTTTATTTCAAAGAGGTACAACCCAGGTTTTATCGATACTGACCCTTGCTTCGCCTGGAATGGAACAATGGGTAGAAACAATGGAAATAAATCTTACGAAAAAAAGATTTATGCACCACTATTCATTCCCGCCCTACAGTGTTGGCGAGGTGGGTCGGATGGGCAGTAGTGGCCGTCGGGACATTGGCCACGGAGCTTTGGCCGAAAGGGCGTTGTTTCCGGTCATACCCCTGAAGGACGATTTTCCCTATACAATACGCATGGTATCTGAAACGTTGGCTTCCAACGGCTCATCTTCTATGGCTTCGGTCTGCGGTTCCTCCCTGGCTCTAATGGATGGCGGCGTACCGATTGCTTCTCCAGTTGCCGGTATTGCTATGGGTGTCATGTTTGATAAGAGCGGGAAAAGTTTTAAGGTTTTGACAGATATTCAGGGCCCCGAGGATCATCACGGCGATATGGATTTTAAAGTAGCCGGTACCAAAGACGGAGTTACGGCAATGCAGATGGATGTGAAAGTCGAGGGCATCACAGAGGAAGTGCTTGAAAAAGCCCTGGCCCAAGCCAGAAAAGCTCGCCTTGAAATTCTTGAGAAAATGGATGCTAAAATAGCCAAGCCCAGACCCGACCTCTCTCCCCTGGCGCCTAGGGTTAAAATTATTAAAATAGACCCGGATAAAATAGGCGCAGTCATCGGTAAAGGTGGGGAGACAATTAACAGAATAATTGAGGAGACTGGGGCCGAGATTGATATTGAAGACGACGGCTCAGTATTTATTACTTGTGTGTCAGCCGATGGGATGGATAAAGCTCTTCAAATGATTAAGGATATAACTTATGAACCGAGGCCTGGTGATAAATTTGAAGGTAGAGTTACTAAAATATTAGATTTCGGGGCTTTTGTGGAATACTTGCCCGGCAAAGAAGGAATGGTTCATGTTTCCGAAATGTCTAACGAAAGGGTGAGGTATCCAAGCGATGTCTTAAAAATAGGCCAAGTAGTTCAGGTAACTGTTAAAAACGTAGATGATATGGGTCGAACTAATCTCACCATGAAATCTCGAAATACTGACTAGGGGCCACTACACTATGAGTAACCCCTCACACTCATTTCTCGACCGCCTTTTTATCTTCGTAGTAAATTGCATAAATTAATCTCAATTTGGCTTATAATTTTCAGGTCCCGTTCGTCGTTCCTGAACACCCGAAAATTATATAGCCAAATTATCAATTAATTTACGCAATTTACTGCTCGAAAAAAGAAAGGTCTGCGAAATAAGTGTGAGGGGTTATCACTATAAGATGTTAAATTTAGGACATAAGTCTTAAATTTAATGAAAAACATCAGTAGATATGGTAGAATTAATCCAATATGGATTTAAAAGATCAAAGCTCACTTACGGTTGGTGATATTCTTGACCAGTTAATAAAATCTCCGGTCACCAAGAGTTCCACTACCCCAGCTCTCCAAGCAAGGCCTTCTTTACCTTCACCATCTTTATTTACCAAAGGCCCGGGCGATGATATTAAGTTACCCCAGCTAGGGAAAGAGACAACTCAAGTTTCACAACCGCTAGTTGGTTATCCAGGCCAGGAGTCTGATCAAGGATCTTTACCGAAAAGACCGTCTGAAATCAAGCTATCAATAAGGACGATGGCAACTGATTTAGCCAGATTAAAAGGGGGCGGAGATCTGTCTGGCGGGATTGAAATTCAAAAAAAGATAATTCTAAAATCTCCGCCGACTCCCGAAGAAAATCTTTTGCCTAAAATTTCAGAGTTACAACCATTACCCCAGGGAGAACCACTGGTCCGCCCCACCCTACCAAGGGGACTCCCAGCGTTACCAGAGATGCCCAAGTTACCTAAGACGGATTTGCCATTTTTAGGAGGTAAGCCCCCGATTATACCAGATAGACCAGCTCATATCCATGAAGAATTTAAGATCGCAGATAAGGATGGCTTACCACTATTCCCCGGAGCCCCAATTCCAAAGAAAAAGATTCCCAGACCACAGGATGAGAGGGTTGAATATGGGGCAATTGCTAGAGTAGTAAGCGGTGGTATGACGACGGGGATTGTTACTACGATTGTTGTGGCGGTAGCTATCTACTTCCTTCTTTCGCTTTTTGTATTTAAAGACGATGAGGTTATTCTTGGGACTCCAACCCCGGTTCCGACTAAAGAATCGCCGCTTCCCGAGGTCAATGAGTTAGACACTATTTTTGGTGGAATTTCAGTCACAACATTCACCGTTTCAGCTAACTCAGAGGGAGCCACATCTGCCCTGAGATCTTTCATGGAAAGCCAGGCTCTAGCCACTAAGGAATTTAAAAGAGTCAATTTCGTATTATCTACGCCGCAGGTAAAAGCTAAACCAACCCTTCCGGAAGTTTTAGGAGGATTAAATATTAGGTATTCTGCCGAGTTGAAGAGTTATATGAAAGAAAATAATCTGGTTCTTTTGTATGGCCAGGAAGAACTTTTTGAAGAGAACGGGCAGAGCCCAAAAGATAAAAGACTAGTTTTTATAGTCGAGGTCAGTGATATAACTAAAGTTATGGAAATAATGAAAGCATGGGAGGAAACCATGGCCGTCGATCTTAAGAATTTACTAGACCTGGATTTATCTAAATCAGCTACTACCACCTTTCTTGATAATGAACGGCAGGGAGTGAAGATAAGATATAGGAACTTCTCCTTACCAGATAAAAGCATTGATTATTCTATTGTCAGTTCACTTGCGGGTAGGCATTACCTCATAATTACCAACTCTAGAGAATCAATGTATTCTCCGACGGATAGAATAAGGGGACTCTAATGGTGACACACTTGTTCTCATCCTGTTAATAAGTGTCAAAAATCCAGATATCTGTACTTTTGGTGACAAAGACTTTGTCACCAAAAAGTGTAGTATTTACAAGTAAAATTAGCCATTTTTATGTTTTGGTGACATTAAAATTTAATGGTGACAAGTTATCCACAATTTACCCCTTGCTTATGTCACCATGGGCGATATAATTAGATTAGATCTTTTTGCTAGCGCTTATTAAGAGTTTTAATAATTGCTGGCTAGATATTTTAGCAGACCTCTGGCGAAACAATTTTTTCTGTAGTGTAGTTAGGTAGTTAGGAAGGATTGTTTTGCCAGGGGTCCTCTAGGCCCCCTGGCTCAAGCTTGTCCACTTATGGACTATCTACGCGGCCATTCGGGCCTTTTGTTTTGGAATAGGACTTACGCGTAAGTCATATCGGATAAAAGTTTTGCTTTTTAATCTCCACTTGATATACTAATAAAACCTTATGATCAAAGAAGAATTACAAAAACTTGCCAGTAGTTTAACGGCAAGATTAAAGGAAATTAAGAAAGAACTGTCTGCCATAGCATCTGAAAACCCTTTAGTTAGAGGTGATTTTGATGTTAGGGTTGATGATCTGGGTAAATCGGAAGAGGATGCTGGCCAAGAGGCGGGTGAACTAGACAGAAATCAAGCCATGGTAAATGTTCTTGAAAAAGAGAGAAAAGACATAGAAAGTACTCTGGATAAAATAAAGTCTGGAAATTATGGGGTGTGATTTAGTTAATACTCCCGGAGGGGGAATTATCTAATTTGTCAGTTTCTATCAACTCTGCCGCTCTTAACGGCATTGATGCAAAATTAGTAGAAGTTGAGGTGGATTCCAGTCGCGGTATCCACTCTTTTAATATTGTCGGATTAGCCGATAAGGCTGTCCAAGAATCTAAAGAAAGGATCGGTTCGGCTATGAAAAATAGCGGTTTTTTACCGCCAAAATCAAAAACAGGACGAGTTACGGTTAACCTTGCTCCGGCCGATACAAAGAAAGAAGGTCCAGCATACGATTTACCCATCGCCATTGGCTACTTATTTGAAACAAAGCAGATAAAGTTTGACCCTAAAGGACGGTTATTGGCCGGAGAATTATCTCTAGACGGCAGGCTAAAACCGACAGCAGGAATTCTAGCCATGACTATCTTGGCCAAAAAACAAGGTTTTACGGAAATAATCGTACCATCTTATAATGCCAAAGAAGCGGCTAGTATAGATAAAATCAATGTTATTGGGGCAGAGACCCTATCCCAAGTGGTAGGTCACCTAGATAGAACTTCCATTATCTCCCCTATCTCGGTAAAGCCAAGTAATAATGTCGAATATTATCCCGAATCGTTTGTATCGATAAGGGGCCAAGAAACAGCCAAAAGAGCCCTCATTGTGGCTGCAGCCGGAGGCCACAATATCTTTATGTCAGGACCACCGGGAGCCGGAAAAACGCTTTTGGCCAGGGCTTTAACCGATATTCTTCCACCGCTGTCTTTTGATGAGGCGATAGAAGTAGCCAGAGTATATAGTGCAGTCGGTCTTATTGATGGCTCGACTCCCCTATCTTTTCAGCGGCCTTTTAGAAGTCCCCACCATACAACTTCGGCGGTAGCCGTTATTGGCGGCGGTACTTGGCCAAGACCCGGAGAAATAAGCTTGGCTCATCGGGGGGTACTTTTTCTTGATGAACTGCCGGAGTTTCCAAGGAATGTTCTTGAGGCTCTTCGACAGCCTCTTGAGGATGGTTTAGTTACGGTTTCGAGGGCCTCTGGCTCGGTTAAACTACCAGCTAAGTTTATGCTTGTTGCAGCAATGAATCCGTGCCCTTGCGGTAATTATGGAAGTCAGGTAGCGGAATGTATTTGCATGCCATTCAGCGTCTTACGGTATAGGAAAAAGGTCTCTGGTCCCTTGCTAGACCGAATTGATATTCAGATAAATGTTCCGCGCGAAACAATCACCACAGAAACACAGAATGAAGAGGAAAAAGAGGAAGAAGATTGTAAGAAAATCATAGAAATCAAGAAAAAAATAGCTCGGGCAAAAGAAACCCAATTGGCCAGATTTGCTAAATTCGGCATATATAGCAACTCGGAGATGAGTTATAAAAATGTTGAGAAAATGGCAATGATAGAAAAAAGTGCCAAGAGTATGCTTAAAAAGACCATAAATCAAAAAGGGTTATCCCTTCGCACTTACCATAAAACTCTCAAAGTAGCCCGTACAGCGGCGGATTTGGAGGGATCGGAAACAATCAAAGACCATCACGTTGCCGAGGCCATGGGGTTGAGGATGAATGAGAAGATGCTGACGGA
>CAYTBY010000028.1:0-10621 GCA_964436165.1 uncultured Candidatus Saccharibacteria bacterium
CGCCTAGAAGAAAAGGCTAAGGAGAGTTAGATTACTCGAGATGGTGAGCTCGTACCAAGTTTTCCATTTCCCTTCGGGGTACGATAGGCCAAGCAGAATAGGAAAACTGAAATAATCTATTCTTTACCTTACAAATGACAACAGATGGTTAAAAATCGAATGATGGCAGCGCCACGGGGAATCGAACCCCGATACCGTCCTTGAAAAGGACGTGTCCTAACCGTTAGACGATGGCGCCATAGTTAAGTACCTACTGACAACCAGTAGAATTTTATCACAAAAATATCCATTGTTCAATGTTGTCTTTATATCACGATCGTGATATAAGCATTACAATGGAAAAAGAAAAAATAGAATCATCAAAACAGCGACTATCATTTTATAAAAACACCTTGCCCGTAGCTAAGGGTATTCTTGCGGTTTTGTGGGAAATCGGTAAAATAACAACCACCTCTTTTTTCCCGCCTCAATATGCTAAAAAATACGGCTATTCAAGTTTATATAAAGACCGATATTATCATTCTTTATACTACTTAAAAAGACAAGGTTTTATCAATAAAAATGATGCCGGCATATTCTATCTGACCCCAGCAGGAGAAAAGGAGGCGTTTTTTGCCTACTTAAACGGGGAATTAAGCACATACAAACCCAAGAAACAAAAGTGGGATAAGAAATGGAGGATAATATTTTTCGACGTACCGGAGAAAAAAAGACACTACAGAGACTATCTACGTACCGTTTTAAAAGTAATTGGTTTTAAAGAATTTCAAAAAAGTATCTGGATCTATCCTTATCCGGTGCCAAGATTCTTAAAAGATCTGCTATTTGAAGAACAGATTAAACAATATACCAGATTTATAACAACCTACGAAATAGAATACGATAAAGACCTCAGAAAAAAATTCGAGTTATAATATTATTAATATTGGTACTGTTAACACGATCGTGATATAAATACAATTTAAAACATTTAAATGGGTGATATTCTATGAAAATTTTGGGAATTGAAACATCGTGCGATGAAACAGCAGTGGCTATTGTTGAGGTTGCCGAAAATAATAGTGGTAAGCAAAGTCGAACCATTAAAGTCCTGTCGAACACCATCTCGTCCCAAGTAAAACTGCACGCCAAATACGGCGGAGTAGTGCCGAATCTTGCCGCCAGAGAACATGTTAAGAATATAGAGCATGTTTTTAAACTTGCTCTTAAAGGGGTCAGGTACCCTTCTTTTAAGGTACCTGACCCCCTCCATAACATTGACTTGATTGCTGTAACCAGAGGTCCTGGGCTTGGACCGGCCCTACTCGTCGGGATTACTTTTGCCAGGACTCTTGCTTGGAAATACCAGAAACCACTAATTGGAGTTAACCACCTAGAAGGACACATTGCCTCTAACTTTTTAAAAAAAGTTGGAGCAATTTCCAATTTCCATCCGCCAGCTGGCGGACCAATTTCCAAAGAAGAAACCCCCATACTAAACCTGATTGTCTCCGGAGGGCATACGGAATTAGTACTAATGAAAAATCATGGCGAATACAAACTTATCGGAGAAACACTCGATGATGCAGTTGGCGAGGCATTTGATAAAGTGGCCCGGCTTTTGGGATTGGGTTACCCCGGAGGCCCGGTTATTTCCAAAATTGCCGAAAAGGGAAACCCCGACCGCTATCCCCTGCCAAGTCCGATGATACATTCAAAAAATTACGACTTCAGCTATTCGGGATTGAAGACGGCCGCACTCTACCTCTTGAGAGATTTAAATTTAAAAAAAATAGATACCCAAACTAAGTGTGACATAGCCGCTTCATTCCAAAAATCAGCCGTCGAGGTGCTTATAAAAAAAACTATGAGAGCCGCCAAAGAACACAGGGTAAAATCAATATTCCTTTCCGGCGGAGTCTCGGCGAATAAATTATTGAGGTCTGACCTCAATAATGCTGCCAAAGAACTGGGGGTTATCTATTCACGGCCGGAACTAGAATATACCGGTGACAACGCGGCAATGATAGCCTTAGCCGGCTACATGAATTATAAACAAATAAAAAGCCCTTCTTCGCCTAAAGCTTCCGCCGTCGCTAAAGCTATGGCGGACGAGTCGGAGGGCAAAGAAAAACCCCAAGAACTATCCTGGGATTCAGTTGAAATGGATGCTAACTTAGGATTTTAGAAAAGTCAATCATCATTTTCTATATTTTCATCGTCTGGCCAGATTCTTTGTATTCGCTCTTTCTCACAATCGCGGCATACTAAAACTTGATCTTCGCCACGGAAACAACTGGCATCGTATTTTAAATGAACAGGACACCAGATTAAATAATATTCCGTAAATTCTATACTGCTGGGTAGTTTGAATTCTCCTAAATATGCCCTGCCTAATAATCGGGTCCTTAATTTTCTGAAGCCAGTCAGTTCATTCTCCAATAAGTAATCCTCCAGCTGGGAGTAATCTTTGAAGAGAAGGACCCTGATTGTTGTACCTCTTAGGCGCTTGTCAACAGTGAATTTTGCCATGATCCGGCCCTTCCCCTCCGGGTAGAGATGCGGGAAATTTAGTATCTTAGCCAATATTTCTTGTCCTTAGATTGGTAAAAATCTCTAAATATAGTAGTATAAATACGAACAAAGTCAATGGAAATACCCAAAGCCTACAACCCGAAAGAAACCGAGGAAAAAATTTATAAACTCTGGGAAGAGTCGGGGTTTTTTAATCCAGATAACTTGCCCCTTCGACAAGCTCAGGGCAAGCCGGTAAAGATTTTCAGCATTGCCCTGCCTCCACCTAACGCCACTGGTACGCTCCATCTCGGCCACGCTCTTGAGTATTCGTTCCAGGACGCAGTTGTCCGTTATCATCGGATGAAAGGTGAGAAAGTCCTTTGGCTTCCAGGCACAGATCATGCAGCCATCGCGACTAATACCAAGGTTGAAAAGATGCTGATCAAAGAAGAGGGCAAGAACCGCCACGATATCGGACGCGAGGCTTTCGTTAAAAAAGTTGAGGAATTTGTGGCCGCCAGCCGGGGAACAATGCAAAAACAACTTCGCCAGATGGGAGCATCTTTAGATTGGAGCCGGGAAGCATTTACTTTCGATGATGAAAGAAATTTAGCCGTAAGAACGGCATTCAAAAGAATGTTCGATACAGGCCTGATATACAGGGGCTACAGGGTTATAAACTGGGACCCAAAGGGTCAAACTTCAGTTTCCGATGACGAAATTCAGCACAAACCAGAAAAAGGGACTCTCTACACTTTTAAATATTCGCCTGACTTCCCTATCTCTATTGCTACCACCCGGCCGGAAACAAAAGTTGGAGATACAGCCATAGCTGTTCATCCGGAAGATACGCGTTACAAAAAATATATCGGCAAAGAATATAAAGCAGAATTTGCAGGCGCATCTCTAAATATAAAGATAATCTCTGACAAAGAGATAGACCCCACTTTCGGTACCGGCGCCGTGGGTGTCACACCAGCCCATAGTTTAGTTGATGCAGATATCGCCCAGAGACATAATTTGTCAATGGTACAAGTAATTAACGAATATGCCCGAATGACCAATGAAGCCGGCAAGCTTGTGGCAGGTAAAAAAACCAAGGAAGCCAGAGAAATAATAGTTCAGTGGCTGAAAGAAAATAAATTACTGGAAAAAGAAGAAGACGTAGAGATCAATCTAAGTACCGCTGACCGGTCAGGCGGAATCGTAGAACCTCTACCAAAATTACAATGGTTCGTAGCAGTCAATAAAGAATTTACGATACCTAAATCATCTATCGTTGACATCCCGAGTGGCTCAAAAACAACACTTAAGGAAATAATGAGAAAAAGTGTTGAGAATGGTCAGATTAAAATCATGCCAGAGAGAGAAGAAAAAAAGTATTTTCATTGGATAGAAAATCTCCGTGATTGGAATATTAGCCGTCAACTTTGGTACGGCCACAGAATACCTGTTTGGTACAAACAAAATTCCGATACAATACCAGATCCCAAAAGTTTAACTCGTGAAGAAAAACGCGAAATATTATCAAGAAGGTTACAACCGCATTCAATGGGATTACAGACTGGTATTGCCGACTTACAACGTTATTGTGACGTAAATCCTCCTGAAGGTGAGAACTGGGTACAAGATGAGGATACCCTAGACACCTGGTTTTCTTCTGCTCTTTGGACTTTTTCCACCCTAGGTTGGCCGGATGAAAATTCCCCGGATCTCAAGACATACCATCCGACTACGTTAATGAACCCTGGTTATGAAATTCTTTTCTTCTGGGTAGCTCGAATGGTCCTGATGAGCGGATTTTTACTCGGAGAAATTCCGTTTGAAACCGTCTATCTTCACGGGATATTGAGAGATGCAAAAGGACAAAAATTTTCAAAATCATTAAATAATGGGGTTGAGCCCTTAGAAGTTATCGAAAAATATGGAACAGACGCCCTAAGAATGTCGACGATTGTCGGTATCGGTCCGGGTAACGATGCCAATTTCGGTTTTGAAAAAGTAAAAGCCTATCAGCACTTCGCCAATAAACTATGGAATATCGCTCGTTTTATATTAATGAACCTCCCGGATGACCCAGATTCACCGAAGAAGGCATCCTACAACCCTGACGAACAAAAGACTATCGATGATCTTAAATCATTTTGCGCAGATATTACTCAAGACATGGACAATCTTAGATTATATCTGGCTTCCGAGAAAGTATACCACTACATTTGGCATACCTTTGCCGATAAAATAATTGAGGAGTCAAAATCAAAGCTTACCAATGAAAATGAAAAAATAAAACTATCGACCCAGCGAATGTTATTTGAGATTTTAACCACCTCTCTCAAGCTTCTCCATCCCTTCATGCCATTCGTAACCGAAGAAATTTGGTCCAAGCTCCCCGGAAATCCGCCAGCTGGCGGAAAGCAACTCCTTATCATAGAAGAATGGCCATCCTAAGTTTGTTTGGAATTTGGAAATTGGTCCGCCAGCTGGCGGATGGAAATTGCTAATTATAGCATAATCAAAATTATCTCTGATTATGCTATAATTAGTTTATGTCCCTTCCCTACAGCGTTTTGCTTGTTTTTCTGGGTTTTATCCCTAGTTTAATTTGGCTTAACTTCTACTTTCGCGAGGACTGCCACCCGGAACCAAAGTCGCTCCTGACCAAGGTTTTTCTGATGGGCATCGTTGTCTCTCCTCTAGCGATACTGCTTCAGCTGGCTATGGTCCAGTGCGGAGAGATAGCCACTCTCAAAAAATTCTGCCCGCCTACTGGATTCTTACTGCCAAACAGTCCCGAGTTTTTCATGTGGTCGGCTTTTGTCGAAGAACTTATAAAATTCTACGCCGTAAAAATCATGGTCTTAAATAACCCCGAATTTGATGAACCGATAGATGCAATGATATATATGATGGCGGCCTCGCTCGGCTTTGCGGCCATAGAGAATACGCTTATCGTCTTCCAAACCACCCCCGATGGCGTCGCCGTAACAATTAACACCTTGATTCTTAGATTTATCGGGGCAACATTGCTCCACGCCTTATCCGGTGGACTGTTGGGCTACTTTCTGGCTATCTCTTGGTTTTTTCAGCATCACCGAAAAAAATTAATCATTATCGGCATGCTGATGGCGACTTTCTTCCACTTCACCTTCAATATAATAATATTTGCCTTTGAGGGCCAGGTTTCTGCTTTGCTCTATACAACCTCCCTTCTTTTGGGCATGGCTTTTCTCATTTCTATTCTCTTTGACAGATTAAAGGACAGGCATATTAAAAATCCTTTCCTGACCTAAAAAATTCTGCTATGATACAAGATATGACTAGTGAATTCGAAAATAATTTTGAGCCGATATTGGCAATCCAGAAAAATCCAAAAGAAGAGGGCCACCTTACAGTGGATGTTTTTCGAAGTGGAAATGACATTATCATTCAATCAACAATTGCCGGAACCGACCCCAATGATATGGATATATCAATAACTAAAGATATGGTTACCATAAAAGGCCAGCGCAGTACTGAAGAAAAAATAAAATCATCCGACTACTATCATCGGGAGCTTTACTGGGGTTCTTTCTCGAGATCTATAATCCTGCCGGTTGATATAGATCCAGACAACGCCAAGGCCTCAATGAAAAACGGCATTCTAACTATTCGGCTTCCGATAGTGTTAGGTGAAAAAATAAAATGAAATCATTGAGTAACGGGACAATTCGGCTGATAGGATACACTCTCGTTATCGGCGGGAGTTTTTATTTGGGCATATTTTTTTACCCTCATTACTTGGGACCGACAAATGAGATTCAGGTCGTAGCACTTAAAGAATTTGCCCCAAGCATAGAATCAGTTCTCAAAAAAGATCTGACCCTAGAAACAGGGGGGACTAAAATAACCGCAGAGAGCAAAGAGATACAAGAATGGGTAGAGTCATATATAAGAAGTTACTCGGGCAAACAGGATAAGCGATTATCCTATGCCGCAATAGGCAACTACCTAGAAACCCTTGCTCCTCATCTCAATAAAGAACCGGTTGATGCTAAGTTAAAATTCCAGAATAACCGGGCCGGAGTTTTTGTACCTTCAGAAGCTGGAAAAACGTTAAGCATTGAGACATCAGCCGGGGCTATTGTCACCGCCTTAATGGCTAACCGGCCATCTGCCAGTTTGTCTTTTGATATTGTCGAACCAGAGATAACGCTTGAAAAAATAAATGACCTTGGCATCAATACTCTAATTAGCCGGGGTGAATCTGACTACGGGAAATCCCCCGCCTCAAGGATACATAATATAAAAACGGGGATGGCTAAATTTAACGGCATAATCTTAAAGCCAGGAGAAGAATTTTCTTTTAATAGCTTTCTGGGAGAGGTTGACGATACGAGCGGCTACCAAGCCGAGTTGGTAATTAAAAATGGCGAACTAGTAAGAGAATTTGGTGGCGGACTTTGCCAAGTCTCCACTACTGTTTTTAGGGCGGCGGTCATGGCTGGTTTTCCGATCACCGAAAGAAAGCCTCATTCATTCCCCGTCCAGTACTATAACCCCCAAGGATTTGATTCGACAATTTATCCGGGAGTTGTGGATCTAAAGTTCGTCAACAATACTCAAAAACATATCCTTATTCAAACCAAAGTAACTGGTAGCCGACTGAAGGTAGAAGTATATGGCTCCGATGATGGCCGCAAGATTGCTATGGAGGGCCCTGTTCAATATGACCAAAAACCCAGCGGAGCAATGAAGGCCTATTTTATCAGAAAAATTGCTTTGGCTGATGGAACTAACAAAGAAGAACGCTTTAACTCTATTTACAAAGCCCCTCCCCCATCCCCACTCGAGAGGAATCCGCTGGAATAACGCTGATAGGGGGCTTTATTTAGAAAATAAGTCGCCGTTAGAACGGCGACTTATTTCAAGTTGTGGGCGAGGTGGGATTTGAACCCACAAGCCTTTCGGCACATGATCCTAAATCATGCGCGTATACCAAGTTCCGCCACTCGCCCATAAAATTTCTTAACAACGTCGTACTTTCTAGATAAGAACACGCAATCCTTTCCACTATATAAAATTGGGAATAATTTTATTGAATCGGATTTAGCATAACACAGAACCGAAACATTAGATTTAGCTTCAATCCAACCACCTTCTATATTAAAGGTTCCTTTTACTTTTAACGCTGCCCATCTCAAAAAATCCAGACTCGCAGAATAGAGCCTAATCCTAAGCTGGGGATGTTTGCTTTCTGGATGACTATAAAATCCTATACTACCATCCCCATCAACACAACCCCTTAAAAAATCACTAAAAAATTCATCTGGAATATTTAAAGCGCCTAATTTTTTTGATTTTCTTTGACTTAACCCTATGGACACCAAAAATTCATAGAAGTTCTTGTCTCCAAGCTGAATTCTAAAGCACTTAGTTCTCCGATAATTGTCGTTTCCTCTATATTTTATTCCTATTTTATTGCCCACCCCTAAACACTCCTTGAGCTTTAAAACGAGCTCCTTATCTTTAGAAGTGAAGTCAATGTGTCTGCCATCGTTAGATAGACAACCATCAGTAGTAATCAAACCAATTGCGTATGCAAACCTAGAACTCCACTCAACCTTAGTTTTAGATAATCTATTCATCATACCTATTATACTAAACCTCATATCGTCTGCCAATGTTTGTATGAGCTATGCGACTATTAGCGAACATCCCCCCTTAAAACAAAACCGCTATTCGGCGGTTTTGTTTTAATCAGTACTGACTAACCATTAGACGTTGAAGAACACTGTCCAGTTAACCACTGTCGCCAAGGTCTGAAGGATTAAACCTACAGCCAAGACAACCAAAGCGCCAATGATGCCATTGACGATCCTTGATTTAGCGGCACCTGATTTGGAAGTATCGTCCCCTGCAGACATGTATGAAATACCTCCCCAAACAATAAATATTACAGCGATAACAACGCTTACTAGTATCAGGAATCGGGCGATAGTCTCAATAACTCCCCGAACATCCAACAACGTTACCGGTGCACCGGCATAGGGCGATGTCGGGGTCGGAAGTCCCAAACCCTGAGCCAAGACCAACATCGGCAATAAGGCCATTGCTGTCGCCACTGATATTTTTGCTACTGTTTTAAATTTTGTCATGAAAACACCTCCATTTCTTTTATAAATATTAAAATCACTATCTTATTATACATGACAATGCCCCACATATACAACCAAAAACTCAATAGTCCCTCTCTATTTTTACTTATAATACAAAATACGAGTAAAAATAGAGAGGGACTATTGTAATATTATCTAGATCTAGATACCCATTCCGATTAAGAATAGGCAGTCCTAGACGTTGAAGAACACTGTCCAGTTGACCACTGTCGCCAAGGTCTGAAGGATTAAACCTACAGCCAAGACAACCAAAGCGCCAATGATGCCATTGACGATCCTTGATTTAGCGGCGCCTGATTTGGCGGCATCATCACCGGCCATCATGTACATCATACCGCCCCAAACGATGAAAATAACGGCTACAACAACGCTGATAAGGATGAGGAATCTGGCAATTGTTTCAATTACTCCTCTGATATCCAACAACGTTATCGGTGCACCAGCATAAGGCGATGTCGGGGTCGGAAGCTGAGCCAAGACCAATACCGGCATCAAGGCCATTGCTGTCGCCACTGAAATTTTTGCTACTGTTCTAAATTTTGTCATGAAAACACCTCCTTTTGCGATAATTGTCCGCAAGCAAGTCAATACTATTGACAAAGCGAGCGGTTACAATTATCAGCATCCGCCGAAGCTTTATGCAAAGGCGGACACACGTTTTTTATAAATCCCTAATTTATGTATTATACCATCATTTCAATAAAAAATATCAACACCCCGCATACGCGTTTCTACTCACATACCGGAGGGTTACGATTGAGGTTGCAATAATATGACTGACAGTCGTTACCGGAACCGCATACAGATCCATTCGGTAAACTATTATTACCCCCGCCACCACCACCGCCAAAGAAACCGGCCGGATCATTCGCTAACTTGTTAACGGTGGATAGAATCACACCTGTACCGAAGATAATAAAAGCCCCAATTATGCCGGCCTTCAATATATCTTTGGCTTTTTTTGTTTTTGTTGAATCTCCGCCTGCCGTAAGATAAGTGACCCCAGCCCAAACAAGAGTGATGCCAGCTAGTACTCCGGCAAAGGTGAAGAGGTAATTACCGACATTCCTGGCAAAGTCCAATATTATATTTAGATCAAGAGCTACGCCCGTCGGGATAGTTTGGGCTAAAACAAAAGCATCGGTCCAAAAAAGAGCTGTGAGTAATACAAAAAATACTGTTAGCGGATTCATTCCTAAGATCGTAAAGAGAGTTAGCTAAAAAAGTTCTGTGGTGCTATAACAAGGACCCTTATTGTAGCCAGGATTAAACCTATGGCAAAAATAATAGCCGCGCCAATTGCTCCATTTTTAAATATTGTTTTAGCATTTCCAACTTTTGTGGCATTGCTACCGGCCGCCATATAAACAACACCGGCCCAGACAATTATAATCCCCATGAGAATACCAGCAAAAGTGAAGAAATAATCCGCAAAACCCGCAACAAACTCCAGAATATCATCCGCATTCAAGGCAGTCCCATAAGCACCTGGGATTCGCTGTACTGGCGGAGCTTGAGCTTGTACGGATCTGACCACACCGACAAAGGCAGAGATTATTGATATTTTTATTTTAACTATGCGGTAAATTAATTTTTTCATTTTTTGCTTGTGATTTACCGAGATTGCGGACGCTAGGTTCCGAAATAACAGCAATCACAATGTGATTATGCTAGGACTTACGCGTTTGCCCAAGATTGAGGCAAAATACTTAAGTTTTTATGAGGCGTACTAGGAGTACGGCGAGGAAAAACTTAAGCATTTTAACGAAAAGATTGGGCAAACCCTTGTGGCTTGAGCTACGATAAGCCCTATAGATTCTGGACTTCGTGGCTCAAGCGCGTAAGTCTTACTTTAATTATACGGCTTATGGCTATTATACGCAAATTATAATATCAACACGTAAGTCCTAACTATCTTGTCCTGAATAACGCCGGCCCGAAATTGCCGATATTGCCATTAGCGTCAGCAG
>CAYTBY010000028.1:10721-12954 GCA_964436165.1 uncultured Candidatus Saccharibacteria bacterium
GGTGGCCGGAATATTAGTGAGATAGGTTATTGTTGCCGAGTTCTGGGTGAGATTGATAACACTGATATAATAAACATACGGTATCGGCACTCTCCTTGTCCTGAATAACGCCGGCCCGAAATTGCCGATATTGCCATTAGCGTCAGCAGCCTCGATCCAGACGGAATAATAAGTTCTAGCCGTCAAACCGGTCAAGGTAATTGAATGGCTGGTGCCAAGAGCTGTTGTAGTCGGAGCAAAGTTCCCGCAAGGAGTATATGACAGAGAAGCACAATACTGAAGACGGGTGGTGGCCGGAATATTAGTGAGATAGGTTATTGTTGCCGAGTTCTGGGTGAGATTGGTAATTTGAAAATTAGTTATAGTCGGAATAGGCAGACGGTTGGTCCTGAAGAGATAGCGGTTAGAGACAGTCAGTCGGCCAGATGTATCTCTTGATTTTACCCAGAAGTAATAATAAGTACTGGGTGTAAGATTACTCAAGTTTACCGAATGATTGACAACCTGCGCCTGGTTTAGAGGAGAGTTATTTCCGCACGGCGTATTAACGGTGCATATTTCGACTTGGCTATCAGCTGGCAAATTAGTAACCCAAGTAATATTGACGCTGTTCGTAGTTACGTTGTTATAGCTAACGTTGTATATAAGCAACGCCACCGGGGTAGGAGCCGGTACTGGTGTAGGAGTAGTTCCTGGAGGAGGAGTCGGAGAAGGCAAGGGCGGATAAGGAGTGGGCGCAACACCGCCAGAAGTTATAAACGTCACATAGCCGACAACGGTCAGATAGCCGGCGGAATTTTTTGACTTAACCCAGTAGTAATAATATGTATCAGTTGTTAAACTGCTTAGGTTTACGGAATGGCCGGTAGACAGAGTTGGGTTAAGGGGCGTCAAATTGCCGCAACGCAAATAAGTAAGACAAAGTTCAACTTGGCTATCGGCCGGCACATTAGTATCCCAGGTGATCGTGGCGCTATCATTAGTAATGTTTATTGCCCGAACGTTGGAAATAATGGGGCGGACCGGACCAGGCGGAGGAGGCGGGATTGAGGTTGTTGGGCTGGGAGTTGGAGTCGGACAACCAGCGGAGGTACACGACGGCGTAGGGGTTGGGCAAGTGGCGGAGGTGCACAATGGCGTCGGGGTTGGACAACTAACAGCAGTACATGATGGAGTCGGGGTAGGACAACTAACGGAAGTACAGGATGGGGTCGGAGTTGGAGGCGGCGGAGGCGGAGAAGCGGCAAATATTGTAACCGTAACCCTGCCCAAAGAAGTGCCGTTCCAGGCAATGAGATCATAGGTATATGTTCCAGGAGCCGGATTGACATCTACTTGAGTGCCGTTGGGAATATTACAAGAGGCAGGCTGACATGGAATAGTTCGCCAACCCGAACCATTCCGATTAATAAACAGGCCGTTATCAGTAAAACTTGGCGGGATAGCATTTTGGGTACTGTAATTTAAGACGATATCACAATTAGTTGATCCTTTAGTACACGAGGGCCAATCAGACCAAATACTGCCGCTCTGACCATTGGCAACAGTTCCAATTAAAAATATCCCTGCAACAACGGAAAAGACAAAATAAATTAATTTTCTTGGAATGTTATAATTGACCATTTAGCAGTTATTAAACATTTCGGTTATCGGGTAGGTTACCTCTTTTCCGGTCAACGCTCCTAGTATTGCCGTAACCGACAATATTATCGTAAAAACACCCATAATAACCAGTCCGCCCACTATTCCCCAGCCAAAAGCTTTTTTAGCGTTTGTAAATCCGGTAGAATCGCCTCGGCTCATCAAAAACATCAGACCATAAACGATCAGCATGACTCCTAGGGCAATTATACCAAATTTTATGAACCGGCAGGATAGTCCGATTAACAAATTAAAAAAATTTTGAATGGTAAATGCTTGGCCAGGGATGTTAACATTGGGGTCGCTTATGTAGGTGGTAAACGGCGACGACTGGGCATTGGCTACTGAATAAAAAAGTAGGGCCAAAAGTAGGGTAAAAATTTTGAATTTTGAATTTTGAATTTTGAATTTCATCCATTTAATTGCCCAAATCTATAATATTTTTTAATAGGGCGATAAATCCTTGCCCAATAAGAATGATAACTAGGCCTATAACCGCATAGAGCAGTATCTTCTTAGCGGCGTTAACCTTACTCGGCTCTCCCCTTCCAAACAAGAACAACAGGCCGGCTAATATGATCATAATTACAAC
>CAYTBY010000029.1:0-11800 GCA_964436165.1 uncultured Candidatus Saccharibacteria bacterium
TCTTCACTTTTTCTTTGAGCCTCTGCCACTCCGGCCAATCACCAAAAACCATTTCTGCTCCAATCAACAACAAAATAGACCCCGGAGTAAAAGGAGTAAGAAGAATCACAAGCCCAACAATTATTAAAAACCAGCCGAGAATTTTCTTCAGCATAGACTTATTTAAATCTGTGAGTCCAGTTGCTTTGAGATATACCCATTAGGTCCAACTGGTCTTTGACCTTCTTTAAGTCTTCTGGATTAGAGACTTTGTCCAAATAATAGTATTGGAACGCCCTTGCTACTACTTCTTCAGGAAAGTCTGCAACTGTAACTCTTGTTTTAGTTTTTCTATCAATGATTGTTTTATGCTCAAGAAAGGCTAAAAATTCCATAAGTCCTCGGCGAGTAAATATATAAGGCTCTTTTTTATTTCTTCCAATTTCTCTTTGTTTTGATAAACGTTCTACAGCTTCCTGAAACTTAGCTACCTTAGCCACAAAAGTTCTAAAGTTAGGCAATTTTTCCAATGTCGGGTATACGCCTTCAACTTTTGGAGAAGAATATTTTTGACCATTAACAACTACTTCAGGCTGTTCTCCATAGACCATTAGTTCCATCATGGCTGAATAGTCTTTGGCGGTCGGAGGCTGAACATACTTGTGGCTTGTCCATCTATCTTTATATGCAGGAGACATGGGCTGTCGGCCTGTATATTCAGCTGGATTCATTGTCGCAAATATTCGAAAATTAGGGTTCAAAGGTTCAACTCCTGAAAGCTGACCGCTCTTATAAAGTTCCATTTCCTGTTTATTCAATTCTCTTATAGTAATGCCGCCATTTTCAGTTAATGTTATGCTTGGATATTTCTCTAACTGTGAATTTAATCTTTCTAGAATTTGTGCTTCGGCTAGGTTAATCTCATCTAAAATCAACCACTTGCCCTTTTTCTTTGCCTGAACATCTATCCCATCCTGCCATCGCCAATCAGGAACTTTTAGATTCTCTGCTTGGGCAATTTGTTGAGACTCAATTAGGGTAAGACCCCTGCTTTCTGATTTAGCTCTAGTGATAATCTCCTGCGAGTCTTCACTGAGATTATTAAAACTCCTCATCATTTCTTCAAAAGCAATCTGAAGTTGGCCGTCATTAGGAATAAACTTGCCGACTAACTCTGATGTATCGGTCTGGCCATTAAGGTTAAATCGGGCAACATCATTATTGGTCATCATGGCCAAATACTCGATAGAACTTGTTTTAGAGGTTGAGGTTTCTCCTTCAAGCAAAACTGGCTCTCTAAGCTCTACGCCAGTAGCAATTTTTTCTAGTGTTTCTAGCGTTCTTTGGTCAAGAGTAAAATGTCTGAAACGTTCTGGTTTTGGTACTTGTTCACCGCCGTCAGGATTAAAAGGCACTTCCGTCTCAAGAACATAAACTGCGCCAGCTTCCTTGTCCCGCTCTATCGGTAATGGTATATAGGGAGCTTCTTTCTTTTCCGCCATCGGGACAGATGCTTCCTCTCCTACTTCTGGAGTTGTAGTAACTTCTTCTGCCACTTCAGCAGATGTCTCGTGTTTGATTCTAACTATAAGCGCACCCCTAGTAAGGTCTAACGGCTTTGTATCTCTTACAACCTCTACGTCATATTCCCTAGATAAGTCTGGTTCTGCTTGCCCAAAATCAAGAATCATAATCTTGCGACTACGAGTTCTATCTTTACTAGTAAACTTGGCGGGCGAAGAACCCCCATCTCTTTCAAATTTAATATTCTTAAATACTGGTTTTTCTCTTACGCTTTCTGCCCCTTCACCAAATTCTCTGTGTCTAAAATGTTCTCCGATGGTAGCCATAATTATAATTTAGGAGTAAGATAGCTATTGACTTATCTATATTCAATATGCTATAATACTATTTAGTTACTTTAACAAGCTCTAATGCTCAGGCCTTGGGTGGAAGCCTCCCACAGTGGTCAATGGCTAACAGCCACCACCCGTTATTACGCAAACCTTGGTTATTGCAAGTCTATTTTAAGATTTGCAGTGTCTAAGTTAGGCGTTTTTTGTTTTTCTCTATAATAGCTCTTTTTCTAGGTAAATACAGGGGTTTTGCAGGGGCTTGACAAGATACTACCTTCTATGCTATAATGTACTTAGAGAATAAAAGTTAGTTCGTTAACAAAAAAAATCTAATTCTGCTCAGGCCTACCCCAGGCCTCCCACATGGGTCAATGGCACCGCCAGGGGCACACCGTCACTAAAAAAGTGGCGGTTTTTTTTACAATCTACAGACCGAACTAACTACCTTGCCGAATCTATCGCTATTATCAAATAAATCTTTCGTTAATATAAACAATGCTTTGACTGATTCTGGTATTGGATTTATGACCTTAGCTCCCTTGCCTGGAATATTAAGACTCAGCTTACCATGAGTAAGGTCCAGAAATGTATTATACAATCCAGGCGATAAGTCTATACTTGAATTGACCGCGAACATATGCCCTTTTTCTATGGAGTTGGAAAATTTATCTAAACTATTTTCAAGCTTATTTTCAACATTATTATCAAAAACATGTACCTTCTGACTCTTCACTAAATCCAATACTTTTTCACGAATACTTTCCTCAACTAAGATGGCTCCCACGGGGGACGTATCCACCCTTTTTAAATCCAAAAAGCCATCTAGGTAGTCTGTTAATTTTTCTGTCTGTTCACTGGTCATAATATATAATTTTAATTTAAAGCGTAAACTAAATCAATACTACTACTCTTCCTTAAAAGAGTATTTCTGGGGATTCAAAATCATATCCTTTAATAAGTCGCCCATTATTTCTGCTAAGTGCTCTGCTGTAATATTTGGGATAGCAGTAGGATAAAAGTTTTTAACATGCTCCGTATCCTCTCCTAACCCTAAGGCGATAAGTTTATGGTTAGTATTTTTAAGAATATGTTCTACGGCCTCTTTAAGATATACATCTGGCCCCTTACCTGCTCGGTAATCATACGGACCTGTTGGAAGACCATCGGATATAACAACCAAGAACTTCTCTTTACCAGGCTGAGCTTCAAGTCCTTTAGAGGCTTCTAATAAGGATGGCCCATCGTGATTATCTCCAGGACGGTTGTATCCTCCAGGATTTAAACCTTCAACCTCCAAAAGCATACCACTCATTTTCTTTCTTATATCATCAGTTAATTCTTCATCGAATTTTTTAAATGTTATGACCCTATCTTGAAAGCCCAATATTTCATTTTTTACACCTAACCTATTAAGCACCTCAGCTAAAAGAATCTTGGCCTTGAAGTCCTCAACTGACTTGTTTGATTCCGACATAGAGCCAGACAAGTCATTCAGAAGTGTAAAAACATAATCCTTTTTCTCGGGCAGATGAACTGTTTCAAATATTTTATTATCGACTTGTCCTGCCCCAGCTTTTCTTGATGCTTCCCAGCGAAAGACGGCTGGAAGATTAATCTTTGAACCAGCAGATTTTAGCTTAACAGTTTTCTTAACATTTGGCGTAAATACCTCCTCAAGTGCACGATATAATTTTTCATCTTGTTCTCTTAATCCAGCATAAAACTTATCATATACCTCTCTTGTTCTGGCTAATACTGCTTGACGGCGTTCTATGTCTCTTAGTTCTTCGCTGGCTTGCTGATGAGCTTTGATTTTTTCTTTCTTTGCTTCTAATTTCTGCTCTTCCTCTGCCAATCTTTCTTGAAACTCTTCGTGCGTCTCACCACCTTCTTTAGTTAATTCTGGCGATAATTCTTTGACAAATTTGTCTTCTAATTCTTCCAAAACTTTCCTAGCTTTTTCTTCTAGGGCCTTTTTGAGTTCTTCGGGTAGTTTATTATAAGCCTTTTCCAATGCCTCAATCATTTTCTCGCCAAGTTTATCCATAGGGATTGGACTACCACTTTGTCTTTCCTTGCCAGGCTTTTTCATCGGGACATCTTCTTCCATACCATCTTCTTGTTCTACTTGTTCGGATTCAGCACCTTCTTTTTCCTGCTGCTCCTGCCCAGACTCTTCCTTGCCTTCTGATTTATTAGGTTTTCCTTCTTGGGCTGTTTCCTTCTCTCTTTTTTCCTGTTCTCTCTTCTTCTGCTCTTCGGCAAAGTCCTTTATTGCTTGCTCAAGTTCTTTCTGAAAATTCTCGCCCAAAGATTTCATGGCTTCTTTGATTTGTTCTTCCATGCTTTTCTCACCCTTGCCTGTCTTTGGCTTCCCAGCAGTTCCTTCGGCACCTTCTTGACCCTGACCTTCTTGTCCTTCTTGTTCACCCTCGCCTTGTTGCTCTTGCTGTTCCTGCATGGCTTCCTGAAGCATTTGCCTTAGCTTTTCTGTTTCAAGGTCTTGCTCAACCAGCTTTTTGACTTCGGGCCATATTTTCTTGTAGTTAGTCCTATATCTTTCTTTGGCTTTTTCAACTACTTCTTCTTCGGTGGCTCCATCGGCTGGTAGTGTATTTTCTATTGTTTCAAGAGAAGGTCTTAGCTTTTTGTATAACTCCACAACTTCAGGGTCAATCCAATCAGATATGGACCCATAAACATCCTCGATATGCTTACCGTAAACAAACAGGCTATTAAGCTGAATTGATTTAGGAACATAACCTAACTCGACTTGAGTTTCTCTGGCTGATTCGCCTTGAATAGCATATTCTCTTCTGGCCGTATCAACCCATTTCCCAGCCCCAGAAAATCTATCTCTAACTACCTGGTCAGTAGGCAATTCCTCGGCTGCTAAATATTGATGGTGGAATCCCAATTCTTGAGCAACCTCATCGGGAATAAAATCAGTTCTGGTAATGGCAACATGGCCAGCTTCATGAGCTGCCTTACCTTTGGCAACATCCTCGTGGGTCTCAAATATCTTTTTCGGTATATGAACACGAAATACTTTTGTCTTGCCTGTTTTCGGGTCTTTAATCTCCTGGGCAAACCATATATCTGCGGGATTTTGACCGTGAACAAGCATTGATGCAGCAATATCCTCTTGGGATAGTTCTGTATCTACCCTAACTTCTTTTTTACCACTAACCTGCTTAATAATTGACGTTAAACGGTCTTTCATCTCTGAAAGGTCTTTTTTCTCTATTCGGTTATTTCCTTCGACTGGTTTTTCCATATATGATGTATTATTTTAGCATTTTTAACATCTCCTGCCAGCTACAGGTATTGATGATATCTTTGGCTTCCGCCCAACCTCGGCGGGCTTGGGCGATGCCGTATTCGAGATATTGGAAGTGGGATATGTGATGGGCGTCAGAATCAATTGAGAATTTGACCCCTCCGTCAGCTGACGGATCAATACCTTTGCGGATATATTCGTCTTTAAGATCAAGCCGGTCGGGGAAAGCGTCAATTTCCATCACGGTTTTGGTTCTTTTGGCTGCCCTTAATAATTCTTCGACGTTGACGGGATAGGCCGGGCGTTTATTTATTATTCTGCCCGTGGGATGAAAAATTATATCAACATTGGGATTTTCCATTGCCCGGATAATCCTTTGCGTCTGTTCGTCTTCGGATAAATTAAACAGAGTGTGGACAGCCGCCCCGACAACGTCGAGTTTAACCAAGGTTTCATTATTAATATCTAGAGAGCCATCTTTCATAATATTTACTTCGGCTCCTTTCAGAATTTTAAATTTAGAATTACGAATTGCTGATTCCGAATTAAGTTTATCAATTTCAGACATTTGTTGGAGAAGACGCTTCTCATCGCTTCCGCCAGTCATAGCCAAGGATTTAGTGTGATCAGTAATACAGATATATTCAAGACCGGCCTTTTGGGCTGCTTCGGCCATTTCTCTGATTGAATGCTCGCCATCTGTCCAATCGGTCTGGACTTGCAAGTCGCCTTTCAAATCATGGTAATCAATCAATTTTGGTAATTTGCCAGCTTGAGCCGCTTCTAACTCCCCATGATTTGTCCTAATTTCCGGCGGCATCCAAGCAAGCCCTAACTTTTCATATATTTCCTCTTCTGTCCTTCCGACTCCAGAAGCCTTGCTTCTGGGTAGTTTTCCAGAAGCAAGGCTTCTGGAACTAAATAGCCCGTATTCATTCAGCTTATATCCTTGTTTTATGGCAATTTCTCGCAATTGAACATTGTGGTATTTATCACCAGTAAAATATTGTAAAGCCGCGCCGAATGATTCAGGCGGTAAAACCCGCAAGTCAGCGTCAATACCCATCTTAAGCCTAACCGACGAACGGGTTGGTCCATGTTCGTGAACCGCCTCAACTTCGGGCATAGATACAAAAAAATCCATCACTTTTGATGGCTTGGTTGAAATAGCCAGAATATCCAAATCCCCCACTGTCTCCTGCATCCGACGAACAGAACCGGCAAATTGAGCGGTTTTAACCCCCTCAACTTTCTTTATTTTATCGACTATAGTCCGAAAAACCGGCATATTAAAGCCCAAAACAAGCCGTCCGCTTGAACTTTTAACAAAACCGATGCCCTTGAGTATTTTAGTTTCGGTTTTTTCGCCCAGTCCGGCAATATTCCTTATTTTTCCGGCCTTAGCCGCCTTTTCAAGTTGTTCCAGGTTTTTGATGCCAAGTTTTTTATATAAATGAAGAATTGTTTTTGGGCCAACGCCTTCAACAGCCCTCAATCCCTCAATGTCAACCGGCAGTTCTTTTTTTAATTTTTCATATTCTTTAATATGGCCGGTTTTAATATATTCTTCGATTTTTTCAGCAATCCCCCGACCAACCCCAGGAATATCTTCTAACGCTTTCGAGCCCCCGGCTTTATAAATATCTTTTAAATCTTCTTCCAAAGAACCGATTATATCGGCCACCTTTTCATAAGCTCGCGGCTTGAAAGCCACCCCTTTCATTTCAAGAAGAACGGCTATTTCGCCAAATATTTTGGAGAGTTCTTGATTCATATGCTAATCTTCAAGAACATAAGTTCTTAAACTTTATCCGGTTGAGGTTTGACTTGGCCGTGGCCAACCTTGGCTTTAAGATCCTTATAAATTCTAATCTGTTGAAATGAGCCAAAAATAGCCAAAACTCCTCCAAGAATAAAGACGGCTTGAAAACCGACCTTATCGGCTAAGATTCCGCCCAAAGCGGCCGTACCGGCGCTGGCAATACCGATAGCAACAGAATCCATAGACCACTCTATGTTTTCTTTCATTTTGTCTATATGACGAGTGAATATCGCATACCAAGGAGGTACTAAAAATGCCAAGCCCATACCGTAAATAGCTGAGAAAATATAAACATGAATCGGCAAGCTGGCAAATAAATATAAAAACGGGACCAACGAGATAAGAAAACTTCCCAAGACCATCGAATAAAAATCATCATACTCGCCGTGATTACGATCAAGGTATTTGGCTACCGGAATTTGAAGGGTAACTTTAAAGATTTGGGTTAAAGCGGCGGCAAAACCAATGACTTGCAAAGAACCGCCCAAAATCTGCTTGGTAACAAAGACGGCAAAGATAGGAGCAAAAATACTAAAGCCGGCATTAATAAAAAAATCCGAGACAACGAGAGTTTTTATGACATGATTGATCTTCATAAGATGTAGGTATTCTAGCAAATTATAAAATCACTGCCAAACAGTGATTTTATAATTTGACCATACTACATACTACCAGCTACTTACTACCTACTTTATTTAGAGATGCGGAAACCCGAAGCCAGAGGCATTATCATCGCCAGTCGGCAATAAATCCTGGGCAAAATCTTTTTGTAAAATTTCTCGGGTTGCAGATGCAGATGTTTTACCGACAGGGACATCCTTCTGCCACAATTTAGCCGCAAGTCCCGAAACATGAGGTGTAGCCATTGAAGTACCGGATAACATTACATACCCGCCGTCTTTCCAGGTTGATTCTATCACTACCCCGGGGGCAGAAAATTCGATATCGCCTTCTTCAACGACATTGGGAGTGGTGGTTAAGTTAATTCCCCTGGAACTCCAGTCGGCAATCGCCCAGTTAACATCAAGGGCACCCACCGCAATAACACTGGGGTTAGCTCCAGGATAATCAATACTTCCAACATCGGGACCATCGTTACCGGCAGCAGCCACCACTAACACATCTTTTTGAACCGCATAAGTAATGGCTTCGGCAATGAGAGAACTTTCTGAATCACTGCCTAAACTCATACTAATAATATTAGCCCCGTTATTAGCCGCAGTTTTGATAGCATTAGCAATATCATCTGACCAGCAGGAACCATTATTGCCGCAAACCTTGTAAGCATAAATATTTGCCTCTGGAGCGACACCATAGATACCCAAACCGTCGCTGCCGCCATCAGCGGCAATAGTTCCAGCGACGTGAGTGCCATGACCGTTTTTATCCTCGCATTTCCCGTCAACAACGGGATATCTTGGAGTGGTAAAGTCTTTACACGCAGTTACCCTATTGGTGAGATCCGGATGAGTAGATAAAACTCCAGTATCCAAAACAGCAACATTCACGCCGGTGCCTCCGGAAGTACTGGCCAGAAGGGACGGACTACCATAAACGGCTAAAACCCCCCAAGGCAGTTGAGTTGAAGGCAAAGGACGAGTTGAGGAAGTGGGGGAAGGCAAAGGAGTCGGACTTGGTTTTCCTTTTTCTACCTCTGGATTTTTAGAAACATCTTCGAGGGGTACTTCCTGTAAAATATAGGCCTTAGGCACTGCTACAATCTCGACACCGAAAACCTTAGCCACCCGCAGTTGCCAATCAGAAAGATCGGTCGTAAAACCGGCTTTAAAATCATTGCGAACACCAAATGTTTTCTTCCAAAATCCTGAATTTGATTTAACTAAATAGCGAGTATCTTCGACTGCCCCATAGGCAGAGCTGGAAACCCCTAAAACTAATGAAAAAACGAGAAAATAGGCTATTTTCTTGGCATTTATTGTGGTCATTGTCTTACATTCAACTATAGCACAACCAGCCAAAAGAGACAATAATTATCCACAATGGTTGTCGCTCTTAAAATCTCGCTCTCGGCTCCTGACTTTCAGGACACGGTCGCTACTCTCCAGCGCGCTTCGCTCCCTATGGTTCGTTGCCGGATTTTGTCAAGGACAGACCATTGACAAACCATGCAATCCGGCAACTTCCGATGTCCTGAGAAGTCAGTAGCCTGCGCTCGATTTGAAGGAAAAGAGACTACGCAATTTTATAGAAGTTTTTAGATAACCCAATGTAAATGAGAAAGCTCAGCTATCCCCACCTCGCAGACCTTTCTTTTTTCGAGCAGTAAATTGCTTAAATTGATTGATAATTTGGCTATATATATTTCGGGTGTTGAGAACCGCAAACAGGGCCTGAAATATATAAGCCAAATTGAGATGAATTTATGCAATTTGCTACGAAGACAAAAAGGTGGTCGAGAAGATGGGGATGGCTGAGCTGTTAATAGGGCGAGAGCGATTATTTTTCACTATTCCCGTTCGGCCAAATCCTGTCTAGGCCGTTGCGGAACTTTTCGCGATAATGGCGGACCCGGTCATGCTCGATAATCGCCCTGATAAAGGCCGAACGAAATATTGCTTTTAAAATATAAATAAGGGCAATCGCTCCGCCAAGGAAAACAACAAAATAAGCAAAGTCTTTAAGATAAACAAAGAGCAACCGATAGCTGGCGCCGAAGAAATAACCGATAGACATGGCAAACGTCGCCCAGCAAACCGAACCGATGAAGTTATACCAGCTGTATTTTCGAAGATTATATTTAAGCGAACCGGCCATAATTTGAGTGGCAAGAGTCAGGGAAAAAGTGAATTTGGTTAAAAAAATAGCCTTGCCGCTATGGAGATGAAAATAACGCTCGACTGTTTCTATTATTTTCCGGCTTTTTTCCTGGCTTCGGCCCCATTTATCAAGCGACTTAGCCCCGCCATAATAGCCGACAGCATACCACATATAGCCGTTAATGGTGTGGCCGAGAGCAAACGCTAGTAAAGCCGGCAGAAATGCCACGCTATTAGTAGAAACCAAAAATCCGCCGATAACCAAGGTGCTCAACCCCTCTATCGCCGCCCCCAGAAATAGAAAAATATAAGTATGAGAAAACAGGACCGGAAAATTAGTTTGCCAAAATTGTAGAAAAGCTTCCATGACGACCTTGTCTTTACTTAAACTGTTTTAAAACCTCAAAATCTTTTTTTAATTCGTTTTTCATATTTCCGTTATAAACCGCTACTGCAGGATGATATAAGGGGACTATTTTAACCGTACCATAGCTTGTTTTTGCTTCGAATACTCTGCCGTGTATCTTACTTATTGAATCAAGCCCCGACGCTCCGCCTGCTCCGACCGAAGCGTCGGAGGTCGGGGCCCCGACTCCTTGACGTCGGGGTTGCGAACTTAAACCCAACCTATTCATTATATAGGCCATAGAAAACCTGCCAAGGGTGGCAATGACTTGAGGTTGAATTATCTCTATCTGTCTGTCCAGATAACTTGCATAGGCTTCTATTTCGTCGGGGAATGGATCGCGGTTCATCGGCGGACGATCTTTGACGATGTTGGTCACATAGACATCATTTCTTGGTATTTCAACTGAAACTAGTAATTCGTCCAAGACTCTCCCTGACGCCCCACAGAAAGGCCGGCCAGTTTCGGCCTCATTCTTTCCCGGTGCCTCGCCAACAAACATTATTTTCGCATAATGACTCCCCTCGCCGATAACGGGATAAACCTTGTTTTTAATTCTCTCGGGATATAGAGGCAGATGTTTGCCATTTAAAATTTCGTCTTTTATTTTTCGGAGGAGTTCGGTACGATTTTGTTTTTGAGAATCATCTGACATAATTTATAGTTTATATGATTGCTAAAAGTTAGACAACAAAAGGGGGCGACCTGTTAGTCGCCCCCACCTATCCTGACCGTCTCCTAGACGGCAACACGCTTGGCAGCACGCTCCGCCTCATGGCGAGCACAAGCGGCATGGTAGCGGGCATCTGCGCGGACCTCACGAATGAGGCGCCGACGCTCAGCCGCTGCCTGTCGACGTTCGACGAGGCCACTGGCCTCTAGAGACCGAATGAAGGCGAACTGGCCGTTCTTGTTTGCCAGCTCCTTCGCCGCCTCCAGTCCGTTGGCCCGGAGAGCACGACGAACCTTCTTTTGCCCCAGCCGGCCGCTGGTGAAGTACTTGGCAATCCCCTGCTTGTGGGATTGTGACGAAGCCTGTGCCCCGTCTTTCTTCTTCTCTTGCTTGCCTTTGCCTGCCTTGTCAGCCATCTCTCCTCCTTACTCCGCGACAACACGCAGATTGGCGTTCGACTTGAGCCGACGATAGTCGGCCTTGGCAATCTCGTTCCTGACACCGGCATGGCCGGGACAGAAAACGAATGTGCGGCGGTGATTCTTGCTCGTGTTGGTTCCCTTCGAAGACCTTCCAACACGGGGTTGCTTCTCGCAACCGTCGAATCGGCAGGTTGTTTGCCACTGGGCGAGGCGGGCTCGCATCCAGCCGTCGTGGATCTTCTCGAGGACCTTGACGGCCTCGGCCTTGATTTGCAAGGCGAGAGCATTACGATACTCCTCAGGAACTTTGTCCAGATTCAACCGAGATACCTGGACAACAACAGCCTCGGCAACCTGCCTATCCATGTCGGCTTCGCGCTCGGATGTGAGCAGGTACGACCGAAGCGGAACGCGGGGGTCTTTCTCGATGACTTTCATTGTTCCTCCTATCACCGCTCGAAGCGGATCCAGGAAATGGATGGGGCGAAATGCCCCAACCCTAACTTACCTCTGCATTATACCATTACTATATAAATAAGTCAATACCCCAAGCCCAGTCCAAAAAACTAGCCTCCCCTGCTGGAG
>CAYTBY010000030.1:0-11173 GCA_964436165.1 uncultured Candidatus Saccharibacteria bacterium
TCAGCGATTTTTTTAGCAACTTCAACGACATGAGTTGGCTCATTACGCTGGCCACGATATGGTTCAGGAGTTAGATATGGCGCATCAGTCTCGAGAAGGATCTGTTCAAGCGGGACATATTGTACAACTTCGTCATATTGTCTTGTAAACGTGATAATACCATTAAAACCCAAATACATTCCGCGGTTTAAGTATTCTTTTGCTTCTTCCAGGTTCCCAGTGAAAGAGTGTGAGACCCCGGTAGTATCTTTTGGTAATATTTCAAGGGCATCCTTGTGAACCCGGCCCGAGCTTCCTTTGGAACTGTCCCGAAAATGCAGTACCATCGGTTTCTTTGTTCTTTGCGCCAAATCTATGAATTGTTCAAAAACTTCTTTCTGTTTTTTTTGCTTATCCGGTTCGGGCGTTCGATAATAATCCAGCCCCACCTCTCCTATCGCCACGACTTTGGATTTGGTTAGAAGTTCTCCAATTTCTCCAGAAGCCTTGCTTCTGGAATCTTCCAGAAGCAAGGCTTCTGGAAGATCGTTTGGGTGAAGACCAACTGAAGCCCACATACCCTCATGTTTTTGGGCTAATTCTATCCCCTGTTTTGAGGTTTCAAGGTCAGTTCCGACACAAATCATACTCACTCCAGAAGCCTTGCTTCTGGAAATCACCTCCTCCCGGTCGTTATCGTATTGGGGAAATTGAGGATGACAGTGCGAATCAAAAATTGACATAAAAAATATATTAAATTAGAATCTACCTGGTACCTCAAAATAGGGAGAAGTAGAATGAACGAAAAAATTCTCGCAATTATGGTAGTCTATCAAATAGGTTTTCTTTTTACTTTTATTGCAATAATGATTACGGCGCCATCAGAAAAGCTATCTGGCCTCAAGGGACATCTGGCATATATACTCCGACTGCTTGTTTGGCCTTACGGCTTGTATTACTACACGTTGCGAGGTGATACCCAACAGCCACACAATAACTCTCGATAGTCACCTCAACCGCGGGAATAAACCTGCACCTTGTCCTCCGAAGTGCTTCGACAAGCTCAGCACGAAGGAGGATTTTTTGTTTCAATTTAGTCTCGGAAACAACCCCTTGCTCTTCTTAATAATAAATCGATAATTATCGAGCGACTTGGCCTCTCTATCTGCCCCCATAGTGTTGAATATCTTATCGGCTGTTTCGGGCAGAAAAGGCACTAGCATCCAGGCAATATTATATAAAATGTACAGGGCATTATTCATTATTTTTAAAAACTCGGCCTCGTCATGCTTAATTACTTTCCAGGGAGCCTTATCGTCTATATATTTATCTCCAAAAGAAACTAATTTCCAAACATCCCCCATCGCCTCATGCAAAAGAAAATTATCAATATTTTTTACATAGTCCTTAAAAATCGTTTCGGCCTTTTCTTTGACCTCTTTTTCAACAAGGTCATATTTATAGATCAACTCTCCGCCTAGCTTCGTATCTATTAATGTTATCACTCTCTGGACAAGATTCCCCAAGCCATTAGCCAAGTCACCATTATATCTTTCTTCCAGTTTTTTATATGAAAAATCTCCATCCTCGCCGGAAGAAATTTCCCGAAGTAAGAAATATCTCACGACATCGGTTCCGTATTTTTTTACTAATTCAAAGGGATCAATAACGTTGCCAAGAGATTTAGACATTTTCTGGCCATCGGCCATAACAAACCCATGTATGAATATCTGCTTGGAATTAGGTAATCCAGCTGACATAAGCATCGCTTGCCATATAGCCGATTGCTGACGAAGATTATCCTTGCCGGCTATCTGTATTCCTGGCCAAAACTCTAAAAATCGTGCATCGTTTGGCCAACCAAGCGCTGAAATATATCCAACAAGAGCATCAAACCACACAAACATAGAGTGATCAGGATCATTCGGTACTGGAACTCCCCAGGGTAATTTTGATTTTAGCCTAGAAATACTGAAATCCTTTAGTCCTTGATTTACAAATTGTTTGATTTCGTTAAATCGAAAACCTGGCAGTACAAAATCTTGGTTTTCCTTATAGAGTTTTAGAAGGGATTCTTTGTACTTTGAAAAACGAAAAAAGTAATTTTCCTCCTCTATTTCTTCGAGTTTTAGATTCGGATGAGTTGGACAGTAATCATTAACTAACTCGGATTCAGTTTTCTCCAGTTCACACCCAACACAATACTTTATCTTATAATTCTTCCTGTATATGTCGCCTCTTGAATCACATCTTCTCCAAAATTCTTGTGCCGTCTCTATATGTTGCTTATCGGTAGTTCGAACAAAATATGTATTGCTAATATTTAACAGTTTCGTAAGTTCCTTAAATTCTCCCGCATATTTATCAACGTATGTTTGTGGTTCAAGTTTGCTATCAAGCGTAGCACGATAAATTTTAAGACCATGTTCGTCGGTGCCGGTGTTAAAAAAAACATTTTCTTCGAGTAATCTGTGATACCGAGCCACAACATCGGTTTGAATGATTTCCAATGCAAAACCGATATGCGGGCTTGAATTGGTATAGGGCAGTGTCGAAGTAATATAAAATTTAGACATCTTTTTTGTCACTTATAAATATCTTTTCTGTTGGCTACTTCGATAAGCTGAATTTGGTCAGAATCTATAAACTTAAAAACAGCTCGCCAATCACGAGTAACTCTAAAAGATAGCAATCCGGCCAGTTTACCGCTTAGATATTTAGTATGGAGAGATCGATCAAAAGGATTATTCTGAAGAAGAGTAATTGAGCTTGCCAATTTTATTTTTAACTTTTTCGGCAATTTACGCGCTGATCTAATAAAAACGTCACCATAAACAATCGTGATCATGTTTTATTTCAACTGCTCAAGAAAAGGGGCCTTGCCTATAAAGGTATGGGTCGATTTTTCTTCGCTGGCTTTGATAACCTTTTTCACGAAATAAGGATTGTAATTCCCTTCTTTGTCTTTACCGACAGTTCCTATGACAAGAGAGCGGAGCATATTTACCTCTTGTTGAAGCATATTAATTGTGTGTTGATTATAAGTTTGTTTAAGCATTTTTTAATATCTATAATATTATCTTCAATATATCATAAAATCATAGGGTAATCAAATTTTCGTTATTCTTTCTCTTGTTTTTGGGATTCGTCCCGTAAGAGATAGTGCAAGCACTGACTACCACCATGCGGTAAAAGAAATCACTGCATTACCTTAACTGATAACTTTCCGTATTAACCCGTTGGGGTATCTCTAACGGGATTCATACCAATCAATTAAATGCTCGACGACAGTATCGGCATCTTCTCTTGATTGGTTAATCGATTCCTGAATTTCTTGTCGAGAACTACGTGTATCGGTAACAATAAGGATTTTCTTTTCCTTACTAGCGCCGTGACTAGACATGTACTCATCTAATTCTTCGGACTGTTTTTGGTTAAGTTTGACAGAACTCAACATCTTCCCCGGCCAAGACTCCATCTCTAGCTTACCGGGGATGAAGATAATATTTGGCCTCCTCAGACCTTTTTGTTCTGAAACTTTCTGAATAAAACTGCCGAGGATTAAGGCTGGTATACGACCCGAAGCATCATCACCGATTATTAAGCCATAATCTCCATGCTCAATTCTATTTCTTACTTTTTCTATTATTTTCTTGACCGGCTCTTCAAGCTCAGCTACTTCCTTAAGCTCAACTTTCTTTTCAGATTCTTGTCTCTTCTCAATTGTTGGTGCTTCTACTGACATAGTTCTTACTCTTCTTCATTATTTTTTTCTTTTTCTCTGGGGCCAACTACCACCACAAACTCACCTAAAAGATTATCCTTGTGGCTGTTTAATTTTAACATTATTTCGTCTATTGTACCCCGATAGATGGTCTCAAATTGCTTGGTCAATTCCCGAGCAATTACGATTTGCCTATTACTAATTACAGAGAACTCTTTTAGCTCCTGCAATGCTTTTAATATTCTATGCTTCGATTCGTAAAAAACAATAGTGTCATCAAGGAGATTGATTCTTTGGAAAAATGTTCGTCTTCCTTTCTTGTGGGGAGGAAAGCCGAGATATATAAACTTATCAGTCGGAAATCCGCTTATACTTAGTGCGGTAACTGCCGCATTTGCCCCTGGAATCGGAACAATTTTCAAATCCGGCATCGCTTCAAGACATTTCATTACCAGATAATTTCCGGGATCATTGATTCCCGGTGTTCCGGCATCAGTAACCAGGGCTAGAGTTTTACCTTCCTTCAGCCAACTGATTATTTGTTCTATTTTTCTAAACTTGGAGTGCTGGTGGTAACTAACAACAGAAGCCTTGCTTCGAGGATTTTCCAGAAGCAAGGCTTCTGGAGACCTAATATTATATTTATTCAATAGTATCCTCGTTACCCTCGTATCCTCAGCCAAAATAAAATCAGCGCTTCTCAAAACGCTGATGGCTCGTAAAGTTATATCTTCGAGATTACCAATTGGAGTAGCGACGATATAGAGCATCAGAAATTATTCTAATTGCTCTAATTATTCTAATTGACCTAATAAAAACTAGATCTGTTATTTTTAGGTTAATTAGAAATTAGGTTAATTAGGTTAATTGCTCAACCCCGGTTGAGCTCCATTATGTTTCGCTTCTTCCTTATGTTTGGCCATATCCTCCAGCATCTCAACGATTATAGTGGCAATCGGCACCGAAAGAAGCATACCCGATATTCCGGCGACTTGATTTCCAATCAATAAAGATAAAATTACAACTACGGGATTTAGGCCGGTTGTTTTGCCAAGGACTACTGGAACTAGCAAGTGGTTTTCAAGCTGTTGAACTATCACGTAAAAGAGTAGCACCCACAACCCCAGCCGTGGATCCTGAAGAAAGGCCAGAAATACCGCCGGAATAGCGGCTAAGACCGGACCAACGATTGGCACTATCTCAAATGCCATTGCCAGTATCCCTAATACTAAAGCAAACTTAATGCCCATCAAGGAAAGACCGATATATACCGTAAGACCGACTATCAAAGCAAGGAGCAATTGGCCCTGAATCCAGCGTCCGACTTTATTTTCAGAACGTCTCCACAAATCCATTAAATAAGCCTCGTATTTTGCCGGAACAACTGATTCGATGAAAGTTTCTATCCCTCCTCTCATTACCGACAAATAAAAAGAAATTATCAAAATAGCGATAAACGACATCACTCCGCCAAAAACACCGACTATCAAAGTTATAGCCGACTGAGACGATTGCTGTAAGTAGACAGAAAAGCTATCCAGTATATTTTGAAGCTCACTGATAAAATCGAGGTATTGGGGCGAACCTTTTTGGACGTCTTCAAGAGAGGTAGAAACTCTCTCTACTATTGCCGGAAGGGTTGTTGATAGCTGCGAAACTTCATCAGCGATATACGGCACAATCAACGACAATACAAAAATCGCCAAGCCAGAGATGGCAAGATAAAGACCAAGAATACCGAATAGACGAGGAAATCCTTTGGTATCAAGCCAGTTCCCAAATGGAGCTATGGCCGAGGCTATTATTATCGCAAATAAGAAAATAATTATGACATCCTTTAATATATAGAGAAGAACAAAAAAGATAATGAGCAAAAGAGCCCTTAGAATAGTTCCGGTAGAAATATGAACGTGTGTGTGAGCGCCGTCTGGCATAGTTATTATATTTTAAGAATATCCTTAAACGTGCCGTTGTCCTCTAACGGACCAATGGCCGCCAAGTTAAGCTTGCTGTTATTAAACACCTCCCCGGCTACCCCATGAACCTCATCTAGGGTTACTCTCTTTATTTTATCTAGTTCTTCCTCCGGGGTCAAAACCTTGTTATGGAATAAAACCGAATCAGCATAGCTCATCGCCACTCCGTCAGAGTGCTCTAGCCCCAAAGCCATTGACCCTTCGGCATTGTCTTTGGCCTGTTGAAGCTCTTTCTCGGTAATATTATCGGTTTTTACTTTATTAACCTCATTAAGAATAACCTTTATCGCCTCAATGGCTTTCTCATTATTAACCCCGGCGCTGACAGACAAGTAACCGCTATCCGTATATGGGTTAACTTCTGAGCGAACATAATAAGCCAGCCCCCTTCTTTCTCTGACCTCATAGAATAACCGAGAGCTCATTCCGCCACCAAGAATTTTAGCTAGGACGCTTAGGGCATATTTTTTCTCGTCAAACATATTAAACGATCGGAAGCCGAGAATAAAATGGGTCTGATCAGTTTTTTTGTGACTTAGGATAAAGCTCGGATCGATTTGGGCTTCGGCTACTGCCGGCTTACCGATTGATTTGCCGTGACGGATCTTCTTAAAATAATTTTCAACTTTTTTCTTAACTTCTTCCGGATCCACGTTACCGGCTACGGCTACAATCGTATTTTCGGCAACGTAATGAGAGTTAAAATAATCGACAAATTTATCACGCTTCAGGCCAGTAACAACTTCCTTTTCTCCGGCAATTTCCCAGCCGGCTGGCTGATCGCCATACAAAAGCTTCTCAAAAACATCACTCACATAACGTTGGGGTAGGTCCCGATACATGTTGATCTCCTCAACAATAACTCCTTTTTCAATAGCAATTTCTTCCTCGGATAATTTAGAATTAAGGAAAATATCAAAGACAACGTCCATAGTAATATCCAACTTTTCAGCACTGGCCTTAGCATAATAGCCAGTATATTCCTTGCCCGTAAAAGCATTGTACTCAGCCCCGATAGTATCAAGCTCCCGGGCAATATCCATTGTTCCGGGACGCTTCTCGGTTCCTTTGAACATCATGTGTTCGAGAAAGTGAGAGATTCCGTTTATCTCCTTGGTCTCATATTTAGAGCCCGTTCCGACCAGCACAAAAACCGTGGCCGTTTTGGTGGCCGGCATGGGTATAGTAACCAAACGCAAGCCTGAATCGAATTTATGAAGTTGGTGTTGAAATGTTGTTGTCATTGCTGTACGCTTCTAAGCTTTGGCGAAGTAGTGTGTCGGTGGCAGGGATCGAACCTGCGACAACTTCTTTATGAGGGAAGTGCTCTACCACTGAGCTACACCGACAAAAGAAAGTTTTAATTATCTAATTTTACAACATAATTCATTTTTTTTCAAATAAAAAACGGCTTTCGCCAAGTCAGACTTAGTTTCGCCGTTTTACATACCCTATAAATCTAGCAGATCATCAAATTTAGGAACTGCCTTCTTCAGGCGTTCTGCTAATTTTTCTTTAATAATATCCCAGATGCTATCGTCTTGCATCGTCTTTGCTACCTCGACCAGAACTACCAGATCAACGTATCTCATCATTTCCTCAATACTTTTAAGCTTATACGATTTGCCGTATTTCACATCCTCGTGAACAAAAAGGCTTCCAGCAAGATCAATAAAAAAAGATTGATAGCCCTGTTTTCCATGGGGATGGTAGGGATTAGGACTTGGACCATCATAGATAACGGTTCGAGATATGCTCAAGTGATTGATGATCAGCTCCTCGTCACCTTCGTTGCCCATCTTCAAACTGCGCAGAGAAGATGTAATTTCTTCCCACATCTTCGAGGCTAAAAAATCTTTGACCCATTCAAGAATTATTTGAGCAGCTTTTTCGGCTTCAGGTCTTTGTTCTTCAAGCCATTTATTGTAATCGTCTTTAACCTTCTTGCGCCGTTGTCTTTCCAGTTTTTTCTTGTTTTCTATTTCTTGAATTTTGGCCTTCGCTTCATCGAAACAACCCCGCAGAGAATCCATCAAATCCTTGGCCTTCTTGCCGTCGTCTTTCTTCTGCTCGCTCATCGGGCTCCTCTCCTTTCTGAGAGATGCCGGCCATAATAAGCCGGCGGTTTTTCTTGAAAGCCATTCTGCTGATTGACTACCCTCGCCATGGCAAATAATAAACAAGCCACTCTGTCCAAATAACAAACCAGGTCTTCGTAGTCATCCTTACGCGGCCATAGCTTTCTCTCTGCTCTGCGGGCTATCGTTCTAGCCACGTGAAGAACGCATGATAGCTGATGGCCTTCAGGAACAATGAAATGATCGAGCTCGCCAAGCTCCTGCTCCATCTCGACCGTTTTACTTTCAATGAACAGAACATCTTCGTGTCTTATCTTGCCAGGAATCAGAACTTTACCTGCAACGCCAGCAATCTCCGCCTGGGCAAGAAAAAGATTATTTTGAATTCCGGTCAGAAGTTGAGCTTGGTCATCGCAAACAGTGAGGGACTTAGCAAGACCAAGAAAAGAATTTAGTTCATCCAGCTCTCCCAAAATCTCGTTCTTCTCTGGCGTTAAGTTATCTATCATGCCGCAACCAGCTCTTCAACCATTTTTAACTGCCGATCTATGAACGCTTCGCAATCTTGCTCTGTCCTTTTCCTTATAAAACATTTTTCCCATCTTTCTTCTATCCGGCCCCTTAATTGGATTAGGTATGGACTACCTCCCGTTCCTATAACCTGACCCGTCTTTTTGAAAATATAGAAAGTTGCATAGCCATAATGTATGGCAAGAAACTCCAAAAGTTGCTCAACGCACCGATCATACAAATCAATAAGATACGGAGCCGACTCACATACAACATCTCTTACCCTTGAAATATTTTCCAAATAATCAACAAACTCTCTATGTTTCTTTGGCATATGTCCACGCATTTGCATTAGGAAAACCGCCAAGCGGTTATTTTTATCAAGTGGGGGCATTTGTAATCCGGCTTCAACTGCCTGCTCAAAGGATGTCTGAGCTCCAGTCTGGCCGGGAAACGTTTGGGGCTGACCACCATATTTACCGACACCCTCATAAATTACGCTGTGGAAGAACATGATCCATTTTCTTATCTTATCGTAAGTATCCGGCGTTGTATGCTCCGGCATTCTTTTCATCGTGGCGATCACACCATCTAAAGACAAATTGGTATTCAAAAGGGTAGTCTCCGGAGACATTTCGCCCAAAGCATTTTGCCACAAAGAATTTATCGCTAGTCCGGCTTTGTTCTCAATGTCATTATGTATCAATATGAACCACGATTGATCCGGTGCTCTGCTAAATGTCTGTATTAACTCAAGATTGTCAACCACGATAGGCCCTAGCGGATCTTTCCTTTTCCAGTTCCAAAGTGCATAGGGAGCATATTGAAGAATCGGAGGCATATCTAGTAATTCTGAAACATTGCACACTGGCCCAGCGAGATTCTTACATATTACCACGGGGCCCTTTGTCTCATCTTGAATTTTGACATACGCACTTTGAAGATGAGAGTATCTCTTCCAAATAAGCCTAAGCTCTCTTTCCCTTTCCTTAATCTTATCAAAGGCTTCAGGTGGAGGTATGGGCAAAGTTTTAGCTACAGTCAAAATCCTTCCTGATTCTATAAGTTCTGGCAATTCATTCCCGACCTGATCTAAAAATTCCCATCCGGTTGGTAATTCCGTCAGTGGATCTTGATCTGGCAAAAATCCCCTCTCGGGAGATACATCAAAGTCTTCCAGTCTGAGCGGCATAAGGCTCCATTTGTTAATGTTCTTTTGGTCTAATCTACATTTTAAAAACAATTTTTGCAAGAAAAGCCATTTCGGTGGATAAATAACTTTTGAATAATTTATCGTATTGTTTTAAAGTAGAAGAATGACAAATACCAATTTTACCAAAAAGACATGGATGTTGTTGGGAATTTACGTCGTTACAGCAATTATCAGTCTGGTTGTATTAAGTAGCTCAACAAATAATCAAAAAGAGTCAGACTCTTTTAAGGAAACTATAAAAGAAGAACTGACTGGCACTGCTCCTGTAAAGAAAGGAACAACTCAACAAGTAAAAACATACGATCAGCTAGTCAAAGATTTTAGTGGGAGAAGGATCCAGTTTGATATTACCTGCCAGGCAATTCCCAATAATGTTACCTACAAAAACGGCACTCAGGTTATGTTCGATAACCGATCTGGCGATGCCAGATGGATATCTGTCGGCGGAGCAGAATATTATTTGTCCGGCTACGGTTACAAAGTGCTGACTCTTTCCAGCAAAACTCTGCCCAAAAACCTCTATCTTAATTGCGGATCAGCTGTTAACGTCGGCCAGATCCTTCTCCAGCGCTAAAGATGTTGCGGAAGATACTTTAATAAACTCAGTCCCAGCGAAGGACATTAGAACTACTTTGGTGAGTTACTATAGTAGCAAGTTTAATTTTGTGGGAAATGGGGTAATTAAAAACCCACCTTCTTGGGTGGGCTTATGAACAAAAAATTATGCACTCATTAGCTGAAGGTCATTACCTGAATACCAGGGAGATTTTCCGTTGAGCCATTCCTGCCGGCCAGTGCGTGGATTAACTCGACATACATCTGTGCCACAATTTGAACAGGATCCGATGGTGACGCCGTCTCCTCGGGAAGCATAGATTTTGGCATTGCAACAGGGTGACTTGGTTTTATCCATTTTTTTACCTTACCTTAAAGAGCTTAAACCCGTGCTAACATATTAGCATGGTTGTTAGAGATAGTCAATGTTGGTTGCAAGTAAGCAGAGACATCGGAACCACCATAATTCAAGGTTACCATAATAACTTTGTTTAGATATCAAAGTATCTCATGGGCAAGACCAAGTTCTACCGCTTGGGTTGCCGTAACAGCAACACGGTCATCAAGAAGGGTATTTGCCACCTCCTCAGTAATTTTTCCGTCTGACCTTTCCTTTAAAATATTTACATACTTTGCCTCTGATCTATCCAGATCTTTGATTATTTCTTTAGCTTTTTTTGAAGTAATATTTTGAGCATCGCCCAATGAAAATCTATGGAATCTTATGAGCGCCAAGTTGGTTATATATCTTAGCTCTCCCATCAAGAACAGAGGAACCGCTGCAGAGCTAACCTCGCCCAAAGCAACTGTCTGTAATTTGGGTTTTAGTATGCTTATTATGTAGTCGTATGTGGCAAAAGAGTCATCGACACTGCCACCGCTGGAAGCTATAAATAAAGTAATCGTTAGCTTGGGATCGTCAACATGTAACTTCGATATTGTCGTAATTACTTCCATCGAAGTTTTGGCATTTATCTCGTCGTTAAGATACACCGAGCGTTCGGGTGTAAATTCCATGACTACCTCCATAATTGTTAAGGTGGTTACATTTAACCATTCTCGCCCAATCGGTCAATAGACGATTAGAGACTGTATAAATATTGGTTGATAATTCATGTAAGTTGGCGAGTATTTATCT
>CAYTBY010000031.1:0-10419 GCA_964436165.1 uncultured Candidatus Saccharibacteria bacterium
CAGAGACATTGCCGGCAAAGGAGGCGGTCCCCTTTACTTCTAAGTCGCCGGAGATTAAGAGGTCGTGGGCGGATCTCATATAGTTGGAATGGCCGGTAACGGTCGAACCGAATCTTGAATAGCCGGCAGTGGCGACATTAGAGGCGAATTGGACACTGCCCGAGGCCATGAAGTAAGAGGCCGAGGCCGTGCCCTGGACCTCAAGTCTAGCAGAAGGGGCAATTGTGTTGATACCGACATAACCAAAAGAATCAATTACTACTCGATCGCCAGCAGTTCCCCCTATCGTCGCGTCCCGAAAGACTAAAGTTCCCGATGGAATACTATTGTAACTAGTGTTGCCGGTTGAGTAAAAAACCCACTCACGACCGTTGGTTGATGTATTAATCAGATCTAGGCCGGTTGCTACTGCATTAGAACTTTCTATTTTCAATACAACCTGATTACTGGTAACAATGTGGAGAGGGTTTACCGGCCCCGTCGTTCCTATCCCCACATTCCCGCCTTTAGTAACCGTCAAATAATTTGATCCAGACACAGAGGCAATGCTTAATAATGGATTTAAACTTGTTGCACTTGTGCCTCTAATAGATAGGTATGCCTGGGGCGACGACGAACCTATCCCAACAAATTTATTCGTCGCATCCACATAGAAGGTATTGGAAATAGAAGCGGTTACTCCCGTACTCGAGGCAATCTCAAAATAGGCTTCAGGCGTGGCATCCCCTAAGCCGAATCTTCCTAAGGAGGTGGAAGAGAAGATGGCGAAAATAGAGCCGGCACTGTTGTTTCTGAATTCAACGTCGCTTGAGAAAGAAGCTCCCTTTCTGAATTCCCAGAAACCGGAGATAGTCTGATCGATGGCTCGGGAGGCGGGACCATTGGTGTAGTCTAATCTGACAATGACATCATCCGTGCCGGAGGCGGCTAAGGCAAAGGCGCCCGGATCAAAGGAGATGGTGGCGACATTGGTATCCTGGAAAGCATTTAATTCTCTTAGTTCTATGGTAACACCGCTCCCACCTCCGTCAGTTAAACAAGAAAATTTGCCAGTAGTCTCGTCCCAATTAAGGGTTTGGGATTCAGTATCACAGTCGGAAAGTCCTCCTCCGAAATATTTAGATGCCGAAGCATATCCTCCAGCTTTAAAATCTGTTGTAACGTTGAGAATATTTATTGTGGCCGTTCCGGAAACAGTGAGTGTTTCTGTTTCTACTTTATTTGGATTAAGAGTGACCGGCCCGATCCCGATGGTATTAGTCGGGGGAAGCTGAAAAATTGGATAATAATTATTGGGCTGAATCGAAGGTATGCTAGTAGACAAAGATAAGATCTGGGAGCTAAGAGCATCTATTCTGGAATTGGCAGAATTTATCTGGCCGTAAATAGCATTGATCTGGCCAGGAGTTAAATCTTGAGTTACTCTGACTTCTCGGATAGCAGTTGCACCGACACCGCTCGGTCGGCCGGGAGCACCCGGGACTCCCGCCTCTCCCCGCTCACCCCTACCGCCGCTAATAATAGTTATGTAAATCGGCTCTCCAAAACCTTTAAATTTATTAAAAAGATAACTTAACGGCGATCTTATGCCGCTACCGATTGAGTAAACAGATTCTCGAAAAGATGACGGTAAGAATGGCCAAGAATATAAGAAAATAAAAATGCCGCCCAGCAGTATGGAAGCTGTCAGGACGGCATTTATTCTTTTTGTCGCAGTTCGTTTTTTTTCTGCGCTTGTGGAATTTTCGATCAAAGAACTTTTATTTTTTTCAAAAAGAACAATGGAAGGAACTGGTTTATCGATTTCTTTCGAAATCAATGGAGGTACGACCGGCCGAGTTTTCGGTTCCGTCGTCATTACGAACGGCGCCGAAAACTCGGTCGGTTCTGATACCTTTGACGGAGTTTGTTTAACTAACGGTTCTGAAGGAACAGCCCTTTCACCAGAGTCAGCTGAAGATCCGGAAGCAATGCCACTGTCGGCAACTGCTAGCTCTGCAACTACCCCTGGAGTTAAAGAAGAAATTACCTCCTGTTTTTTCGTCGAATTGGCCTTTTGAACTAAATATCTTTGTTCGCTAGCGCTAGCGAGGGCAGATATGTAATTCTTCAACGAAATTTTAGAAGCATACCATTGGCCATATTTACCAAACCGGACGGCTTTGATTCGGCCGGTTCTCGAAAGCCAACCGATATAGTCTTTGGCATAGCCATACTTCTCAGACAGGACGATTAAAGAAAAATATCCCTCCGGTAATGCAAGAAGTTGATCAGCTTTACCTGATATTTTTTTTCGATTCGCCAGTCGGCGGAAATTTTTTCTTTTGTTTAGAGACTTTCCCTTCATGAACTCAATGGTTTAACAAAAACTCCATTGAGCGCAGAAAATGTATGCGAATAGCGCACTACGAATGCGCACACTCGAATAATATTTTTAACGAACTTACAAAAAGAATTATCGAATCTCGAGATCCACGAGAATCGCGAGATGTTCAATAACTATATGTATTATATTAAATATGAGCATACTCGCGCAAGTGGATAACTATAGCTAAAAATTTAACAAATTTAGTCTATAAGTTTATTCGGCCTAGGCCTCAAATATTCAGTTATTTGACAACCTGGCTAGCTAGAAGAAAGCCGCCGATTCATAAGACTAAAAATACACATAAATAGCGATAAACTAAGCCTAAAATCAACGGAAATATACAAAATCAAGAAGAATCCGCTCATAAATTTACGTTAAATTTACGTTATTTAAAAACGATTCTATTTTGATCTTGCTATTAGTCAGGATCATTCCATGGAAATATTTATAGTACCCATACTAAACGTTAATAATGGTTAAAAGAAACATTAATAAAGTATGGGGTAACTTAGGCAATTTGATTTTAAAATCATAATCACTTAGACAAAATAAAAAATTACTGAAAAACTTAATCGAGCAAGTCATTTCTTGTTAAAGTTAGTCGCACAATACTAAAAATTGTCACCTTCGAAGTTGAACTTTAAAGATTTCGAAAGTTCAACTTCTATATCTCGAGAACCGCGAGATGACTAGGTTTTATAAGAGTTACCTAAAATACAATCCAAAGTTTTTTCAGCAGTTTTTCTCCAGTTAAAGGTACTCGCTTTTTTAATACCTAGGTCTGTTATTTTCTTTTTAAACTCCTTATCCGTCAAAATTCTAGTAATTGACCCGGCAATTTCATCAATATTGTGGGGTTGGACCAATATACCGCTATCCCCAACCACCTCTGGTAAGGATGAGCTGTTAGAGACAACTACCGGTGTGCCGCAAGCCATTGCTTCCAGAGGAGGGAACCCAAACCCTTCAAAAAAGGATGGATAAACAAAAACCTCCGCCGCTCCATAATAAAACCTCCTATCTTCGTCGACTATATGATCTTTTAAAATTATCTGATTTTTAAACTTTGATATGTTTATATTTTTAAATATATCTTCATACAGCCATCCTTTGGAACCGACGATCACCAGATGGATGTCTTCCCTCAAGGTCGTGAGGTTCGACCTCAAAATATTAAAAGCTTTTATTATTCCCACTATATTTTTTCTCGGTTCGAGCTTGCCTAAAAATAAAATGAACTTATCCGGAAGTTTATTTTTAATTTTAAAATCAGCAATCTCCTCTGCCGATGGCCTTTTCATCTCCGGCGATATCCCTGAATGTATCACTTCTATTTTTGCCGGATCAACGCCATATAATTTTGCCAGGTCTTGTTTAGTTGATTCCGAAACGGCGATCAGCTTATCAGAAAAGCGGGATTGCCAATGGGGATTCATTTCGAAATTATGCCAAATGTTTTTCCGCCAAGAAAAAAATTCCGGAAAGCGAACGTAGGATAGATCATGAAAAGTGGTCACTCTTTTACACTCGGCAGATAACGAAGTAATAAAAAAATGGGGCGAGAAAAAAGCATCCGCTCCGCCTATCAATTTATCAGCTTTTGGGAAGTTGGCTAATCCCGATGATAGAAATAAAATTCTATTGGGAATTCGAAATTGAAACAATTCAACGTTTTTTAAATGGAGCCAATCATAGTCTTTTAATTTGCCGCGGAAAGAAGAAAAAAATAATTTAAATTTTATACTGTCATCCAACGGTAAAAGATGAGCGAGTAAATTCTCGGTGTATTCTTCTACTCCGCTTCTTACGCTACTGCCCAAAACACGAATATCGATACCAATAATCACTGTAAATTTCTAACTGCTCTAATTGACCTAAAATTGGGATTTGGGATTTGATTAGGTCAATTAGAAATTAGGTTAATTTTTTTAGGATGGCCTCTTTAAAAATAGAGGTATCGAACCTCTCTGCCTGTAACCTACACCTTACCGGATCAAAGTCTTTCTCTTTAAAGTTTATCAATGTCTTAATTAATGATTCCTCTGTCTGTTCATAAAAGAACATCCCCGTCTCACCATCAATCACAGTTTCAATCGCTCCGCCGCTTCGATAAGCTATGACCGGACGGCCCGAAGCCATTGACTCAAGCGGAGTAATGCCGAAGTCCTCCTCCTGTGGAAATATAAAGGCCCTGGCGTAGGCATACAGATTGGCAAGTTTTTCGTCCGATACTAAACCCAGGAATTCTATATTTTTACCAGCTATTTTCTTGAGACGTTTTAACTCCGGACCAATTCCGGCTATTTTAAGCGGCCAGCCCAGTTTCGTAAAAACCCTTACGGCAATATCGAATTTCTTATAAGACACGAGCCGACCGGCCATGAAGAAATAATCTTTATTTTCCGGAGAAATATAAAACCTGGCTAAATTAACGGGTGGATATATGACCTCAGCGTTTCGCATATAGTATTTTCTAATTCTTTCCTTCACAAAGCCGGATATAGCGATAAACTTATCGGCCCTGAAAGACGCTTCCCTGTCCCACAATCTTAGATAACTAATCAACGGTGTGATTGCGTTTTTAATAAAACTCGGATAACCGAATTCATCCATAAATTTCTGGCTGTCATCCCATAAAAATCTTGGCGGAGTCAGACAGTAACAAATATGCTTGGTACCTGGTTTTGTTATTATCCCTTTGGCGAACGAGGCTGATATTGACAAAACAATATCAAAATCGGAGAAATCAAACTGCTCGATGGCAATCGGCATAAATAGCGGGAAAAGCCGGTGATTCGTTTTAATAAACGGGGCTTTTTGTAAAAAAGATGTCCTTATTTCTCGGCCGTTAAAAACCCCGCCCGTTGCCTCCTGGTCGTAAAAAAGCGTATAGATTGGCGCATCCGGAAACATGGAACACAAAACCTGAAGCACCCGCTCGGCTCCACCGAACTGATTTAAATATTCATGAACTAGGGCGATACGCATTGTAATAATTTAAAATGTAAATATCAAAATTAAAAATGACAATTCAAAATCTTAAAGTTTTATTATTTTACACTGTCATTTTGCATTTTGATTTTTTAACTTTACATTTAGACTGCGCTTTTATCGCTTACCATCTTTATTACAGTTTTAAATATAATTTTCATATCCAGCCACAATGACCAATTATCTATGTAAAAACTATCCAGGGCTACTTCTTCCTCAAAATTAAGGTCAGAACTTCCGGAGACTTGGGCCAAGCCGGTAACTCCTCCCTTTATCGCCAAGACCTTGCGATGATGTCTGTGGTAGTTAGCAATTTCGTCTGGCTGATGAGGTCGCGGGCCAACCAAACTGATGTTACCTAGAAGTACATTCCACAATTGGGGCAATTCATCGAGTCGAAATTTTCTAATGACCTGGCCGATTTTTGTTATTCGCGGATCATCCCGCATTTTAAACAACGGGCCATCCGTCCTTTCGTTGTACATCACTAGGTACGGCTTTAGCTCTTCGGCATTTTCAACCATTGATCTAAACTTAAAAAGATTGAACTCTCTATTCCCGCTAACCCTTCTAAGCTTTACGAAAACGGGTCCTTCCGTTTCCCATTTAATTCCAAGGGTAACAATAGCAAAAATTGGCGAAAGTATAATAAGACCAAACAACGCTCCCAAAACATCTATCACTCTTTTGATAACCCTGCCCCAGCCATCGAGCGAAGTTCTTTGTATCTCAATAAACGGCAAGCCCTTGAAAATATCAATCGAAAAATTGCTGGTCAAAAGCTGGGAAATGTTAGGAACAAATTTAAAAACAATGTGATTCTCACTGCAAAAATCAACAAGTTCAACAATTTTATCTTCCTCGTAATGGGGATGGGTTAAAACAACCTCATCTATCCCAGGATTATCAACCACTGATTTTATTTCCAATATATCCGGACCGGCAAGCTGTTTAACCAGACGATAGCCGGAAGACGGATCTTTTTTTATGTCTTCGGCAAGTTTAACCGCCCCGTCATTATTGCCGATAACGATCATATTGTGAACGCCAAAATTATACTTAGCCACCATTATTTTCTGGACTTGCCGGATAATCAACCTGCCTATCCAAACAAATAAAATAGCAAAAAACAATCCGCCGATAACCAAGAACCTCGAATCAAAAAGTTCCTGCCTCAAGAAGATATAAATTATCAACAAAAGTATCGAGGCCGAAGAAGCGATTATAATTTTAAAAAATTCTTCACCCAGACGGAGCCGGGATTTCATAGAATAAAGACCCGAGACGGCAAAGATTCCCAGAAACAAAAATGAGACAGAAACAACCAGGTAAAAATATTTCAAAATCGGTAAATTAAACTCAAAAAGGACGGGCCTGAAAGCCGAGAGCAATTCCGTTCTGAAAAAATAAGTCGCCAAACCGGCTGTTAAAAGCATCAAAAAATCAATCGGCAACCGCAGAACATTGAAAAATAGGTCGGATTTTCGCATTGATAATGCTCGAAATATCGATATGTCGATATATCGAAATTAAGATCCCCAAGGTCCGACCTCGAGGATTAGATTGAACCTCGAGAAGATGGCAAGAAGATACCATGAAAACCGTCTCTTTTCAAATGTTTTTGACTTTGTGCCCATTTTAGAGTATGCTAATAATATCTTTGTAAACTAGGTGATTACCCCGCACATAAATTGGCCTGGCGCTTTGCGCAGTCTGAAGCAGGACCAATTTATGTGCGGGGAGGAAAGTCCGAGCACTCCCGCTCGCTCGATATATTGACATATCGATATATCGAACTGAGTAGAAAACGGTAGCGGGTAATACCCGTCCACAGCAATGTGAGAGGTGCGATCAGTGACGTTCAAGGAGGAAACTCCAAGAAGAGCAAGCCCATAGGTTTGATTCGATCATTCTTAGCTTAATCTGATACAGGGCTAAAAGTATCAGAGTGAAACGGTCCCGACGTTTCAGTCGGGATTCCGACCTCGTAAGAGCGTCGGAGCTAAACCCTTACTTGAGTGCAAGGTCAGCGTTGACTTCACGATATGTCGATATTTCGATATGTCGAGTTGATCTTCGAAAAGTTAGACCGCTATTGCCCTGAGTTTTACCGAAAGGCTCGAGGTTGACAGCAATGTCGATCCCAGATAAATTATTACCGCCTTCGGCGCGAAATATCGATATTTCGACATATCGTGCCGAAGGAACAGAACTCGGCTTATTGTTTACAAAGACTAAAAATCCCCTCCGCCAGTTGGCGGAAGGGGATTTTTAGTTATTTTTCGACATTTCGATATACCAGCAAATGGCACCTTGATAACTCGAAATATCGACACTCGACATATCGATATTTCGAGATTTCGATATATCGATATATTCCCTATTTTCCCTTCTCTTCTTCTCTCATCTTCTCAAAATCAATATACCCCTTCTCGGCATTATAATATTTCCCCAACTTAGGACTCATCTCTATAATCATTTTATTCGTATCCGACATGCCGGTTTTCATAATATGCTTATACTGCGACCCGGTTTTTGAACCGGTTTTTACTTTTTCTATAAAACTTCGCAATAATCGGGAACACTCATCGGTCAGCCTCATTCCTTCTCGAAATGTCGACATATCGATATATTTTACATCAAGGGCCACATACAATTGACAGCGGACTTCCCCGCACGAACCTTTGGCAATGAATAAATAATTTATGAGTTCCTGCCGTGTGCCTCGGTCGAAGCCCTCGGCGATATTAGACATGACCGAAACGGCTGCTCTTTGTATCTGGTTGGCAAGACCTCTGTCGAAATCTCGATATCTCGACATTTCGATATTTTCTGCCCCATTTCGAAATGTTCGGGATATTTCGTAAATAAATTTCGTCAACTCCCGCGCTTTTTGCCACGCTACAATATCTTCAAAACTTTTTATAGTAGACATAGTATTAAATTTCGATATATCAATATATCAATATATCGGATTATATATCGAAATTTCGGCATATCGTCAACACTCGCACTCGATATCTTAATATTTCGAAATGTCGACATTTCACTTTATCTCCCCATCTGATATAACTTGTTGATCTCACTAGCGTTCAGAGCGCGGCTTGCCCCATTAGAGAACGCCCTCGCAAAGCGAGTGGCTTCAGCCGAGGCGATTCCCGCTGAAGTTCCTCATCGTGAACCTTCGCCTTGAACCTAGGGGCGGCTTTTCTCTAACGGAGTAAATAGATGCGGACGTCGTCGATTGAATTGAGTGATTGAATCAGATTATTTGGCCTCGAGGATAGAGACACGATGATCGAGTTGAGTGACCTGTGAGCGGTCGGCTTTGCGGTCAAGTTTTTCGTTGACTTCGGAGAGTTCGATTTTCATTTCACCCACGGTTTCGGTGAGAGTGTCTACTTTCGTCTCTAAGGTATCTACTTTTGTCTCTAAGGTATCTAACTTCATCTCTATGGTGTCTACCTTAACCTCCACTCTTGTCATTCGGTTCTCTAGCCCCTTCATTCCGCCTTCCAACGTGGTCATTCTCTGCCCAAGGCCTTTCTGGCCATCAACAAGAAAACCGAGTTTTTGGTCAACATCTTCAAGAAGAGCTCCAACTTCGGTCCCAGTAAACATTTGCTTAACCTCTGGTTTGAGTTGTGATTTTGACTTAGTCATATTTTAAGAATACCAATCTAGAAAATGCTGTCAACATCTTTGCAAGCTTGCAAAGTCGGTCTTTGTTCTTGCATTTCTTGGAGTGGGTTGAGGTTTAACCTCAAGTTAAACACCTTAATTTAAAATGTAAAAATCAAAGTGTAAAATGACCCATTCGACGGATTCGACAAGCTCACCGTGGTGAGTTCATCGAACCATAAGACTCAGGGTTATCCTGAGTAAAGTCGGACGACTGTTTTTAGATCTAAATTGAAATAATCATGGGATACCATATCTCGCATTCCTGCAATTTGCTTCCAAGGTATAATGACCTGCCGTTGAATTTCTTCAGGAACTTTTTTGGCAAGTTCCCCAATAACTTGTAACTGCATGATTATGGCACTTTGAGTTTTACTATCTGTAAGAAAATCTTCAAATGTCATTACACCAATATAATCTTTGATTTTAGCAAAGGCGTCCATCATTAAACGAAGATATGCTGTGTTATCTTTTTTCATAATAAAGTGGCTTCAAATCCTTATAAATATACTCCCTAAAATAAGGTACAATCGCTCTATCTGATATTATATCTATTGGCCTTTGCAATTTATTCATAATTTCTTCCTTCAAGTCTATGAAATCAAGTAATGTGAAAGTTCTATCTCCCAAAGAAACAAGGATATCAATATCACTGTCCGGCCCTGCCTCACCCCTTGCATACGAGCCAAACACACCAGCATACTTTATGCCGTATTTTTCGAAAATTGGTTTTGTATTTTCAGCTATATTGCCCAATATATCAGTCATATTATTATAATATCACGCTAAAGACCAAATGAAAAATCACCTTCCCATTTGATATAACTTATTTATTTCCCCCGCCGAGAGAGCTCGATTGTAAATGCGGACGTCGTCCCAGTTAGACAGTACCGCGTCTAACGGGATAAATCGATGAGGCCGTCGGAAAGCTGAGTGTTTGTTACTTGGCAGAAATTTGATTAGCGATAGACTTTACTACTCTTTCGAGAGTCTGGACTCTTTTTTGGAGATTTAAGATATCATTTTCTTCAAAACGCTTGAGAATGTCATAAACTTCATCAACTTGATAATCTAACTTATCTACTTTCTTTTCAACATTACCCAATCTTAACCCGACACTACTTAACCCTAATTCTACATCAGTTAATCTAACGTCTATCTTATTTAGCCTTCCGCCCATATCATCAAAACCATTAGCTATCATAGTTGCTAAACTGTTATTTTCTTTTTTATTATTCTTAACCATATATTTATATTATCAGACTAAAGTTAATTTGCAATACCTTCAATTATTGAGGTTTAACCTCAATAACGGATTATCTTTCCATCTGATACAACTTGTTGATCTCACTCGCATTCAAGGCTCTGTTATATCCTTT
>CAYTBY010000032.1:0-10396 GCA_964436165.1 uncultured Candidatus Saccharibacteria bacterium
TTGGAAGGGCAAAAGAAATTTTTTCATCAATTTTTTTAAAGTCGAATTTACTAACATTTAATTGATTTTTAATAGATTAAGTTCTAACCTAGATTTAGTAACTTGATCTTTAGAAAGGACAAAACTATGAAATCACCAGAACAAACACCAAACACTGAATCGGGACACAACAGAGAACTTCTTGATCTTGCAGAGCAAATCGAGAAAGGGGTGAAATGGAATCGGATTCCTGCCGAGGAAGCGTCGCAACTACTTCGAGACCTCAACAGCAAGTATCCCGAGAAGGACGTAACATCGGAAACATCTGTACCTGAAGAAAAACCAGTTGACGAACTAGACGCTATCATCACAGTAATGGAACGAATTGAGGATGGCGTAAAGTCCGGTCGCATTCCTACCAGTGAAGCAATCACCGCCCTTCAAACTCTCAACGATAAGTATCCAGTGAAGGGGGGCGAATAATTCACGAACGGTGTATTTTATTCCCGTGCATCGACCAGCACGGGAATTTTTTGCGAGAATTTGCCGCCAAAGCCAGTGAATTTTTCAATAATTTTAAATTGAAAAATTCACTGAAATGAGTTATGCTTAACTCATTAAAAACTTGAAATTGTTAATACCCTCAGTTTCAAAATTCATTTTGCCCGCCCGATTCATCCGAGCCGCGCACAGCGCGGCGAGGAGCGAATTCCGTTCGAGCTAATTTCAGAATACACCGCATGACCCAAGTCCTAGATTTAAGAAAAAAACAAAAACCACCGGTCAAAGAACCGCCCAAAAAAATCTTAAAAAAAGAGGGGGGTTCTTCTTCCCTAAAAGCGGTGGCCAAGATACCAGCTAAAATACCGTCTTTGCCCCCGAATAAACAACCGCCTCGGATAAGCTGGCAGGCGCCGTCGTTTTACTTTAACCCTCAGAAAAAATATCTTTCTCTGGTGATAATTGCCCTCGCTTTGGGTGGCGGTGGCTTGTTGTTTTTCGGCCAAGACACACTGACATCAATTTTCCTTCTTCTGTCGTCCTTAGTTTTAGTATTATACTCGACAAAGCGTCCAGAGATATCGAGGATCGTTATAGATCAAAGAGGGGTGGTTATAGGAGATGTGATGTATTATTATAGGGACCTGAAGTCGTTCTGGATAAATTACGATCCGGGTAATTTAAAAGAGTTGAGTTTAGAATCAAAAAAATGGTACATGCCCTACGTAACGGTATCAATAGAGAATAATAATCCTCTTACAGTAAGATCGCTTCTTATAAATTTTCTGCCGGAGAGAGAACATGAACATTCGTTGGTTGATATAATCTCTCGTAAAATCGGCTTATAATTCGCCCTCGTCGTTCAAAGCCGACGCCCTGGTCGGCTCCCCGACAGAATCGTCGGGGCGGATAGGACAAACTAGAAATCCATGAAGGCATATATTTATATTTTAAAAGATAAAAATGGAAAATTTTATATTGGCAGCACATCAGATGTATACCGCCGGCTAAGACAACATCTCTTAGGCCATACCCAAACCACCAGAAATATGGATTCACCTAGAATAGTATTAACTCAAGAAGTAGACTCACTACTCGTAGCCAGAAGAATAGAGAGTAAACTTAAGAGGATGAAAAGAAAAGATTTTATTGAAAAAATAGTAGCCGATGGATACATTAAACTAGCAAAAATTTAATTAAATGCGCTCATCGTTCAACGGATAGGACAGAAGATTGCGGATCTTCAAATCGAGGTTCGATTCCTCGTGAGCGCACAATACATCATTTTCAGCATACTCATCCCAAAGTAATTCTTTGTTTATGCCACTTTTTAGAGGTTCTAACCGTTTGTGAATTGCCTCAACCTCTTGAGAAGCCTCCTCCATATAAAGAAGAGGTTTCTCTAGGTCTAGCGTGAGTTTTTGGTTGAAAAGAGAGTGGTTCGAACCGAGATAGGCCAACATCTCTCTTTTGACTTGTGGAGTGCCATTTTTAAATCTTTCGATAGCATCATAAGTAAAGCCCAATAACTTTTCTGTTTTAGCAACCCAGTCGTGGTGGAATCCAATTCCGCTTGGGGCTCTTTTTGTCCGCATTATTTATGGTAGATTAAAGTGGATTAACGGCTGGTTGGAGTACTCCCTGCCAAATTCTTAATTCTTGCAATATTCGGTTCCAATCCTGTCTTCGTAAATACACCAATATCAAAAGCCCCAGTTGGGGCTTTTGATATTGTAATTAAAGTGTTAAAATAATGCGCAAGTTAGGAATGCCCTAAAAATGGATATGAACTTATCGCTACCAATCGACAAGCTTCGCAATGTCGGCCCTAGAAACATTGCCCGACTTAATAAGCTCGGCATTAAGACTCTCAAGGATCTCCTTTGGCATTTTCCAGTCCGTTACGATGACTATTCTGAAACAGTAGAAATTTCTCAGGTTGAACCAGGACAAAGAGTGAATATACAGGGTGAGGTCTTAAAAATATCAAGCCGGCGAATTTTTCCTAAAAGAATGTCGGTTACCAATGCTATTGTCGGCGATTCATCAGGAGCAATTAAGGTTGTTTGGTTCAATCAGCAATATATAGAGAACCAGCTCACCGAGGGAACCCTCGTAAGTTTAGCCGGCAAGGCCAGCCTGAATAAGCATGGACTTTATTTATCGAGTCCGACCTATGAGCGAATAATGAATAATGAATTAAGAATAATGAATCAAGACAAAGAAAATCTTAATTCAAAACTCATAATTCATAACTCTAATCTGAAGCACACCACCGGCCTTGTTCCAGTATATCCAGAAACGGAAGGCGTTACTTCAAAATATCTCCGCTTTTTAATTAAGCCTCTTCTCGAAAATATTAAACTTAATGACTCGCTCCCCTCTTCAGTTAGGACCAAATACAGCTTTCCGGAACTATCTCAAGCACTGTCCGACATTCATTACCCCAGTGAACTTTCCAAAGCTGAAACAGCCAGAGAGCGTTTTGCATTCGAAGATTTACTCTTATTCCAAATAAAAGCCCTCCTTGAAAGACGAAAAATAAATCAGCTCAAGTCGGTATCAATAGAGTTTGACCAGCCGCTTATTCAAAAATTTATTGCCGACCTTCCTTTTGAACTTACAACCGATCAAAAAATTGCCCTTTGGGAAATTTTAAAAGACCTCCAAAAAAACTACCCAATGAATCGCCTAATGGAAGGAGACGTCGGCTCAGGTAAAACAGTTGTAGCTCTTGCCGCCACTTATCAAGTCGCCAAGAAGGGATATCAGACGGTTTTTATGGTCCCAACTGAAGTTCTCGCTCATCAGCATTACAAAACCATCGCCTCTATAATGAGGGACGAATCTATCCAGACCTGTCTTCTTACCGGTTCCGAATCAAAGCTCAACGATCAAAAAATCGATAAAAAATCTCTTAAACAAAAAATATTTTCGGGTGAGGTAAATATTATTATCGGCACTCACGCCGTGATTCAAAAAGATGTCTCATTTAATAAACTCGCCCTCGTTGTTATAGATGAACAACATCGCTTCGGTATACAGCAAAGATCTGCATTAGCTAAACAGAAAGATCTTGAACCAGTCCCCCACCTTCTATCGATGACAGCTACACCGATTCCAAGAACGTTAGCCTTAACAATTTATGGGGATCTAGACATATCTTTAATCAAAGAAAAACCTAAAAACCGACAAAAAATAATTACAAAAATAATTATGCCCAGAGAAAGAACCGCTAACTACCAGTTTGTACGGGAAGAGGTTAAAAGGGGCCGGCAAGTTTTCGTAGTTTGCCCCAGAATAGAAATAAGCAAAGAGAGTGAAGCCCTTCGACCAGCTCAGGGCAAATTAACTTCACAAATGAAGTTAATTTGGGCAGAAGTTAAGGCCGTTGAGGAAGAATACAAAAAACTATCAGAAATAGTATTTCCCGATCTAAGAGTAGCGATGCTCCATGGCAAACTTAAGCCAAAAGAAAAAAACGAGGTAATGGATAAATTTAAGAACGGTGAATATGATATTATTGTTTCGACTTCGGTAATTGAGGTCGGTGTGGACATCCCAAACGCAACAATAATGATGATCGAAAGCGCTGAACGTTTCGGCTTAGCTCAACTTCATCAGTTCCGAGGCCGGGTCGGCCGAGATATACACCAATCATATTGTCTTCTTCTTTCATCTACGGGAGATAAGTCAATAAACAAACGCCTTAAAGCCCTGGTAGAGTGCGACGACGGGTTTGAGCTGGCAGAAAAAGATATGAAGATCCGAGGACCGGGAGAATTCTTCGGAGTTAAACAATCGGGTATGCCCGATCTTGGTATGGCTTCCCTGGCTAATATGGATTTAATCAAAAAAGCTCGGGCTGAAGCCAGACTTCTTCTCAAGGAAGACCCCTCTCTCAAAAACTATCCCCTACTTAGAGATAGGTTAGAATCATTCCAAAAATTAACGCACTTCGAATAATTGTCACTCATCTTGAGATGAATTATTTTTACTTCTTGTTGCAGCTCGCTTTCTGGCAATGACGTCATTCCTGTCCACATGGGCTAAAAATAGTCCGGCCCCCTCCTTCTCTATATATTTTCTTAACTTATCCGGATGTTCTAACGCTTTTTTAGTAACATCGTAGTGCTCTACCAATTTTCTATAATGCGGAGAGCGTTCTAATAAAATTTCTTCGGCTGGAATACCCATCGCCTCGATTGAAAGACCATGTTTGGCAGAAATCTTTTTAAAAAGTGCCTCTGCTCGCGGAATATGATAACCGTTCGAAACAATAATTGCGGTCTTAATATTCTTATCCTTTAGCACCCCTACGATATTCTCAAAATTTTCAATGGTGCTTTCGGATGACTCGCCTAGCTCCTTTATAACGTCCTCCGGTTTTGCCTCCAAATTTTCAACCAAATACTCCTCTTCCGCATCGGCCATAGAACGGTCGTACCCTCCCCCAGTTGGCACTCCACCGGTAACTATTATCTGTTTGGCTTTGCCAAGCCGATATAATTCGTAGGCGGCAATAGTCCTCATTTTGCCCTGAAGATTAAGTTTATCTTTCTCATCGGGTAATAACTTCAAACCTGAACCAAGAACAATTACCACATCGACTTCCGGAATTTTTTCCAGCCACTGCTCATGAGTCAGGCCCTCTACGGCTTTAGTGGGAGAAAAAACCGCTTCATATTTTTCTAAAAATCCTCTTTCTTTCATGATTATTTTTTAATACCAACTGGCCCATTAAACCACCAGGGTATCTCATTTTTAATAACGCTTTGTGTATATACTTTTAGCTCTTCTAGCTCCTGGTAGCTAAGAGGTGTGAATTTACTAGCAATATCAATATCCTTCTCCAATTCAGCTACTGTTCGTGGGCCAACTAGCAAGGTTGAAGTTGGCAAGGACAAGGAATATCTTAATGCTTTATCGGCAACAACTCCCATGCTACTGCCTCCAAAAACTAATATACCAACTACCGCCATATCACGGTTTACTTTTTCAATAATATACTCGAAACTATTCTTAATTGCATTGATAATTCCCAGCGGCATCATAACCACATCGAATTTATATCTTCCCAAACTGGCCTCTAGTATTTTGGGGTCAAAGTGATTAGTAATACCGATATATTTAATTATACCCTCATTGTTTAGTTCCTCTACCGCTCTAATCGCTCCGTTATCAGAAAAGGCAAGCTCCAAAGCTTCGGTCGTATCTATTGAGTGGAGTTGAACTAAATCTACTTTACCTAAACGTCCAATACTGCCTTTAATTTCTTCCTTCGCTTCGTCATAACTCCTAGAGAGAACTTTGGTTGCAATCAAAACTTCTTCCATTCTATCACCGAGTGCTTCGTGGATTATCTTCTCGTTTAAGCCATCTTCGTAGGACGGAGCAACATCAAAATAATTTATACCGGACCGAAAAGCCATCTCAACAATCTTTACTCCTTCTGACACGCTCATGGCGCTAAGAAATCCCCCACCCAAACCCAATCTGCTAACCAATCTATTTGTACTACCAAATTTTCTATATTCCATGGGCTATTAACACTTATTTAATCATTAAACAGCTGATAAGTCGACAGCGGTTTATTCCAACAAAAACCCGGCGCTAGGCCGGATTAGGTTTTGCTACGTTTCTGGAATTGATTACAACCAAACTCCCTTCTTGTGATAACCCCGATTAACTCGGATACCGGCCAGTGTGTATGCTCAACTCCCGTTAAGGCAATCATTTTATCTTTCGAATAGGGATACCAGCATTTAGCAACAATGTGGCACTTGCCCACTTTAGCAAGCGGGGTAACACCAAATTGTTTATCAAGCATACCAAACCCAGCCGTATCCCAATGTTTACAGTCGCCGCATGTTTTCATATTAATCCTCCTTAAAAAACTGATTAATACTACCACTCGATATTATTTTTTTCAAGGAAGCAGATAGTTTTTAGCAGCCATTTCTATTTAGAAACCTTTGAGCAACTTTATCCGCCATCCGCCAACTGGCGGAGGCGGACAAATTCGAGATAATTTTGATATTTTCTTATGAATACAAAATCGGGATGTAGTCCCTCGAAGGGACCCAATTTTTATTCAAGAAAATGATAAATTATCGATGGATTTGTTAATGTTGCGAACCGGTTGAAAAATAGGAATGGCGAGAGAAAAACTATTTCCTAATCTTTGGGGTAACCCAGAATCCCATATACTTGCCAAGCATCAGACGGGTTTGGGCTTCGAGGCCAGGGAGAAGACCGAGACCGATGGTAGTAACTGGGAATAAAATCCACTGGAGAACCATCCAAAGATATTTGAATTTACCGAATTTTGGCGGACGAGGCGGTAATAAGATTATCGATAGAGTTGCTGTTGAGATCAAACCGACCATCGCCAAGGTCATTATAAATCTCGTAATGTAGGGGAGATTAAAAGATAAAACCGTCTCGTTAAACGCCGGCCCGCCGACAATCACCGGCAACCAGCCAAGCAAAAATATTATAAGAGCATTTGTCGCCCAGGAATGGAATCCTTCGATTATAAAAAATCCGTATTTCCATTTTTTAAATTTTGGGATTAATTTATTTTTCCAAAATCCGAAAAGGAAATACGGCACATTTTCAACGCCATATCCCCACCGTCTTTGCTGTTTATAAACATTCTTGAATGTTTGCCAAGTGGTATGAGCAACGTTGGCATCCATCGAGACGGGGTAATACAGCGGAACAACTCTATAATCGCCATCGTATCTTAAAAAACACTGCCAGAAGATTCTTGAGTCTTCCGAAACCATATTCTTTTGCCAGAAACCAACATCAACAAGCGCTTGCCAGGGCATAGAGTGGGATGAAAAAGTTGTTGCCGTTTCATGTTTCTCCTGCTTGATCGTGTGCCAGAAAGTAGCCGAAAAGGCCACCACCCTGGCAAACGATGGCGCTTCCCAAATGTTATTTATATAGAGCGGTATCGGCTGATACGAAGCCCGTAGCGGATTCTCTGTGGTTAGGAAGGCATGAGTTAATATTCCAAAATAGTCAGGAAAAATAACCGTATCAATATCGAAATTAGAAACCAAAATTCGATTATAGCTTATTTCTAACGGATCTATTATCTTCTCTTTAACTACTTGGGCAGCGTAAGCAGTATTTGAACCTTTACCCGGGAGTTCATCGGGCAAATTGGCCGGGTGCATGACAGATATAAAGCGATGAAACTTTGAAGCGTAGGTCTTCTCTACTTCCCTAACCACCGCTTCTGTCATCTCCCCTCCCCTTTCTTCCCAGCATAGAACCACAATCATTTTTTCTTTTGGGTAATTCGCTCTTACTAAACCTTCCATCGTTGCCAAGACCAAAGAAATATCTTCTTTGTAGAGTGGTAGAAAAATCAAATGGTAGATGTCTGTCCAAGACTTTATACTAGGTTGTAGATTGTAGGTTGTAGATTGTAGATTACTTAATCGTTCTAGCCAGTTAACCCTCATGTTATCTCTCAGCTTGTTATATGAAACACGGAGGTGGAGAGAAAGATAAACCGTCTTTATTAACCAATAAACATCAAAAATAATTATAAAAACGGCCACAAAAACCGGAAAAATAAAAGAAAGAATAATTATGAATCCGAGCGTAACCCAAGCCAAAATACCCGGCATCATTTCAAAAACCCGGTATAGATTCTTATCTCGGCCCCTACCCAAATCCCCCGCCCGCCCGATATGAAGGTATAAATACATCAAATACAATCTAGCACGGATCGGCCTCAAGATAAAATAAAAAGCCCGCCCCTAATTCGAGGCAAGGCTTAGTTAAACTCAAAACTAATTTTTAAATTCTTGACTAACACCCTCACTCTTCCTTTAAAATTTTTCCTCTTAGCCAACTCTCTTCCCAGAGGAATTTTAACTAATGACTTAAGCTTATGGCTTAGGAGTCTGGCGCCAACTTCGGGACGATGGAGGCTTTGCTCAATAACAGTTTTTTTAACGTCGTCATCAACCTCAAGTTCTATATCCCTTGACATTAGGGCAATCTGGAAAAGCTCGACCTGATAATCAACGATCCCACGAAAACCTTCGAGAGATAGGGGTCTAAAGACAATGATATCATCTATTCTCCCCCTGAATTCTGGGGAAAAAGTTTTTTCAAGCTCTTTTTCCGCAATATTTAATATTTTTTTCTCTAAATCATCTAAATTATCCTGTTCTAACTTTCCCCCACTAAGCTTATTTTTACTAGAAGAACCGCTAAAACCAAAAATTTTTCTTCCTTTCATCGTATCGCCAATCAGATTTGCACCCACGTTCCCGGTCAAAACAATAAAGGCATCACTTAAATCTGTAACCTTATTATTTGCAAGTGTTACTTTTCCGTCTTCTGTAATTTCAAGCAGAAGGTCGTGGAGAGTTTTATTGCCTTTTTCAATTTCATCAAAAAGAATCACAATTTTTGGCAATGCCCCTGGTATAGACTGGGGGGCAACAGCCAAAGACTCATCCGCCTTTGTTGTTTTAATCATCTCACTAAGATAGCCCTGGTGGTAAGCCGCTTTCTCCAACTCCTGATACCCAAGTTCGTGCATCTTTACTAGACCCTTAGTTGTTGCATATAACTCGATAAGAAGAGCCATGTTGCCAAGGGGATCCCGAATATCTTGCTCAATAACACTCATTGAGTCTTTAGTAATTAAAGCAGCAATTGCCTCTTTAATACTGCGGTCACCCAACAACTCATGGAGTGATTTTTCACCCACTTCACTGCCACCACCATGAAGAAGCTTGTCATAAGTTCCCAAAAAATTAATTAAGCTCATGTTGGTTTCTATTCTGTCCTTAACATCTAAAAGATGCGCCTCTAAAGATCTGATAACGGACAAGAGCTTCTTACTCTGATAACTAAGCTGATCTATCATGCTTTTTTTGACAGGGACATCTGTCTTCTTTCGGATTACCTTGCTATCAATATATTCCCTAGACAATACGGGATTTTGATCAAAACCGATGTAACTGTGGGGAGCGCCGATAATTGAATGGATCATGTGGGGTTGGCTAAAGCCAACACATGGTATTTTAATCAAAGAATTTTCACTTCCAGAAAAATATGCCGCCATAAGCCGGGCCATTTCTGTCTTACCAACACCGCTTGGCCCTAAAAACAGAAAGGTGCCTAAGGGACCTTTTCTCTGCTCCAAGTCTCGTAAAGTAATAGCATACTCGTAAGTTCGACACACCGCGTCAATAGCCTTTGACTGGCCCTTTAGCCTTTTTTCTAGGTATCTCCTGAAACGAGTAACTTCATCAATCGAAAAATCTTCAGCCATGAATACTCCTTTTTTAAAAGACCTCGTCTTACTCACCAGTATAAATAAACTGCCTATAAAATCAAATAAAAAATACTGCCCAGAGAGCAGTACGAAAGTTTAGATTTTAAGCTTTGAGTAAACCTTACTGAAGTTTTTTTGATTTGCCATTTCTCGTGATAAAACTGCAACGTCAAAAAATAAATTTGACCCATGGGTTAGTTTAAATTCATCGGCTAAAATTCTCGCCGCTTCAGTACAGCTATCGTACCGACCGCTAAGGCCACCGGGTTCCTTTAGTCCATCGTGGGGGCTGGGAATGAAACCGGTATTATTAGATAAACCGTAGTCTCCCTTAAAATCGATTCTGAAGATTTCATCGTCGTCAGCTTCGAAGCCCAACTTTACTATCATAACCTCACATAGCAAGTAACTACTGTCAGCCAAGTTTCTATATCTGCTCCTGATCGACTCCGATACGGCACTGACTGTATCGTTTAAGACCCTCATATCGCCCAGAGATAAATCGATAAAAGCTTTGGTTTTAGCAAAAGCTGAAACGCTCTTATAGCTGTGAATTACGAAACTCCCTTTTCTCTTAATTATTCGTCAACTCAAAATCAG
>CAYTBY010000033.1:0-10179 GCA_964436165.1 uncultured Candidatus Saccharibacteria bacterium
CGGTTTTTTATACTTCCCACAAACCGTTGTCAAAATCGGCAAGATATCCTATTACCCGAGAGTCGCATTTATTTTTACGCAAACCTTGCTCCAAGTTGGCTCTAATGGTTAAAGCTTCTTTGAAAGAAAACTTTCTTTCATTGTCGCCTTCCTTTAAAAGACCCGCCTTCTTATAAGCCCCGCAATTAATATGAATCACGGCACGAAAAGTTTCGATACCGTGTAACTCCCATAAACTAAGAGCTTGGCCAAGGAGATACTGAAAGCCTTGACTGTTTGGATCGCGTAGTCCCATTGCTCCACCGGCGACTATTACCACATCCGGCATTTTTAACCCAAGAACTTGAACGGACTTTATTAATAAGCTTTTTTCGGGTTCGTCCAGACGAGTCAGACGGGCGTCCGAACACCAAAAGGCCAGATCCTTTGTTTTGTAGTGTCCTTGTCCTTGGGAACTTTTATGTTTTACGACTAGTTTCATGGACATCCTTTATACAAAGTACCAGATGATATTATACTCTAAAGTGAGAATAGAATCAACTGCACTTAGCTTGTCAGAATAGTAGCATTGTTACTTGAGCTTATCTCAAGAAATCCAGACTTAATATCAAAATTTAATTTTTCACCGTTTTCTTTGATAACCACCGCCTGGCCTTTGACCAGCTGGGTAATCAACGGCCGATGGTTATCAAGAACCGTAATTTCGCCTGAAGTCGTCTTTAAATTAAGCGAATTTACTTCGCCATCGAATTCTAATCCTTTTAATGATATGAGGTTTAAGTGCATAACCCTAATACCCTAATTAATCCGAATACACTAATGAAGATTACATTTAGGATTTAAAATTCTCTTCGGACTAAGAAGTTTTTGACGAAAATTCACTATAATACCCAGTGGCAAATTCAATAACTCTAAATATCTTAGTGTTTGAAAGTAGTCATCCTTAGTAACAAGACGTTTACTTTTTATCTCCAAAACTATCTTGTTATCTACCAAAAAGTCTGCCCAGTTTTTCGTGATTTTTAAATCAGCCCAATTAACATCTAATCTTTTTTCTCTTTCAAATACAACAGCCGATTCTTTCAGCAAATTTTCTAGTGCATCACTGTATGTTTTTTCCTTATGAAATCTACCGAGGTTATTATGAACTTTAAAAAGTAACCCCGATATCGTATAAGATAAATTAGGGTATATTAACTTCGTTCTCTTTACTATTAGTGTATTGGGATCCATTAGTAAATTAGGGTTTTACTCTAGGCTTCCTTTCATATAGAAAAACTCCTCCGGTTTATCATCGTACTTCCCATCAATGATTGATTTGAAATCCTTAACCGTTTGTTCTATTGAAACAAATTTCCCTTCCCGACCGGTAAAATTTGCCGCCACAGAAAAAGGCTGGGAAAGGAATTTCTGAATTCGACGAGCCCGATTAACCACTTTCTTATCTTCGTCGGATAATTCTTCCAAACCTAATATAGCAATAATATCCTGGAGTTCTTTGTAGCGCTGAAGGGTTTGCTGAACCTGTCTGGCAACTTGATAATGTTCCTCGCCGACTATTTTTGGATCTAGGGCGCTTGATGAAGAAGCTAACGGGTCAACGGCTGGGTAAATGCCGATTTCAGTTAATTGACGCGATAATACAATAGTTGAATCAAGGTGAGCAAAAGTAGCCGCCGGAGCCGGATCGGTAATATCGTCCGCCGGAACATATATTGCCTGAACTGAAGTAATTGATCCGTCTTTAGTTGATGTAATCCGTTCTTGCAAAGCACCCATTTCTCCGGCCAAAGTCGGCTGATAACCGACCGCTGAAGGCACACGACCAAGCAAGGTCGAAACCTCCGAACCAGCTTGTGAAAATCGGAAAATATTATCTATGAAAAGCAGGGTATCTTTTCTTTCTTCATCTCGGAAATACTCCGCCATAGTCAAACCTGTTAAAGCAACCCTTAACCGAGCGCCAGGAACTTCGTTCATTTGTCCAAAAACAAGAGCGGTTTTATTTATAACCCCTGACTCTTTCATTTCATGATATAAATCATTTCCTTCTCTCGTCCTCTCTCCTACTCCGGCAAAAACAGAAAATCCGCCAGAAACCTCGGCCACGTTATGAATAAGCTCCATAAGAAGAACTGTCTTGCCAACACCTGCGCCTCCAAACAATCCGATCTTTCCACCCTTAATGAACGGGGCGAGTAAATCAATGACTTTAATTCCGGTTGCAAATACTTCCGTTTTGGTTGATTGCTGGTCTAGTGTCGGCGCAGCTCTGTGAATAGGCCAGTATTTTTTAAATCCAGTATCCTCTGCGTCTATTCTTTGGCCCAACACGTTAAAAAGCTTTCCTAAAACTTCCTGACCCACAGGAACGCTAATCGGCGCTCCAGTATCAGAAACTTCCTGACCACGGTATAAACCATCAGTCGAAGCAAGAGAAACCGCCCGAACCCGGCCCGGTTCTAAATGTTTAGCCACTTCAAGCACTATCTCTCCTTTGTCAGTCCCAATCTTAAGCGCATTCAAAAGCGCCGGCATTTTTACATCCTCCGCAAATTCCACATCCACAACGGGACCCGTAATTTGTATTATTTTACCCTTGTTCATTGTAATGTATTTACCGCTGACGTTATTTCTATCAATTCTTTCGTTATTCCAGCCTGCCCAGCCCCACTTTTCTCTAAAAAGTCAAGCTGGACTGCGCCTAGTATATCACATATCTATGATATTTTTACCAGATATTATCTCAATAAGTTCTCTCGTAATCTGGGCTTGACGGGCTTTATTATACTCTAAATTCAGTTTTTGGGAAAGATCTTTAGCGTTATCGGAGGCCGTCTTCATTGCCACCATCCTGGCTGAATGTTCCGAGGCATTGGCCTCCAAAACCAAATGATAAACCTGCATCCTGACTAAATGGTCAACTAGACCTTCGATCAATTCTTTCGGTGACGGCTCGAAGATATAATCTACAGATGAATTATGAATATTGAATAATGAATTACGAATTTCAGAAAAGCGGCCATGTTCGGGGATTATTTCGTTGATGGTTTGCTGTATTTTATCCAAATCAACCGGCAAGACCTGCCTCATTAGAACTTCTTGTTTAAGCGTGCTCCTGAAATGAGTAGAAATAGTAACTACCCTATCCCAGTCTTTATTTAAAAATCCTTTGATCAATAGTTCCGCAACCGGGTCCGTTTCTTTGGGATTTATAAAATCCCCGAATCCGGAAAATTCTCCAGCTAGTGATAGCTTCTTTTTATTAGCATATGATATCGCCTTTTTACCAACAGCCACTACCTTTAATTCTCCAGAAGCAAGGCTTCTGGAAACCCTTGAAATATCTACATCTCCAGAAGCCTTGCTTCTGGGTTCAAGCTGATAGGCCTTTAAAAATGAGTCGGCTAATCGCATAACTTGTGAATTAAAAGAGCCGGCTAGACCTCTATCAGATGTAACAATGACCAGCAATGTCTTTTTAATGTGGCGCTTTCGCATTAAATCTGTCTTAACCGGCAAATATTTTCCCAAAACTGAGAGTAACTGAAGCGCCTTAAAAGCATAGGGCCTGGAATTCAAAGCCACCTGCTGGCTTTTCCTCATCTTCGTCGCCGCCACAACCTCCATCGCTTTCGTGATTTGGCCAATATTCTTAACGGCTTTTATTCTATTTTTTACTCCGATGATTGACATTATTTATATAATAAGGTAATATTTATTTATGCTCTTTCCCCAGAGGTTAAGGAAATGAATAATCACACTATTTATGACCCCTTAAGAAACGAGACCTGGCTTGAAGCTTTTCTGGTGGCAATTGGTTTTATTATTGCTTTGATCGGTTTCGTTGGACCAGTAATTGGGGCTATGTCGACGCCAGGTTCGTTACTTGTAAAATTTACCGTTTTCCTGGTCGGCATAGCGATTACTGGTCTTGGAATCGGTTTGATCTGGGCATCAACAAAGTTACAAGACAAAAGATTTGACAAGTATTATAACCGATCATCTTAGGGTCAATACTTCATCATCAGCCCAACTCTTCGGAGAAGGGCTTTTTAATTTAGTGCGAGGGGTGGCTCGGCTGGGGGACCCTCGCCGCGCGGAATGAAATGAGCACGGTGGGGGTGTGCCGAGACAGGACCCCGAGCTAAACCAATTTTAATTCACTCAAAGAACTCTTCAACTTCTTCTCCGTCTCATCATCCACCCGATTCGTCTCTCTTATTTTCTTCAATATATCCCCATGCAGTTTTTCTAGATTACTGATTATCTTTTCAGAAACCGTGCGGACTTCTTCAACTTTTACATCATCCAGATATCCATTCGTTGCCATATATATCGCCACAACCTGTTTCTCGAATGGTATTGGGTCATTATCAACCTGTTTTAAAATTTCGGTTAATCGCTGACCTCTGGCAATTTGGGCTTTTGTATTCTCATCCAAGTCCGAAGCAAATTGGACAAAGGCCTGAAGTTCCCTGAATTGGGCCAAATCAAGCCGCAATTTACCAGAAACCTTTTTCATCGCTTTCGTCTGGGCCGAAGAGCCGACACGGGAAACCGATAATCCGGCATTTATAGCCGGCCGAAGGCCTTTATAGAACAAATCTGATTCAAGATAAATCTGCCCGTCGGTAATTGAAATAACATTAGTCGGAATATAAGCCGAAACATCTCCTAATTGAGTTTCGATAATAGGCAAAGCCGTAAGCGAACCCCCGCCAAGTTCTTTACTTAATTTAGCCGCCCTTTCAAGCAAACGAGCATGTAAATAGAAAATATCTCCCGGATAGGCCTCGCGTCCAGGCGGTCTTCGAAGCAATAATGAAAGTTGTCTATAAGCATCGGCGTGTTTTGACAAATCATCATAAATTACAAGGGCGTCTTGTCCGTTATCCATGAAATACTCCCCTATCGCCGCTCCGGCAAAAGGAGCTAGATACTGCAGTGAAGCCGGCGAAGATGCCGGAGCAGAAACAACAACCGTATATTTTAAAGCGTCTTTTTCTTCGAGGGTCTTAACTAGTTTGGCAACTTTAGAATTCTTCTGGCCAATAGCGACATAAATACAAATAACTTGCCTTCGGCCACCTTGTTGAAGTTTGACTTCAACAGGAGTAACTTGAGGTTTAACCTCAACCGAAACATCTTGTTTTTGATTAATTATTGTATCGAGAGCAATAGCCGTTTTTCCAGTTTGCCTGTCTCCGATTATCAATTCCCTTTGGCCACGACCGATTGGTATCATTGCGTCAACGGCTTTAATACCGGTATGAAGCGGTGTATTGACCGATTCTCTGGCCACAACCGAAGGAGCTGAACGCTCAAGAGGGTAATTTTTGGCGTTTTTTTCATCAATAAAAACCACTCCCTTATTGTCCAGCGGATTACCGAGAGGGTCGACAACTCGGCCTAATAATTCTTGACCGGTTTTAATTGAAACGACTTTGCCGGTCTGTTTAACCCTATCGCCAACCTTGATCTTTTGAGCATCGCCAAGAATAACCGCACCGATAAAGCTTTCTTCAAGGTTAAAAGCAATCGCTGACACATCGCCCTGATGCGATTCAATATTCAAAAGCTCCTGGCTTAATGCCTTCGATAATCCCGAAACTTTGGCTATCCCGTCACCGACTTCGGTTACAATACCAACATGCTCAAATTTGGTATCGTCTTGATATCCGGCAATTTCCTTTTTTAGTTTTTCTATTACTTCATAAGACATAAATGTAACGCGAATCTACAAATGGCATGCGAATACTACAAATAGAAGCTCTTCATTTGCGGCATTCGAATACATTCGTTGATTTGCGTTATGTTTGAAATAGTTTATTCAGTTTATTTTGCATCGAATTATTTAATTCTCTTTCCCCATCAACGGTTATTCTGACTCCAGCAACTAATTCTGGATTTATTCTAAAATCCAGATGATCTTTTTCGGAAAATTTGTGTTTGAAGGTTTCTTTTTTTAGCGCCGCCTCCCTAGCAACCTCCACATCTACCCATTTCCCCTCTTTTTCATTCACAAGTTTTTTGTGAACTGCTTCGATTATCTTTTTTGAATGCTTAATATCGCCAGTCTTTTTTAATAATCTAATAAAACCTCCTACGGCTTCATGGGGAGCCGTTTTAACAGTTTGAGCAAATGCCTGAACATAATTGTTTAATGAATATTTCATATACTTGTGGAAGTAATGTGCTGAGTCTGGTTTGGACTCAGAGATGCAGCCGGATTGGCTCATTCCCATCGGGGGAAGGTATTCGATCCGGATTTTTTTACTCACAATACTCCTCATGCTTTGATACCTCCTATTGCTTGTTCAATCAACTTCTCATCAACTTGCTCCGGTTTTAATTGAACTGTTTTAATAATTGCTTCTTTCACCAACTTCTTAGCCTCTTCGGCCACCCTGGCCATTTCTTCTTTTTCTTTTCTTTCGGCTAATAACATTACTTCGCGGAGCGTCTGTTGGGCTTTTTTATCGGCTTGCAAGCCAATTTCTTGGGCTTTTTTCTGGGCGGTCTTTTCAGCTTCAGAAATAATGGCAACCGCTTGCGTGTCGGCTTCTTTAATTATTCCCAGCCTTTCTTCTCCAGCTTGTTTTATTATTTGTTCCGCTTTTTCTCCACCCTTAATTCCCAATTCTATCTTTTTTCTCCGCTCTTCAACCATTTTCATTAATGGCTTATACACAAACTTGGTAAGAACAATCAGCAAAATCACAAAATTAACCCCTTGGGCGATAAGAAGTTTCCAATCAATACCAAGTTGGGAGAATAGTTCGGACATGATTGTAACGCAAATCTACAAATGACATGCGAATACTACAAATAGTTACGTACACTTACAAATAGTGCATACGAATTATAGAATTTTATTATTTAGTACTCTTTTTGGTGATAAATATTTTTGCCGAAAATTGACTATTATACCTAGCTTTTTATTAGCTGATGCCAAGTATCTTTGCATTTGGAAGTAATCATCTTTTGTTATTAAGGTTTTTGCTTTTAAATCTAGCAAGATATTGTCTTCGACCAAAAAATCTACTATATTTCTTCGTTTCTGTTCTCCTGTAAAACTAACTTCGATAGAAAATTCTCTACAATTTTTTATCTTATTCTCCTTAAATACTGTTTCTAATGCATCGGCATACTGTTTTTCATTTCTAAATCTCCCTAACTGATTATGCACTTTAAAACACAGACCATTTATCTTATAAGAGGTTTCCTTAAAGACAACCTTATCTTTATTTGCGGCATTCGAATACATTCGTTGATTTGCGTTATTTTCTATACGAATTTAAGAATCAAGGCAACGACTAAGCCATATATCGCGATCGCTTCCGCGAAAGCCAAAGCCAAGATCATGGCTGTCTGGACCTTTGGTGCCGCTTCTGGGTTTCGGCCGATAGCTTCAGCCGCCTTCGACGCAATTCTACCGATAGCCAAAGCCGGCCCGAGCGTACCAATGCTCATAACAATACCAATAGCTAAAAATTTCATTGACTCTGCATCCATAAAAAATTGTAATGCAAATCCGCAAATGACATGCGAATGCAACGAATAAAATTTGCGTTAGCCAATTTGTAGCCAGCTATTTGCATACTATTTGCGGCATTCGAATATATTTGTAGATTTGCGTTCTTTTAATGTTCCTCGACCTGGTGCGATACCGACATGGCAATGAATACCAAGGTCAGCATCGCGAAAATAAATGCCTGGATAAAACCGACAAATACTTCTAAAAATAGAAACGGCAACGGTAGGAAATACGGCCCCAGAAAACCGATGATTATCAGCAGAACCTCACCCGCAAACACATTGCCAAATAAACGAAATGAAAACGAGATTATTTTAACAAATTCAGAAATTAATTCAAGTAGGCCAACGAAGGTGTATATTGGATTCTTCAAGTTAATGAACTTGCCAGCATGAGCCCGCATCCCAACCGCCATCGCTCCGAGAAGATTAACCGAGAAAACAGCGATAATAGCCAAGGCAATCGTAAAGTTTAAATCGCTTGTCGGCGCCCGAAATAAAGGTACCAGGACCATTTTATATTCGCCGTGGTGATATATTTCGTGAGTAAGGCCCAAAGAACCAGTCCCAGGCAAAAGGCCAAGCCAATTGGAAAGCATAACGAAAAGAAAGATGGTGGCAATGATCGGAAAATATCTTTCGGATTGATGACGAGAACCAAGAATTGTATCCATCATTTTCATAGCTTCCTCCATAAAAAGTTCAAGCAGACTCTGTAATTTTCCTGGAATCAGGGCTAATTTATCTTTCAAATAAAATCCAAGAGAAACAAAAATCCCCACCACGATAAGTGACAAAAGGTAGGAATTGGTGAAATTAAAAATCCCGATATGAAATAGTGTCTCCGCTTTGATTGATATTTCAGCCATGCCAATTTTGTCTATGAGTGAAGCGAATAGTTATAAAATTAGCACCTCGCCGAAATTGCGAAGCAATGAAGGCGGGTAGCGTTTCACAACATAGAATAAGAAATAATAACATACAACCACAAAAATAAAAAGAGTATTTACACATAATATTTTATCAGGTACAATATAAACCTGATTTTTGAAAATTAAGGAGCAAACATGTGCGGTATTTTTGGGGCAGTAGCCGGCAAAGCAAGTCCTGAAATTTTAGAGTTGGGATTTTTTGGACTTTCCCAACTTCAGCATCGAGGGCAGGAAAGCGCCGGATTTGCCTATAGCGACGGCAAATCAGTTTGGATAGAAAAGGGCGAGGGACTAATATCCCACGTTCTAACAAACGAAAAGGTTTCAGAGGCCCTAAGTCGAGCCCCATTAATGATGATCGCGCAGACTCGCTACTCAACCAGCAAAGGCACTTCCAGCCGAAATATTCAGCCTCAATACATAAATGATCTGTTCTTGGGTGAGATCGCAATAGTCCATAATGGAAATATCCCAAATCTGGAAAGTAAAAAGGCTGAACTCGCTAAAAACGGAATAGACATATCACCTGAAGCTAATGACACCGAATTCATGTTAAAGAAAATTAATTTTTTAATGGAAAAAAATGGCCGGGATATGGTTAAGGCAATAAGGTCATTCATGGAATCCACTTCTGGCTCTTACTCAGCTGCTATCTTGTGTAAGCGCGGAGTTTATATTTTCAGAGACCCATGGGGTAACCGCCCATTATTTATTTCCTCCAAGGATGGGGTGATGCTTTTTGCCTCAGAAACCTGTGCTCTCGAAGATTATTCTTCTAGGATAATTTCAATAGACCCAGGAAGAATAGTTTCTTTGTGCCCCTATGAAGATCCGGGTTTTGTAGACGTTCACGGCCGTGGGCTACTGCCAAGAGAGGAAAAAAATCCTAAAGCTCATTGTATTTTTGAAAAAATATACTTTGCCAGACCGGATAGTCAAACATTTGGTAATGAGCAGGAAGGAAGTTTCCGTTTCCGCCTGGGCCGGAAATTGGCTCAATTATATCCTGTACCAGGAAGCGACTTAGTAAGCGGGATCCCGGAATCAGGCCGTCCAGCTGCTGCCGGTTTTGCTTTTGAGAGCCATCTGCCAACGTTGGATATATATACCAGAAATCCATTTATCCTTGGCCGAACATTCATAAATCCCAACCCAGGCGACAGAGCCAGCTATTCCAAAAAGAAGTATCATCTGATGAAGTGGGTTCTTGAATACGCTAAGAACAAAAGCATTGTTCTAGTTGATGATTCTATTGTAAGAGGCAACACTCTCAAAGGAAAGGTTTCACAGTTGTTCAAAGCTGGTGCAAAAGAAGTCCACTTAAGAATAAGTGCTCCGCCGGTCGTAAATCCGTGTTTCTATGGCATAGACCTTCCGACTAGAGATGAGTTAATAGCTGCAGGAAAATCAGAAGAAGAAATCCGAAAATGGCTAGGGGCAACCTCTTTAAAATATCTGCCCATGTCAGCCGTTGAAGAAGTAGTAAGAGAGAGTGGCCAAGAACCGATAAATTTCTGTACTGCCTGTTTTACGGGAAACTATCCGATACCGCTTGACTAATTGAACCCTAGACATGGGTTCTTTTATTTAACAGGACTTATGCGTAAGTCTTATTTAAATCCAAACTTTTCTTTTAAACTTTTGAAAAAGTAGTTTTTTTCAAACTCGGCGAATTTAACCAAGTGAGGAGAACTTTGAATTATAATCT
>CAYTBY010000034.1:0-8904 GCA_964436165.1 uncultured Candidatus Saccharibacteria bacterium
TCTGTTACTTTTTTAGCTGCTGTTTGTCTAAAGCCAGCTATCTCATTGTGATCTAGGTTTAGTATAAAATCTATTCCTTTTATCATATCCCCGGTGTCTTTATGGCGGGCAATATAACCAGTTTTTAGATGGTCAACAAGCTCTGGTATTCCTCCGGTAGCAAACGAAACTATGAGAAGTCCGCAAGCCATTGCCTCTAGGACTACCAGGGGACAATTATCAGCGATGGATGGATATAGGAGCATATCGGCAGCCGAGTAATATTTAGCTAAGGTGACTGGATCAGGCACATAGCTGACTGTCTTGAGTTGATGGCTATCGTGGCTAGTATTACCCCCTAAATCCACGAAAAAGGCTCTAGAATCGCCTTTTAATGCCTTTATTGCCTCTTGGGCGTAGTGACCTCCTTTCCAGGGGTTAGAGGCCCCTCCTTTGGCTACAACGAGGATAATCTGCTTATCTGTAGGTAAATTGAGGTCAGACCTCAATTTATGGAGGTCTGACCTCAATGGCTTAAAGATGTTTGTATCTACACCATTATAAATTACGGATATAGGCTTATCTTTAAGGGTGCTTTGTCCAACTTTTTCTGCCAACCATTTTGATGGAGTGACGATGTGAAAATTAGATTTTTCATAAATTTCCCCCTTTCTTTTTTCTAGGTATCTTTCGTTGTGCCAGGCGATAGCCGGCGGTATATTCAAGGATGGACAATTAAAAAATCCATTCTCATTAATCTTTTCATCAAAAGCATGGGCACAATGGGCAGTAATAGGCCACATATCGTGGAATGTCCAGACGATGGGTTTTAAAGCAGAGATTTTCTCTAAGGTACCAAGGTTAAAATAATAACCATGAAGATTGTGACAGTGAATAATATCGGCTTTTTTAAATTCTTCTGTTTTTAGAATATGATTAGAAGAAAAAACATCTATGTCGTTGGCGAGCCAGTAAGCTAATTTTCTGCGTATCTTACCGGAAAATGAACGGACGTCATTGAGGAGTTTAATATTTTTTTCATCAGAATACTTTCTACCAACAAACATCGAAACCTCGTGACCTCTTTTTTCTAGTTCTTCTTTGAGGGAATAGGCGACCTTTGCCGCTCCGCCCCTCTTGTCCAGAGTATTTATTTGAAGTATATTCATATATTGATGGAGTAATTTTGCCATAAAATTACCCACCTAGCAATTTAGTATGAAGAAAATTAGGAATTTAATAAAATTTTTAAGGCAATATCCCTACAATACCTTAACGGGAAAGTTTTTAGTTTTCGATTACTTTTTACTGCGATTGTTTCCAATAGCATCCTTTCCCAATATGAGCATTATTCATTTTGTTAAAAAAGCATATAATCTTGATTCAGATGAAGAATTTAGGGTTCGTTATTATTGTTCAAGAATAGGAGCTGAAGAATTATGGAATTCGCGTCCTAGAAATGATCGGGCATCAATAGAACATTTTTATCAAGAACACGATTTAGATATTTGGAGGCAGGCCCAGTTTAGTAAATATGATTATGACTGCAAAAAGAAGATACTCCGTACATTCCACGTTCTTAAAAGTTCGGTTAAAAAAAATGACCCGATATTAGACTTTGGCTGCGGATCCGGCGTTCTCTTTCATTATCTCAATACAAGGGGTTTTACGGCGGTTGACGCGGCTGATATTCCATCACAAACTCTTGATTTTATTTCAAAATGGATGCCACAATTTGTTCGACGTATTATCAATCTTGGCTCAGAAGAATTACCCAAGAATCATTATTCTGCGATCGTAGCCGTGGATTGTTTGGAGCATATGACAGAACCCTTAAAAATTACCCAGAATCTTTTAGAGTCCCTGCGTTCGAGAGGCATCTTTATTGTAAAGTTTCCGAGAGAAAATAATTTTAACTGGACTCATATTAAACAGGCCCAAGAGCAGAGAGATGCCACATTCGATTTTATTAAAAGATCTTGTAAAACCGTCGTACCAGAATTTATATACCGCAAAATTTAATGGGACTTAGCGCGTAAGTCCTATTTATTGGGCCAGACTAAATAGTCGCCAATGATAAGCGCATCAAGGTTCGTTGCTTTAAAAGTTCTCACCGCATCCTCTGGGTTTTCAACGATAGGTTCACCCGAGTCATTAAATGATGTGTTCAATACAATTGGTACTCCGGTCAGTTTTTGAAATTCTTTTATGAGTGAATAAAACTTCGGATTTTGGTCTGCGTTGACCGTCTGTACGCGAGCGGTGCCATCTATATGGGTTACTGCTGGAATATTTTCTTTTTTTACCTGGGCGATAAGAAGCATGAATGGGCTTGGACAATCAAGTTCAAAATACTCATTAGCAGCTTCCTGAAGACAGGCCGGAGCGAACGGACGGAATGATTCGCGGTGTTTTACCTGCATATTTAACTTATCCTTCATCCCCGGAGGAATAGGGGAGCATAGAATACTTCTATTACCCAAGGCCCGCGGGCCATACTCGCTCTTTCCCTGAAACCAACCGATAATTTTTTCATCCGCCAATAATTTTGCCGCTGTTATCTGGGGATTTTGGATTTTCTCATATTTACACCCGGAGGCGGATACGGCGTCAAGAATTTCCTTTTCACTGTAATCCCGACCAAGATATGCGTTGGTCATCCTCCATTCTATAGGATTTTTCTTGATTTGATGGCTGACCCATAGGGCCGCGCCCAGGGCTAAACCGGAGTCACCGGAGGCGGGCTGGATAAAAATATTTTCAAAGGGAGAATTATCCAGAATTTTTTTATTTGCCACACTATTCAAACCAACACCACCGGCGATACAGAGATTTTTTGACTTCGTGGCATTATATAAATGTATTGCATAATCTACCATCACTCTTTCCAGATGGAACTGGGCCCAGTAAGCCAATTCCGTGTAAACCCCCGCACCAAACGAAAGATTGTCTTTAAGTGCATTTGTCCCTTCGTTCGTTGTGGTGTGGGGGTAAAGTTCATCCGGAAATTTAATCTTTTTATCTGGGCGAAGATATCTGAAGAAAACTTCAGGGGTTTTGGGAAAATGCAACGGCTTTTCATAAGCCAAACCTTTTTTGGAAAAAGCATGGGCAATCAATTTAAGTTGTCCTAATAGAGCAGATCTTCGAGAATATGATGTTTTCTTGAAAAGATATTTTAAGTCCGTACTAGGGTGCGGTTCTAGATGAGTAGGAAAAATGTAGCTGGACGGACTTACTTTTTTGATGAATTGCTCTTCCGGAATTTCTGAAATGGAGCCCCGTGGCTTTGCGGAACCCCGCACCGACAAGTCAGACTTGTCTGGTGCGGGGGTGAACCGACCTTTGCCATAAGGCGCCAAACCCATTGTTTTTCCTTCCTCGTGTTTGCCGAATCCAAGAAAATATGTGACTTGGGAGTAGAAATTGCCAACCCCCGAAAAATTCAAAAGCCATCCGGTAAATTGATTAACCGGCGCATGATTACGGGTGATTTGATGCAAACTGTTTTTATCGCCTCGGTAAAATGTCTCTGTCTCTACGCCGATTAGACCCGTTGCTAATTTAGTCTTTTGACCGGCGCTATCAACCACTAGGACAGCGGCATCATCAAAAGGGGAACAAAAAAAAGCACTGGCGGCATGGGCATCATGATGATTAACAAATATAGTTTTATGGGCGATTTTATCCCACCAGCCATGCTGTTTAAGCAGGTCTACCAATAGTGCAGTTGTTACGGTTATTTGTTCAATGGCAACAACATCTACATCGTCGAGATTATTTAGGCCAGCTGTAAATAAGCAATAATCAACTGACTCTTTTGGAAATGTTCCGGAGTATTTGTTTCGGTCTAACCGTTCTTGAGATATGGCCACCATCGCGTCATCTATCAAAAGAGCAGCTCCTGTGTCGTGACCCCAAATTTTTAATCCAAGTATTATCATTGTGTTATGGTGTTATGCCAATTTACACCAAATGAAATAGTAATTTCTAGGTTTGGTCGGATATATCCGCCTCTTCAGAGCGCGATAAATTTTAGAAGGATTCATTATAGTATGCAAAAGCCGTTGAGCCAGGGGGCTCCTTTTTTGATAATTTAATTCGGGCAATGGATTATAATTAAAAACATCTACGATTTTTAGCCCATTTGTTTCTATCATCTCTTTAAAATCTGATATATTGGTTGATTCGGTATGCTCCTGAAACAATATAGAGCCGGTTGGTTTTAAAAATTTGCGAATATTATTATAGAATTTTCGGTGAATTCTAAAATGAGGGTCATATAGGATTATGTTTTTTTTGTACTCGTCTTCGGATGAACAAAAAGTATGAGGCGGGTTTGAAACCACCAGATCCCATTTTTCTGTTTCCGGTATATTGTCGAGGCAGTCGGATATATAAGTGGAGACCACAGATTCCAGATCATTTTTCTTGACGGTTTTATTGCAGACCTCGACAGCTTCAGGGTTGATATCGGCTAGGGTTAATTTATCGCAGAGCTTATTGGCCAGTAATGAAAAACCAATAAATCCCGGTCCGGCACAAAATTCAAATATATGGCCGACATGGCTGAATTTTTCTCTCACGACAGGGATAAACTGTTGTCCAAACCTAATCCCTCCGCCATGGAGATTTTCTTTGTATACCACTTCTATGGTGTTGTATCGGATGTATTTACTGTTCATAAAATTAAAATAACCTTATATCCTCAAAATTTACCGCAGGGAAGACATCTAAAAAGCTATTTGGTGTGGCATTATAGATTTTTACTGATGGATGATTGCTGGCCAACTTTGTTTTTAATAGGCGATAATTTCTGAAGAGTGCAGAGATTTGATTGATGCGTTGTTCGTAGGCAAGAAAAGATTTATCTCGAATGGTGGAATATTCTAAATCTTTACTGCTCTTGATGTCAAATTGATACTCCTCGTAGAAGTGTCCATATCCATATGGATTTGGGCTGGCCAGGAAGTTGTGTTCACATCCCAAAAGATAAATCTCCTCAAATCCCATGTACACGGCAATCATAATTGTACCGACAACCGTGTTCTTAAAAATTGGAATTGGTTTGTCGATGTCAATATTAAATCGTCCCTTTTCTCGGAAGAACCCCTGAACGCCGATATAGTTAATCTGTTGTTCTGGAAATAGTTTTTTTTGTTCAATAAATTCCTTACCGTTTATATGAAAGAATAATCTGGTCGGCAGAGACCGCATCAACGGTACATGTTTGGTGAGTAAATCACTTAAGAAATTAGATTTCTGAATATCCGGATATGGAAAACATTCCGCATCAATCAGTACGTAATTCTTGGGCTTGATCATAGAATATTTGGGATGTTCCCAAAAAGAATTAATAACGAATGTTTCCTCGTTTGCCAGGCGTGTAAGATCTTGGCCATTTGTGGATGGTCCGGTGGCAATGATAAAACAGCGCTTACCGCGGTACGTGTTTCTAAGAGCTAAATTTCCAGATAAGACAGGATGCCACTGACGACGCCTCTGGAACTGGTTAATTTTTGCAGTTAAACGGCGGATAATTCTCATAAAAAAGCACACAAATTGTGTGCTTGAACTCTAACACTTTTCAGGGAAAATGTCACTTTTGAGCATGGGCTTGAATTTATACAAAACCGGACAGCCGATACAAAGTTCAGGCGGGTCATATTCAGCAATATCTTTACGGAGATTCTGATACTGTTTATTATTCCAGATATCTACCAGTCGCTCTGAATGCACATTTCCCATGGGCATTTTGTTTACCAAATCGTAACAACATGGCACCACATCGCCGTTGGAACGGATGGTAATGCGGTTTATAACATGGTCGCACATATTTTCATCCGGTTGGCCCGACACTTGAATCGGAAGGCCCGGCCAGACCAATGCCCAGGCCGATTTATAAGCCGTAATACCTTGAGCTACATCTTGAAATACATCAAGCATGAATTGCGGAGGTTTAGGCTGGTCCTGTACTTGCTCAATGGTCTCAGGTATTTGGGTATTGGAGATGAAGATTAGCGGGGTGGCAGAGTTCAGCTCATTTTTTCTGTGAATTAGTTTTTTCACTGACGCTGAAATTGTAGTAAAGCTTGCGCCGACTGGATTGAGGCGGATATGATCATTCTCCTGAGCGGAGGTTCCATCTAGCGATATCTCGATTTGCTCAAGGCCTGATCGAATTATTTCATCAATAACCTCATCGGTAAGGCGAGATCCATTGGTGACTGTCTTGACCATGCTGGCCAAAGGCTTGGTCCGGCGCACCATTTCAAAGAAATGTTTATTCAGAAGTGGTTCACCGCCATGATAAAGTACGATGACGCGAAATAGCTTGCCACGCGTAATGATTATATCTTGGAGCTCTTGTTCAATTTTATTGAATGTTTCCAGCGTCATTATTCCAGTCGGACTCATGTCCAGTCCGGTAGGACAGTGGATGCACTTGAAGTTGCATGATGCGGCTGGTTCTATGCGCACCACAAAGGGGAAAGGGAGGATGTATTTGTTGTTTTCGTCCATATGACTCCATACGATTTAAATAACTGTGTGGACAATATCATAGAAACTCCTGATTGGCAAGTTTAGTTCATAAAAAAAAGACCCCAATTCGGGGTCAAGAATATTTTTAGAAGTAATGTCCGGAGGGAACTGGCTCGATTTGTTTCGTCGCGTAGAGATAGGCGCCGTTTCGGTTGCACCACCAGACGACTTTCAGGAACCATTCATCCCAGGAATCCCAGGATTCAGTTGTTCGGTCAATGCAGTATTCTACCGGGCCCGCTTCAAGCGTGGCCGGTTTTCCAAGCAGAATATCCTGATAGAATTCCCAATATTTGTAATTAAGTTTGATATTAAGATTTTCATGCTGGAACGGGAATTTCAGCAGGGCATAGTTGAATTTAACGGCATCGCTAAGCTGTTCGTCGCTTATAGGCGCTGATTTAGCATCCCGCAGAAGGCGGAGAGCCCGTTCAGCTTCCTGATAAAAGTCGGCCAGTTTATTCTCAACACATAGCTTGATAAAAATATACTCATCAGCCGGCCACCAGATATCCAGCCACTCTTGGGAGTGGCAGTATTCTTCATGGCCTTGAGTTATTTTTTCGGCTACCTCGTAGAAAAAATTTTTGATATTTGTCAGTATCGGGAATTCTTCTTCGGAGAGGGATTTTTTGTTACCGTCAGTATCCACGTAGTTTCCGTCCGAAAAAAGTTCAACCATGTCTCGGTAGCCGATTTTACCAAGATGATCCATTGCGATGAGCGGAATTTGGAGCAACTTGTTGAAATGGAGAAAAGTGATCATCCATGTAAATACGCGAAGATGAATCCATTCCTCGGTAGGCATTGTCTTTGTACCGATGACGATTTCCTGCCACTCATAAATATCATCTGGAGTATTTTGCTTCTTGCCATGAATGGTCGTTATCTTAATAGTTATCGTCTTTAATCCATACTGCTCAATATATTCAGGATCGGATGCTTCGGCATTAGGTAGCAGCGAGAATATATTGAAGGCGATTCGATTGTGCTGACCCATAAAAACATGGTTTGCAACACCATCAGCAAAAGAAGCATATGTCTCATGTGGCAAGCACATAATCATGTCCGACATGGTTAATGTACCTTCGGCTGCTGCCTTATTCTGATTTGCCTGGTAGGCCTCAATATTCATGTTATCCCGCCGAATTGCTTCCAGCGTCTCTTTATTTGTTGATTGTATCGACATAATGCCGGCAGTTTTAAGGCCAGCCCGATCTAAGATCGAAAGTGCCTCAAACGAATGTTCTTTGGGGTTTTTGGCGTTTTGTGTGGCGATAGCTTTTGGATATCCGTACTGCTCGCGAATTTTTGCAAATTCCCTGGCGATATCTGTATCTCGTGTCAAAATTCCAAAGTTCGCATCCCCAATAAATACATACCGTATTTTGTGTTCGCCAAACCATCTGATGTCTTTGTAAACTTGTTCAATCGGAAATTTGGTTAACTTGGTTTCAACGCCGCCAGCCCAGTCGCAGAATGTACAAGAATAAGGACAGCCGCGGTTAGTTTCCAGCAGAACTATCCATTTCTGATCCGGGAATGCCAGGATTAAGTCATCAAAAGTTCCTGATTGGTATGGTGAGGGCACGACGGCTAAATCAGGAATTCTTGGACGGCGCAGATTGTGCACAAAAATTCCATCAGAATCGATATAGCTTATTGAAGGTATGCCTTTCCAGTTGCCAGCGTCGTCAAGGACCCGCTCAATAATATCCAGGAATGCTTCCTCTCCTTCACCGTGACAAGCAATGTCAACAAACGGATATTTTCCGTGAAACGTTTCAGTAAAGCTTTTACGCTTCTTTTGAATTAGGATCATATTGTTCGGCACCTTTTTTTCATGGCCGAATCTTTTCAAACCGTCAGGTACATGCGGACCGCCGAAGAGAATAATAATTTCTGGTTTTTGGCGTTTGAGCTCCCGAGCGATTGCGCAGGAAATCTCAAAATTCCAAACATAAACGCTAAAACCGACAAGGTCAGCCCCGATTAATTGAGATACAGCGTCTTGAACCGGAAGCCGCCGATAGATAGTTCGCAGAAACTCAAATCTAGTTGGGTCACGTGCGTACTTTTGCGCATATGTCTGAACATATCCGGTAGAAAGCGGCAGATAGCATTGGCCGTCGGAAAATTCATTATTGATCTGCACCAAACCGATAAGAAGTTTTTTCACCCCGAACTCCTCCGTATTGTTAATGATCTATTGGTAGTAATCGTACTTTACTAATTCAGTGCCGTCAATAAAGGGTGGACGTAACCCCTCCACACTCATTTCGCAGACCTTTCTTTTTTCGAGCAGGAAATTGCTTAAATTAATCGACAATTTGGCTATATAATTTTCGGGTGTTCAGGAACGACGAACAGGGCCTGAAAATT
>CAYTBY010000035.1:0-8612 GCA_964436165.1 uncultured Candidatus Saccharibacteria bacterium
CGCCAGCTGGCGGATTTCCTTTTAATTTTATTTCATATTCCACCGATGGCGTCGAAACGATCAAATTAAGGCCGAACTCTCTTTTTAAACGTTCGGAAATAATTTCAACATGAAGCATTCCCAAAAAACCAAGCCGAAATCCCCTACCCAAACCCGCAGAAGATTCCGGCTCGTAAGTCAGCGAAGCATCGGTCAGTTTTAATTTGCCAAGAGCATCTTTAAGTTCATCATAGTCATCAGCATTCTCAGGAAAAAAACTTGCAAAAACCATCGGCTTCGGCTCTTTGTAACCCTCAAGTGGTTGAAAACTCGACATATCGAAATTTCGAAATATCGTTAAGGTATCCCCCACTCGTATCAACCCCGGATCCTTAATCCCCGTCGCAATATAGCCGATTTCTCCTGCCGAAATGCTTTCTGATGTTTTGAGGGCTGGTGAAAAATAGCCGACTTCAATAACATCGGCCTTAGCTCCGGTTGCATAAGCCAATATTTTTTCTTCCCTTTTTAACGATCCGCTGAAAACTCTGACATAAGCGATCACGCCCTTATAGACATCAAAGGTTGAATCAAAAATAAGAGATTTTAACTGGTCCTCGCCTAACAAAGGTGCCGCCTCCATATACGGAGGCGGCACCTTTGTAATGATTTCTTCGATAACTTTTTCAACATTGATCCCATTTTTAGCTGAAATCTCCTGTATTTCTTCCTCCTCCACAGCCAAAAGATTAGATAATTCTTCTTTTATCTGGCTAGTTCTGGCATTTGGTAAATCAATCTTATTTATCACCGGGATTATCTTTAATCCTTGAGCTTCAGCCAAATGCAAATTAGCCAGCGTCTGAGCCTGGATTCCCTTTGAAGCATCCACCAAAAGTATCGCCCCCTCAACTGCCGCCAGCGACCGCGAAACTTCGTAAGAAAAATCCACATGGCCGGGAGTGTCAATTAAATTTAAAATGTATTCTAGGCCATCCACGTTATATTTCATCCTAACTGGCTGAAGTTTTATCGTTATTCCCCTCTCCCTCTCCAGCTCCATCTGATCCAAATACTGCTCCTGCATTTTTCTTTTCTCCACCGTTCCTGTCAATTCCAAAAACCTATCCGCTAGGGTAGATTTTCCGTGATCTATGTGAGCGATAATACAAAAGTTTCGAATGTTATTCATGGGACGTATTTTACCATATGTTAGAGTAGATTTAGAATCCCGATCTTTTCGGGATTAGAATGTGAGATCTTCCTAGATTTTAGTTCCTTCCGATTCTAATTTTTTCCGACATTCTTCACACTCTTTTAAGTGTTGTTTTAACCCTGGGTACTCACGGACAATCTCCGGTTGATTGTCTAAATGTTCCAAAAGCCAGCCATCAAGATGCCGCCTTAAGGGCGACCTGATGACGCTAAAGATCCTGCCGTAATCAGGTTTTCCGTTATCGTCTAAGTATCGGTGAGAGGAAAATATTTCTGATGTGGGTCTTTCCATTTTTACTTTAATTTAATTTTTATATTAAAATCTTTTTTAAGCACCTCGTCAACCAAATATAAGTCACCAATTCTGTTTAACTCAGGCACAGTCCCACCGATCGTGTAATCTTTCGAATCAGCTATCTTAAACTTAAAATTCTTCCAATCAAGTCCTGGCTGTTTCTGAAAATAAAAATTGTAGTCCAACAAGGGCATCTTGTCGGACAAGATGCCCTTGTTAAGCGGGACAGAATATTCAAATTCAATTTTCTTAGTTGTCTTTGGATTAGTTATCATCCAAAAACCAATCCCCTTTTTGCCTGACTCTTCAAACATATCAACTCCAGGAAACCCGCTTGCATAAAAACCAGACTCAAACAAGGCCACGTCACGATCTTTTTCAAAACCGCCCTGCTTGTCCGCCGAAGCTTCAGCGAAGGAGGACGGGCCATAGCTTACGAGCGAATGAAAATCGGGCAGATCATTTCCGCTAAAACTTATTAACTCGGCATTCTCCGGAATAAGGACTCGGACATAGGCTGGATTCTGGCGGTTATAAAATCCGTGTTCGTGGTCTCCGCCTTTGTGGTTTCGAGTTAAGGTAACTTTATGAATAACCCTCCCGCCTTCAAATCGATTATCTATTTCGATTGCCGAATCAGTCACCACGTCCGTTTTAGAACCTTTAATGTTGGAGAAATTAACCGTTAGATAGTCAGTAACATCGGTCTTGATCTCCCCGCCAAACCCCTCTTTAACCGAAAAATTTTCCAATTCCTTGTCGTTAAAATAAAAAAGAATGTCTTTCTCGTCGAGACCGGTCATCAAAACGTCAAAAATTTTCATCCACTTATCAGAGCCGGCAGAATATAATTTTGCCAGAAAACGGGGAGCAAAATCAACCACCACTTTTTTGGGCTGGTCACGGTTATTACCGTATTCAACTTCCTCCTGGATACTCTCGACAAAATTATCAGCGGTTAGAGTTAGACCATATTCAGGCATCTGAACAGATCCAACAACCGCTAACATTCCCGAGATAACATCCGGATTAAGAGCTACCACGCCGTCTACTTTATACCCCGCTTCTTCGGCAAAAAATGACATTGCCTTTTTGGCCGACATCGGAAAATCAATAAACCAAGATGAATCCCTCATCCCCAAAGTGGGAGTAATGTGCTGAAGCTGTTTCGGCGGAATGATATTGCGCTTCAACTGACCGTCGAGATTATAAACGTCATCAACAAAAAAATCGTTGAGTCCCCCGCCGGCAAAAGAAACCACGCCGTAAGTCCCGGGGAATCCGCCTGTCGGCCTTAACTCGCTGTTGTTATTGAAGAGGAGAAGGTACTTTTTCGGCTCATCTATTCCAACCACGCCCTCGAGAAAATCCGTGTATTCAACGGCCTTGTTAAGATATTCTTCCAAAAGAGGAAGTTTATCTTTGAAATCGCCGAAACTTTCTTTTTTATCTTCCGGCACAACCGACTCGTCAATATCAGCAATGAGAGCTTTGGCTTTTTGAAAATTTTTATTTGACAGAATAATGGCATCTTTGATCTGGTTTATTATTTTAAGCGGCTTGGCGCTGTTTTTGTCAGCTGGATTCAATATCGAGCCGGTCTGGGAAAGAAGAGCCAGGGCTTTAGACATTGCTTCGCCAGATTGGGCTATTAATTTTCCGGCTTCAACCATGTCTTTGGCTGACTTGATTTTGTTTGTCCCCGGAAAAATTCCGGCCAGTCCCGCTCCCATAAAATTCATCGTCTGGCTTATTTGCGAAAGTTCCCGGTACGATTTGCCGAAGTTTTCGGCCGCATCGCTAAAATTAAATTCTTTTAAGTCTCCGCCTGCTTCTTCCAGATTTTGAAAAGCTAAAATACCATCCCGCACAAGTTCATTTTTAAGGCTAAAGCCGTAAATAACTGCACCGATCATAATTAAAAGAATAAACCACCCGCCAGTTCGGCGTTTTTTAGGAGAATCGGCAAAATTAAGCGACTTTTTATTTATCTGAAAACTTTTGCTGACAAACTCAACCTTCGGAAGTTTCTCAATCTGCTTCTCGGTTGGTTTATTATAAAAATCTTCCACTGCGCTTTCTATCCTTTCTTCTTTGATAATCCTTGCTTCGCTCGTCTTGACTATATTTTCATGTTTAGGAGTTGAACTCCTAAACATAGGGGTTCCAACTCTTGGCCTAACCGACGATGGCATAAACGCCGCCCTGGCTACAATCGGCTCTCTTATTTTTGCCAATATATCGTCATAAAACCCCTCTTTCTCATATACGGAAGTTGAACTTCCATATATTGGAGCCTTTATATATGGAAGTTCAACTTCCATATATTTCCCAACCACCGCTCCAATACTGGCCAGCTCAACCAATGGCTCATTGACTTCGTTAAGCACCGCCTCTAGTTGTTCCCTGACTATTACCTTCGGATCAACGTTAATAACATCTGAAACCAGCTTATCCAATCCATTTCCCCAGGCTTTTTCAATATATGGAAGTTCAACTTCCATATATTTCTCCGCTTTAGGAGGTTGAACCTCGCTTCGAGGTTCAACCTCAACACCTTCTCGTCCCACTGCCGAGGCTGGAATTATATCAAACATCATCTTCTTGTACTTTGGATTCATGATCTAAACTTATTGAGGCACGGATGGAGCTTGAGACGACAAAACCGGCTGATTGCCGAGATTAATCGGAGCGACGTTGACTATTTTATTAGCCACCGGATCGTAGAGGATGGCTTTCTTGGCGTTAGTGTAAATAAGAACTTTATCGCCGATTTTTGCTCCGGTAAAAAAGGGCTGGCCCTTCAGGGCATTTAGATCTGTAACCGTAGCTACAGTCGGTTCTTCATCACCTGGCAGAACCATCAACTGTCCGACCCGCTTAATAACGCTATTTGCCTCATTTTCCATCCTTTGACTCTCGGTATTAACCGTGGCTTCTCGATCCATGGTTCTAATCTGATACCAAAAATAACCGGCCAAGCCGGCCACAACAACCAAGGCCGCCGAAAGAGTAACCACCACCCGATAACTCCCATCTCTTACCGGCCCGCCTGGTAAATTCAAGCCCGGTTCTAGATTATTTTGTTTATTATTAAATACCTTCAACATGCTCAATATATTCATATCTATAATTATACTAAATTTATTTAAAAAACTTTAATGACAACATGATGTTATCAAAAACGTCTATACTATTCCCTGGCATGTCTTCCGCTAACGGCTTCTCTTCCCAATGGAAAACTAAGAGATAATCGGCGCCGTCTATTTTTATGGCCGGGCCGACGAATATTTTGACCCGGCCAGCGCTCTCTCCACCATATGTGCCGTAGTCAACCAGGTCGTATCTTTTAAAATCTCGGCCATCTATCTGGCCAGTAGAATCCGGGTTTATTCTTTTGCTTGTCTCTATCTGATAACCAAGCTCGGTCTGGTAAAAAATCTCAGCTAACACCAAATCAAAAAAAATCGGAGCCTTGGCCGTAAAAAGATTATAATGCTGGATTTTCTGAGGACTGAAATACTGGCCGTCGTTATACCAATCGGCCGGATATTGAAATGTGAATTTATCGCTAATATCAGCGCTCCCATGGAAACTGTCAAAAGTAAATGTCTTAAGGCCATCTTTGATTTCGTTATTGTTCGGGGCGGGACTAGGCGTAGGCGTAACCCCATCCGCAATTAAAACCGGCAGCGGTATTTTTAATATTTCTTTATTCTCCGTCTGTTTTTGAAAAAACACAAAATAGCCGGCTATTCCAGCAATCACTAGAAACAAAGATGCGAGAATTAATTTTTTAAACAGTTTATTTCTCATTTTCCAATCTCAACTTCAAAAGAAATATCGTGTCTGTCCGAAGCTTTGCCCTCGCCCAGTCCCTTTGAGAATCAATAAGCAATTCGCCAAGACCATCGAGGATATGTTTGTTGTCCATCTTTTCTAGCAGTTCGATACATTTAATTAATACCTCCTTGAACGGCATCTGTGCCCGTTGTTCAACAATGTTTCTGTTAATTTCCCAATCTTTTTTTGAAAAAAAATAAACATCAAAAATATCTCGGCTGGTTTTACCGACTCTTTCCAACATCGCCATCAACTTATTGGCAAACATGTCCTCCTCTACCATCACCAGCATGGAAATGCCGAGCAAGGTTTTAACTTCATATCGAGAACCTGAATTTCTACGGCTTACTTCAACTTTTATTTTTTGAGCTCCGAGACTATACGAAATAACACTGACTAAATTAAATCGCTTAATCCGAGAATCAACAATCGTTCCGTAGTTCGCTGTAATTTTCTGAAGTTTTTCGAATACCTCAACTTCTCTATTTTCATCTAGCAGATCGAAGTCGAGATCAACTGAACTACGATTAAGATCATAAAATAAAAGCGCTGCCGTACCTCCTTTGAAGCCTAGATGAGGAGAAAGGGATGTATCCGAATAAATATCTTTCAAGATCTGAAGCAATATATTTTTATGTCTGTCGTAATTTAACGTCATACTATTATTTTTACTATTTATAGAACTTATGCGTATTTATTTCTGTAATACTCGAAGTATTCCTTGACCTTTTTATCCATTCTTTTACTGTGATAAATGGGTAAAATTTCAAAAACCTTATCCCAGTTCATAGATCGTAAGTTATCAAAATGGTAATCCTTGCTGATATAAATCCTATCCAAAAATGCGCGTTCTTTTGTAGCTATGGAATAATCCCCTGCATGTTCGATACCAGCTGTATTGGCTAATACATAATCTTTCATCCGTACAAATGAGATGTTCTGGCCGTCCACGTTAATTTCACGAGTAACATATGACGCTACAAAAATATTTCCATAATACTGGAAGTTGATCCCGGCACGAATTAAAACAGTTTCAAAACTTATATATGCCGGAGTATAAATTCGAGTCGCCAACTCAAAGCGATTATAATTATCATCTTTGGCATAGATGCCGCGGCGTACTCTGACTAGCTTTCCGGCTTTAGTATATTTATTTAACCTGGTTCTAATTGTATATTCTTGATTCTCACTCCACAACAAAGCAACATCTTTGATTGAAAAGATGGTTTGGGGAGATCTTAACAAAACATCTAAGTATTCACCTTTAACAGGTTTTTTACTCATATTTTGCCTGGAAGTTACCTTTAAGGTATCCTCCAGTTCATATTATACACCCTACACCCTCAAAAGACAACAAATTTAAATCAAAAAATCAAGATAGTTATCCTTGTGTATAATCTCAAAATGGGCGTCGGGATAGGTTTTTTTCCAAAGAGATGGCTCTGAAGTACTAATAATATTTAAACTCATTATTATTCCAAACTAAATTCTGTTAGTTTCTTTCTCACTATTTCATCCTCAACCTTAAATCCAGGCATAAACTCCACTTCTTCTTGATAATTTATGCCCTCAAAATAAGCAAGCTGTCCCCTAAACAGCTTTTCGTTAAAATTGCCCTCAAAAAGCTGATTTGCTTTTTGGGAAATTTCACTTACGGAAAAATGGTCTCTAATGACAAAATATAAATCAACATAATCCTTCCATTTGGCTCTTTGTCCAAGCGCAAATGCCTTCATGGCCGCCAAAGTTATAAGATCCGGAATTTTTATTATCCCTTCAAAATTTTGAATAAAGGCTATTTTAAATGGAAAACAAAAAAAAGTAAATTTTATCCCGCCTATTGTAAGTGTCAGTTCATCCATTCTGTTCACAATAATTTGGTCTGTTTTCCAATGGCGCAGAATTTTATTTAGCAGACTTTGGTTTCCAAATTTTTTTTGAGAAAAAAGATCAAAATCTATTGACCTTCGATGGCCCAGATAAAGAGCTATGGCCGTGCCGCCGACCAAGCCAAAATCTTTGGAAAATTCAGCTACCAGAGGCAACAGTTTGCTTTGCTCTTTTGTAATAATTTCTTTATGCAGGGGCATGCTTATTAAAATATAACTGAAAATAATACTTAATTTCCGGGCGATAATTTTGTCTGCCGAATTTATCCGGAATGGATTTCTGGCGAAAAATCTTAGCAGTTTTCTCCATGCCCAAAATCTTGATCATGGTTTGGACATCATCCCAATCGCCATAATTCAAAACATGCTCTACGATGGACGCCTCGTCGAGCTTGCTCAAATCCTTTACATACCAGACCAGATATGGCCTTTGTTTTATGAACTCATGAATATCGCTCATATGCTCCTATTATAACATAATTACTATCTGAATTTAACATCTGAACTTAACAATCCCGCGGATTTTGAGTCCGCCTGTTTTTTATAAAAAACAAGATAACCCACACTCTGACAAGGGCGGCCCTTGTTAACTTGTAAATTAGTCTTTTTTAAAGTTAAGCCAGTCATTTATATACATCTTAAAGTCGGGAAATTCTGAAAAATAAGAAGGGAAGTCGCCTTTTGAGAGAATAGCACATTCTTCTCTCTTGAAACCGCAATAATCTTCATAACTCGAATAATGATATTGATCGATATAATTCAAAGCTCTTTTTTTATTTTTTATTCCCACCTCTTTCCAATTAGGTTCGATGAGTTTCACGGGATTAAGATGAATATACGCATATAAATATTTTAAATACTCATCATTGTCGACATGTTCCCCTTTGAATCGCCCCTGAAATAACGGACCAACTCTTTCATATTTTTTATTAAAATACATCGAGTAACCAGTAGTAAGTTTTTCCATAAATCTACTCAACCCATTTTTTATTATCTCTTTAACTAATATATGAAAATGGTTTGGCATTAACACATATGCGCCGATAGCAACTAGAGGTTTACCGCGATCAATATCATTAAGCGCTAAATTCTTTATTGCGCTAAATCTAACCGGATTCGTACCGTTGGCCAAATAAAGAAGCTTATGAAATCTTGCCCAATCATTTTTTTCAATAAAAATATTACGCTTCTCGACCCCACGGTTATATAAGTGATAAAATTCATCTTCTGAAAATGTGATTTTTCTTTGCATATTTCTATTATATTCTATTATATTTAAAGAGGGCCTTCTTACAAGGGCCGCCCTTGCGACCGCAAGGGCGGCCCTTGTTTTTCTAAATATCGACCTATGTTTATATCGGCCCAGACCCGATGTTTTTTAAAAGCTCTTT
>CAYTBY010000036.1:0-7867 GCA_964436165.1 uncultured Candidatus Saccharibacteria bacterium
ATCCGACCAAAGCCGTTAATAGCAACTTTGGCTTTAGACATGTTTGTGTTTTATTTGTTCAACGTCTTTTTCTAAAACTGAAACCCGTCCTTCCAAATTCAAAACATCTACCATTTCTAAATTATCAACTTTCTCTTCTACGGCATCAATTTTTGCCGATAACCTTCTTTCGGTGTCTTCTATTTTAAATTCTAAGCCCTTAATATCGTCCTTGGTGGCCATATTGGCGATATCATCTTTGGTAGCCATGTTTTCTTTAATATCAGCAACATTTCGGGCAATAATATTAAGCAGGTTTTCTTTTGGTGTTGTTTTTCTGTTTTTAGGCATAATTCTTTGATTATAACATTTTTACTATAGGCGCAAAGGACTTCCTGTGTATTGCTGAAGGTCCTAATTTAGTTAGCTGGGCTTGATGAAGTTTTGTTCCGTAGCCCTTGTGTTTTTCAAATCCATAACCGGGATATTTCTTGGCATATCTGGCCATCATTTTATCGCGGTGAACTTTGGCAATAATAGAGGCACAAGCAATAGCAAACACCTTCCTGTCCCCTTTTACAATAGCCATTTGTTCCATATCTAATCCTTTAATTTTTGTCTTACCATCAACTAGGACGATGCAACAAGTTGGAGGGGTGACCCGACTGGGGACCCCATGGGCACGGAAATTTATTGAGTACCCGTGGGGTGAGGAGGGGCAGGACCCCGACAGCTTATCAACCGCTCTTTTCATTGCCTGTCTCGCGGCGTTATAGATATTCAACTTATCAATTGTTTTCGGATGACAATAAGCCACACTTGTTAAACATCCGATGTTTAACAAGGAAAGAAGTTCATTTGCAAATCTTTCTCTTTGTTTAGCCGATAAGAGTTTTGAATCCCGAAGCCAGCGAAGTTTCTTGTGGGCCTTTTTATAAAATTGATTAGTCGTTGCTACCGCGCAAACCACCACCGGCCCAGCCAGACAGCCCATCCCCACTTCATCGACGGCATAAATCAGCCGATAGCCTGATTTAAACAGGTTTTTTTCTAAAGTTTTACGAGGAAGTTTCATGGTTTTACTTGCCCCGTGGAAATTCAACCTATTGAATTTCTTTACGGGGTTTGGTAATTTCACATTAGATACTTTACAAATTGGTGCCACAAAAATGTATTGGCCAAAACCAGAAGACAACAATACTCAATCATGGTCAGAAGGAACTATCGTGCCCGGACTAATGTGTCATGTATGCGGAACGCCAGAGAAAGTATTTCGAGGAACTTCAGAATCCTTTATTGGTATAAATAGAGTATTTAAAACAAGTTTTCTCGCTTACTGGCAACTTTGCTCTAACTGTCACGATCAAGGATGGCAAGTCCCCAAAGAATCAAACTCGGGGCACCTGACTTATATTAATTCCGGAACAGGCGATATTAAAATCTTTAAAGCATTCTGAGGTCGTCCGCTCAGCCATACACTAACGTATGGCTTTTTCATTCTTCTAAATAATACAGATAATAGCTGCCGGCCTTGAATATTAATTTAAAATTATTATCAAAAATCTTTTTGTCGGCCTTCCAGTCGTAGGTTATTGTTGGATCTATGAGAACATACTGGGCTTTGTATTTAGCCGCTATATTTTTGTTCTTCACTGGATCTAAATAAAACATTCTTAAATCGGCTTCTCTTGCTCCGTAAGACACGCCTTTTGTCCAAAGCCAGCCCGGAAAACCGACAATCGTCGGCCGGCCGGCCAACGAAGACACAATGTTCAAATGGGTTGACGAGGTAATAATTATATCTGCCGCTTCGACATTCTGTCTTATAAAATAAGCCGTCCGAATTGCATCGCGGTTAAATATCACCGGCATTTTATCAATAGGCACAAAAGCTCTCGGCAAGATATCAACGACTCCAGAGAATATAACAAAAACAAAGCTTACCGCCAGAAGCATCATTCCAATTATCTTGCGTCTTTCGATGCAACTAATAAGAAATTTAATAATTGCCGCCGATGCAAAAAAGGCGAAATAGACTAAAATTTTATTAGTATCATAGTCCCAGGGTTGAGTCCTGACTGTTTGAACAAAAGCAAAAAGTAAAACCCCAAACCACAAAACCGGCAATCCCGATCCCCTTCTTAATGGCTTGTGTAAAAATGACAAAGCTAGGAGGGGCAAGATAAGGCCGAAGTTAACCCAAAGAAACTTTAGGTATGTTAAAAATTTATCTACAAAATTTAAATCAACTCCATCTGGGTATTTAACCGAGCCAATGGTCGGCTCAACCATCCAGCCTAGCCGAAAATTAATAAACGACTGGTTGTCAGAACTTATAGGATCGGGGCCGGATAAAATATATAGGATCTGGGGTAAAGCAATAACCCCCGCAACTACAGCCACATAAAGCAAGCTTCTGACTAAAATCCAGTTTTTTCTTAACAGAGAAATAACAAAATAAAAACCTAGCACCAGGCAAAGAACCAAAAAGGTGTGATAGTGCCCTAAGGGCCCCAGGCCAAGAGCGATCCCGGCCAACCATCTCCATTTTTTATTTTCAAAATTTGGGTATCTCGATAAAGCATAAATCACAACCGAGAATAAAAAGAGACCGAAGAAAAAGGCTCTTTGATGAAGAAAAACGAGCGACATTGCCCCGCCCCAGCTGATGTTTTGTTCCGGATAAACAGCCTTCCACCAGCTTACGGTCGAAATATTATTATCAACTAAATAATCAATAAATGGCCGAAAATTAAAAACATTAGGAAGTAGATGCTCTTTTATGTGCGGCCAGGCGCCAAGACCCGAACCCAACATAAACATAATTACTGCCAGAAGCGCCGCCCAGCGCTTGCCCAAAATATTTCTATAAGCCAGAAAGATTAATATATAACTCGCGATCAGAGCCGCCATTGTTGGTAAATGGAGAGCGATCGGCCACGAATCGGTCATTCTCATAAATATGCCGCCTAGCCAATTTATGAAAAAAGCGTATCTTATCTTTTCCCCCGTAAATAACGGTTCATTCAGGTCAAACATATCAGTAAATCCAAACTTGCTGACTTGAGTCATGTGAAAGGGTATGTCCCCATAACCGGCAATGGCTACCTTCATACTCCCATCCGCATCAATAAAAAAGGTTTTATGAACAAGAAATAAATGAAGGGAAATAAAAAGAACTAAGATCAAATAAACAAAAAATCCATTCCGAATTAATTTTAGTAAAAATTCTTTTACCATTTGCGGTTAATCAATTGGTACAGCGCTATACCCGTTGCGACGCTCACATTCAGCGACTCTTTCTTACCATACATGGGTATATGAACAATTCTATCACAATATTTTAAAATCTTCGGACTCAATCCTCTGACTTCGTTGCCCACCACAAGAGCAATTTTTTTATTCTTTGGCGGTTTGTATTTGAAAATATTTTTCTGCTGAATTTTTAGTTTGCTTGCGGTGAGCTTGTCGAACCGCTCTAGTCCGATAACTTTGATTTTTGTCCGTCGGCTGATGGATTGATTTTTTAATTCAAGCAAACATTTCCATGTTTGCTTGCGGTATTCCCAAGGAACCCATTTTTCGGCGCCTAATGCGGTTTTCGATATTTTATCACTAAATTTCCCATTTTTTGATATTGTATTTATAATACGATCGTGATATAAATACAATCCTTTATTTTCTAACTTCGGAACTGGCGTAATGCCACAAAGATATATTTTGGTTACCCCCGCCCCATCTGCCGTACGAAAAATCGAACCGACATTTTCCCGGCTCCGAATATTGTCTAAAATTAAATAGATATTTGGCTTGGCCATATAAAATGCTATAATAATACTACTATGAATAATTACAAATATCTCATCTGGGCAGGAACAGGAGTCTTGGTCGTACTTACCGTTTTTTTGATAGTGATGATAGATCACGTCTCGAATACGGCCATAAATACCAATACCATATCTTTCGACGGAGAGGGAAGAATTTTTGTTAAACCCGATATAGCCGTGGTCAGTTTTTCAATTCTGACCGAAGCAGCCACTTCCAAAAAAGCTCAAGATGATAATTCAGTAAGATCGAAAAGGGTGGTTGATTTTTTGAAAAGCCAAGGAATAGATGATAAAGACATCAAAACTACCGGATATAATGTCTATCCTCAATACAGCTATCCAAAACCATGCCCACTAGTAGCTCCGGGCTCCTCGGCCCCACTGCCACCAGATTATTCTTATTGCGGAGATGACACTCAAAAAATCTCCGGCTATCAGGTCAGCCAATCATTTGAAGTTAAGGTTCGCGATCTGGAAAAAGTAAGCGCCGTTTTAGATGGACTTATTACGGCTGGAGCAAATCAGGTAAATAACCTTGGCCTTCAGGTTGACGATGTTGAAAAAGTAAAAAATGAGGCACGCGAACTAGCAATTAAAAACGCAAAAGAAAAAGCCGATACCTTGAAGAAACAGATCGGGATTCGACTCGGAAAAATAGTTAACTATTCCGAAGGCGGCGGGGGTTATCCGATCTATATGCTCAAAGCTGAAGCTGACGGCCGAGGCGGAGGCGTCTCCGGCCCATCAGTCCCAGCGGGCGAAAATGAGATAGTGGTCAATGCGACAATTACGTATCAGATTAAATAGTAAATAGTAATTTATAACTGGTAATCAAAAAGCGGCCGTTTACCCTGAGTTTATCGAAGGGAGAGGCCGCTTTTATTCTTCTACAAATTTAAACTTATATCTTTGCTCAATAAATCTTAAGTCTGAACCTGTAATTTTACCAACAAATCTAAATTTAGGTCGCCAAAATCGATAGGCCTCAAACCATTTTCTTGATTGTTCATAAAAATAGGGTCTGTTATTTTGGCCATCTCCAAAATACATGATAAATAAGGGGACTTCGCCCAACATCAAGTCTACTCTTTTTTCTACTTCAAGTTGATCTAATGATCCCAAGATCTGATATTGCTCTTCTGATATCGGTTCAAAATAAACAATTACTATCCTATCATCATTGCCATCTTGATAAGATGCGCCCAGGACATAAGACACCTTTCCCTTATACAAAACATCCTGGAAATCCCATTCACTTAATTCCCATTTTGTATAATCAGGTAATGTAAGGCCTTTTTCTTGGGCAAAAGTATTTGTTGCAGACAGCAAAAAGAATGAGAGCAAAATTGCTGTTATTCTGGACATTCTATCCTCTTTTCAATGAGCTTAAATGTTCTGGTAATATAGCAAAAATATAATAGGAAATCAAAGAGCGCCTGAGGAGGCGCTTCAGTTTATGTAGATAAGAGCTGAAACCCTATGTACATTATTATCCGCATAAACTTCTAACTCAATTACTCTTTCTGGAAGAGGTTTTGGGTTCTGTCCCTTCCGAAGAGTATATCTAAAACTATCAGTACCTATCCGCTCAATATCTCCATAAGCATCGGGGTCGCAGTCAAAATAACAAACAGATGGCCCCGGGTAAAATCTTGCGAATACTCGGAAATCGCTTCCATTTAGGCCGGAAACATTAAAAGTCTCAAATTGGCCAACGCTTATTAGATGAGCAAACTCTGGATGAATCATCAGGTTACTTGGGCCGACAGGGTTGTCGCAACCTACTGACAAAAAAACTAAAAACTGGATTAGGACAAGGACTTTCTTCATTTCTTGCTCTCCTTTTTGTCTTTATAGTTTTCCGGATTTCAGGCTAACGACTCTCATCTTACCGCATCCACGAAGCAGTATATTCTGCGAATCAACCAAACGCTTAAGACGCCTATTCTCATCCTCAAGATTTTTTAAGTATTCAGAAGAAGTTACACTCGGCGGTGGTATGGGAGGTGAGTTTCTAATAATCCTACCTATCAATTTAGGGTTGCTAATCATTATAACAGCCGCAAGCACAACGACACTCACGCCAATGATCTCAAAACAAAGCCTCAGTTTGCTCATCATCATCCTTCTAAAATTTTAAATATCTGACGATAATACTAGCGTTATCTACGTATAAAATCAAATAATCCTTCGATGTACTCAGGATTTCGAAAACCAAAACCGCACAAATGTGCGGTTTTGGTTTTCTCAACTTTATATAGCTAACTCTCCTTCGCCAAGGCTTCGGAGGGCACAGCCAGTTTTTAATACATTCCCCGCTTTATATAGCTAACCAGATAATTCCTTTTTGGTACGATTTCTGACCTAGCACCATTGGTCTCCGATTTATCTGTCGGACCCAGAAAGAGTATTAAACTCATATCGACTTCATTTTTTGAGGCTCTCGCCTCTGAAGGATAGAGGTTGGACGTGAAAAAGTAGAAATACTTCTTCCCATCTTTCGCCTCCCACTTCGATCCTTTCGTGCAAATCTGCTCCGCAGATTTGTCCCGAGCGAGAGTCGAGGGACACATATCCTTCGACTTCGCTCAGGATAAATTTGCGAAGCAAATTTAGAAAGGAGGTGATCCAAGACCAGCTTCCGCTAGCCTTGCCTTGTTACGACTTATTTCCTGTTACCGATCCTACCGTGTCCCCACTGTAAAATGGATCTTCAGGTATTACCGGCTCCCTTAAATTGACGGGCAATTATCTTCTGGGAATACAGAATTGATGTTCCCAAGCCGACGCCCCTTATGAGTTATATGGGTCGGCTCCCCGACTGAAACGTCGGGGTCGTACCTGCGGATTTCCCGCATACGACGAGCTCCTAATGCATTCGGGCTTTAATCTTGCAGAGATTCCTAAGCCCTTTTAGAGTATAGTGCTCCTTTCTTCTAAATCTCTTCATTAAGTCACAAAATATTTTGAAATCATTCACCTTGGACTTAAATTTGAGCTTATTTTTCTTAAAGAAAGGGATAATGATATTTTCTAAGTCGCCCCAGTTAAAGACTTCGTATCTATAACATTGCTGATGATTTGGACGAACATCACGTTGAAAATATACACTGCCACAACCAAAAAACTCTTTTAGCTGATAAAGAATATCTTTATCTTTTTCTATCAACTTAATATAGAATCTTGGTTCGACTAATACTCTTCTTTTTCTAGTGGTAAACTGGTCAGGATTTTTGATGTAGGCGGTAAAACTACCCTCACCATCTGCCAATCCGACCACATATTCTGGTTTTAACATTTGTTTAGGAGTGAATCCTTCCCCTTTCGTTGGATTCGATAGGCTCACCACGGTGGGTTTATCGAACCGCATGCTAGGGGTACTATAATTCAGCTGACTTCTGACGCGGCGTCAATTCCATTATGCCATTTATTATTAACGTTTTAAAGTTGATAACTTACGTCAGATCTCCCTAGGTCAGTTAACATTCTTTTCCAAACATCCTAATTAGCTTTTCAGTGATCTTCCTCATCCTCACTACCCAACAATGAGTCGATCAGCTATTTTTTATTAGGCTGTTTTTTGCCGCCAGATCCTTCACTAATTATCTCACGATAATTAACTATCTTTTGGCTACGCTCTTAATAGCCTATTAAGAGGAGCGGACTTTAACCGCTTAGAAAATTAACCTGCTAGGCGCTTTTATTGTGAGTCCAAAATTCGAGAACGTATTCACCGCTGCGTTCTGATCAGCGATTACTAGCAATTCCAGCTTCATGGAGGCAAGTTGCAGCCTCCAATCCGAACTGAGGGTGCTTTTGATGGGATTAGCTCCGCCTCGCGGCTTGGCAACCCATTGTGACACCCATTGTATCATGTGTGTAGCCCAGGACATCAGAGGGCCACGCTGACTTGACGTCATCCCCACCTTCCTCCTTCTTACGAAGGCAGTCTCGTCTGACACGTATAACAGACAACGGGGGTTGCGCTCGTTAATCCACTTAAGGAAACCATTCAAATGACGAGCTGACGACCGTATTCTTCCACTATTCCTAATGGTACG
>CAYTBY010000037.1:0-7670 GCA_964436165.1 uncultured Candidatus Saccharibacteria bacterium
TCGTTTTGTTTTCAGCAGTTATCATCATTCCGCATGAAGCACAGGAAATGAGACCACAATATGGTTGAGGTTCATTTTTGGCTTTTCGTTCGGGTTGTCCACGTTGGCGTAACATTTCCTGTGCTTCATCAAAAAGTTTCTTTGAAATGATTGGCTCGTACTTTCCTTCGTGAAGCTCACCAGCATAGCGGAATAATCCAGTATAAAATGGGTTTGATAGGATAACAGACGCACGGGTTCTGGAGATTATCTTTCCGGTTCGAGAAGTGATACCGGACTTCGCCAAAAAATTTGCGACATCTTCCAGTCGTTCACCACCTTTGACATATCGTTCAAAAGCCGAGCGAATGACACGAGATTTTTTCTTGTCTACTATGACAGATTTATTGCGACTATCGTTTATGTAGCCGATTGGCGCGAGGCTTGGATATTGACCATTACGGACTTTTTGGCGAAGTCCTCGTTTCGTATTTTCGGAAAGAGAATCTACATAGTATTTGCTTTGGACAAAAGCCATAGACAAAGTGAATTTTCCTTGTGGAGTATTTTCGAACCACACATTTGGAAATTTCAAGCTCGCAATTTTTCCGATGTCGAGAAAATATACAATCTGTCCTCCGTCCACAGAATTGCGCGCCAGGCGATCGGGGTGCCATGAGACGATACCATTTGCCTCTCCGCGCTCGATACGCCGTAACATTTGCCCGAAAATAGGTCTGCCAGGGATTTTAGCAGACTGTTTTCTCTATCAACTCCTCCACAATCTCTAAACCTTGCTCTCGGGCAAATGAGCGCAATTCTGTGACCTGTGCCTCAATACTTAAAACTTGCTTGTCCTCAACATCTGTTGATTTTCTAGCATATAGAAAATATTTATTCATTTGTTTTATTAAACTTTAAAGGCCGCCCCGGTTGTAACCAACTCAAGTATCCTTGAATTGACCGAGACGGCCATCAAAAAAGAATACTTTTGGAGTTGGTTACCTTTTTAATATAGCACAAAACTTGAAATCAAAAAATCCACAAAGTGTGGATTTTTTGACGCGGAGGCCGGTGGAGTCAAACCACATCCCACAAAAGCGGGACCATTCGGTTATCAAGCGATGACCAGAATCGTCTGGTTTCGACCTCCCATAACCTCCGCAAGGTAGATTTTATCAAGAATAGAATAAAAAACAACACCCCTTGAGAGGATGTCGTTTTCGGTTCCGTTTTACGGGAATGTGCCACCGCTTGATAACTGTTAACAGTATAGCATGGGGACTATCCACATGTCAAATTTCCCTAAATTCTTAAAAGTCTCTTAAAAATCGCACAAGATTGTCGAACCTCCTCCTGACCGACCGTGAGGCTCGCTTCCGCGAGCCGAGCGGAGCAGATGATTCAGATTTTATGCCCTCAACTCAATGGGCGGCCGCAACGGCCGCCCATCAGATGGTTTCAGAAAAACCAGATTGTTTTATCGGGGAGTATATTTACAACTTAACTAGAACCTATTTTATCAGAAATTCCTGAAAAGATAAATGCCGCCCGAAGGGCGGCAAAACTAAAGACCCATTGGCAAAATCTCCTCACCCCGATTTGTCCAGCTGCTTAAAGAAAATTTATGTTGATAGATTCTAATTTGTAAATAAGCTTACTCGCACATTTACAGAATCATTGCAAATTAGCCTATTAATTACCCCTAACTGTTTACACAATAATTTGGCAGGTTCTAATGAACTGTAATGATTTATATAAACACTTACTACCCCATCAATACAGGGAGCTCTAAGATGGACTTTTCCGCTCATGCAGATTGCTTCAATAAATTGAGGATTATCAATGTTATCGTTCATTGTTTGAACACCAACACCTTGAGCACAGGCAGCTTGATATTGTTTTTCGGCTTTTTCACACCAAACTAAAGCACCTGTATAGTCACCCTTATTTAGACTCAAATAATGAATGGGCGAATAAGAATAACATTCGTATTTGTAGCGTGCCTCCTGTTCCTGGCATGGATAAAACAAATCATTCTCTTTAGCAAATTTTGATGGATGTATCTTTTGGTCGGTATCAAAGTTTTCCATAAAAATTCCTAAAGCACAATTAGAACGGGAGAAATTATCAGAATAAGAATCGCACATATTCAAAGATTGAGATACGTCATTAGAGGTATAATACATTAAGCCGTGACCAACTCCATGATAACACTGGAGACTCAAGAAACTTCCTAAATCGTAACTATCGCAGATTGTTTTTAAATCACTGAGAATATCTTTGCTTTTTGAGAAATAAGCTTCAATTATCCCATGCAAATATCCGGAATTGCACATTTTATCATAATACTTTACCGATTCGCCGAAATCCTTATATTTTTTATATGCCGAGCGACCTATTTCATGCGAAAATGCATGGCAGTTGTCCATTATAGCGGGATTATTGTCAGCACCATGTGCTAATACTGAAAGTGCGGTTCTTGGATTTTCTTGCTCGGTTATGTTTAATAATTTGTTTTTAAAATTATCATACTCTTCCTGATTAATTTTTGTGTTAGAAGATAATTTATGTTGACCTTCTTTATTTACTAAATTATTAAAAATGAATAAAAAAATTACTAAAAATATCAAAAAAAGATGCAGGTGATTTATTCTGTACATTCATCTAACTCTTTGGTAAGAGATGTTATTTTTTAAATATAACCATAGCCCCGATAGTACGAGTAGTTTAAAAAGGCATTCAAGAAAAAGAAGATAATAATTATAGTAAGTGAGATTATAATTATTGGTATAAGTAATTTTTTGTTATGTTTTTTATAAAATTGAGCAGAAAGATAACCAAGTTGAGCTGGTATTAATAAAGATACATATATTATACTCAAAGAGACAACTGTCGATAGATCAAATTCTGATATAGTCCAGCCGTTGTTTGAAGGTGCGATAATAGCACCGATTGTTGGCACCAACGAAGCTAGATAAACAATAAGGGCAGATTTTTTGTGTGAAGCAATAAAATTAATGGCTACCCCCGATATTATTGGCGGTATGAGAATCACCAATAATATTCCCATTAAATTATCCCCTATTTCGTTTAGTGTTATCAGACCATTATCAATGTAAAAAAATGAGGCTATAAGAAAAACTGAGTTTAATAAACTGCCAACAATAAATGCAAAAATCAATCTTTTCTTGGAAGAGGAATTGTTTTCTGTAAATTTATTAGCGGGTTCAAATAATTTTCCAGTAACCAGATCACTCCATCCAGAGTTTCTTAATTGCTCCTTGATTTGTTCATCAGATAATCCAGAATCCCTAGATTGTTGTATATAGTTTAATAATTCTTGATTTGACATAAATTATATAAAATAATCATACCACATTAAAGTGGTTTAATCTATCAACATAAATTTTCTTTAAGCAGCTGGACAAATCGGGGTGAGGAGATTTTGCCAATGGGTCTTTAGTTTTGCCGCCCTTCGGGCGGCATTTATCTTTTCAGGAATTTCTGATAAAATAGGTTCTAGCTTGGTTGTAAATATACTCCCGAGTCAAACTCGGTTCGCAAGAACAGAGTTTACGGGGAGCCAAGTCAGCGACTTGGCTTTCTGAAATTATATAAAATAAATATGCTTCCATTCACTGTTTTCTCAAAAATGAAGGCGGCTATCAGAGAAAGAGTCTTATACCATGAGTCGGGTCTTTACTTATACATAATCTTCCCCATAGCCATTACATTTCTTTTGACCTTTCTCGGGGCTAGAATCTTTAGCCATTTCGCACCTGAAGCCTATATCCTCTGGTTCGGTATCCACGTCCATCATTTTGTTTACGGTTTTTTTGTTATAGCTGCGGCTGGCTATCTTGCTCTAGTTCACAGCGGCCCTCGTGGGAAATATCTTATATCCCTTCTTTACGGGTTTGGCCTTGGTTTAGCTTTTGATGAGTTCGGTATGTGGATCAACCTAGACGACCAAGATCCAACCCGATGGAGCTATAATGGTTTTATTTTAGTAATCGGGGCAATTTTTACTATTATTTCCGCCCGGCCAGGAGTAAGATTCGTCAAAAATCACTTCCCCTTCGCAAGAAAGACGCATCCTCCCGAAGATTTCGGAAAACTGCCTTCCTCTTGATTTTTTTACCCGGATTTGCTATAATTAACCTATAACCTGGAATAAGGGTTATATAACAAGTAATGGCTTTAATAGGCCTTTTTTATTACTAAACTACCTTACTAATGCTCGGATTTGGACTGGGGCGTATAACAACAGCTAACGCAAACCAAAGTCACATTTGGTAAGCCTCGGAAGATTAATACCAGCCTAAACCGACTAAAACAGTGGGTAAACGTATAGCCAGAGCCTCGGCTCTAACTATCGCTCTTTTTCAATTATCTTATACTGGTATTGCTTCGGCCGGTTTCTTTGACTGGCTAGTAAGCAAAAATACGGCCTCGATTATGGTCCAAGGGTTCAGTTCAAACAGGGTGTCCTCTGGCGATGATATCTGGGACCGGGTTGAAATAAATTCTAAAGAAATTCCTCAAATTAAAGTTATTAGGACCTATGAAGTCCGCGCTACCGGTTATTCCTCTACCCCCGACCAAACCGATGACTCCCCCTTTGTAACTGCCTCGGGTACTAGAGTTAGGGACGGGATTATAGCAACGAACATGCTTCCATTCGGAACAAAGATTCGTATTCCTGAAGTTTATGGCGATAAGATCTTCGTCGTCGAAGACAGAATGAATCGACGCTACTGGATGAATGTTGACATCTGGTTCCCTAGCAGAAACTCGGCCTTAACTTTCGGAAGTCAAAAAGTGACGATAGAAGTAGTTGAGGAATCTTAACAAGGCTTTACTCCCGTGGATAATCACTTGCATTTATTTCTCTAGGTATGATATATTTATATCATGCTTGTGGAGCGTCAGCCCTATTCGGCTAATACTTAAGCCGAAGGCAGGCATAACAAAGAACCCGCGAACAGCGGATTTTTTGTTGGAGCATGCCCAATAACCCGCTTTCGAGCCGAGGATTCCGATTTTGTGGCGAGGCGCAAGTCGGAAACCGAAGAATATCCTAATTAGAGGTATCTTGCATACTCGAATATTCTAATCATTTCGAATATAAGGGTCTAATTCAAATAAAATCGCTAAACTGCTAATAGACAATCAGAGTAATTTCTATGTCAGCCGAGTTATCGCCGTTTTTAATTCCTTTCTGCCAGAAGGAATTATCAAAGGTTCCGAGAAGATAAGTGTTATCAAAATCCCCGTAAAAATAGATGAGATTTTTAAGGGTTCCCGTATAATTTCCGGGCTGTAAGGGGTCTATCCTAATTTTATAATCAACTGTTTCATGAGGAGCCAAAGAATACCCCGTAGGCCCTATGATTGATGCGGGTAGTCCGCCTACGACAAAAAGACGATCAAGAGACTTATCCATAAGATAGCCGCTGTTTTGAACATAAAAATTATATTTTATTGTCCGATCGCAGGCATTTGTTATCTGAGTTCTTAGCAAATTCTTATCATCCCATACATTCCAATAATCATGCTCTTTATAAGAAACCGTTATTTTCGGGTCTTTTATGACTAATAAACATGGCTGTCCCGAAATTGGCGTTGGGGTTGGAGTGGGTGTTGGAGATATCACAGAACATGTACCGAGGGTATCGCCATGAGCCAAATGCGCTGGAATAAGCGAAGGATCGGCCACATCTATTTCGTGCCAACTAACTGAATCTTCTGAAGCATGATGACAAATTTTAGTCAGAGATTGTCCCCATCTTTTTGCTCGGTCATAAATCTGAACATCATTTACCGAGGCAATAGTCATGCCCCTCTGATACCAGCCAAACTCTTTATTATTTATACAAAATACTTTTTTGAAGAAATCGGGGTCTTGGCTGACGGCCTGATCACCAGAGACATTTAACCATTGAAGTTGAGCGGTACTTTGACCAGTTAGTTTTATGGTGTAGATTTTAGGGTCATTAGTTTCACAATTACGATAGTAACTTGAGGTTGGGAATGAATCTCTTATTTCGGAAGATATTTTCTTTATTTTTGGAAATCCGCCCAAATGACCATAGAAGTTGAAAATAACAGGATTTAGAAAAAGACGCTTATAGCCGTGCTCATTAACGATAAATACATCCGGATCGCCGGAATCAGAAGCACTTATAGTATTGCCCTCATTCAAACCAAAATCAGACGGTTTGGCGGCAGAAGCGGCGCTAACTAATAAAAATGAAATTAAGATTGTGAAAAATAGATGCTTTTTCATTTTATTTATTAACAGAGGCGAAAGCATTCCTTGTTTTAGAAAACTGTCTAAGACAAATAATTGAAAGGACGAAGATAATTACTCCCGTCAGCAGATATACTGGCGTAAGATACAGTCCCAAGGAATCTGAATTAAACCATTCTAAGGGATTTAAAAATACAAATACGGGTACAAAAAATATTGCCAGGATGTATCCATTTTTTGATTTTTTTCTAATAAGCAGGAATGTTAATAACCAAGATAAGGATAATGCGTATCTGAAAAGAAAGCTGCTAAGCCTGTAGAAAGAATAATCGGAGGACACCGTCAGGGGATATATTAAGAATTGAAATGCATAAACGAATAACCTGATTCCTATTAATATAAGTAGAAATCTGTTTAATTTATCAAATTTCGATAAATTTAGAGTTTTAACCGGGCCAGTATTTGAAGGTTGATTGTTTGGGAATACCCCGTCACCCATCGCTTCTTCAACATCCCGAGCCTGCCACCCCACATTAAGTAGCTCTTGCCGAATTATGTCGTCAGTCTTTCCTGCTTGGCGTGATTGTTGGATATAGTTTTGTAAATCTTGGCTGGGCATAAGTTTATTAGATTTATTAAAGAAAGGTATTAGACCCCCTGATTATTATTAGATTGCTTTCTTTTCATGTTATCTAACAATAAAGCTTTTATTTGATTAGCACCTTCTAGAGAAACCCCATCAATATGAGCCATTAGTGCCGATTGGAAATCAGCTGTAGCCATGTGGACATCATATAAACCTAAAATACGATCCAAAAAATCCTGATCTATAAATACATTCTGAATTTTATTATAGGGTATGGTAGTTTGAGCTCTAGAAATAATTCCTTTCATTATTATAATATTGTCTTCCTCAATATTATAGAAATAGTACTTATAGTAAAGGACGGCCTGAACAATAGTCGCAACAAGGAATAACGAGAATGCCGCCATGAATATATCCAGTGTAATTTTAAGAGTAGCCGGCTCTACTATAAAAATATTTACTAGAAGAATTATTAATACGATAACAAAGCCGCCGATTGATCCTGTTATATTTTTAAAAATTTTACGTTGTTCCAGGGGATAAATGCTACAGGTTGTACCTTCAGCGCAATAAATTTGTTTCATTACTCTTTAAATTCTGCCGACTGGCTATGGTTGGGAAAAACCAATCCACAAAACAGCCGACATTATATTCTTTAATTTTAATTAAGTTGTTGGTTGAATACAACCTCTTAATTATATCATAATATCGCTGCCCCTCAACCAAATCTGCTGCTTTCTATCTCATATGGTACTTAAAGTCAGTCCTGGACTTAACAAACGAGTTGCGTCATCCCTTGTGTATGAACAACATACCAAAACAAGGGATTTCGGGGGCTTTTGAGGGTCC
>CAYTBY010000038.1:0-6965 GCA_964436165.1 uncultured Candidatus Saccharibacteria bacterium
CTACTGTCAAGACAAGGATCAATATAAGCTTGTCTGATGAGATAAGAAGGGCATTAACAAGCCTTGCTCATCGTGACCACATTCCCGAAGCGACCAAAGCAGCTCGTCTTCTTGAGGTTGCACTAGAGATTGAAGAAGATCAAGCCTGGAATCGGTTAGCCGAAAAACGGGACACCACTAAAGCTGGCTATTTATCTCATAAAAAAGCTTGGAAATAATGTTCGAGATTCTGTATCATTATCTCGTTGTCCGCGAAGACATACCTAGACTATCGAAATTATGGCGAGAAAAAATTCGCATCGCCATAGAGGCCAGGCTTACTACTAAACCAGATTTATATGGGAAACCTCTCAGGAGATCGCTTAAAGGATACCGTAAACTTCGTGTGGGAGATTATCGTATTATTTTTAAAATTGATGAAAGAAAAGTAAAAATTCTTATTATCCAGCATCGCTCGGCGGTGTATTCTAGTGTTAAAAAGAGAAAATTTAACTTTTGATTATCTTCAAACAAATTCAAAAGTCGAATTCTATTGAATTATCTTCAAAAACCCTCAATAACCGCTGAATAATAGTTTTCCTCTCCTTCGCTGAAGCTACGGAGGAGCGAAGCAATTGTCCCTCTTTTAGTCCTCGCGCCGCCGGCATAGCCTTTGGCGACGCACGGCCGAAGTTTTCTGTGACCTTCGTAGCTTTACTGTGTCCGCCATAGCTTTAGCGACGGTGGAGCGAAGTAGGTAACGAAGGAGACACGACTCCCACAGTGATTAAAACCGTATTAATTAGTACGGTTTTAATTTTGAGAAAATTGTAAAATTGGCTTGAAAATGCTAGAATTTATAAGAATTTATGAGTAGCAATAAACCAAAAGAGAACGTTAAAAGCGAGGTAAGACCGCCGGTGGTGGTTGTTTTGGGTCATGTTGATCACGGCAAAACAAGCCTGCTTGATACAATAAGAAAAACTAAAGTTGCCGAAAAAGAAACTGGCGGCATTACCCAGCATATTGGTGCTTATCAAATTGATGTTCCCAGCCCCATCACTTTTATTGACACGCCAGGCCATGAGGCTTTTGCGGCTATACGTTCGCGCGGGGCAGGAGTAGCTGATATAGCAGTTTTAGTAGTAGCGGCCGATGAAGGAATAAAACCTCAGACCAAAGAAGCAATAAAAATTATCCAAGAAAGTAGCATTCCTTTTATCGTTGCGATAAATAAAATTGATAAAGAAGGGGCAAATATTCAGAAAATTAAACAGGATTTGGCTTCAGAAAATGTTTTAGTTGAGGACTGGGGAGGCAAAGTTCCGATTGTCGAGATTTCGGCCAAGCAGAATAAAAATATCGACGGGCTCCTTGAGATGATCCTTTTGGTGGCCGAACTGGAAGATCTCAAGAAAGACCTATCTTTACCGGCTGAGGGAGTGATAATCGAATCCCATCTGGATAAAAGGAAAGGCTATGTAGCCACCGCTCTTGCCCAAAAGGGTTTTCTAAAACTTGGTGACTGGATAGTGGTTGGAACTGGTGTCGGCAAGGTGAAGTCAATGGATGATTTTTTGGGAAAATCTGTAACCGAAGCCGGGCCAGCTCAGCCAGTTCAGATAGTCGGCTGGTCGTTTGCTCCCGGTATTGGTAAAAAATTCACATCAGCCGAGTCTAAAGATGAAGCTGAAAAAATAGCCGCTCAAAACACGGACACCGCTTCCCTATTCCAGCATGACCTTAAAGAGAAAAGCGAAAGTACCGGCGGCAAGGTTTTAAATATCATTTTAAAATCAGATGTCTCCAGTTCGCTTGAAGCTGTTGAACTATCCCTGAATGCGATAAAGTCGGACGAGGTGTCTTATCGGGTCGTTCAGTACGATATCGGCAATATTGGAGAGAGCGACGTCAAAATGGCTATTGGAGCTGGAGCCAGGGTCTTAGGATTTCGGGTCCAGGCAGATGAGTCAGCTAAGAAGATGGCCGAAAAAGAGAATATTAAAATAGTGACGTTCGACGTTATCTATGAATTAATAGAATATGTTCGAAAGGAAATGTCGGAACTTCTTGAACCTGAAACCAGGAGAAATCCTGTCGGTAAATTAAAAGTTTTAGCCGTATTTAAAATTGAAAGTAAAAATCAAATTATAGGTGGCAAAATAATCTCCGGTAAAATTACTCGCGGGTCTTTGGCTGAAGTTCTAAGAAATAATGCTAAATTATTGAGTGGAAAAATATCCCAGCTTCAGCATAGTAAAAATGACGTCTCAGAAGTCAAAGAGGGCTTGGAGTGCGGATTGAAATTTGAAATGATCCCTGGCCAGACAGCTTGGGATATAAAAGAGGGCGATGTTCTGGAGATATATGAGGAAGAAAAGATTGCTAGAAGTTTGTAAGTGGTGCCGTAGCCAATTGGGAAGGCAGGAGTCTGCAAAACTCTTATGAGCGAGTTCGATTCTCGCCGGCACCTCAATGAACTACAAAAATATTCTTGTAACTGGAGGGGCGGGGTTTATTGGTAGTCATTTTGTGAGGTACATGTTAAATAAGTACCCCACCATTAACGTGGTTAATGTTGATCTCCTTACTTATTGTGGGAATCCAGAGAATGTTAAAGATATGGCGAATGACCCAAGATATAAGTTCTATAAAGCCGATATCGGCGATTACGGAACAATGTTGAGTATCCTCAAAAGTAATAACATAGATTGCGTCGTTAATTTTGCGGCTGAGTCAGATAACAATAAGGCCGTTGACTCCCCTATCGACTTTGCCAAGACCAATGCCCTTGGAACGGCTGTTCTACTGGAAGCATCAAGAAAGCACGGCATTAAGCGATTTCACCATATTTCGACTTGTGAAGTGTTTGGCCAGCTACCGCTAAAAAGCAAATCAATGTTTTCAGAAAAATCTCCGTATCAACCTCGTACTCCGTATAATGCCTCAAAGGCGTCTGGCGACCTGATCGCCAAAAGCTATTTTCATACATTCGGCCTGCCAGTAACCATAAGCTACTGTGCTAATAATTATGGCAGTCACCAATTTCCCGAGAAGGCAATCCCAGTTTTTACCTTACGGGCATTAATGAATGAACCATTGCCAGTTTTTAAATCATCAGGCAATAGGCGAGAGTGGATACACGTTTCTGATCACTGCCAGGCCATAGATCTGGTTTTACAAAAAGGCACTATCGGCGAAGCATATAATATAGGAACTGGCCTCGAGAAAACAGTTAATAATATCGCCGATGATATATTGGCAATTTTGAATAAACCAAAAACACTTAAGAAAATTGTTCCCGACCGGCCGGGTCACGATTCAAGATACCTGCTTGACTCAAAGAAACTAAAAAAACTTGGCTGGAAACCGATAGTAAAATGGGACGATGGATTGACTGAAACGCTTAATTGGTATAAAAATAACCCACAGTGGTGGAAGCCGCTTTTGGCCAAATCCCATTCGTGGAAATAAAATGCGTGGAATTATTTTAGCCGGGGGCGAGGGGACGCGCCTCTCCCCTCTTACAAAAATCACCTCAAAGCAGTTATTGCCGGTTTATGACAAACCGATGATTTTTTATCCGCTCAACACATTATTGAGAGCGGGTATCAGGGATATTCTAGTTATCGTTGCCCCCGATCATTCGGGGGATTTTCTTAACCTTCTTGGATCGGGCAAGCAGTTTGGAGCTAGGTTTACCTATGAAATCCAGGACAAGCCCGAGGGTTTGGCCCAGGCCTTTATAATCGGTCAGGATTTTATCGGTGATGATAGTGTCGCTCTTATTCTAGGCGATAATATATTTGAAAATAATTTTTCAAAGGCGGTTAAGGGGTTTCGTCGAGGCGGGCATATTTTTGCTAAAAAAGTCAACGATCCTGAAAGGTTCGGGGTGGTCAAATTTGATAAAAAAGGCAAAGCAATCAAGATCGAAGAAAAACCCAAAAGTTTCTTATCCCCATACGCCGTCACCGGCTTCTATATTTACGACAATAGAGTTGTTAAAATTGCAAAAAATTTAAAGTCGTCAGCCAGGGGTGAACTCGAAATTACCGATCTCCACAACTGGTACCTCAGGAGAGGTGAACTCAAAGTTGATATTGTTAAGGGAGAATGGTTTGACGCGGGAACATTTGATTCTCTTGCCCGGGCCAGCCAGTGGGCTATGAAGAATGGTAAACGTTAGCATATCCATTTGTATTTATGTTCACCATTTGATACAATTAGGTGGTGAGGAAAAGATCTTGGACCAAAGAACAACTCGAAAATGCCGTTAAAGTTTCTTATAGCTTAAGAAATGTTTTAAAATTATTAAGACTGGTCGAAGCTGGTGGTAATTATGATCAGGTAAAGAAGTATATTAGAGAATATGGTTTAGATTCTAGTCATTTTACGGGCCAGATATGGAATAAGGGCATGAGGGGTATAGGTAAGCCAATTTACTCTTTGAAACAGATTTTGACCGAAAACAGCACCTACCAAAGTTATATGTTGAAAAATCGTTTATTCAAGGCGAACCTGAAAGTACCCAAGTGCGAATTATGTAATTGGGCAAAAAAATCATCAGATGGTCGCCTGCCCTTAGAACTTGACCACATAAACGGAGACAGACATGATAACCGCCTAGAGAATCTTAGAATATTGTGTCCAAATTGTCATAGTTTACAAATAACACATAGAGCAAGAAATAGAAATAAAAATACAAAAAAGATATTTATATAAGCCGGGGTGGCGAAATCGGAAACCGCAGATGACTTAAGATCATCCGTCCGCAAGGACTTGGGGGTTCGAGTCCCCCTCCCGGCACAAGAATCCGACTTTCTGGAAAAACACCAATCTTGGAATGGGCGGCGCGAAGCGCCGCCCATTGATTTGGCGAGGAATTATCTGAATCGCTCGTCCCGATAAATCGGGTCTCGCGATTGGCCAGACAGAGGTTCGACCCGAAGATTTCTTTTGAGATGACCTTTTTAGAGAAGGGGTTGTCGTCTCTTGAGATTTTATCCAGATTTGAAGCGGTTTTTATCCATTCTTTCATCGGTTCGACCCAAGCATTTTTCTTGGTTGTAAGTTCAGCTATTTTCTCCTGGATCGTCTTCTTTTCTGAAAGAAGTTTTGATTTGTGTTCTCGATATATTTCTTTGTCTATATCTTGATCTAAATAACCATCGAGAAGGATTTGGAGCTTGGTGTTTATGGTTTTAATTCTTTATTCTGATTCTTGAATGAAGGAAGCTACTGATTGATCTGATTTTTGTTGATCGGTTTCTATCATTTCATTCAGTTTCTCAGCCCACTCTTTATTTAAAGAAACTTTTTGAAGCATTTTTGATATTTGTTTATCTAATTCTTCCTGGCGAATACAAGGTTCTTGGCATTTTGTTGTCTTTGATTTTTTGGAACAACGATAATAGGTGTAATGATGGATATTCCCATTCTTTTGTCTTTTAACCTTGTATTCGCCAGTTATCATCATTCCGCAAGGACAATACAATAATCCACAGTAGGGTTGAGGTTCATTTTTTGATTTTTGAGGCTTACCTTTTTGTTTTAATACTTCTTGGACTTTATCAAAAAGTTTCTTTGATACTATCGGGGTATATTTGCCTTCGTGTAATTTACCACCATATCTGAATAATCCGGCATAAAATGGGTTAGATAATATGAATGTGATTCTTGTCTTGTGGATTCTCTTTCCGCTCCAAGATCGGACATTATTTTCATAAAGAAAATTAGATATGTCTTCTAGTCGTGAATTACCTTCGGCATAAAGTTCAAAAGCCTTGCCAATCCCAACTGATTTTTTCTTATCCACAACAATACTTTTCGTTCTGACATCGTTGATATATCCTGTGGGAGCCAATGACGGAAATTCTCCTCTCCTCACTTTTTGCCTTAAACCTCTTTTTGTATTCTCGGAAAGAGAATCCACATAGTATTTAGATTGGCCGAAGGCAATATTCAACATGAATTTGCCTTGACTTGTGTTATCGCACCAAAAAGTTGGAAATTTTAATGATTGGATATGCCCACAATCTAAAAGATAAATTATCTTTCCGCCATCAACAGAATTGCGAGCTAATCTGTCTGGATTCCATGCTAATATACTATCAGCCTCTCCTCTCTCGATCTTGTCCAGCATATTATTAAATATCGATCTGCCTGGAATTTTAGCTGATTGTTTCTCAATAAGCTCCTCAACAATATTTAGATTTTCTCTTTTCGCAAATTCTCGTAATTCTGTTATTTGAGCTTCAATACTTAAAACTTGCTTATCCTCGACATCAGTTGATTTGCGGGCATATAAAAAGTATTTGTTCATGGTTGTTCTATTAAAACTTTAAAGGCCGTTCTTGGTGTGCTCAACCCAACGAATTGGATTGTCCAAAAACGGCCATCAAAAAATTCGTCGGATAGTTGAGCACGAATTTAGTATATCACAGTAAATTAAAAATCAAAAAGTCCTGACAAATAGCCAAGACTTTTTGGTGTGGACCGAGGGGGAGTCAAACCCCTAGAGCGAGATGATAAGCCCGCTCCCGAGAATCGCTCGGACTCGGCCCTTGATCCACGAAGTAGATATTATCAGTATTATGAAAAAGAGAAAAGCCCCCAAACGGGAGCTCTTCGGAGCCACGAACAATCTCGTTCACAGCGGGCTTATCATCTTGATACCAGTATAGCATGGGGACTATCCGAATGTCAAATTTTAGAATTTGTTAAATCTCAAGAGATTGTCGAACCTCCGTCTGGCCAACCGTGAGGTCCGATTCATCGGGCCGAGCGATTCAGATAATTCCTCGCCAAATCAATGGGCGGCGCGAAGCGCCGCCCATTCCAAGATTAGTGTTTTTCCAGAAAGTCGGATTCTTGTGGACTTATATGACCAAGTTAGAACCTATTTTCAAAACAAAGTGAGGTAATGAATTCCGTCACGCCGTAGCGTCCACTCCACCGAACACCGAAAGGTGTTCGGCTCCGTT
>CAYTBY010000039.1:0-6591 GCA_964436165.1 uncultured Candidatus Saccharibacteria bacterium
AATAAAACACAAACATGTCTAAAGCCAAAGTTGCTATTAACGGCTTTGGTCGGATAGGACGGGCGTTTTTTAAGTTGGCTTTGACGCGGAAATTCAATAACCGTAAATACATAACACTTATACTAATAGCTGTTTTGGGTATTTTGGGTACAACCAAGAGTAATATTGTCTATGCTGACATCACCACCAACCTAGTTGGTTACTGGAGATTTGATGAGGGTTCAGGCACGACTGCTGTGGATTCATCGGGGAATGGAAATACTGGAACATTGATAAATTTCCCTGCATCACCATGGACGACGGGAAGAATCTCTAACGGGCTTACCTTTGACGGCGTCGATAGTTATATAAATGCGGGGAGTGCCGCGGTTTTAGATGATTTGCCAACTCTCTCTGTCTCGGCTTGGGTTTACCCTCTCACAGATCAAACTACGGTGATTGCTGGGAAGAACTATCCTTCAGGTAGCGGGTGGCTTTTCAATCTTCAGTCAGCAGGGCGGGGACTTCAATTCAGCGTTCCTTATGATGGCGGCGCGTCTCTTATTAAAAGATCAGTTAATAATGTCGTTCAACTGAATACCTGGAATCACATCGCTGTTACTTGGGGTGGAGCTGCCAGCACTGCCGATGTCCATATATTCCTTAATGGAACAGAAGTTGCTTATGGCACAGTCACAGAGCCACTTGGAGCAAGAAGAATCGAGAGCGCAAACGTACTTCTTATCGGAAGATATGGAGCCTCTATTGGTCAGGCGGTGAATGGCACTTTGGATGATGCCCGTATCTACAGCCGCGTCCTTTCCGCATCTGACATAATAGAACTCTATAACTATACCGGTGGTGGTTCTACTCCAACCCCAACTCCTACACCCACTCCAACTTCTACCCCAATCCCTACCCCAACCCCTACACCGACACCTACCCCAACACCCACCCCAATCCCTACCCCAACACCTACATCAGGCACCTGGACCCAGCTCTCTCCCAGTACTAATCCTGGATCAAAAGATGGTCCATTCTTCGCATATGATTCCCAAAGTCAGAGGATCATTATGTTTGGCGACCATGCTGTCACATATACCAATCAAACTTGGACTTTTGATGTTAATACCAACAATTGGACTCAACTCTTCCCCGCATCTCCTCCGAGCGCTCGAGCGCATGGGCAGTATGCCTATGACAGTGAAAGCGATCGGATGATTATATTTGGCGGTCAGCTCATAAGCAACGGAGTAGCTGGGGACACTTGGGCTTACGACTACAACACCAATACCTGGACCAATATGAATCCTGTGAGCCCTCCCGCCGGACGCTGGGGAGGTGCGGCTGTCTATGACAGCGCCCATGATCGGGTACTGATGTACGGCGACGCTAGTACCTGGTATCAAGAAGACAGGCTTTGGTCCTACAATTACAATAGCAACACCTGGGAAAATCGAAACGCTTCTATGAGCTCCACCTGTCTTGCCTCACGTCCTGCCGCCACGAATTCCCAAGCGATGGCCTATGACCCTGTTAACGACAAAACAATTATGTCCGGTCGAAACGTCAGCGGCGTTTTTCAAACCTGGGCCTATGATTATACGACCAACTGTTGGCAAAATCGCAGTGCTTCTAACCAACCGAGCTGGGGTCAGGTTGCGTATGCAGCATTTGATTCACAAAGCGCATTAATGGTTGTAAAAAACGATTATTTTAGCGGCAATGATGGCACTTATACCTACAGTTATTCAACAAACGCCTGGACTAATACGCTTCAATCCCCGCCGCCGATTACGCATCATATCGGTATGGCGTATGTTCCAAGTCAAGATCGGATTATTTTATACGGGGGGCGTTCCGCTCAAGCAACATCGGCAAATCAAACCTGGCAATATATCTCTAGCGTCTCACCAACTCCAACACCTACCACTTCCCCAACTCCAACACCTACCCCAACACCCGGTGACACAACTCCTCCCACAATTTCAGCTATCTCCGCCACCAGCATTACCCAAACCGACGCCACCATAGTCTGGACTACAAATGAGAACTCTGACAGCCAAGTAGTATTCCCAACTGGTCCTTGTCCGGGAGTTACTAACTGCACTTCTCCTTTAGTAACTACCCTGACCACCTCTCATTCAATAAACTTAGGCAACAGTCTTGTTTCAAATACAATCTATACCTATCAAGTCAGATCAAGGGATGTAGCTGGTAATCTAGCTACTTCAACCAGCCAAACATTTACTACTTTAGCTGCTTCTGATACCACCCCTCCTGTCATATCAGCTGTTGCGGCAACAAATATCACTTCAACCACTGCCGATATATCTTGGACCACTAACGAACCAGCTGACGGCCAAGCGGAGTTTCCAATCGGCCCATGCCCGGGTGTAACTAATTGTCTGACCCCGATAGTTACCACTCTCACCACCGGCCACATTATAAATATTTCTGGCTTGCTCGCCGATACCACGTATACCTACAGAGTCAGATCGAGAGATGCTGCCAACAACCTTGCCATAAGCTCAAACTTTACATTCACAACTACTTCCACCCCCGACACGATTCCTCCTTCTACCCCAACCGGTCTTACTGCCACAGCCATTTCTTCTTCCCAAATAAATCTTGCCTGGACTGCTAGCACGGACGACGTAGGTGTAACAGGATATTGGGTCTATCGTGATGGCGGAGCCACCCCAGTTGCCACTGTAATCCTAACCTCCTTCTCCGATGCCGGCCTCACTCCTTCTTCGGTTCATTCTTATACTGTGGCTGCCTTTGATGCTGCTGGTAATGTAAGCACTCTCTCTACCACCGCTTCTGTAATCACGAATGTTGGTGAAACGGCTCTAGTTGTCGGAGACCGGGTTACAGTCACTGCAAATCTCAACGTGCGCTCAAGTGGTTCCATTACTGCGACAAGGTTTGGTACCCAGCCTGTCGGCACCCAGGGCGCTCTTTTATCCGGCCCCGTTACCGCTGATGGCTACAGCTGGTGGAATGTGAATTATGACACTGGCGTGGATGGCTGGAGCATTCAACCCTATCTCTCCCAACTCTTATCTTCGGTTCCCACCGTCGGTCAAGCACCTGCTATTCCCAAATTCGTAAGTCAGATGGGTATCGGTTCTGTCGGTGACCATGTCTCTTTCCTCCAGTCCTTCCTTGCTGCTCACGATTCAGTTTATCCTGAGAAGTTTATCACCGGCTACTTTGGTCGACTCACCGCAAACGCTGTATTTGCCTTCCAGTCTCTCTACGGTTTGCCTGCTGTCGGGAAAGTAGGACCACGTACTTTGGAGAAACTCAATGAGTTGATTGGGAGGTGAGGTTTTTGTGTAAATAATATAGTAAATAGCTTTTGGTATAATGTTTAAGTATGAAACGAACTAAAGTCGCCATCAATGGTTTTGGCCGGATTGGGAGGGCGTTTTTTAAGTTGGCTTTGACGCGGAAAGAATTGGAAGTTGTGGCTATAAATGATCTGGGGGATATAGAGAATTTAGCCTATCTTCTGCAATATGATTCGGCTTATGGCAGGTATAATGGGGAAATTAAGGTTGAGGAAGACGGCGGAAAAAGATACTTAGTTATAAGCGACCCTTTGACAAGCTCAGGGTCAGCTAAAAAGACACTCTTTTTAGCTGAAAAAGATCCTATGATGCTACCTTGGGGTGCATTAGAAGTTGATATTATTGTTGAGGCGACAGGAATTTACGACAGTTTTGAGAAGGCCGAGGTACACAAGAAAGCCGGGGCAAAGCGGGTGGTTATTACTGCCCCGGCTAAAGATGAGGATAATATGGATGCCAAAACTGTTTTGATGGGTGTTAACGAAGATGAGTTAAAAAACTGCACTATTTCTTCAAACGGTTCTTGTACTACTAATTCGGTTTCTCCGGTGATGCAGATACTTTCTGAAAAAATAGGAGTAAAAAAGGCATTTCTTTCTACTACTCATGGCTATACAGCCACCCAAAATTTAATTGATGGGCCGGTTAAGGGTCATGATTTCAGGCGTGGGAGATCGGCCGCGGTTAATATCTCGCCATCCTGGACGGGAGCGGCAATTGCAACAACCCGAGCAGTCAAAGCATTGGCTGGTAAATTTGACGGGGCTTCAATGCGGGTGCCGATAGTTACCGGTTCTTTATCTTGTCTGGTTCTTCTTACCGAAAAGCCAACAACCGCCGAAGAAATAAATAATATATTTAAAGAAGCGGAAAAAGAAGACCGCTGGAAGGGAATACTAAGAACCACAGCCGATCAGATCGTTTCGTCCGATATCGTTGGTGATCCTTATGCGGCAATTATTGACCTAAGTTTGACCAGAGTAGTTGATGGCGATTTGTGCGCGGTTTTTTCCTGGTATGATAATGAGTTTGGATATACCAACACATTAGTTCAGCACGTTCTTAGAGTAGCTGAACTAATGTAATTTTTAATTTACAATTTACAATTTTTAATCAATGATTTAATGTCTCAATTTTTAAAATTGATTCATTGGAAATTCAATAAAAATTAAAAATTATAAATTGAAAATTATCACAGAGTGAGCGTAGTAACAATAATTTTTCGGCCGATAATTACATTTGCGCTAGTGGCTTCGTTTTCATTATTTTTCATGCAGTTGTTCTTTATCGCCGGGATATTATCAACAAAGATTCAGAGAAATGTTATTGACGAAACCGACGAAGCAAAACATCTTAATGGATATATAACAGCGGCATTTGGAGGCTTGGTAGCTGGTTTGATATCCTTAACGGCGATGGCGTTCCTGTAAGAAATTTAAAATGTAAATTTCAAAATGGAAAATGACAATGTAAAATTAAAAATGGAAGAAAATAATTTGAAAAATAGTACAATGCTACCAAATGTTCCAAAAAAATCTGCTTGGCATCCCGTCATATATGGAACCCTCGGTTTCTTATTATCGTTTTTTTTACCAATGTTTATAACATGGATGGAAATCCGTGCTCACTCTGAGATATTTAAAGATCTCATCCCCATCACATATGTTTCAGATCTCCTCGGTTCTATCGTCTTATGGACTACTGGATTTTTAATAACAATGTTTATTATATTTTGGAAGAAGAATAAATCTTTAATAATTGGATTGTCGGTAGGCTATGTTATGACCTGTGTTTTATATGTAATGTCCGCTATATTAAGTAATAATTTTCCGAGCGAATGGCAGTAATTTATGCCGAAATACGAATAAAAAGCCAATTTTACGAGGAGTTTAAGGAGATTGAGAATTTAAAAAAATACAAATTTTAAGTTGGGTTTGGTATAATCTCTAACAGGTCATTCTCTAACAAAAGAAAATTTTAAGAAAAACACATTATTGTGGTTAGGGCATATTCTTAGTAGATGATATAATACGCCTATGCTTAAGAGCAAAACACAATCTTGGGTAAAAATTGCGGATGAGGACTTTAAGGTTGCCAAGGATAATTTTAAGGATGGCCATTATGCCCATTCAGTATATATGTGCCATCAAACTATTGAAAAATACCTAAAAGCGCTTGTTCAAGAGTTAACCGATCAAATCCCTCCTTTTACTCATAATTTTAATATTCTCATGGATGCATCGGGAACCCCTTTTTCTCAAGAGATCGAAGAAAAGATTTTACTTCTTGCCCCGCATTATATCCCTACTCGTTACCCGGAAGAATTAGAAAAAATGAAAGAACAATATACCCAAGAAGCGACTCAAAATTATATAAAAATAACTGAAGAAATTCTAATATGGTTAAAGAGCAATTATCTCAAATAATTAAAGAGTATATTTCTGAATTAGAAAAAAAAATCACCGTAACTAAAGTAATATTGTATGGCTCATTTGCCTATGGTGAACCTCACGCGGGCAGTGATATAGATTTAGTTATTATTTCACCCGATTTCTCAAAAATGAAACCGCTGGAAAGATTAGAATTTTTATCCTTAGCAACCCGCAAGAACAGGGTGCCCATAGAGGCGATCGGATATACGTCGGAAGAATTTGCTAGGGCTGAAAATTATATATTTTTGGATTATATTGCTAGAAATGGAAAATCAGTATTTGGTTAATATACAAACTGCGACATTCGGGGGATTGGTGGCCGGTTTGATATCTTTAACGGCAATGGCATTTCTGTAATAAATGCAAAATGCAAAATGATAGTGTAAAATCTAATAAATTATTTGTCTTACCTCCTCCAATGTCGCCATATATAGGCTGGTTTTATGGTGTTATTCCACTGCTAAAATTATACGTAATCTTTGGGTTTTTGCCCCTGGCCGCTCTTTTAATAGAGGGCATTATATCAAAGAAATTTAGAAAAGCTTGGTGGGCTATTTTTTTAATTTTATACGCAGGAAGTTTTCTGGCGCTAAAATATTTTGATTATATTCAATATTCCAGTATATGTCGGCCGGTGCCAGGTAAAGTTTGCCCAGTTTATTAGGTTGAGAAAGGGAAAAAGGTCCCTCCTTCACCAAGTCGGACTCGGCTTCGGAAGGGCAAGCAGGACCCTTTTTAGGGAAAACTATGTCAGGACTTCATATAGTTGAAAAACCGATAACCAAAGAAGAATTAAAGAAAATTGCCGAAGAGAGATTCGG
>CAYTBY010000040.1:0-4870 GCA_964436165.1 uncultured Candidatus Saccharibacteria bacterium
GTGGCCAGCGTAATGAGCCAACTCATGTCGTTGAAGTTGCTAAAAAAATCGCTGAGTTAAAAAATATTTCTTTGGAAAAAGTAATTCAACAGACAACAAGTAACTGTAGGAATTTATTTCATATATGAGAACCCCGACGATTCTGTCGGGGAGCCGACCAAAGCGTCGGCTTTGTAAAAAGCTATTTAATCTTGATTTTTAACTTTATATCTGATTATATTAGGTTAAGTTCTTTTGGCGGGGGTTTTAATGAGAGTGCTAATTCAGAGCTTTAGCTTTAAAAGAACCGGTTATCCCAAAGATGAAACCGGGAAAGGTGGGGGTTTCGTATTTGACTGCCGGGCAATAGATGCCTACGATTACTCTTTAGATAAACCCAACACCTCATTTCGTCACATGCATTTAACCGGGCTTGACCCCGAGGTAGCAAACGCTCTTGACGAAGACCTAGACACGCAAAGATTTTTCCAGGCCGCGTGGATTATGATCACGCTGGACATATTAAAGTGTTTTAGGCATGACATTGAGGTTATGACTGTTAACTTTGGGTGTACGGCCGGACAACACCGCAGTGTTTATATGGCCGAGCGCCTCGCCAGAAAGATAAAAGACATCTTCTTCGAAGTCGAAGTAGAGCTAGTCCATTTGGAACGGTCTTACTGGCCCTCCAAATAGGAGAGGAGCATAACGCTCCTTTTTGCCCCGCACCTTTCGAGGATTTGTTTATATAAAGCGACAAGGTCGCTGATCCTCGCAAAGGTGCGGGGTTTTGATTTTTGGGCGGAATTTAGATAGAATTCATTAACTGAATGTCAAAGTACAACCCAGCTAAAATTGAAAAACATTGGCAAAAATACTGGGAGGCCGGGAAGATTTATAATACCAAAGATAAAGTTGCCAGTAAGGAGAATATGATGCTTCTTACTGAGTTTGCTTATCCGTCCGGCAATCTTCATCTGGGTCATTGGTACGCTTTTTCTCTGCCGGATATCAAAGCCCGCTATCTGCGTATGAAAGGATATAATGTTATGTATCCGACGGGTTTTGACGCGTTCGGGTTGCCGGCCGAAAATGCGGCGATAAAAAACAATATTCATCCAGAAGTATGGACTAAGAAGAACATTGCTTACATGACCAAACAGCTCAAGAGCATGGGTGCGACTTTTGACTGGTCGCGGGAAATAAGCACTATAGACCCCGGCTATTACAAATGGACACAGTGGATGTTTTTGCAGTTTTACAAAAAAGGTCTGGCCTACCGGGCCTCAACAAAAGTTAACTGGTGTCCGAAAGACATGACCGTCCTGGCTAACGAACAGGTAATTGACGGGAAATGTGACAGGTGCGGAACCGAAGTTATCCAAAAAGAACTTGCTCAGTGGATGTTTAAAATAACTCAGTTTGCCGACGAGCTGGTAGATGGCCTTAAAGACCTTGATTGGCAGGAGACTGCAAAGCTTGGACAAATGAATTGGATAGGCCGCTCGGAAGGAGCAATTATAAATTTTCCGACCAAGATGGGAGAACCGGTTAAGGTTTTTACGACCCGGCCTGATACAATATTTGGTGCCACATTTTTAGTAGTATCTCCGGAGATGGCCCAGAAATGGATTAGTGCCCATGGAGACGTTACTCCCCCAGAAGTTAGAAAGTATGTTCAGGATAGTTTAAAAAAGACGGAGCTTCAACGCCAGGAAAATCGGGAAAAGACAGGCGTGGATACTCGTGCTACAGCCATAAATCCTATGACCGGAAAGGAGATTCCAATCTGGGTTGCAGATTATGTTCTTGGTGGTTATGGAACCGGTGCAATTATGGCCGTACCGGCACATGATGAAAGAGATTTTGAGTTTGCCAAGAAATTTAATCTGTTAATTAAAACAGTTGTTTGCCCCAGTTCAAAGACATTAATTAAGTTTTTAAATAGAAGCATTATTCCTGACTGGAAAAATAAGATGTCAAACCGCTATTCGTATTCGTCAGCCTCAGAATCTATTGAATTTTCAATTTCTGACGAAGAATTAGATAGCTTTATTCCCATAGGACAATCTCTGCTTAAAGAAGGACCTTACTATTTCAGTATTCGTGGCAAATCAAAGCTTGTTGTCTATAAAGATATGGTGTTTGATATTTTTCAGAGCGGACAAGATGTGAAGGCAAAAACTTATGGCAGAGAAAAACAAATTCCTGAAAATGAATTGAATTGGAGCACTGCATATGAAGAAGATGGAATGCTTATTAATTCTGGTAAATTCAGCGGCTTAAATTCAGATGAAGCTAAGAAAAAGATTACCGAAGATTTAAAATCAAAAGGTGCAGGAGATTTTCAGAAAACTTATCGGCTTCATGATTGGATATTATCCCGCCAGAGATATTGGGGTGTGCCGATACCGATGATAAATTGTCCCGTATGCGGTTATCAGCCGGCTGATGAGAAAGAATTGCCCATCAAACTCCCGCCTCTCAAAAATTTCAAACCGGCCGATGACGGACGTTCGCCTTTGGCAAAAGCAACCAAGTGGCTTAAGACGGAATGTCCCAAATGCGGGGGAAAAGCGGAAAGAGAAACAGATACGATGGATACGTTCGTTGATTCTTCCTGGTATTTCATCCGTTATACCGATCCCAAAAATAAAAAAGAATTTGCTTCAAAGAAAAAGATGTCTGAATGGCTGCCGGTGCCGATGTATATCGGGGGAGCGGAGCATACGACGATGCATCTTTTGTACTCACGTTTTTATACCAAAGCGCTTAATACTCTCGGTTATGTGGATTTTAAGGAACCGTTCCTGGGACGGGTAAACCGCGGTATTATTCTGGGTCCGGACAACCAGAAAATGTCCAAGTCGCGGGGAAATGTAATTGATCCTGATATTGAAGTTAAAAAATACGGCGCCGATACGGTCAGGATGTATCTGGCATTTATGGGACCCTATGAACAGGGCGGACCATGGAGTCCGGGAGGAATCAACGGGGTGTATAGGTTTTTGAGCCGGGTTTGGAATTATGTGAGCCGTTATGACGAAGATATTAAACCAAGTCCCCAAGCTGTAGCCATTTTAAATAAATACACAAAAGAAGTGGGGGATGATATTAAATTTCTTAAGTTCAACACCGGTGTGAGCGGACTGATGAAACTGATGAACGAACTTGAATCTCATGAAATTTCCAAAGATGAATACGAAACATTTTTGAAACTTCTTGCTCCGTTTGCTCCGCATTTATCTGAAGAACTTTGGCAGAACGTTCTTGGAAATAAAAAATCTATCCATCTTGAAAAATGGCCTGAATACGATGAGAAATTATTAGCTGACGAAAAAGTTAAACTCGTTGTTCAGGTGAATGGGCGGGTGAGGGATACTATCGAAGTTAAAAAAGGTTTATCCGAAGAAGAAGTGAAGGAATTAGCCTTAGCTAGTGAAAACGTAAAAAAGCACATTGTTGGAGATATTAAAAAGGTTGTATATGTAAAAGATAGAATAATTAATCTTGTTGTATGACTCTAGCAGAAGAACTTAAAAAGCTGGGAATTATCAAAAAAGGAAAATTTGTATTGACCAGCGGGAAAACCTCAGATTTTTACGTTGATATGAAAAAGGTTCTTGGCTATCCCAGAGTGTCGGAGCTAATCTGTAATGAACTCTGTAAAATTATAGATAAGAAGGCAACTTGTGTTGCTAGTATCGGTTATGGAGGATTACCTCTTGCAGCTAGGGTTTCGTTCAAACTAAAACTGCCCCTGGTTGTGGTGAGGGAAAAACCAAGAAAGCATGGACTCAAAAATCTTATCGATGGTTATGTACCAACTAAGGAAGATAAGGTAGTAATCGTTGACGACGTTTTTACAATGGGTACGAGTATGATAAAAATTACTAAAGCTTTAAGCAAGACAAAAGCAAAAATATTAGCCGGATATGTGGTAGTAAATAGGGGAGATGCTTCAAAATTCAAAATTCCAATTAAGAATATCTTAGCTATAGATAGCTTGACTTGATCAACGATTTGCTCTATTATCTTATTAAGCTTTTTGAAAAATGTAGATTCAGGAGTTCCAAGTGCATTATAAGACAAAGATTCTTTTGGCGGTTGGGGCGGTTCTGTTATTGATGATGGTTTCATTTACTGCGGGTGTAGCCGTCACAAACCCATTTGTTTATTTAATGTTTTCAGAAAATGCACAGTTTTTTGTTATCTCATTTCTAACTTTAGTTATCGCGGGGCTTGTTGTTGCCCTTTGGCAACATAAATTCTCTCCCGTTTTTAGTGGTTTCGCATTAGCCATAGTCCTTACTTCGGTTATCTTTTGTTTACTAGTTATATTGACCGTAATCAGTGATTTAATAAATGGTTTCACGATGCATTCATACTAAGCTAGCGAGCCGGGCAAACCGGCTTTTTTGTGATAATTTATTTGACATTTTAGGGGTTTTCTGATAAGATATATAGCATAAGAGCCAAGCTGAAATACGGCGAGGCCGGTCGAAAATAGAATAAGAATTAGGCTGATATTTGACCATCTTTACAGCTTTTACTGTATTGAGGGCTAAATAGGCAGTTTTTAATGAAGTGGCTAAAGCAACAGATAGAGACAGGGATTTTGTAGAGTTGATAATCAAGGAAATCGTCAACAAGCCCGAGGCCGTTAAGGTTGTCAGGACGGTTGACGAACTTGGTGTCTTGCTCTCCGTTAAAGTTGACCCGGAAGATATGGGTTTACTTATCGGTCGCATGGGCTCTACAGCTAAGGCGATCAGAACTTTGGCAAGAATCGTCGGAATGCGAAACAATGCCAGAGTCAACCTCAAGATCGAGGAGCCGGAAGGCGGACGCGCTCCAGCTAAGAGCGGTGTTCGAAACGTCGAAGACGTTA
>CAYTBY010000041.1:0-4803 GCA_964436165.1 uncultured Candidatus Saccharibacteria bacterium
AGATAAATACTCGCCAACTTACATGAATTATCAACCAATATTTATACAGTCTCTATAAAACAATTGACGAATAAACTAAAATAGTATAAAATATAGTCAAGTTCGTTGTCAATACAAGGATATAGATGTCAGAACCAAGGTTCTGTGGAGGTAAGACACTATGAGCACGTATCTGGATTACGGAAAGAAAACGTCTAAGCGGATCAAAGCTTTGTTGGAACTTGAGGGTCTTGAGAATCTTCCGAATAAATACGAAGATTTTCTTAAATTAGACAATCAGCTTCGAAAGTTCGTCGGTACAAACATGCCCGTTGTGATGTCGGACAACTATGAACATTTCATGGCCGTCCTACCGCGTCGTGACTTTGCCGCTCAACATGTACTAATCCGCAAACAAATTGGCGGGTTCACGGTTGCGACTGGATTCTGGAAGTGGTTAGAATTCTTGAGCCATCAACTCACCCACGATGATGTTTTACTTGCTACGGATTTCTATTCTGGCAAACACAATGGCCATCCCCGTCAATTCGATACAAACTATTGGAAGCACATAGTTGACGACTATGACGGCTACCTGCCCATTCGAATTGAGACAATCGGCGAGGGCGGAGTCTTTACAGGAATACCATTCCCTATTGCCCAGATATATGGCGAGACACCGGCAGTTTGGGTCAATGAGCCGATGTATATTCAGATCGGGCATCTTTCACACGTTGCTACAATAGCAGCACAATTCGCTGAGATATTAGGAGACCCCTGGCGGTTCATTGAAGTTATGTTTCGAGCCCTTCACAATGCGGAAGAAAGCCCAGATGTATTGCTTGCTATACTTATTGGGGGTGGCATCGTTTCTACTTCAAACGACCTCGGAGTTTTTATAAATGGCGCCCCGTTCAAATCAGCAGGCACGACTGGTCATTGCTGGTATCAACAATGGCCAACATTCAAAAATGCGCTTAGAAAGCTTCTAGGCTCGCCCCTTGGAAAATTCTCGACAGTACTTCTCGATGTAAATAGCCATGAACATGGGTTCAGAGAGTTATTGGAAGTCATTGATGAAGGATATGATCCCCCATTCGCTGATCGGCCAGATAGCGGGAACACCCTAGAACTCGGCATGCACGATCTCATGGTTCTAGAAGACCGTAATCAGCATATCAACATCGTATTTGAAGACGGTAAAAAGCCTGCTGATGTCCAAGAAGCAGAAAAGAGAAGGCGTCAACTTGGTCTAACCAAGAATCGCGCTATCTACGGAGCGGGCGGATCATTTATTGGGCCACGGAGTCGCCTTGAAACTGCTTACAAAGCTTGTTTTTTCCACGACGGCAGTCTTATGGACCAAATCGATGCTCTTGAGACAATGAAAATTTGCCTTGATGATCCGATGAAGGCCTCAATCCCTGGACTAGTTGAATGTCCGATCAACGACAGTACTGGCTTCTATATGATTAGTGAAAAAAACGAGATCCCAAACGGATTTAGACCAGGCTACACTGTTCTCTATGACGGAATTACAAATCCTGGCAAACCTTATTTCAACCCTGATTATGATCCATCCAATTTGGCAACATGTCAGGCAATTCAAAAAGGAATTGAAGCATCAAAACGAATACGAACAACGCTCGGTCCTACGTTCACGCAAGATGTGTCAGAGAATAAGACGCAAATCGGAATGACTAAGACCATTCGGGAAAAGAGAGCTAGGATTCATAAAAAAGCGCTCCAGACTGTTGTCGGTGAGTGATGGCAATATCTTGGTAAACAGAAGGAATTTTTCTTCCCCTTACCACATTTTCTGGAGCTACTTTCAACCCCGTACCTACTAGGACGATCAGCCGCAAGCATACATACACTTGCGGTTTTTTTTAATAATAACGAATCAGTCAGCGGCTTGTTCGATTAGCTAGTAGAACGGATCACTGTCCCCTTTCTTAATATAAAAGCTCGCCGAATGGCGAGCTTAACTTTTATTTTTGTCCAAGATTATACATCAAATACTTGACTTTTAAAACGCAGATGATATAGTGTAAGTATTACACTAAGGTTCGTTGACAAATAGGAGGCCTAATGACGCCAAAAGAACAGAGAACGATTGATGAAATGACGGCCAAAGAACTAGCCCGGTACTGGTATGAGCTATTCAATCGCACGGCTATGGACCTGAACCTTGATAATCAGTACACCTCGGCCGATTGTACAGAACTGGCAGAAATTGGTATCGGGACCCGCCGAATTGCCCGTGAAAGGAAGTTGCTCCTGCTGGCCCATTACTACATGCGGCCGGAACTCCAGAAAACCTGTCATTTTGTCGGCGACTCTCTCGGCCTTGGCTTAAAAGCCCAGGAATTGATAAAAAACCGATCAGGCCAAGTATCGGCTGTCTGGCTTTCGGCCGTCCGCTTTATGGGCGACACGGTCAAAATAATCCTAGGTGATAATATGCCGGTTTACATGCCTAAATTTTCAGGCTGTTCTCTGGTTGCTTCGCTTCACAATTTACCCTTTGATTACCGCCATCATTCAGAACGGGAAACATCTTTACAACTGCTCCTGAAACTGCAACGCAAGCATCCGGTCGACAAATGGCTTAAAGAAAATCCGGACGGCATTGTTCTGTCATATATGAATTCCGACCTGGAATCAAAAAGAAAAAGCTGGTCTGTTTTCACTTCCCGCAACGCCCTCAAGGTTCTGGAAAGTGCAATGAGAGAAAATCCTGGTAAGAGAGTGTATACGCTGCCGGATCAATTCCTGTCTAATTTTGTTCTTGAGATGGCAAAAGTAAATAACAATCCCTGGATAAAACCGGAGCTAGTTGATGTCTTTGACGGATTATGCCATGTCCACGCCCAGAAAATAAGCCCTCTTGCTCTAGACGAAGCTCTAGAACGATATCCGAATGCAGCCCTTGCCGAGCATCCAGAGTGCGGCTGTTCAGTAGATTGTCTAATTAAGGTGGCTAAAGGACTTATCCCTCGGCTAACGTTTATTGGTTCTACTCAAGAGATGATCGAATTTGCGAAACGGCCCGACACGCCCAAGGAAATAATCGTTGCCACTGAAGTAGGCCATGTTTTTACTCTTAGGGACGAAGTCCCTGACAAAACCTTCTACCCAGTTACCTCCAAAGCTACCTGTGAATTCATGAAAGCCACTAAACTTCTTGATCTCTACAATGCAGTAAACAGTCATGACTGGGGTAAATATGAGATCCGCCTGTCTTCAGCAACAATTAGAGATGCAAGAATACCGATTGAAAGAATGTTAGAGATAAGTTAAGATATTTTTATGCCACACATCCACAAAGATATTGATCTAGTCGCATCTATTTATATCGTTTACGAAAATAAGGTTTTGCTGGTCTTTCACAAAAAACTGCAAAGCTGGCTACCCATAGGCGGTCACGTGGAGCTTCATGAAGACACCGAAGAAGCTCTTGTGCGCGAAATACAAGAGGAATGCGGCTTGGATGTAACCCTTCTTAGTCCGCCGTGGCCTCAAGTACCCGGTGTGACTGATATAAAGTTTCTTCCCGTTCCAGCGTACTTTGACATTCACAAAATTACAGATGAACACCGGCACATGAACCTTGTTTACTTCGGTACTAGTTCTACCGATAAGGCAATCCTGGCCGAACGCGAACATGATTCCTTGCGATGGTTTACCGCTCAAGAAGTTGACTACCCATTATTTACAATCTGGCCAAGCGTAAAATTCTACGTAAAAGAAGCCATAAAACAAGCTCAAGCTCACAAAGCTTGAGCTTTTAATTTGTTATAATCACAAACTCAACTCTTTACCGCTAAACATTGAGGTTATTTTTACTTTACCCATACCTGGTATCACTTTACCCACTATATCTGCGCCTTTAACACGAGATGCGATTTTAAAAGCGTTGACTGCGGAAGTCGACAATATAAATCCTATTCCACAATTAAATGTTTTATACATATCCCGGTCGCCAATTTTACGAGAGTATATTTTCCTAAATATTGGTTGAGGTTTTAAAGAATGGGTATTAGTAATTATTGCATCGGTGCCCGAAAGCAGATCTTTTAACTTGGTAAAAGCCCCACCGGTTATATGCATCATTCCGTTAATATTATATTTATTATCTAATTCGTGCAGAGAATCAAAGTATATTTTTGTTGGTTTTGTTAATTCATCAGAAATACTATTTCCCAGTACTTTCCTAACGGTAGTAAAACCGTTTGAATGAAGACCGTCACTGGCCAGACCGACCAACACATCGCCGGTGAAAAACATATTTTTCTTATCTTTTTTTACAAATCCACTGACCGTGAGGCCAATATCAAAGCCCTCGAAATTATTTTGAATCGAGGTCTCGCCTCCGGTAATTGCTATCTGACGCTTTTTACACTCTTTCACTAAATGTCCCATTATTTCTAAAATCGCCGACTTGTCATCTTCCGATAAAATAAGGTGACACTGGAGTTTGTATGGAATGGCCCTGGCCATGGCTAAGTCATTGAGATTCATCGCTAGAGCATCCAAAACAGCACTATGAAACGTCCTTTTTCGCCAATGAAAAATCCCCTTCGTACCGATACCGTCCGTATGATCAACTTCAGGATGGTTGAACTTTCTTCTAAAAATAGAATAAGCCCCCTTCTGGACAGAAATGTAGGGAGTGTGCCAGGTCTCTTGTATTAATTTCAACACCGCGTTTTTATAGGGTTTTGTTGGATTATAGGACATATTTTAGGTGGCAGTCCAGAAAAATTTCTTCACTTTTTCTTTGAGCCTCTGCCACTCCGGCCAATCACCAAAAACCATTTC
>CAYTBY010000042.1:0-4304 GCA_964436165.1 uncultured Candidatus Saccharibacteria bacterium
ACACTGCCATCGAATCTTTCCCGACCAATCTCGTCGCCGGCCCATTCGGTTTCCAAAAAGCCGAATTCTTCCAGCTTAACGAATCAGCCGCCCGCGAACCCGTGGCTGTGAAATTTTAAGTTATTTTTAAATCCCTTTCGCCCCGTCATCTTCTCGACCGCCTTTTTGTCTTCGTGGCAAATTGCATAAATTCATCTCAATTTGGCTTATAAATTTCAGGCCCTGTTTCCCGAAGTCTCAACACCCGAAATATTATATAGCCAAATTATCAATGAATTTAAGCAATTTGCTACTCGAAAAAAGAAAGGTCTGCGAAAAGACAGGGGCTTCGGGATTATAAAATTTTTAAATTATGCCGGTTATTCGTATAGATTATGATAACGAAAAGATAAATGATAAAGATGTTTTGGCGTTGTCTAATGCTGTTCAAAAAATCGTTTCCGAAACGACCAAAATCGAAGATGTCTTCGTGTATGCCGATAGCTCACATATAAAAGTAAAGGTTGCCCCGATTGAGATATTTGTTCAGATGAGTGCTCATAAGGTCAAAGACGTAGATGTACTAGTCAACGAAATTAAACTTCGTTTATCCAACTGGAAACAGGAAGCTGAATTTCAATATTTGATAAATCTTACTTTTATACCGATGCAGTAGAAAATTGAGATTGGAATCTGAGAATAGTTGATTCGGTGGTTTATTGGTGATAGAATGTAGATATGCAATTAGATGTAGTCGGACAATATAAATATATAGCCAAAGAGCAGGAAAAGCTTAGAAGAATGCTGGAGAAAAACAGTCAGCAGTTAGTACTGCTTAAAAAGCAATTACAGCATGCAGATGATATAAAGATCGCCAGAAGCCAGAAAAAAAAGATTCCTTTAGAAAAAGTTTTGCATGAACTCGAACTATAAGTGGAAAATATTTTTTAAGCCGGCTGCTCTCGATGAGTTAAAAAGATTACCGAATGATATCCAGAAGCGCATCGCCGACAAGATGCGCTTCTTTGCATTGTCGGCTAATATTTTTCAGTTTGCGAATAAGTTAAAAGATCGAAAATACGGCGAATATAAATTCAGAGTGGGTCATTATCGCGTAATATTTGATATAATACACGGAAAGAAAGAAATACTTATCCTTAAAATCGGTAAAAGAGATGAAGTTTACAAATAAAATGGCGAATTTATACCAACAAAAAGATGCGAATATTCGGAAAACGTGGTTGTTGTTGACCGGGTTTTTTCTGTTTATCGTGGCATTCGGATGGATTATTTCTTATGTTTGGCAAGCGCCGGAGATATTGTATTTTGCCGTATTTCTGAGTATCGGGATGAACCTGGTTGCTTATTGGAAATCAGATTCGATTGCTCTGGCCATGTCTCGCGCTCGACCAATACCTCGCGAGGGCAATGAATATGTTTATCGGATGATTGAGAATTTGTGTATTACCGCTGGCCTCTCCGCGCCGAGAATTTATCTGATTGACTCTCCTCAGATAAACGCTTTTGCTACCGGCCGGGATCCCCAGCATGCGGCCGTGGCGATAACGACCGGCGCGATACAGAAGTTACAAAACGAGGAGCTTGAGGGAGTTCTGGCCCATGAGTTATCTCACATTGGCAATCGGGATATTTTAATTTCGACTGTGGTTGTGGTCATGGCCGGACTTATTTCAATTCTTTCGGATATAATTCTGCGGGCGACCTTTCACGGTTCATTTAGCGGTGGAGATCGTGATAATCGTGGCGGCGGGGGAGGGATAATTTTACTCCTAGGTCTTGTTGCCGCTATTTTGGCTCCAATTGCTGCGATGCTTATTCAACTTGCCGTTTCCCGCAAAAGAGAATTTCTGGCTGATGCCTCCGGCGCTTTGCTTACCCGTTATCCCGATGGTCTGGCCAATGCTCTTCAAAAAATTGGTCAAGATGAAACGCCGATGCGTTTTGCCCACAACGGTACGGCCCATTTGTTTATTGCTAACCCATTCAAAGCCGACGTCAATAGAGTCGGCTCCCCGACCGAAGCGTCGGGGGGGCAAAAAATCTCATGGTTTATCAGATTATTCTCAACCCATCCTCCGTTGGAAGAACGTATAAAAATTCTTCGAGGGATGAGAGTCTAGTAAATCCAGATCGCTCATTGTTATGATTAGGTAAATTCATCATATGATGAATTTACCTAATCTAAATTCTATGAAGCTACTTATTGCTACAAAAAATCCTGGCAAAGCCAGAGAAATTAAAGATTTTCTCGGAATTGGTTTTGAGCCAGTTTCTTTATTGGATTTTCCTGACGCCCCTGACGTAGAAGAAACCGGAAAGACATTCGAAGAAAATTCTATTTTGAAGGCAGCAAAATATTTTGAATGGTCGGGGATCCCTTCGGTGGCTGACGATGGAGGGCTTGAGATAGATTTTTTTGAACGGCGAACCAGGAGTCCTTTCTCGTAGATGGCCCTCCTTCGCCGAGGCTTCGGAGGGCAAGCCAGGACGAGAAAAAACCGATCAGGAGCTAATAGATATCACTCTTGAGAAATTAAAAGGCGTGTCGTGGAATGAAAGAACGGCACATCTCCGAACTGTTGGCACATATTATGATGGAAAGAATACTTTGTCTGAAACGGGGGCTATTGACGGGTACATAGTTGAAGAACATCCGAAGAGCTGTGAAAAGGGCTATCCCTTCCGGTCAATATTCTGGGTACCCAAGTTTAATAAACTTTATCAGAATCTGACCGGCGAAGAACATGAACAGGTGAACCATCGCCGGGCGGTTTATTCTAGATTAGGCCATAATATACTATCCCTCAAATGAGCTACGGCTATTTTAAGGATAAAAAAGTTCTGGTCTTTGGGTTGGGTCTTTTGGGCGGGGGAGTAGCAACGGCAAACTGGCTGATAAAAGAAGGCGCCAGGGTAACCATTACTGACCTAAAAACCAGAAAACAACTCAGTCCTTCTGTCAGAAAAATTAAGGGAAAAGCGACTTTTAAGTTGGGCGGCCATAGCGAGGTAGATATTAAAAACAACGATATTATCGTTATTAATCCCGACGTCTCAATTCATAATAAGTATATTCAACTGGCCAGAAAATTTGGCAAACAAGTCGAGAATGAAGCCACGATTTTTTACAAACTTTGTCCAAGGCCGATCATTGCCGTTACTGGAACTAGGGGCAAGACGACGGTCACAAACTGGACAGCTCATTTTCTCAGGGCCAAACACAAGGCTATCGCTTCCGGCAACTCATATGTTGAACCGCTTCTTAAAACCCTTGATAATGCCAGAAAGTTCTCTTTTATCGTAAATGAAATTCCTTCATTTCACCTTGAGCTGTTCGACAAAACCACTCCCTCTCCATCGGTTGCCATTATAACCAACATATTCAGAGATCACCTTAATCGTTACCGGTCTTTTCAAGATTACGTCTTGACCAAGGCCAATATTTTCTCCGGTCAAACCCCAGAAAACACTCTTATCTTGAATTATGATAATGATTGGACGCCATTTTTACTAAAACAGAAGCCGGCATCGAAAGTCTGGTTTTTTTCCTTATCAAAATTGCCGGCTAAATATAATGGGGTTTTTTACATCAGTGATAATATTTATTTTCAGAACAACGGTAAGGTCGGTAAAGTAATGAACATCAACGGATTTGCCGGTAAATGGGGGAACCACAATGTCGGCAATTTACTTGCCAGCTCTTTGGCTAGTCATCTTTCGGGAATTTCTTGGGTGGATATCGGGTCGAGGCTGGCCAGCTTGCCTCAAATACCCTTTCGCCAGGAGACTATCTTTGAAAATAAAAAACTTAAAATCATCAATGATACCTGCGCCACTTCGCCCGATGGCGGGATCGCCGCTTTAGAAAGATTTGCTGGCTCCCGCTCCATTCTTATTACCGGCGGCACAGACCCCGCACCAATCTTTTCCGCTGACCGCCAAAACGGGGGCGGGATTGGTGCGGGGCAAGTAGGCTTAGATTACAAGGAGTGGGCTGAGGTCGTATCTCGAAAAATAAAACCTGAGAATTTAGTAATGCTTTCCGGAAGCGCGACGATTAAAATGCTCTCCTTTTTTCATCAGGCATACTTATCGAAAGTGCGTATTTTTGACTCGTTAAAAGAGTGCACCAAAGCGGCTTTTCAAATTTCTAAAAATTATCCCGGGGCGATAATACTTTTTTCTCCAGCTTCAAAAAGTTTTGAAAAGTTCAAAAACGAATACGATCGGGGTAATAAATTCAACCGTCTAATTAAATCGTTTCTTGTGGGACTTAGCTAAAATTTTTTTGTTGAAAAGTTGGC
>CAYTBY010000043.1:0-4296 GCA_964436165.1 uncultured Candidatus Saccharibacteria bacterium
GTGCCCTCGCCAAGAGTCGAACTTGGATCTGACTCCTTAGGACGGAGCTATTCTATCCATTGAACTACGAGGGCTCTACTACGCTCTGATTTGTATCAGAGCTTCGAAGAGCAAGCATATTATATATTTAGCACGCTTGTCCTTCCGAAGCTCGAATGCAATTTGAGCGAAGGAGGAAACTACGAGGGCTCTACTACGCTCTGATTTGTATCAGAGCTTCGAAGAGCAAGCATATTATATATTTAGCACGCTTGTCCTTCCGAAGCTCGAATGCAATTTGAGCGAAGGAGGAAACTACGAGGGCGATTGGTTAATGTTTAATTTATCTTGAAATTATACAATTTTTTGAATGTTTTCTCAACCGTTGACACATAACTCCAACTGTAATAATATGTATTACATGAGTTCCGCACATAACAGCCATAGATAGTACAATATTGCGGGAACCTATTTAATAAATTAATTACAGCCAGAATTAAACTCTTTTTGAGTATCGGGCAATAATAAGATACTGTGAGAGGAACAACTGATGGCTGTTATGTGCGGGATGAGACAAATAATAAACATATCACTACCAGAGCCAATGGCTCGAAGGGTCGAAAGAGAGGTCAAAAAGAATAAATTCGCTAGTACTAGCGAATACTTTAGGCACCTCATACGTTCTAGGGAATTAGCCGAAGAACTGTACAAAATGCGTGACGAATTTCCTAAGGGATGGAAGAAGCTCCGTTCTCTACGCGATTTACGTTAGGGCTTGTTGAAAAATAAAGTGTTTAGATTCGGTTTCAGATTTGCCCCAGATTCGGCTTTTCCGATTGAGCGGAATCCGAGGCGTAGCTGTGCTACGATGAGGATTCCCGCGATTGAGGAAAAGCTGAAGATGGGGTTGAATATGGAAGTGAGATGGATACTTTATTTTTCAACAAGCCCTTGGAAGCCATGGAATTATATTACTCACCTAAGTTTATTAAATCTTATAACAAATTGCCGCAAAGAATAAGGGTTTTAGCGGAAAAGAAAGAAAAGATATTTGTTAAAGAGCCTTTTAATAGAGCGCTCGAAACTCATAAACTACACGGAGATTTTGCTGGATTCTGGGCTTTTTCAGTGAACAGGATTTATAGAGTTGTTTTCGATTTTCTCGGAGAAAATAGTATAAGATTCTATGATATTGGTACCCACGATATTTATAAATAAGGGCCTGTAGCTCAATTGGTAGAGCGCAGCTATGGCATAGCTGAGGTAAGGGGATCGTAGCCCCTCAGGTCCACTTCTATGCTAAAGCTTCGAAGTGCACGGCACCGAGAAGATTTTAGAAAATAAAATCCTGTACAATCAGGATTTTATTTCGCGTAGAAGTGTCCTGCGAAGCCTTGGCGAAGCAGGACTCTTGTGATAATAAATATCCATGTATTATGTTTACATTCTTCAAAGCCAAAAAGACGAAAGTTACTACACAGGCTTTACTGAAGATTTAAAACAAAGGGTCAAAGATCACAATTGGCATTTAGCAGACTATAGCAAAAGCAAGACTCCTTTTGAATTAGTTTGGTTTTGTGGTTTTAGAAATAAAAAAAGAGCTCTTGATTTTGAAAAATATTTAAAACAAGGTTCTGGTTTTGCTTTTGCCAGAAAGAGGTTGGTTTAGGCAGTTTTAATTGGTAGGTAGGGTGTGCATTGAATAGCGGTCTATTAAGTGCTATAAAGTTTGCAGTTAATTACCAATTTGGAGTAGCCATGAAAGTTTATAATCACGACAAGCTCCACGAATTGACTGATAATAACCCGCAGTTAAAACAGCGTTCTGATGAGGTTCATTCTTTACCGCCAAATGATGAGTGGGGTGAATTTGAGCGACGTAAATATCTAATGATAGACATTTGGGCAGATGCTATAGGATGCCAACAAAGAGATTCGGCTATCATAGACATGGGAATGATTATAAACTATTTTAGTCGGTATACGAAATCTTTAGGAGATTTGCGCTTAAATCCGCAATTCCAAGAGTATTTAGCGGAAAGTAAAAAAATGGAGAGTGAACTTGCTAATAATAAAAGGTGCCACATCGCAGGCGGGAATAGCTATATATGTTTTTGTAATGAAAGCGGTTAATTGAACCGCCTTTTTTATGCAAAAATTATTTCATACGCTTCAAAAATCAATCTCTGATTTTTGAAAAATTCAGGGTTTACGCTACTTTTTATGTAGTCAAACATCGTCAACGAACCTCCACCCAGCTCAGCTGGGTCCCCCCTTTGGGATCCTGCATAAAAATCAACCCCTAGTGTTGATTTTTGTTTCTGCAAAGCTTAGCCTTGCTGTATGCATATCCGAATTTGACTTCAAGTTGTTGGTATGCTATAATATAAGTAACTTAAAACGCTGTTTTATTATGTTCAAAGCTAAACAAATAACTGATATTCTCGTAGTCTCGATCCTAATTGGGTCATTTTTTGCTTTTAATAATGTATCGGCTGGTACAGCCCCCGATTTAAGAGATTTGTCAGCCAATGTAACCGGGCCCCACAATGCCGTTTTAAGCATTTTTGTTGACCCGAACGAAAGTCCGACTGACCTTCACTTTAAATACTGGACCGGTTCAATTTTTATGGAACGTCTTTATCTTGGCGCAAGAGGAGACTCGTTTATAAAAATAGATATGGGGCTAATAAATCTGGCCGAAGGTGCGACTTATTCTTATCAGGTTGTTGCTCAAAATTCTGGCGGCTCAGCATCCAGCGTTGTTGGAACTTTCTCTACCTCAGGAGGTTCATCTTTGTCCGGTGGTTCCAGCGCCGGTTCTTATACTGGTGGATCTGCAACCTCATCTGGTTCAACAAGCTCAAATTCGAGCAACTTAAGTGGACCGTCAGTCGTCACCAATGGACCGGCATCTGTTTCGGCAACGTCGGTTTCTGTGAACGGCAGTATTAACCCAAATAATTCTAACACTAGCTTTTGGTTTGAGTTTGGTTCTAGCCAATCTCTTGGCCAGAAAACTTCGATTCAGTCTCTTGGTTCTGGCAGTTCTTGGCAATTAGTGACCGGCAACATTTCTGGCCTTACTTCCGGTGCGACATATTACTATCGGGTTGTAGCCCAGAATAATTTCGGCACCAATTTTGGGGATATTAAAAGTTTCACCACCTCAACCGGCCAAAATGGAGCAACTAGCCAGGGATCAAATAACGGCCAAGTTTTAGGAAGCATTGCCACCAGCAACGGCACATCCGGCAATGGCTCTGTTTCTGCCGGTTCTTCTACGGCTACCAGACAAACAGCCAACAAGGTGGTTGTCAGCAAAACAAATTCCCGTCCGTCGTTTATATCGCTTGAGTATTCTTTAGCTGACGACGGAGCATTAGTCCATGTTGCCGATAATATAAAACCGGGACCGGGAGATGATTTTACCTACACGGTTGTTTATAAAAATGACACGGCTTATTTGTTCAGCAATTCAAAATTAAAAGTTATTATTCCGTCAGAAGCACATTATGTAAGTTCTAATCTTGAGCCCTTGCAAATATCGGGTAATATAGTTGAGTTTGACTTGAGGAATATTCAATCGGGAAGTCAAGGTGAAGTGGTTGTGGTGTCTAAAATCAGAGAGGGCGTTGCCGCTGATACTAATCTCATATTTACTTCCGTTTTAACCTATAAAGACAGATTAGGAGTTCAACTCGCAACAACTTCGTATCTAACCGTGAAAACCGGCCGAGATGGTACCTCTCTTTCAGCTTCTTTCTTGGGAGCGATGTTTAGTTCGTCTAGTATTCTTATCTTAGTTGCTGTGGGTTTTGTAATTCTAATGTCCATACTCACCTACTATCTAGTTAAAGCTAAAAGGAGAAATGGTACTAACGGAAAAAAGGAAGATGATGAGTTTGGATTGGGTTCAATTCCAGCGACATTTGAACCGATCGGACCGATAAGGAAATAGCTTGATGGGCCTCCCTCCCCAGTTTTTAAAAAATAAACTGGAGAGGGGGGCCCATAGCTCAAAGGTCAGAGCAGGCGGCTCATAATCGTCTGGTTCCTGGTTCAAGTCCAGGTGGGCCCACTTCTTCGCTCTTTCAGAGCTACGAAGTGCAAGCACCCTTGAAGAAAAAGTGGAACAAGTTCTTTTTTAAAAATGTGCCGGGGTGGCGGAACGGCAGACGTAGTGGCCTTAAAAGCCACGGAGCGAAAGCTTGTGAGAGTTCGAATCTCTTCCCCGGCACCATCTCTTCTGTGCACCTGTAGCCAAGTGGTATGGCACCTGACTTTTAATCAGGGTATCGGGAGTTCGATCCTCCC
>CAYTBY010000044.1:0-4090 GCA_964436165.1 uncultured Candidatus Saccharibacteria bacterium
AAAGTTCGACAGTTTAAGAAAAGGAGGATTTATGGAAGAACGAGAGCTTTACACCGTCTTACAGCAAGTACATGAGGCGGATGTAGAGGATGCTAAAAAAATAACGGAAGTATATCGGGAAAACAGGAAAAACTGCCCGACACTTCCACGCATTGGGGTTTTGGTCTACAAGCCCAGCACTCAAACGGCGGAGGAAAAGTTGCATGCAGACAACTGTCTGCTTTGTCAGAAGACGCTGCATGACATGAAACTGGATGCTTACCACCCCACCTCTCGCAGTATTATCCGATATTTCAAGAATAAACTGAATGACTCCGAAAGGGAGGATGTTCAGTGGCACTTGGAAGCAATCCAATGCGATGAGTGCATGCGTTTGGTAGAGTCCATGAAGAAGGCTGGCAAAATCACTAAGGACTAACTATAAACATCCTCTGTTTTCACCAGCACCTTATATATCTTCTTCGGGCAAGCCGCACCGACTTGCCCACCTTCTCCGAGTTCATCAGTTGTGGTGGATTCAGAGAAGGTAATTTGAAAATTGAAAAAGGAGGTGTACTGTTATGATTCTGAAAGATGCGGGAGACGGCTGTACCGAGTTTTCAATAAGTTTTTTTCGGCAACATCATCATCAGTTAGGAGTAATCACTTATATAGAAATGACAGACTGTGATGATTGGCCACTCCACATCAAGGACGATGCAGGCAATGAGATATGGCTTTCGGGCTGCACGTCGGGATATGGTGGTGAAGGTCCGCATGGTACGCACACGATTCTAAAAGAATGCGATATCAACCTGCCGTTTGAGTTCATTAAAACTCACCGCATATTCACCATTGAAAGCGGTATTGCACGCCCAGTAACTATTCACTGAATAGAAGCAATACAATAACCCGCCTTTCGGCTTCATGCTGAATGGCGGGATTTTATTTCTGCGAATTTATGAGTCCGAGCAACATTTTGGAAATCATTTCGTATCTAGCGTAGAAATTCTTATATTCTTCGGCAGTAATTTGTTGCTCGTCATGAATGATATCAAACACAGAAACACATTCGTATGTAGAACCTCTCGCAATGGTGTAGAAATTCCTTTTATCCGCCTTTGAGAACTTGCCGCTTCCTTCTGCGATGTTGATAACAATGCTTATGGAAGCTCTACGTAATTGGTCACGAAGATATGGGTCAATGTGCTTATTGTTTTTTACGAAGTGGAGAATTTCTTTGTTGAGAGCTTTTGCACAACCATATACATCAAGTTTTTCAAAATCAAATGACATATATCAAATTCTACCTTGCCCAAAGTACCAAATACAAATTACCAAGAACTCAAATTTTGAGCATCTCCAATAGGAAGAAAACGCTCGTACTTTGTGTGAGTAATTAGTACTTGGGGATAAATTTTTCGCTACGCTCAAAATTTATGAGTATCTTTACGAGTCCGCTCGAACCTATTTTATGCGAAATCTCTGACGAAAGAAAGTCGCTCCGCCCCGCCGCAAGGCGGCGGGGCTCCGCGAACGGCTCGCGGGCAAAAAATTTCCTCCCCCCAACCCCCTCCATTTTTTGCCCGCTCGCCAAGAAAAGCAGTTGCGAAAAACTACTTATTTTTTCTTTTCTGCTAGTCGTTTCCGCGCTTCAAAACGTTCTTGCTCGGTTTTCCCGTTTTTAACGCAGACCTCTTCGTGCTCTTTTCGTTCCTCGTCAGAGCGTAAGGAAATTTCACAATATGAGCATTGATAGAAAGCCATAAATTATTGGAGTTTAAAAAATGACAGAATAAATAGGACAATCGCAATCAAAAATAAAACATAAACAATCCACGGAAAAATACTGATAAAATTTGATGTTTTGACCGAGGATCTCGTTGGTTCCAAAATCGTCTCAATTTTTTCTGCCAAATGTTCGACATCGCGCCCCAGTTGATACAAGATACCGAAAACAGAAATTGGTATCAGTGCTATCAACATAAATAAAGCAATGGTGGCTAAATCTGCGGTTTTTACTAATGTGGTACTTTGCATAGCCAAACCAACTAATGCCGCAGATAACGTACTAATGAGCGGCAATACTTTATAGCGTTCGATTATTGCCAAATATAGCGCGTTGCTATAGTTTTCCAGCCTTTTCATATTCATTTGTCGTAATTCTTCCTCTGTCATATTTATCTATTAACACACTGGTAATACTCGTTATCAGCAACGGCTTTCCCTTGAGGTAGAAAAGTGTCTCGTGATGCTCTAGTTTTTGCCACCAACTGATCTGTATAGGTTTTCTTTGCTTCCGCATTTCTTAAATAGAAAGAACACAAATCATACGGCGACATTGTTGAATCATACTGCTTTAGTACATCGGGTCTTTCAATCAAACAAGCGTCATAACTTTGCAGTTGTTTATCAATGAAAGTTTTTGCTTCGTCCTTAATTTTTTGTACAGCTTCAGCTATCATTTGATCTGTTTTACTAACAAAGGTACTGTAGTCCGCATCTCTTTTTCCTTGGCACCGAGCAATTTTTAATGATGAATCCTCTTGCGGTTGCGGGGCAGGATTTTGTGGTGTGCGTGGTGCAAGATCAGGAACTGTATTAGACGGACTTACTGCATATAAACTAAGTTGTGGATGTTGCCAATTTTGTTTTCCATATCCCTCTTGCTCAACCAAATCAAGGAAATTTTTTACAACTTGAGCAGGAATAATATAACCATAGGAAGCAAAATTTCCTTGAGAGGCAAGGGTGGGAACTCCCATAAATTTTCCATCCTCATCAAAAACGGCTCCGCCCGAATTTCCATTATCAATTTTGGCATCTGTCTTATACATTACGACGCCGTTTATGTTTTCAGAACCACTAATGACTCCTTTTGTCAGGGTGATATTATTACCAGCAGAACTAGGGTAACCGAGAACTAGAATGTTTTTATCAAAAACATCAGTGCTTTGATTAAATGGGAAATTGGTATTTGGGTAAGAAGTAAGCGTTTTTACATCCGGCGTAATAATGGCAAGATCGTAATCCTTACTAAAGACAAAACTAGTGCCAGATTTGAAATACAAAACCGGCGTGCTCTCGTAACTTTGCGTTCGATAAATTCCACATGGGCCAGTTGCACCCGTAAGGACATGTTTATTGGTTAAAATTTTGCTATCACTGCTGGAATTTCCATAAATCATGCCCCCTGTTCCAGAACTTGTGCCACTCTTTACTGGACAAACAATTTGAACAACATAGTTTATTTTTTCTTTGATATTACTACTTGCCGAAGAAATTGGCTGTGTCTTTGGAACTGATTGTGAAACTTGGCTGGTATTATCTTTTACAACTGTTTTTGTGGGAGTTTGGGTTGTATTCGATTTATTTTTTAAATTCTCTATCTCCCTCTTTAATTTTTCGATCTCTGCACTTCCCGAATCTACGGCCGTTTCTTGTTTCAATTTTTCGATCTGCTCCTGTATGGCTTTTGTTTCCTCATTCAATACGACGATATGTTGCATGGCCTCTGCTTGACCTTTTCTGCTCGCCTCAAGAGCTTTCACTAAAACTTCCTTCTTTTCGTCTGGCAATTTATTAACAGCAGATATTAATGTTCTCTGATGTTCGGCAGTTTTTTCTGAAACTAACTTAAACAAGTCTTCTGATTTTTTCTTGTCTTCAACTTCTTGTGCATTTTTTAACGCCAACGAGATGCTCTCTTGATAACCATTTATGGTTTTTTCTATGACATCTGCCTTGCCATCATTCGCAATAGCTTCTGCTTCAGCTAGCCGTTCATTTGCATATTCAATAGATTTCTTTGCTTTACTCTCATGATTAAAAGTAAAAAACAAACTTATATTTTCAAGAGCTCTATCAAAAACATAGAAAAAACTCCCCGGCTTTATGCCTGGATTTGTTGCGGATGAAGCGGAAGCAGGAGATATAAGGACAACCGCTGAAATTAAAGCTAAAGCAATCAAAAAGGCCTTCATTACTTAGATGTTAACTCATTTTGTAGTTTTTCGCAACTGCTTTTCTTGGCGAGCGGGCAAAAAATGGAGGGGATTGGGGGGAGGAAATTTTTTGCCCGCGAGCCGTTCGCGGAGCCCCGCCGCCTTGC
>CAYTBY010000045.1:0-4000 GCA_964436165.1 uncultured Candidatus Saccharibacteria bacterium
AAGTACATTGACTTTAGTTGGGTTTTACTATATTATTTTGCCTATAATGATCCTACTTATCAAGAAAAAACAACTAGTTTTAGGACTTATAGCCGGGATTTTTTTTATTTCTTTGGGCTATGTGATTTTTGAGAATAGTAATGTTTCTACTCCGTTAAAAAACTATTTTGCCCACAGCTGGAGATCTATTAAGAAACTCCCTAATATTGTTTATCTGCCATTTTGGTTTAACAAAAGCGATTTGCCCCAGTACCACCTTTTTATAGATATTCAGGACATCGAAGAGCTGACCAAGAGTATTCCGGTTGATCCGGAAAAAATGGACTACGGATTTCTGTCGGATGATAATAAGAGCTACGTCAATGCATATTTTGCGAGCGGTGATCGCTACCAATCGAAGGTTAAGATAAGATATCGGGGGCTGATGCAGAATCATTGGCAGGCCGAACAGAAATCATTTAAGGTTAAATTTCCGGCCGATAATCTTTTCCTGGGAATGAGGGAATTAAATTTAATAATTCCTCTTGATCGTAGTTATTTCGTATCCGTTTTTAATAGTTATAGAGCCAAAATGATGGGTGTTCTCGCTCCGGATATTAAATTTGTGAGATTGAATATAAATAAAAGAGATTTTGGGGTTTATCTTGCTTCAGAGGCCTGGTCAAAGGAATTTTTAGACAAAAATAGCATAGCCGATAATAACAATATCCTATCTAACAAAGACACCAATGAGGCCATGTTGCCAGATGAAAATAAACCACCATTTCTTTACTGGAAGAGCTATACAGCTGAAAATGAAGACGGTCCTTTTGAGGAGCTGGATGCTTTAAGGGAGTTGGTTAGCAAAGCTCCGGATGATGTTTTTTATAAATATATAGACAAACTTGTTGATTTCGACAAAGTTTATAAATGGCAGTTGGTGACCGTACTTTCCGGTTCTGCCCATCAAAGCGACTCCAGCAATCTAGTTTTGTTGTTCAGGCGTGAAACCGGTAAATTCGAGCCGGTTGTTTGGGATACGGAATTAGAAGAACTTGGCGGTGCAATTTATAGTAGCAATCAGCCACTATTGATTAGGAGAATATTTAAGGACAAAGCCCATTCCGATAAATTCTTGGCCATTCTGAAAGATTATGTTGAAAACGATGATAATTTAAAAAACGACCTTGATTACTATGATCGGATGGTAAAATCTATGAAGAACGAGTTTTATAGCGATCAGGCAAAGAATGAAAATAATTTTGCCTTCAATAATACCAATGCCAGGAATCGTGAGCTGATAGCAAATAATTTCCGGAAAGCCAAAGAGCTTTTGGGCTTGGGGAATATTGGCGAGGCGGAGGTTATTGGTGCGGGGTATTCGAATAATCTTAATTTCGGGGGCAGTTTTAAATATTTTCTTGATACAGAAAAAAGCATTAATCAATTTGTCGCCGAGAACCCTCAATTTAAAAAAAATGATGAAAAAACACTCGTCCTTCATTCGGGGAGCAATATTTTTTATAAAACAGTTATAATTCCAAGCGGTTTAAAGTTGGTCATTGAGCCGGGAGCCAGATTGCTTTTTAATCCGGGAATTTCTCTGGTTTCATATAGTCCGGTTTTTGCTAATGGCAATTCAGCCAATCCCATTATGATGGCCCCAGCATACCCTAATGTTGATAGACCGTGGGGAGTTTTTGCCGTTGTTAATACCGGTCATGATAAAAACTACTTTAACTACTTAACGGTCAGCGGCGGATCTGCCGATCCGATTAACGGTATAAATCTTATTTCCCAATTTTCTCTCCATAATGCTGAATCAGTAGTAGAGAATTCTACATTCAAAAACGGGAAATCTGACGATGGCTTTCATGCTATCTTGGGCTTGGTAGAGGTTAGAAACAGTTCGTTTGAAAATAATAGTTCCGATGGCATTGATTTAGATTTTATCTCGCAAGGTAAAATAGAAAACAGCAGATTTATTAATCATATTCTTGGAGGCAATAATGGCGATGCCCTGGATCTTTCGGGGACTAATATCGAAATTATTAATAATGAAATGGTCAGCTATGGAGATAAGTGTATAAGCGTAGGCGAAAAATCAAATACCATAATATCCGGCAATACTTTGGCCAGATGCAATATCGGCATTGCCGTCAAGGATTCTTCATATGCGGTGATAGAAAATAATAAGATAATAGGCAATAAAAGCCACGGCCTCTTTCTTTATAGGAAAAAACAGAGCTTTATCAGCGGCGGAAATGCTGAAGTCACTAACTCTATTATTTGGGGCAACGCTATGGAAATTGAAAAGGATAAATTCTCAAGCTTGACCATCGGGGGCAGCGTTGTGGAGGGCGGATATGATGATGGTAGAGCAATAAGCCAAACAGAGCCGGAATTAAAAAAGATATTGCCCGCCAACATCTATAATTTAATCCCCCATGAATACGAATAAAAAATATAGATTTGAATTTAAATATGAGATGGATCAAAATACGGCCTATTTGATCGAGAAGGAGATAGGGAAATACGGCATGAGGCCAGACTCTAACATAAGCTCGGCTAATGGTGAGTATTTTGTGACCAGTTTGTATTATGATTCTTACGGACTCTCTGATTATAGAGATAAGGCCGGAGGATTGATAAAGAGGAAAAAATTCAGATTGCGGGTTTATAAACCGACAATTGGCGAGTCCCAAACGGTCTGGCTTGAAATAAAGAATAAATTTAAACAGGAGAATACCAAAACAAGGATATTGCTGGAGAAAGATGGGTTTGATGATTTCTTCAAGCGGGGGAGCCGATCTTTACTGGAAAGAGCGTGGACTCCGAAAGAGGTTAATAAGAAAAATGAGATTTTGTGGAATGCGGTAAACTATTCAATCAAGCCGGCTGTTGCGGTGAGATATAAAAGAAGGGCCTATCTTAATGAACTTAAGAATTTGAGGATTACTTTTGATTCCAATCTAGAAGCTTGTCAGGGTCATCATTTTATGTATAATTCTTTCATGAAACCGGTCAATAGGGGCAAGGTGGTTATGGAGGTTAAGTTTAAGTATATATTGCCGTTCTGGCTGAAGGGGATAATACGCAGGTATTGTCTAAAAGCTGATGCTTATTCCAAGTATGAGAAGTCGCTAGAGACGATTCATCGATTCAACCCGTTACTAAGGTAAATAACTTATTAAAATGAATTTTTTAAACACAACAGATCTAGCTCTTACTGAACTTAGCGCCGCTATTATTATTTTTAATATTCTGCTTTCTTTCGGTTTGAGCTTGCTGATTGCCATAATTTACAAGAAGACCCACAAGGGTTTGTCGTACTCCCGTTCTTATGTTGAGTCCCTGGTCATGATGTCCGTTCTGGCGGCTATTGCAATGATGATTTTGGGCAATAATGTTGTCAGGGCTTTAGGTATTTTGGGCGTTTTTACCTTGATCAGGTTCAGGACTATTATTAAAGATACTAAAGATGCGACTTATTTATTTTTTAGCTTGGCTGTTGGCATGGGAGTAGGGACTGCAAATTATGTTGTTTCTATGTTGGGTACCGGAGCTTTATTATCAATAATTTATGCTATGGATAAATATAACTTCGGATCAGCCGTTCAGGATGGATTCCTGTTAACATTTATAGCCGATAAGAACTTCACCAGCGGTTCTTACGAAGAGCTATTCCGTAAATACCTGAATTCTTATAAGCTGTTACAGCATAAAACCAACACTGAAGGTGACGGAGAATTCTATTTTTCTGTTGATTTCAAGGAAAATATCAGGCCGGAAGACTTTGTAAAGGAACTCAACGAAAACAACAACATAAAATTGACCGACTTAATCGTCGGCAAAGACGCCATAGAGTACTAATTAGGACTTACGCGTAAGTCCTATAAATGTTTCTTGAGGATGGAATCATATAGAGCGATATACTTGTCTGTCATATGTTCAACCGTAAATTTATCTGTTACTTTTTTAGCTGCTGTTTGTCTAAAGCCAGCTATCTCATTGTGATCTA
>CAYTBY010000046.1:0-3974 GCA_964436165.1 uncultured Candidatus Saccharibacteria bacterium
CCTACTTTGAACGGAACTAAGGAAGCCGCCCCGCCGCCGCTCGCTACCACTCGCCGCACCACAGAAAAATACTCTTTGCTCTTTTCATTTTGCGCGCGCCGGATTTCTTTTTCTCCTAATGAAAAGAGTATTTTTCTGTGGTGCTTTGCAATGACTTGCAAGGCGGCGGGGCTGGCCTCTATTTTTACGCTCGGACGGCTCGGCATTCCCCCCTTGAACCCCCCCCCTGCCGAGCCGTCCTCGCGGTTGGCGGCGGCGAATTTATTTTTTCTTGCCCTTGCCCCACACCACCAGTGCGCGGGCAAGCTGGTGGAACTCCCTTTGACCGAATAACTAAAATTGTTTATCATTGAAGTGGAAAGACAACAAAGTTTAGATTATGTTCTATATACTATAATGTTATATAATAACTATGCCAGCGTCAAATAGCAAAATTGCGGATAACTTAAAAAGGCTTCGAGACAAGAGGGGTTACTCCCTCGAAAAAGTGGCTCGTCTCGCCGATTTATCTTTAAATACCATTGTTAAAATTGAAAATGGAGCTAACCAAAACCCGACTATCGAAACACTTATCAAGGTATCTAAGGCGTTAGAGGTTGAGGTAGGCGACCTAATAAAATAACTCTATGGACGAAATTATTTACATACTTACAAACGAAGCAATGTCCGGCTATGTAAAAATCGGCAAAACTTCAACAAGTTTAGAGCAAAGGGTTAGGGAACTTAACTCCTCTACGAGTTTACCGTTACCGTTTACCGTTTTTTACGCCTGCTCTGTAAAAGACGCTCAATTCGTTGAACACCAACTTCACGACGCTTTTGATGACAATAGAGTTAACCCAAAGAGGGAATTTTTCCGAGTCGCACCCGAGCGGGTTGTTGCGGCACTAAAACTTGCGGAAGTTGAAAACATCACCCCCAAGAAAGATTTTGTGGAATCTCGCGAAGATCAAGAAGCGCTAAATGCGGCAAGAAAAATACGAAGCAGGTTTAATTTCGAAATGGTAAAAATTCCTATTGGAACAGAATTATATTTTAGCCGCGATGAAAACATCAAAGCCAAAGTTGTTGATACCCATTCTGTTAATTCAATTGAGCTTGATGGTAAAAAGACAAGTTTATCTAAATCAGCGCAAAAGATTTTAGGTTACGACTACGGCGTTGCCGGTACAGATTATTGGATGTACGAAGGCGAAACACTTGATGAGCACAGGAGACGATTTGAAAGCGGAGAATAAACTTGAAACAGAGTTATGTTTAACAAAACTGATTTTGAAAATATAATTTGGGACTTTCTGTTTACATACAGGCAATTTCTGCTCAACGGGTATTTACACAAAAGGGTGAATCACGATGCATACGAAGCAAACACAGCTACATGGAACACCTTACTACTTAGCTTAGAAACAGGCGCCTTACTCGGTCTGGCAAAATTACTTGAGCGAAAAGACGATTTAGGAAGGACATTTAACGGCGGTCTCGGCAAGACATTTAATAACGAAGAATTTAATGACGATGAGTTAAATGGGATTGCTAAGAAAATAATAAATCTGAGGCATGCCTATATAGCCCATGCCGACTTATCAAAGATGCGCAATATGAACTCTTTTCTGATCGAAAATCGTTTGACTGGCACAGAGGGTGTAAAAATGTTCGATGCGCTCAAGAGTAGGTTGATCCAATACCAGAAAAATCTAAAGCTCGAGATTGATGTGTAAAAGTTATTTACGGAAAGTCAAAATAACGCACTCCACGATCTTGATAGTTGGCTAAAATCATTCAGGGCAGCGTTATAAATTAAAAAATAAGAATATGAGTTATCCATCAGTAGACAAACTTCAAAAAACACTGGCAAAGGATGTCTTCCATTATGCAAAAGATGCAAAGAAGGCCTCGGGGCGGGCCCTCGGTACACTAGTAGAAGTTATAACATTTTATGTCATACAGGATTGGGGTTTTGAGAATAATATTAGAATCGAAAGAGGATTGATAGAATACTTGAATCCCAGCATTTCGCATAATGTTGAATACACCATCCATCCTGTGCGCAAAAGTTTGCGGCTAGAATTGGAATACAAACTGCCTATTACTACCAAAAAAATATTTGCGGAGCTGAAATCAAATAAGTCGGCAATAAAGTATGGATGGTCAAAGTACAACACGATTAGCACAACCCTCTTATCTGCTCGCGGGGTGCTCAGAAACGCTTGTGTATTGGCTCGTAATAAGAGGTCAAATTTGATTGTGGTATTAAAAGGCGTAAGTGAAAATAAGGCAACCATCGAAGTTATCGAACAGTTGGAAAAACCCTTTGCTATGTTTGAGTGTAAACGAGTGGGCATTGAGGAAGGAAACAAGAAGGGCCCCCAAACAATTGAAAAGGCAAAACAAGGAGCATATGTTGCAAGAACAGTTTCGTCTTTGCAAAAGGTTAGGAATAGCAATGGGGAGCTTTTTGGCGCCTTACCTCTGGGTAACGGAAATTTCAGGCTTGAACCCTTTGGAAAATTGCTCAAGGAAGTCATTGAAAGTAGCGACAAAAAATTGTATGGGGACTTCATATTAACTGTTGGCGTGGTAAGTAACCACGGGAATTGGTTTACTTCCAATAATCCAAACAAAGAGTTGATCGTTCTCAAGGATGCTTACGATTGGCTTTTATTCCTCACGGATAGAGGCATAGCAACTTTCATAGATGAGTTACTCCTAAATCCCAGCAAAGAATACAAGCCCGTGAGAGATGCCTTCTTGGTGAGTTATTTGAATGTAAAAGGCAAGGCAATGCAGTATGGAAAAAATCAATTTACAAAAGTTCAGATGAACCGCGAAGCCGATCAGCTACTGCAAAAATATTTTCATCAGAATCGTAAGAAAATTAGAAATTGGATAAATATAATATCGCCTGCGGGCTTGACTTTAGAAATGTTAAAAACACAAATCACTAAATTATCTAACAAAGATTGGAATATATGACAGCTGGCAGAAAAATAAATTCCGATAGCCAAGATTGGTGCACCCCGCCAAAGTATGTTAATGCAGTGCGGGAATTTTTTAGTGAAATTTATCTTGATCCTTGCTCAAACAAAAATTCCCTCGTGAGAGCAAAAACCGAATATATGCTACCAGAAACTGATGGTCTAATATCATCGTGGAATCACCCAACTATATATGTTAATCCCCCCTACGGAATAGACAGAGTACGAAGGACATCCATCAAAGATTGGATAAAGAAATGTGCTGATGCAAACGATAAGCACAAAAGCGAGGTATTGGCACTCATTCCCGTTGCAGTAAATACGAAACATTGGAAACAGTACATATTTGGTAAGGCCAACAGCGTATGTTTTTTGGCAGATACAAGATTGAAGTTTATCAACGGCGGGTACGATAAAGGTGCTCCTATGGCCTGTGCAATTATATATTGGGGTAAAAAGGGCAAGAGGTTTTACGACCAATTTTCAAAATACGGAGCTGTGGTAAATATTACTGACCTGAAAAAAAAAGCATGGGTTTCGCCCGATTTAGTGCAAAGTCAAAATAAACTTTTCGACTGAATCAAATAGTGCAAACGATATTAACCGCCGCCGCCAACCGCGAGGACGGCTCGGCAGGGGGGGTTCAAGGGGGGAATGCCGAGCCGTCCGAGCGTAAAAATAGAGGCCAGCCCCGCCGCCTTGCAAGTCATTGCAAAGCACCACAGAAAAATACTCTTTTCATTAGGAGAAAAAGAAATCCGGCGCGCGCAAAATGAAAAGAGCAAAGAGTATTTTTCTGTGGTGCGGCGAGCGTTAGCGAGCGGCGGCGGGGCGGCTTCCTTAGCCGGGATTCGTTTGGTAAAATGTTCGGATTTTGTTCAGGAGGGACAGCTATTAATTTGGGTTTTATTGTGTAATTATTTAGTGCGATGAATAATATAATTGATCTCATAAATCTTCTTCAAATAGCTCGTGTTCAACCCCAGTATGGTTATGCCA
>CAYTBY010000047.1:0-3870 GCA_964436165.1 uncultured Candidatus Saccharibacteria bacterium
GTGCGCGCTATAGGACTTGAACCCATAACCTACCCCACGTCAAGGGGTCGCTCTACCAATTGAGCTAAGCGCGCTTTTTCGCTACCTATGACAATTTCCCGCCTTCGTTAAAACTTCGGACGGACAAGCAAGTTTTTCTTGGGCAGCTTAATTAGTTCTTTGCCAACTTTCACCAGCGTTTGAACTTCGATAGATTATGCCATCTTCACTGGAAGCAGTAAGCCCTTTGGAATTTTCAGGATTGATGGCAATAGCAGTAATCTTGATACCATCAAGACCATTAAGTTTTTTCCAGTTCTGTCCAGTATCAATTGTTTTCCAAGCTCCAGTTTGTGTGCCCGCATACATAACAATTAAATCTTTATGAAGAGTAGCGAGCGTATAAACCGTGGTGTTGTCAAAAACATTCGTTGTCTTTGTCCAGCCGCAGAAACAACTGAAAGATTGAAAAACGCCATCAGCCGTTCCCGCCAAGAGGAGACCCCAATTATCCCAGCCCATAGATTTATCCATCGAAGTTTGTACCGCCATATAGACAAACGATCTTACGCCAGGGTTTTCGGGGCCGTCATCCATACGTTTCCAAGAAGCGCCGCCATCTTTACTTTTGAACACGCCATTATCAACAGAGTAGGTAAAAAGTAAATCGGGATTACGTTGGTTAATCGCCAAGCCATGAATATCCGTACCTTTTATTCCCTCATCAGAACGCATCCATGTAATACCACCATCAATACTTTTTATGACACCTAAATCATGTCCACTAGCAAAAATTGTTTTACGGTTTCGGGAGTCAACCACAAGGCCCATCCAATCATCTGCATTGACACTTCCTTTCACCAAAACCTTTTGCCAAGTTTTTCCGCTATCGTTACTCTTGAATAGTCCGCCGTGTGTTCCTAAAAGTAAATTGCCTTCGGCGTCGTAGATAATAGCATGAATATGTTGAGCTCCAGGTATCACAGAATTACTAGAATCCCCCCCATCACCATGTGAAATAACCGTTTTCTTAACCGAAGTATCTGCCGGAGTGTTAGTAGATTTATTACTTACGCCCAAGAAATAGCCAACTATTATGGCACCAATGATAAAAACTGGAATTAATAATCTATTGTTCATATGATTAAAAACTTTCTTCCCCAAAAATGCGAAATCGCCAATTTGTTTTTGCCCCGAAAATCCAATACAAATTAATTGCCGAGCGAAGCGCCGTGCCCTTCCGTAGCTTTATGCGAAGGAGGGAGGCGAGCCTTCAAAACTTGCAATTTCCTCAATGGTGCGGACGAGAGGACTTAGTCACCCGTCAATTTTACTTCCATAAAATTGCGGTCGACCCCGGCTCGCTATTTTTCTTGCCGATTGCAAGAAAAATATAGCTCTGCCTTTCAAATCCTCAAACAAGCCAAGCAGTTGGCTTGTTTCCGCTTACTTTGTGCGCGGGAGAGGATTTGAACCTCCACGCCTTGCGGCACAGGCACCTCAAGCCTGCGTGGCTACCAAGTTACACCACCCGCGCATTAAGCAGTAGTTTCTTGTTGCTTCATTTTCTTCTTAATTTCCCTGGAAGTCTTATCGCGAAGGTAATAGAGCTTGGCTCGGCGAACCTTGGGTTTTTTTAGAACCTGGACTTTTTCTATAGACGGAAGATATACTGGGAATACTTTCTCAACGCCGAAACCGCCACTCACTCTTCTTATTGTGATCGTTCCACCGGCTTGATTGCCGTGTTTTTTAGCAATGACTGTACCCTCAAAGGCCTGGACCCTGGTTTTTTCACCCTCTTTTATTCTTTGGTGAACCTTAACCGTCCAGCCCGTTCGAAGGTCTTTTAGTTTACTCTCGGGCATATGTTTGGCTTGAAATGCTTGTAATTTATCCATGTATGCGAATAGCGCACTACAAATGCGCACACGCGAATTTATTTGTAGCATTCGCGTGTCATTCGTAGATTTGCATTACGCTATTGTATACCATACAAGACATTTTGTAAATCATCTGGCAGGTCAGTCTCTAGGCTCAGTGCTTTGCCATCCGGTGTTATAAATTCAAGTTTATAAGCATGAAGAAATAAGCGGTTGAGGCCAGGCGGTTTCTGCCAGCCTTTTGGTGCATATACAACATCACCGGCGATCGGACAGCCAATTGATTTTAAGTGAACCCGGATTTGATGAGTCCGGCCGGTTCTAGGTTTTACACCAAGAAGAGTGTATTTGTCGAATGATTTTAGGGTTTGATATTCGGTAACTGATTCTTTGCCGTCGATGAGTTTCTTACCGGTCATTTGGGTGGTACGTTTCATCCCGATGCGACCAAGGGGGGAGTCAATAATTCCAGAGCTGTCTTTGGGGTGGCCGTAGACCAAGGCTTGGTAGGATTTTTTAATTGTATGGTCTTGAAACTGTTTTTTTAAAAAATAAAAGGCAGCATTGTTTTTTGCAATGACAATAAGGCCCGAAGTGTCTTTATCTAATCGGTGGACAATACCGGCTCGGGGAACTTCAGCGCCTGAAGCGATGAACGGCTCACTGACATTCTTTAATTCGGGGTATTTCTCAATTACCCAATCAACAACACTTGGTTGTTTATCTTCAACATTCTTCTGGTGAGTAATCAGTCCAGCTGGTTTATTGATGACGACGATTCCGTCATCTTCGTAGACGATTTTTATTCCCATGGTATAATAATGGTATGAAAAAATATATATTCATCGGCCTAGTTATCTATTTAGGTATAGGAGTATTCTTAGTTCCACAGATAAATTATAGTAGCCATAATAAAAATCAAAGGTTTCGGGAATTTGTTTTTGTACTCCTACTCTGGCCGATTGCGTTGATAGAGGACAGCAATTCGGGAATTCCACTTGAACTTTAGTGGGCGATGTAGGAGTTGAACCTACGACCTTTCGGATGTAAGCCGAATGCTCTAACCAACTGAGCTAATCGCCCAAAATTTTTAACGCTCTACCAAAGCCGACGCTTGGCTTCGACGTTTTCGTCGGAGCAGGTCGGCTCCCCGACAGAATCGTCGGGGCTGAGCTAACCGCGCAAAAACTGCGCACCTTTACTCAAAGTTTCTCTAGCCCACCCGGCTTAATATAAATATTTTGAGTTGTTGCGCCGCTTCAAAAGCCTGTTTAGTTTCGTCGGCAAATATTTCAGGAAAATCACCGGGATATCTTGTCTCTATGTAGTAGCTGTTTAATAAGTCGAGCTCTCTTTTATAATTTTCGATATTCGGTTCGATATCTTTTAGAACAGTCTCTAAATCAATAAGGTCGTGAGTTCTTGGCGGTTCTTTTTCGTGAAAAACCAGCAAACCCTTTAAAAGTTTTTCAACCATTTGCTGAAAATGAAAACAAGCAGACCCAAACGGCCCTCCGTCTTCCAAAAGTTTCCTCCCTGCCTCTTCATCTTCCCCGGCTTTTTTAAGCCACTCCTCGTGATTTAAATTGCTTTTATTTAGCATAGAGCGTCTGACCCTTTTCCAGTATTTTTTTTATAAAGAAATCTCCCATTTTTTTTCTTTTTTCAGTTTGGGAGGGGGTATAAACCATGAAATCAATCGGAAAAGGACGCGGGAATATTGAACGGCTGATTTGGCGCGCAGTCTCACGAGTATTATTTGTCTCTTTGATTATAAATAAGTCGATGTCGCTATCGGAGTTAGGGTTGCCCCAAGCGTAAGATCCGAAAAGAATAATTTTATTTGGTTGGAAATTCTTACCTACGGTTGCGGCAATTTCTTTAATTTTATTGTATATTTGTTCTTGGACCATATGTTAATCTTATCAAAAACTTAACTTTTTAGCAACGATTGTGGGCGTGGGAGGGATCGAGCCTCCGACCCCGGTATTATAAGTACCGTGCTCTA
>CAYTBY010000048.1:0-1830 GCA_964436165.1 uncultured Candidatus Saccharibacteria bacterium
TTATCAAAAATATTCCGCGAGATGGCGGTGTGCCTTGAAATAAAAGGGGTGGCTTTCAAGCCCCAAGCTTATGATAAAGTGGCTGATGTTTTGGAAACTTTAGAAGAAAATGTAGGGGATATTTATAAAAGCCAAGGGTTGAAAGCCCTTGAAGATATTCCCGGAGTCGGTGCCAGTATTGCCGAACATATTGAAGAGTATATCAAAACCGGCCATATCAAAAATTATGAAAAGTTAAAAAAAGAATTGCCGGTTGATATTGAGGGCTTACGCTCGGTTGAGGGAGTCGGGCCGAAAACGATACTTCTTTTATACAAAAAACTTAAGGTAAAAAACATTGATGATCTTGAAAAAGCCGCTAAGGCCGGGAAAATGAGTAAAGTTGCCGGACTCGGAATAAAAACAGAAGAGAAGGTTCTTAAAAGTATAGGTTTTCTTAAAAGCTCAAGCAGACGATTGGTGTTGGGTTTTAATATGCCGATTTTTCGTGGCATATTGGATAAAATAAGAAAAGTAGATGGCGTAAAAACAGCCGAGTTTGCCGGTTCGGTCAGAAGGATGCAAGAAACGGTTGGGGATTTAGATATTTTGGCCATATCTGTAAAGCCATCAAAAGTGATGGATTTTTTTGTGTCTATGTCGGAAGTAGAAGCGGTTCACGAGAAAGGAAAAACTAGGTCATCTGTTAGACTGAAAATTGGCATTGATGCCGATTTACGAGTTCTGCCGCCAGAGTCATTCGGTGCCGCTTGGCAATATTTTACTGGTGATAAATACCACAACATTCAATTAAGAGAGATCGCCATAAAACAGGGCTACAAACTGAACGAGTACGGACTTTTTAAGGTAAGCTCAAGTTCCAGAAGCCTTGCTTCTGGAAAATTTTCCAGAAGCAAGGCTTCTGGGGTAGGGAGGATAGAAAAAGAAATATACGAAAAATTAGGACTGATGTGGATGCCGCCGGAAATAAGAACGAATCATGGCGAGTTAGAAGCGGCCAAAACTGGGAAACTCCCAAAATTAATAGGATATAAAGACTTAAAAGGCGACTTGCAAGTCCAGACTGATTGGACGGATGGCGAACATTCAATTGAGGAAATGGCCGAAGCGGCTATGAAAGCAGGACTTAAATATATTTGTATTACTGACCACACCAAATCTCTAGCTATGACTGGCGGTAGTGATGAGAAAAGACTTTTAAAACAGATGGCTGAAATCGATAAAATAAATTCATCATTCATTATTCATAATTCGTCATTCAAAATTCTGAAGGGTGCTGAAGTAAATATTATGAAAGACGGCACGCTTGATATAGACGACGAAACCTTGGCTAAACTTGATGTTGTTGGGGCGGCGGTTCATTCACTATTTAATTTATCTGAAGAAGAGCAAACGAAAAGGATAATTAGGGCAATGGAAAATCCAAATGTAGATATAATATTCCATCCCACTGGTCGGATAATCAATAAACGACCGGCTTATCCCGTAAACGTTGAGGAACTATTAAAAGCCGCCAAGAGAACCAAAACTGTTATGGAAATTGACGCTTTTCCCGACCGCTTAGATCTCAAAGACGAGTATATCCGCAAAGGCATTGAAATGGGCATCAAGTTCGCCATTGATTCTGATGCTCACCACATAGCCCACTTCCAATATCTTGAATACGGCATCGCCCAAGCCAGAAGAGGCTGGTGTACAAAAAAAGATATTATAAATACACATAGTTACGAGGACATGCTCAAACTGCTTAAGTAGCACCCTGCCTGCCAGCAGGCAGGGCTGGGCAACGGCAGATGATGTTATAAATATGCAACCGTGGGAGAAGGTGCT
>CAYTBY010000048.1:1930-3802 GCA_964436165.1 uncultured Candidatus Saccharibacteria bacterium
AAATAACAATATTGTCCCTAAATCTGGCATATGCCAGATTTAGGGACAATATTCGGAATGTCTTTTTTTTTTGTTATCTTTTTAAGATTTCCTCAATGTCATATTGTTTCTTTTTTCGAAATCTAGCTTGATCTTCTCTTCGTGCGACATATCATAGGCTTCATGAAATCTAATATAAGGTTCAATTTCGAATGCTTTGGCTATTACGGCAAGTTCGTTCCGACAAGGAAAGGGATGAACCCAGACACTTCTCTGTAGCATGACAAAACCGAGCTCTTTTAATTTTGAAAGCAGTATGGCCCTTGCTGCTTTTTTACGGGCTGGGATATCAAACAGAAACACTCGCCATATTTCATCCCAGCCTTCATTATTGTTGATCTTTAGAGTATCTAAGTCGTACTTAGTGAGTTCTTTTTGACCGACCCTGGTTAAGGAAACAGAATAGGTGCCGTCATTGTTTGGTTCTACCCTAGCTAAGCCTTGCTGTTTAAACCTGTAAAGATTTTTTTGTATTTCTCTCCATTTTCTCCTCTTTAGTTCTTTGTTTATTGCCCCTATGGCTTTTATGCCGAAATAGGGATTTAAAGATGCTAAGATTACTACTCCGCCTATGGCGCCGCTGACAGCCAGTGCTTTTAGTAATTTGCGGGAAAAAGATTTATTTCTGGAGACTCGTGACATGTCCCTAAAACTAGCATATGCCAGATTTAGGGACAAGAGTGGGGAGTTTTTAATCCAGTTGACCAGTTGACTTGGGTACTAAATTAAGTAATCTTTGGAGATAGATACTTTTAGGAGAAATAGGTGGTTATGTCAGGAATGAAAAAGATAGTTCTTTGCGGTTCCACTAAATTTATTAAAGCATTTGCCGAATGGAACGCTCGTCTCACTATGAAAGGCAATCTTGTCTATTCCGTGGCTGTTGTTACGACTGGGAATAGTGTTGATGATGAACACAAGACGTTGCTCGACTATGTTCATATGAAGAAAATCGAGTTAAGCGATACAGTTTTTGTTATTGACGTTGGCGGTTACATTGGGGAGAGCACGGCAAGAGAAATAAGATTGGCGAAAGCTTTGGGGAAAGAAATAGTCTACTTGAGCAAAGAATATCCGGAGTGGACGGAGAATGACCATCTCTGGACATAAAAAGGGGGTCTAAGCCCCTTTTTAAATTCCGGATTATCTCACACCGGTTGAGCCTCAGCCGTCGGTATCTCTTTTTGTATGAGACAACTCTTCGAAAGAAGCCACCCTAAGTACCTGTCCAATAAGAGGAGATGCTTAAATAAAAAGCCGGCGGAGCCGGCTATGAGAATTTCATGTTCCTGGATGGCAGAAATTTTCTTGAAATAATAAAGATGAAAACGACACAAAAAAATGTACATGTTGCAGGATAAAATCTTTCTTCAATTGACCAATCTTTACCCGCTGCGGTAGAGAAAATATTGCCAATAAGGAATCCTGTATATACCAGAACGGAATTTTCTTCGGGTTTTTTCCATGCGTCAATAAGTTGTAGAATTCCCGCAACCACTACCGCGACGGTTCCGGCAATTGTAGCGTTCCGAGCTCCGGAGATTGACCAAACTAGCATACAAATAACTACCAAGATTGTTATCAAAGTTTCAAATAATGTCCAACGAACCACGCTTGACTTAAAAAAGACTGTAGCCGCGACAGCGATGCAACCTACAACGTATGTAACGATGAATGGCCAATTACCGTCCTGATAAATCACGGAAGCGGCTAATACAACATCCAAAGCAGCCCACAATAGCCAAGTAGCAAAGTTTTGAGCAGTCTTTCCTTTATGCAGCAGAAAACACAAATAGGCGTAAGTTAAACTGGTGATAGCACACCCGATTGCTA
>CAYTBY010000049.1:0-3528 GCA_964436165.1 uncultured Candidatus Saccharibacteria bacterium
CAAGCTATATTTTGATTAAATACAAAAGATCAACCAATTAGTTATACAGTGCCGCAAGAAATCTTGCCAAAAATTAAACTCTATGGTAGTATTTGTACACCAAGCGGAAATGGTTCTAAGAGATGGTTTTAAGACCCTACGACTATGTCTAACGCCGAAGGACTCCAACAAGTCAATAAGCTGTTAAAGAAAAAATTCAGCACTAAAAAGCTCGTTTTCGGGCAGGGTTTTGATGGCGCCAAAGTGGTCTTTGTTGTCGATCCTCCAACCAGCCAAGAAGAGGAGATTAATAAGCCAATAACTGGCAACTCGGAGAAACTTTTAAACAAGCTTCTAAAAACAGCCGGGCTAGACAAAAGAAAGGTATACATAACGAGCGTCGTAAAATATACTGTCCCTGGAAGAATCCACACAATGAAAGAAATCAAGTCATCGGTTCCCTTTCTAAAAGAAGAGATAAAGACGATTCAACCTCAAGTTGTCGTTACGCTAGGCGTTACTGCCCTTAATGGAATTGGCCTCCGACAGCCAATCACTAATGCCCGGGGCAAGACCTTCAATTTCGGAAGTTATGACCTTTTACCGACCTACCACCCAGAAAACATATTTAAAAATCCTAGTCTCGAAGTAGAACTTACCGCTGATTTTCTAAAGCTAAAGGAACTTCTCAAGAACATAAAAGAACGTCCAATTGAATCTTAACAAAAATCTCGCCAATCCTGGCGAGGTTTTTGTTAGATTGTTTGTTCTTTTCGTTTAAAAACTTTCTTTACCGCCTCTTTTATATCAGCCACACTCATCCCTAGTTTTTCTATTAGTTCAAATGGATCACCGGATTCACCAAACCGGTTTTGAACACCGATATATTCTTGCGGAACGGGATAGTTGCGAGAAAGGCATTCGGCTACCGCCGAGCCAAGTCCCCCGTTTATCTGATGTTCCTCCACCGAAACAACTGCCCCGCATTTTTTGGCCGCTTCAATTATGGTTTTTTCATCCAGGGGTTTAATCGTGTGAGAGTTTATTACCATGCAGTCTATCTGTTCTTTAGCGAGTTCCTCGGCCGCAACCAAAGCATTGTATAGAAGTATCCCGCATCCAATAATAGCAACATCGCCACCTTCGCGCAGAACCTCTGCCTTTCCAACTTCAAATGGCGTCTGGGGAGTAGTAAAAACCCACGACTTTTCTCTCCCAAGCCGAATATACGACGGTTCGTCATTAAACGCTATTGCCATAGTGGCTTTTTGGGCTTCAACTGCATCGCAGGGAACAACCACGATCATATTCGGTTGAACTCTCATTAAAGCAATATCCTCTATCTGCTGGTGGGTGGCGCCATCTGGCCCAACCGAAACCCCGGCATGACAACCGACAACCTTAACCGGCACATGGTTAAGAGAAATGGTTGTTCTTATCTGCTCATTATTTCTGCCCGGACTGAAAGCAGCATAAGAAGCAATGAAAGGAATTTTTCCGTAATTGGCCATACCCGATGCTACTGTCGCCAAATTTTGCTCGGCTACCCCCATTTCAATAAACCTTTCCGGAAATTTCTGTTGGAACCAGTGGGTTCTGGTAGATTCGGACAAATCAGCACACAAAGCCACCACTCGCTGGTCTTTTTCGCCCGCCTCAACCAAGCCCTTCCCAAAACCATCCCTAGTCGGAACCATCTGGATGTTCTTCGTATCTAAAAGATTGTCTATAAGTTTTGCTTCGGAATTTAGCATAATATATTTGTCTAATGCTTAAAGTCTAAAGACTAAAGCCAGAAAAAGCCTTAGTCTTTATGCTTTAGTCACTAAGCAAGTTATTCGATTAATTACAGCGGCCGCAATCTCCGCACTTACATCCCATATCATGACTGCACATTCCCGTCCCACCCTTACTCCATCCACAGCAACCGCAGTATTTAGAAACGTAAACAAGCAAGCTCAAGACCACTACATCTTTAAAGAAGTGCTCTCCGTTCATCCATAAAAAATTAGTCTTGAATGCAGTCGCCCACCAAAAACCCAAAGCTGAAAACCAAGCTAAAACAACAAAAACTTTTACCACCCCATGGTGGAAACATTTGCAATTACTATCGTGCATAAAGCACCTCCCTCCTGCCCTCCGAAGCTTTACGCGTAGGAGGGTCTAAATTATATTTATTTTTCATCAAATCTTTCTAATCGTTTCAAAATGCCCTCATGACCCGATTCTTCTAGCATTTTATAAAAATATTTCTCATCAAAAAATCTCAATATATCAAACCGGCTCACCACTCCCAAAAGTTTTTTGTCCGAATTAATAACCGGGATCGGATTGACGCGATGATGCTGGATAAATTCTTTAGCTAGATCCTCCACACGCACATCAGGACCGACAACAAGCGGATCCTCATTCATCATATCCCTGACTTTTATTGTTTTGACCCTATCGAACTGCTCTCTCAATATTCCCTCATCAGCTTTTCTATTATAAATATCTTCTAGAATATTTATAAGGGATGGCAAATGGGTGGCATAACTTTGGCTGACCATATCATAAGCCGTCACAATGCCCAACAATACACCTTCTTCATTAATAACCGGAAAGCCGTCAAAATTATGCTCCTCGAAAAGGTTGGTTGCCTTATCCAAACCATCGTCCGGACGAAGGGCGACTATCTTTTTTGTCATTATATCTTTTACTTTTACTGCATCGGTATTACTCATGTTCTGATTTTATTTTACCCCCCAATGTTCTGAGTTGTTTTAAGGCTACTTCCACCTGTTTATCCTTCGGGGGATCACCGGGTACATCTTTTTTCCCAAGCGGATCGCCATGCCAACGGTAATCAAATTCGGCAAAATCAACGCCCTTGCCCGGAATTGTGTGAGCAATTATTACCGTCGGTTTTTCAAAAATAGATCGGGCTTCTTCGGTCGCATCGCAAAACTGCTCGATATTATGTCCGTCAACCTCAAGAACATGCCAGTTGAATGCCTCGTATTTCGCCCGCAATGATTCCAAGGGCATAACATCTTCTGTTATTCCATCTATCTGAATATTGTTACGATCAATAATGCCAACCAAATTAGAAAGCTTATATTTACCGGCAAACATTATTGATTCCCAGACGTTTCCGGCATCATGCTCCCCATCTGACATTATACAATAAATGCGATTTTTCTTCCCATCCATCCTGTGGGCAAAAGCGACTCCCGCCGCCTGGCCAAGTCCCGAACCCAAAGGCCCAGAAGTTGATTCAACTCCCGGCAATCTCTCCCTTTCCGGATGGCCCTGTAAACGAGTGCCGAATTTCCTCAAAGTTTTGAGTTCCTCTATCGGAAAATACCCGGCTTGGGCCATAGAAACATATCTTATTGGGGTAATATGGCCATTCGAAAGAAACAGCCAATCACGTTCTTCCCATTTTGGATTCTTAGGGTCATGTTTTAAAACATGGAAATAAAGCGCCGTAAAAATATCGGCCATCCCCAATGGCCCGGCCGTGTGCCCGGACCCGGCCGCCACTAACTCCTCAATCAAAAGCTCCCT
>CAYTBY010000050.1:0-3280 GCA_964436165.1 uncultured Candidatus Saccharibacteria bacterium
TTCAGCCCATTCAGGGCACGGAATAAATTTCTGCTGAAATTTTTCCTTGTGCTCGGCCCAGTCGGCCTGCGCAAATCCCTTCATGGACTAAAGCCTGCGTATTTTTGCTGGAACTGCACTTCTTTTTATTTTTTTTAAATAAAAAAGCCCTACGAACTGAAGCGAGAGTTGACTATGGAGTATTTTGTGCTATAATTGCTAAAGGAGGTAGAGATGCCAGTGCTTTCGACTTTCTTGTTCCTACAGATTGTTGATATGTTCGTTACATGCTACGGCATTCGCTTGGGGATACTCTATGAAATAAATCCTATTCTTGCAGCATTTTTTAGCGTCTTTGGGGTTCTGCCGACTCTAGTAGTGTTCAAGATAATGGCATCAGGTTTGGGTATAGCTCTGTACATGACTAGAGATCGAACAGGTTTTGGCATCAAGGTCATGACTTTCTTGAAGCTGGAAACTGGTGCCATGTTATTTGTCGTGATTTGGCAGATAGTTCAATTTAGTCGTTATTTGAGCGATTGAGTCCAATTTTGGCCGATCGCTTTTTGCTATATGGTGGTATAATATTAGCAATGAATAAAATAGTTTTAAGTATTATTATATTCTGTTTATTCCTCGGAGCGGGAGCGTTTTTTGTTTTTTATAAAGATGCGGATAAGAATGTAATTAAAGACCCGATTCCATCAACCCAAATATATCAATCTCCTACTCTTTCCCCGTCTCAATCCTTACTACCCGCTATCAACTACATACTACCTTCTGACATCAATCTCGCTGTTCCTTTCACCATTCAAGCGCCGAATGCGAACTGGGACGAGGTTCATCAAGAATTCTGTGAGGAAGCCTCGGTGCTAATGGCGGCCAGTTATATTAAGGGCTGGACCATCGCTACTCCCGAGATTGCCGATCATAAAATGTTTGAGATTAAAGCATTTGAAGAACAAAAATTTGGTTATTATAAAGATACGACTGCTGAAGAAACGGCAATTATATTGCGAGAGTTTTATGGGATAGAAAAAGTCAAAGTAGTATATGAGCCAGCGGTAGAAGATATCAAAAAAGCCTTGAGCGAAAAGAAAGTGGTTCTTGCTCCGGCCGCCGGCCGGCAGCTCGGCAATCCTTATTTTCGCCAACCCGGCCCCCTGTATCACATGCTGGTTATTAAGGGCTACACCAAAGAAGGCAATTTTATCACCAACGATCCCGGCACCCGCCGAGGAGCCGATTACATCTACTTGCCAAGTATTCTCATGAACGCCATCCACGACTGGAACGGCGGGGATGTCGAACATGGCCGGAAGGTTGTAATTATTGTTGGGTAGGTCTTCATCGCAGATACGGACATCCTCTCGCTACCATTCGAGCTCCCAGCGAGAGCTCTCATTGCGCCGCTCCTTCGCTCTAAATAACTATGTTAAACATCGGATGTTTAACATAGTTATTTAACCCTGCCCGCTCAGTCGCGGATGCGCGCTCCGAGGACATCCGTATCTGCTTTACATCCATGGAAATGTTCTAAAAGTTACGGGCTACACTAGAAAGTTCCAAATGCTTGACATTGTGGATACGATTTGTTATTATAAGAGTAGGGTGAAGGTTGACCTTTGGGTCAAGCCAGGAGATACGCCTAAAGTGCGCATGGTTACTCCTTCACTGGGCAGCTCGGCTCTTCCTGACGCTAGCCAGAGATGACCGCCAGTCCTAGGACCCTGGCACATCTCGAGAGACCGTTTCAAATTGGGTGCTTGATAGCACTCTTTTTTGTTGCCCTGTCTAGGTTACATTATCAATTAACATGTTAATTTGGGTATTATGACCAAAAAAAGAACCCAAAATGCCCAATCTGCGGCAGTAATAAAACAATTAAGAAAGGAAGTAGGAAAGGATTAAAACGATTCTTCTGTAAGAAACAAAAGCACTCTTTTTCAATAGACCACAGAGTAAAACCAATCTTCTGGATACCGCATATTGATGGCGTCCCATTCAGGAAATTAGCTGATCAGTATCAGTCATCTCCAGCCAAAGTTTTTAGGCAAGTAGAAGGCGAGATGAATAAGTTGCCAGAAAATACTTGGTTATCAAGAGAATTCTGCAATCGGTGGTCAGGCAGATTAGTAGTTGATGGGAAATATGTAAAAGTTAAGGGTTATGATAAGAAAATACCTTTTATCTACGGTATAGATTATCTAAGCCATGATATACCAGTCGGTGTTTTAGCTCCCAGTGAAAATGAATGGGCTTTTAATAAATTCTTTAATTTAATTCATACAATTCGTTATCCTTTGCAGATTGTAATTGCCGATGACCACAGTGCCTTAAAACCAGCCTTAAAACGAATTTATCCAACAGTTCCGATACAATTGTGCCATAACCACTACTTTGAGATTTTAAGACAAATGTTACGGATTAGAACCGAAGAAAAATATCAAGGTTTCTTCTATGAACTAAAAGGAGCTTTTAATCCTAGAAATCATTATTCAAAAAGACAGTCTTGGCTAACAGGAATATATTACCGCTATGGCAAGCACGATAAAATGGTCCAGACGATACTTGTTGATGTCCAGCAAAGATATGATATGTTCTTTGCTTTTAACTCCCAATTCAGAGAGCAATGCCCAAATACAACCAATATCATCGAGAGCTACAATTCTCATCTGCAAGGCAGATTAAAATCAATCAAGGGTTTTCAGGGTTTTCACTCTGCTGAGAGATGGCTCAATGCCTGGATGATTAGGAGAAGGACGAATCCTTTTACTGATTGCGAGGAGCCATTCAAGCACTTAAACGGAAAATCATCATTAGAAGTTGCTCTGAAAAAAGATGCGAAGTTTCCAGAGATATTGGGGATAAAAAGAAGAAATTAAAAAGTGCGAGGTCGTCGCACTTGTATATTACCCAGGATAAGAACAGCCGCAATTTTTACAACGATCTCTTCCCAGGCCAAATGTAACAATCAGAAGAAATGGATTATTTTGACCAAAGTCGTGTCCAGTCCTAATGAAGCATAGATTTTTGCGTCCCTCTTCACACAATTGATTAAGACAATTGTTGTGATAGTGATCTCGACCCAATCTCCTGCTAACTTCTACCTGCTTTACTCTAGTTAACTGTGTTCCGCATTTTTCGCAATGCATTTCCAATCCTTTTAAGAACTAAAAATCGTGCTCCTAGGATAGCACGGCTCTAGTTATATGTCAAATTTTGCTAAAATTTGCTCAAAAGATTAAGAGAAGATTTAAGAAAAAAAAGAGAAGAAAAGCACCCAGAATGAAACGGACAC
>CAYTBY010000051.1:0-2946 GCA_964436165.1 uncultured Candidatus Saccharibacteria bacterium
GATGTAATTAAAAAAAGCGATATCAACAGTTCACAGGCGCTTATTAAGGTTCGGGCGTGTGGAGGTACCTTTCCTACCTGTACCGATCTTGGTACAGATATTTCAGATAAAGTTTTCTCAATCAACGCAACATGTCCGGGAGGTGTGGCTCCTGTTGCACCAACCAATCTTACGGCCACCCCTAAAACTTACAGCAACGGCACGCTCGCCATTACACTAAGTTGGACGGATAATTCTAGCAATGAACTGGGCTTCGCTGCTTACAAGAGAATTCAAGGCTCAAGTCAATGGGATGTCCCCAGTATAACAACAGGGACTGGGATGGAGTATCAGGGGCTTCAGTCTGGTACAACCTACGAATTCAAAGTTCGTTCCGGAAATCAATATGGTTATTCGGGGGATTCAAATATAGTAGCCGCTACAGTTGGTAGTACTTCAACCCCAACTCCAACACCTACTCCCACACCTACACCAACGCCTACTCCAAATAGCGCAATTTTGGCTCCGACATCTGTAACTGCCTCTTTGGGCATAGGTAAGATCAGTGTTGTCTGGTCAGGAGGAGCAGGTTCCAAATACAATGTTTATAGATGTGTTGTTGACTATGGCTGTGGTGGCGCGATTGCCTATGGATATCAGAATACTACATCCAATACATATTATGATGATTATTCTGTAACTCTAGGCAGTACTTACAGCTATAAAATAACGGCCTGTGACAGTAATAATAGCAACTGTTCAGGAGGTACAATTTCAAATTCAATAACTTATCCAGTTTCAACTCCTACGCCAACTCCTGCTACTGGAAGTGTCAGTTTTGATAATTTTTCAAGCAACTTAGCTAATGTGACAAAAATTACTCGGAACTTAACTTTGGGTTCAACCGGCCCCGACGTCAAACAACTTCAAGCCCTTCTGGTGAACGAGGTTGGCTATTCAGCTGATTTGATCACCGGTTACTTCGGCCGTATTACCCGTGATGCCGTGAAAAGACTTCAGGAGAAGTATGGTATCAGGCCAACCTATGGTTACTTTGGTGAAATAACTCGTAAAACCCTGAGCGCTCTTATATCTAACTGACGCTAATTAAAATTTTATATGGATATTCCCGAAACAATAAATCCGCCCGTAATAATAGATGCTAAAAAGAGCAGTAAAAAGCTACTGACTGTTTTAGTTGTAGCTATTATTCTCGGTCTTGGCGGAGCAGGATATTGGTATGTAATGATGTATCAGCCAGCGCAGTATGCCAAAGCGATTTTTGCGCTGGAGGCAGAGATGCAAGCATACGGAACCCAATCGGGACAGCCTCAATTCAGGTGGCGGTATGATTATGATACTGCTCTAAATGCCATTGATAAACACGAGGCGTTTTTTACTCAATTTAACAAGAAAATTGAAGCTCTTAATCCGCCGTTATTTGACCAAGAGATGAAAGAGCTTAAGGAAAATCTTTTATTCTTCGGAACTGAACTTACCGGAGGAGTTGACAATGGAAGGAGAACGATCGTCTTTGTAAGGGATGCGATAGAGATTTATAAGATATATTATCCTGAGAGTACGACTATTCAGGCAACATTGCCTCCAGAGATAAGAAGGCCGCCATCAATCATACCTCGCACACAGCCATCTGACCTGGCGGCATTATTTGGACAATGGAATTCAATGATGGAAGCGGCAAAACCGTATGCCGACAGAATGTTTAATCAGGAGCCTATTAATTTAGGCGATAATTACTTTTCGGATCTGAAATCTCTCTGGGAAGAGATATATAATGCTACAAAAACAGTTCTACCAGCCATAGAAAGCAGATTTGGCCGGTCTTTCCCGGTGCAATCTCTGCCATCGTTAACCGAGCTGGAAAAAACGATCCCCGGCGCTACTTCCATTGACAAAATTGATGATTTTCTACAAAAGCTTGAGAGCGTAATTATTAGAGGCAGTGCCGAAGGAATTGTCCAGTCTGCCGTATATCCTCAATCTCCGGAGCTTCAAAGCCGCAGTCAAAGTATGAACGAATCTCTTAAAAAATTGAAAGAACAGTATGATAAATAAGTTTGTTTTTATCGCGGGTTTTATTTTTACTATTAGCGATTCCTCAGTGTTTAAAAGGCGATAGCCTCTATAGCTACCAATTTTTGTCCTCCTCCTTGCTCTTTTATAATTTTCATGTTATAATATAAGCATCATGGTTACGAGAACTGCAAAAACAGGTCTGCTGATAATCATATTTACTCTAGTTACTTTTGGGGTATTTTACTTTTGGGGAAATTATGGTCGGCAACAGGCTGAAATCATCCAAACAATCCAGAAGAATGTGACCGCAACCAATGCCCAGGCGAACTTACTACCCATAGCCAATCTAACCAACAATCTGGTAGAGCCGGTTGATGAATTTAAAGAACGTATTACTAAAAAGTCTTTTGGCATATTTATTACGCCAGAAACATCGCCAGTCCAGCCCGATCGTTTTACCGGATATCATGCTGGGGTAGATGTTGAGTATGATGATGTGGCCGACGACGTTCCGGTCAGGGCTATTGCTGATGGGACTATTCTGGTTCGGGCCCATGCTTCTGGTTATGGCGGAGTAGTTGTTATCCGGCACATTATTAGCGAAGTGTCTATTATTGCATTATACGGTCACCTTGATCCGGCAAGTTTTTTGCCGTCGAGTATAACCGAAATTAAAGCCGGTGAAAGGATCGGAATTCTTGGTGAGGGCTATAGCGAAGAAACCGATGGCGCTCGCAAACACCTCCATTTTTCTATTTATACCGGTGAAAAGATGGATTTTCGAGGATATGTTCTAACGGGAGAAGAGCTTTCTAGCTGGCTTAATCCGTTAGATCTTTATTAAAATCGAGCACTCCAGCAAAAATACTCTCAGCTTCAGCCCATTCAGGGCACGGAATAAATTTCTGCTGAAATTTTTCCTTGTGCTCG
>CAYTBY010000052.1:0-2757 GCA_964436165.1 uncultured Candidatus Saccharibacteria bacterium
TTATTTTACTTAGTAAATTTAAATGTATTCATTGTTTCTCTTAGAGTTTTTTCTGATAACGAACTAAAGTTATAAACCTTGCCATCTCTTACCGTTTCAAAAAATGTAACTTCAGTATTGTAATGCCAGCCAATCCCCTTAAATATTTTAAATGTTATCCCGTTTATAACCTCCGTCTTTATCGACCCTATTTTTGCGCTTTCTTTCGAGCCATTTTCTGCCGTGAACCATAGGGCATAAAATAATGGTGAAAATTCGTCTTTATTCAGAGAAACAAAATAGACATCTTCATTGAGTAATACTATGCTCCATTCTTTAGGATATCTAAGCTCAAAAAGATAATCACTATCTTGATAAATACCGGGCGGGCTGATCAGGTAATTATTTAGTAATTTAGAATCTATATAATAACTTCGAAAAGTATCCAAAATTTTCCCATAGTCCGACGAATCTACCGGATAAGTTATCTGAAGCACGTATCTATCTGTATGACCGTAATTCATGATTATTGTTCGATACGGACCCCCAATTTCTGATTTGTAAGTTATATCTTCGGCCCTATTACCAGAAAATGTTATATCTGCTATGGAACTAGAAATTATTTCATAATCAGCTTTAATCTTCTTGGCTAAGTCGCGGAAATAACCGCTGGAAAACTTTATTTGCATTCCGATTCCGTCTGACTTCATATTTTTATAAACAATATTAACCGGATTACCCCTGTCAAAATCGCCTATGACTTCCATTGTTCCAGGATACCTAAAGGATATCCCATATTTTGTATTATTATAATCCTGAGCCACAGATGATAATTCTTCTATTGGCACATCTTGTGCGGGTATATGCAGTGTTTTCATTATCAGATTAAACAAGTCCGGATATTTACAATTATTCATCGCTGTATAAAAATTTGGGCCAATCATAAATGAGTAATAAGACCTGCATTTATCCAAGTTTTTTGAGTAATATTTAACTGCATCAATCTCGCTCATACCGGTTTTCAGCCTAATCTTTTCCGAGCTGTTTATAAAATATCTCTTACTCTGGGCTTGAAGCCACTCGTCTAATGTTTTAGGACCCATACTTACAGCCACACTGAATGCGAGATGCTCTTCCTGGTTAAATTTATAATAATCTTCTGGCTTAACTCCTTTTAGAGTTGAATCATAAAGGGCTATTGCATCAATTGTCTCGACATCACTTGGGTATGTTGTTAGATAACCTCGAGCAGTCGTATCTCCTTGCAAGACAGTATAATCACCTGGGTGTTTAAAAGACAGATTGAGGATGTCGCTTTTATAAATTTCCCAATTGGCCGTATTTTTTTCAAATATATTTTCAAGTATTTTTAGATAAGGAATCGGTGTGTCGGAAAAATCTATGTTATTATTGAAGCCAGTAAAATCAATGTAAGTAAATCCTCCGGAATCTGTAATTTGCGTTCTCCCTACCAGCATATAGGCTTTGTCACCGGAAATTACCACATTGTGAGACAGGAGTTCATTTGCACTTCCTTTTTTATCATGCGTCATAATTCCTCCATATACATCTATATTTGGGCCATATTTATCAGTGAAAATTTTATTTCCTAAAAAATAACTGGTAGTTTCTGTTGCTTTATATTTTTCTACGTCACCAGCCACAAATAGGTCTAAGTCAGTGCATTTTTGATTTGGCAAAGCTTCGATGTGAGCATAAAAAATAGGTTTTAAATCTTCTAGATTATAATAAACAGCCTTATTTTCGGTTATCTTACATTTATTTACCGGATAAATTAATTCAAATCCCAACTCCTCGTTACGATACGATTTCCAGTTTCGAAATAAATCCCTTTCTTCCATAAATCTAGTATCAATAAAAACAAAATTATTCTTTTTGCCTTCGGTCATTGCGTAAGTAATGTTAAAAATAACTAATATGCAGGCAACGCCAGCGGCTCCAGCTCGAAGTTTTTTGCTTCCTTCATGAGCCCGAAGGTAGATTATTTTCATCAAAAGGATACATAAATAAAAAATAATCCACCAAAAAATTATGTTTGCTATGGTGCCTCCAAATGAAACACCTCCGCCACCTATTGCACCGCTGTCAGTAAAAGGAAAGCCATAATTTACACAGCTCTCTATGCATTCCCAGGCACTAAAAGTAAGCCATGAAACAAAAATAGTATAGACAAAACCCAATATAAAACCTGCTAGCAATTGACCGAAAATTCTGCCCTTAGTTGAACCAAAAACAAAAGTTTTTACCAAGTTCAAAAACCTAAACAGAAACTCTTTCGAGTTTATTAATATTTTTGAGGGCTCTCGGTAATATTTTTTGACAATATATGCCCCGATAAAAAACATCCACCACACTAATAAGTTTGATATAATACCTCCGGCGAAAAGTAATCTCGGATTCACCAGGCAATTTAATTGAATATCGTTCGACTGATCAGGAATGTTTGAATCAAATTGGCCGCAAGGAGCAAAAATTAATTGAACAATGACAATGCCGATTTGTAAAATTATCGAATGGATGAGTAACTTAAAGATGATAGGGATTTTCTTAATGCGAAATATATCAAATAAATCCCTACGTTCCGATAAGGTTTCTTCATTATTTCCGAAAGCTGATTCGATATCACTCTGTTGCCACCCAGCTTCAAGTAAACTTTTACGAATTTCGTCGTCTGGTTTCCCCACTTGACGCGATCGTTCTATATAAGTTAAGAGGTTATTATCTATCACAGTTTTATTATACATAAAATGTTCTCTG
>CAYTBY010000053.1:0-2583 GCA_964436165.1 uncultured Candidatus Saccharibacteria bacterium
GCGGACGTGTAAATATGGGCGCATTTGGGAATACTCCCGAAGCAACCCGAAGTCAATAGTCCAGAAAATAATAGTGATAGTAATATGCAGCAAGCAAATATATTTTTAATTGTCAGCGTTATTGTTGCCTTGGTGGCTTTGGGGGCCGCTGGTTATTTCTATACCCAATATTCCAGTCTGCAAGGCGAGGCAAAAAGTTTAAACCAACAACTTTTACAGGTTCAAAACGAGAAAACTAAAATCGAAACAGAATTAGCGGTACTTAAAGCCACGGATTTGGCGAAAGACAACGAACTTTTGAGGTTGAAACTACAGAATACCGAACAAGTCCTCGCCGGAGCACAGAGTCGAGTTAAAACCCTCGAAACGAATCTCAATAAAATCAAGCCCTACACCGACGCCGTCTCCGTAATCGAACGATTTTTCAGTGCTCCATTTACTCAGAAAGGTTTGGCAGATATTGATACAAAGATCAGCGCACTTCAAGACACCGAGGTATCGAATCGATGGATAGCTGCTAAAGCAACTGTCGATTTTGCAAATAACGGCTGGGGCCCTCACGACTTCTTTCAGACAGTATTCTTGATCAACTCCAGGATTCGCGGTCTTTTGCCATAAGCGCAGTATTATTTGGGTATATTTTAAAATAAAAAATTAATATCTAATTTGCCTGATTTTTAAATAAAACTTTAGGCAGTCGGATGTTGTATTACTGGGTATGAAAAAAGCGATATTCTTGGCAATAGTAATTACTGTTGCTCTTTCTTTCTTTTCTTCTCAATCTAACGCCGCTAAACCCTCCGACTTCGGCCTTAAAGAAGGCGATCTCATCAGCGCTATCTTCTCCGATGACCCCGACGTGTATATCATCAATGAGCAAGGATACAAGAGATTATTCTTAAATCCTGAAATATTTAAGTTCTACGGCCATTTAGGTGGTTTTGCTAATATAAAACTGGTTACTCCCGAAATCAGGGATTCTTTCCCCACTTCCGGTTTTTTCCGAAATTGTGAAGATAACGACCAAAAAGTATTCGGGACAAGCGTGGAAGGCGAGGATACGGGCCGGCTCCATTGGATAAACAAATCTGGAGGCCAGGCTGTTCAGGAAGATCCAGACTTCTTCAAAAAGGTATTTTGTATCAACCGAAAAGAATTTAACTGGTATCCAAGGGGAAATGAATTCAGGGAATTAAAAGAAGTTCCTCAATATCACCGAACTGCAGAAGCTGAAAACTATGTTATTTGCCATCACCCATCAGACGATCCAAAAATATTTCAAACCATAAGAGTCGCGCCTGAATCATCAGATGCTCACTTCCAGCACGGAGATACTAAAGGAGCCTGTTCGACTTATTCTCTGCCAATTCCCCAAGAAGTACCGGCTACAACGCCTACTCCGTCGCCATACGTCGAACTTTGTTATAACTGCCCCAGTCCCGTAACATTATCACCATCAAATGTATGCAGAACCTTTAGCTACTATGGCGAAGATTTCTATGTCCAGGACGCTTTTCTAAATTTGCTTAGAGATAAGGGAGTAAAGATAACCGGCGCTACCTCCGGATCTGCCTGGTCAACAAGACTTTCCGGAACTTTGGGCGATACAAAAGAGGTGGTTGGATTTATTTCACCCGATCGTTCTGAATCTGATCTGGGCATAAGCGATAACGAAACTCTGATCATTGAATTGACCAATGAATTTGCCCAAGCCGTAGAGATCGGCCTTACTGTCATGCCATCGGCTACCTCCAATAATATTCCGGCAACAGTCTCGATAACAGCTTTCGATCAAACCGGGAGAATTGTCGTTGGCATAAGCCCGACTTTTACCGGCGTAACTGATAACAAGCTGACTCCGGCCGTTTATGTCTTGAAATCGTCCACATCAGAAATATCAAAGATCATTATCCAAACTTCGCAACACCCAAGCGGCGGAGTATGGTTACAGTCCGTAGGAGCTACGAATGCCTGTACAACTATTTCAACGCCACTTCCTTCATATTCTCCTATTCCGACACCTTTACCAACTTCTACCGCGACTCTGCCCTCCTCTATTACTGTTGTAACGCCTAACGGCGGGGAAGCGTGGCAAAAAGGTACTACCCAGCTTATTGAGTGGAAGTCAGCAGATATCAACAAGGTTTATATTAAATTAAGAAAGGGTAATGATACCTATCCGGGGACAGAGGGAAAGGTTTCGGATATAATTAGTACCATCGGTGGATATAAGTGGACAATTCCGATGACATTACCGGATGGAAATGATTATTCCGTTCGGGTGATTGACGGGAATTTTACCGGCGTATTCGATGACAGCGATAAGCCGTTTAGCATCAGTTCGACAGGAGTAGTAAATCTTGCTCCAACTCCAACATATTCACCTACTCCAACCCCAACTTCAACTTTCGACCTTGCGGTTGTTGATGTAATTCCTAATCCTGCCATTCCGGAGGCTAATAAGGACTTTACGGTTGATGTTGTCTTTAAAAATGTCGGTCAAAAGCCGATAACAAACCCGACCGCGGGATTAAATATCTATGACCCTAACGGTAAAATTATCTACAGTCCTGCCACTGGTTA
>CAYTBY010000054.1:0-2444 GCA_964436165.1 uncultured Candidatus Saccharibacteria bacterium
TCCTCTGGTAAAAGTAGGATATTTGGAAAGTCGGTTACAAAACCCTCTTCAACTGCGACTGTTTTTTGCCAGGAAGCATAACCATCTTTTTGGACAGTTATCTTGTATGCTCCGGGTAATAAGCGATCGATACTGTACGTACTTCCAAAAAATGAGGTATCTCCTTGAAGTTTATCGTCTAAAAAAATCTTCGCTCCCGCGTTTGCTTTAAGAGCAATAGCTCCTGTTCTCTGAAATTTACCCTCAGAAAAACTATATTTGTAACCTTGAGCATAGAGAATAACGACATAACTCAATAACAAAAAAACTGCCGCCGCAGAGTAGAAAAGAGTGCGTTTGACTTTCTTGGTCATTGCGATATTTTAACATATGTCTATAATTTTTAGAACATGGCAAAGATTGGAATAGATTTAGGAACAACTAATACCGTGGTTTTCATTCCTCGCAAGGGGATTGTTATTAATGAGCCGTCGGTGGTGGCGATTTCTGTTTTGGATAATAAGCTTCTTGCCGTTGGTAATTTAGCCAAAGAGATGATTGGCCGAGCTCCAGACAGTATTATTGTTTCAAGGCCACTAGTTGATGGCGCTATCGCTGACTATCGAGTAACTGGAGCCATGCTCAAGTATTTTATTAAAAAGGCTATAGGTATTATGAGTTTTGTTAAACCAGAAGTTCTTATTTCCGTTCCAGCTGGCGTTACTTCAACTGAAAAAAGGGCGGTTATTGAAGCGACGTTGAATGCCGGGGCTAAAGCGGTTTATCTTGTTAAGGAACCAGTCCTTGCCGCCATAGGTGCCAAGATTCCAATCAATAGTCCATCTGGGAATATGATTTTAAATATTGGCGGTGGCACAACAGAATTGGCCGTAATTTCACTCGGAGGAATTGTCAGTTGGAATTCTGTTCGTATTGGTGGTAATAAATTGGACCAAGCCATTGTTGAATATATTAAGAAAAAACACGGATTGGCCATAGGTGAAATAACAGCCGAACAAATTAAAATTTCAATCGGTAGCACTATTAAACAACCGGAAGAAGAAAAAATTAGCATCAAGGGTCGTGACTTGACCACAGGTTATCCGAAAACCATTGAGATTGGATCTAATGAAATAACCGAGGCCATTTCCGAACAACTTAGAGAAATTGTCCAGATAGTTAAAAACGTTTTAGAAGTGACACCTCCGGAACTTTGCGCCGATATTATGGATAGGGGAATTACTATTTCCGGCGGGGGAGCGATGCTCAAAAATATTGCAACTTTAATTACTCGAATTACTGGCGTGCCGGCTCGCATTGCCGATGATCCCTTGTTTTGTGTGGCTAGGGGAACAGGGATAGTGTTGGAGAATTTGGAGGTCTATAAGAAGAATGTGGTGGCGAAAAGGTAAAGTTAGTTTTTCTCGCTCTCGGCTTCAGCCCATTCAGGGCACAGCATAAATTCGTTCAGCCTTTAGCCTATGAGGGGCACGATGTAAATTTTTGCTAAAATTTCATCTTTTACTCCCACCGTCGTGGTCCGTAAATCCCCTCATAGTCCAAAGGCTTCACTCATTTGCACTTAATAAATCCCTTCATAGACTAAAGTCTGCGCTCATAAAACTAATTTTATCTTTTCGTCCTGAGCGTAATCGTCCTCCAAGTTCTTCAGGACGATCCTGAGTAAATCGAACGGATCGAAGGATTATATTGGAAATAAAAAAGCCAGGTAGTAGAAGTTGCAGTTGCCTTCGGCATTGGCCGCAAAGCGGTTTCTGCAACTTTCACTACCTGGAAGCACCGAGAATCGGTGCATAAAATAAAAATTTTCTCTCTGCTCTATTATTGGTGGTTGCAGGTGTGTAGTTCTATCTTTTCATAAACAAAAGAGAACCAGTTTTCGCAAGAAATTATGCCATAAGGACTATCAATCACAAGACCAAATTCTCCTCTAACAACTCTACTTTCAACATTTCGAGACATAGTCTCCGGATATAGCAGTTCAACAACCCAGCAGTGTTTTTTTAAATTAAAATATGGAGCTGAAGCTACAACCGCTGTATATAAATTATCGGAGTGGTAGCGAACATTAATTGATATGCCAGCACGTAACTGGCAAAGCTGCTTAATTGCATAGTTATAGTAGGATTGGGATCCGTTCCGGACAATTCTTTCATAATGAGGGTAACCGCATGAACAGATATGCGATGTTGTATCCTTTAATTTCTGTAAAGCTCTTATGGCTTCGTGAACGTGTTGCGGGTCACGCTTGTTGCTTTGAGCAAGTTCTATAGCATTAGCACAGAGCTTAATTAGCCGACCCAACTGCTCGGTATTCGCGAGCTCAGCTTTCCAGGTCATGGTACTTTTCCCTCTCGGTGTTAGCGAGTTATTAACGAACAGCCGCTTGAGCAGCCGGCTATAATTTACAATATATGTGTAATAAAGTCAAGAGTTTAGAATTT
>CAYTBY010000055.1:0-2356 GCA_964436165.1 uncultured Candidatus Saccharibacteria bacterium
GGCATGATAAACATCGCCTGTTTAGGCGTCATCTGTTTAGCGTTAGAGGGAGGAGAGTATCTGATATTAAATCCCATTAGTTCATTTTACTAAATTATAAAAGTTACTACGAATTATTTATCAACACCGATCTATTTTTAAAAAGAAATTCTAACTTTGGGCAATAATTTTCTTATTCTAGTCTGCTCTCCGACATTCATTTCGTTGATGTTTATGTCTAACCATTTGAGCTTTGGGAGATGGAGAACGGCATCAGGCAACTCTTTCAAATCGTTATGCTCCAAATTAAGCACCTCGAGATTACGCAAGGAGCCAATTTCTGACTGCAGTTGAGTAAGCCGATTTTCTCTAAGATTCAGTTTCTTCAAATTCACCAACCGGCTGATATCGGAAGGAATAGCGATCGGTTTAGCAATAAGTGAATCAGTGTTTTTGTCGTATTCGTTCATGCGGGACAGATCCAGCGTTTCGAGTCTGGTCAAATTTAAAATTTCATCCTGGATTCTCGGAATACCGTTGTGGCAAAGACGCAGGATTCTTAAATTAGAGAGGTTTTTAATTTCCCGCGGCAGTTCTTCAAGGCGGTTTATGCACAAGTCAAGAATTTCAAGTTTAGAAAGCTTGCCTATTTCGGGAGGAATTTTATAAAGCATGTTATTGGTAAGATAAAGTTCTTTTAGATTGGTAAATTTACCTATAAAAGACGGCAGTTCTTTTACTTTAGGCCATAATTTCAATCCCAGATCCAGAACACAAACATCTTCCGGTTTTGCTAAGGCCTCTTCCAAGCTTCTATATATTTTTTGGCCGGTACAGGGTCTGTCTTTTTCAAAAACAGTTGATTCGACTCCAGAAGCACTGGGTAAACGAGCTAACAGTACCGTTCCATAATACTTTTTAACCCTTAGCCATTTATACCTCACCCCCCTATAAATATTCACAATATCCTGATTGAACTCAAGGCACTCAAGAGGCGCCAGACCGGTTTCACCGTTATCAAGTCTTATTTTTTCAAATTTACAGCCGGATATGGTAGTTGTTCCCTCAGATTTAAAAGCAAAAGGCCCGATAAGTTCTTTTGATTTATAAGGCTTGTAGCCGATATGCTCTCTATAGCCGCCATAGCGATCGGAATCATCAAGCTCAGCAATATCATCGCCGTCAATATCAGCCCAACCCATTGTCCGTTGAAGGCCCTCGTAAATAGCCGTCTGCTCTTCAGGTATAGACCGACCGTAAACCCCTTCATATATTCCATCCCGGTCATAATCTTTTAAGGTTAAAATCGTTTCGGGTAATCTTCCCGGATTATCAACCACTCGGAAACAACGGCCGCTCGAACTATCCGCCGAATAAGTGTATGTTTTCCCGAATTCCCAGATTATCGGCTCCTCACCCACCAGTATCTGAAACGGTTGAGGCAGTTTAAAGGGCAAAAAATCAGCAGACTTGACAATTTTGTCGCAGAAATTACCATCTTCAGCTACTTCGCCGGTTTTAAGATCCATTAATTCTTTGATTTGATAGTCCGGGAAGTGGTCTGCCGACCAGCCGCGGGCATGAACAAGCTCGTGCTGAATTACGCGGAATATTGTCTGAAACGATCCAAGAGCTTTCAGCCAGCGAAAAATATCCTTATCTGAATACGGCTCAGCCGGAGCCAGGGCGGCAACAATAAATTCCATATCATTCCAGACTCCCTCATATCTTCCGTCACCAGTGTTTCCGCCATAGTCTGTGGCCACAACGATAATATCAAAACGGCTTCCGCCGGCTTTATTTACAGCCGCAGAATAGAGCGCCTCTTTTTCTATAGCCGAGAACGTATCGCCTCCTCCCATAATAATATCGGCTCGTTTCTTTTCTCCTGTCTTGGGATCAACAGAATTAAAATAGTCACGTTCCTTTATACCTCGGGGCGGATTAATGACAACCGGCGTAAATTCAAGCTGAAGAGGATCTTTTAACTGGATCTTATTTCTTAGATACTCGTTGAAAAGTTTTTCATGTATTTTGGTCCACTCAATAAGGATATCCTCCGGATAACGATAGGGTTCCTCAAAGGCTGTAAAAATCAAGAGTACTTTTTTCACACCGCCGGATGGCAAAACAGTAAAACCAGGGTTAAAGTTGGTTGAAAATTGAGTATCGCGGTTGGTGTCAAGATTATAATCAAGAACAAAAAACACATTGTTGCGCGGCCAAAGAGTTGATCTTAAATAAATCCCACCTTTTTTATCGGCCACCAGTCCCGACCGGCCAAAGCCGTAAGACATCTCGATATTTGGTTTCGGAACAAAATAAGATTTCGCATTTTCTTTGGGAGTATACCAGAGGTCGTTTACAAACTGTTTCA
>CAYTBY010000056.1:0-2250 GCA_964436165.1 uncultured Candidatus Saccharibacteria bacterium
GGTCGACTAACCCAAGATCCTGAAGTCAGGACTACCACTAGTGGACAAAATGTCACTACTTTGAATATGGCCACTAACAGAGTCTGGACTGATAAAGCCGGCCAAAAACAAGAAGCAGTAGAATTTCATAGAGTTGTGGCTTGGGGGAGGTTGGGGGATATTGCCGGTCAATATTTGAAGAAAGGTGGGCTGGCGATGATTGAGGGTCGGATTCAAACTCGTTCTTGGATGGATCAGAATAATAATAAGCGATATATGACCGAAATAATTGCCGAAAGTCTTCAGCTTGGACCCAGGACGACCTCAAGTAGTCCTTCATCTAGTGGTGGATATCAACCAAGGCCTGCGACTGTTGTTGATGTCAAGAAATCTCCAGTCCAAGATGCTGATATCCCAATTATTGGCGAAGATGAGCCAATGAGCGCTGGAGTAGAAGAAGACGAAAAAAAAATTGATGAGAAAGATCTACCATTTTAAATTTTTAGTGTAGCTCTCCTACGCTAAAGCTCCCTCCTTCAGTAAACTTTCGGAGGGCAGGTCGGAAAAGCACTTCGACTTGTCCTTCGTAGTCTTGACGAAGAAGGAAGCTCCGCTAGGAGCGAAGAAGTGGATTGCCAATTTTGCAACGATAATATAAAGATTGATTATAAGAATAAGGAATTTTTGCGGAAGTTTGTTACTTCCCAGTTTAAGATTGCAACTTCTCGACGTAATAAAATCTGCAACAAACACCAGAGAGAAATTGCCACTGCGGTCAAAAACGCTCGTTATATGGCGTTGATACCATATACCAGACTCCAAGTTTCTAAGAGAAATCTTTCCAAATAATAAAAACTGGCCGTTGGCCGGTTTTTATTTACCAATGAGAATTTCTACCACCCCACACCAAATTTTCCGCTGACAGCCAATGATGGGGCGGATTTGGTGCGGGGCAGGCATCACCTATTTACCAATTAATATCTCCACTACGTCCCCCTCGTTAATAATATAATCTCTGCCGACTGTTTTGATGTGGCCTTTGGATCTGGCTCCGGCGTATGAGCCGTCTTCAATTAATGTTTTCCAGTTAATCACTTCGGCTCGGATAAATAGTTTTTCAAAATCAGTATGAATGGCTCGGGAAGCTTTTGGAATGGGGTCGCCAATATGAGCTGTCCAGGCGCGGGTTTCATCTTCGCCGGTGGTAAGAAATGTTAGAAGATCCAGAGTTTTGTATCCGGTTTTGATGAGACTATCTAAGCCAGGTAGTGAAACTTCCGGCATATTATTTTGAGCGGCAAAGCCGCTTCCGGAAGTTCTACTACCTGGTAGACCGCTTTCTCGTATGTAAATTTCTCTATCCTCGGGTAATAGTTCCGTTAATTCTAGTTCTAATTTGTTATTCATTACCACGTATGAAGAACTGTCTATAACTTTTTTTAATTTCTCATCAGGTTGCCACCTACTAACCAACTGTTCTTCCGAAACATTTATTACATAAATAAATTTTTTAGCGGTCAGTAAATTTAGCTCTTTTGTCAAAACATCTTCTTCTAAGATTGTAGTGTTATGGTGTATCATAACACCGGCTTCAAGATTTTTTTTGAATTTTTCGATTGCAGCAAATTCAATTTGTTGCAATCGCCCTGAGCTTGTCGAAGGGCTTCTAGTCTCTCTGGCTAATTTATCAAGTCGTTTAGTGACTGTCTCAAGGTCAGCCAAAATAAGCTCGGCATTTATTATTTCAATATCTTCAGCGGGATCAATGCGGTTGTGGACATGAGTGATATTTTTGTCCTCAAAGGCTCTGACAACTTGAGCGACAGCATCAACCTCTCTAATATTGGCTAGGAATTTATTACCCAAACCTTCTCCTTGAGCCGCGCCCTTAACCAGTCCGGCAATATCAATAAATTCAACCGTGGCATATATTTTTTTCTTAGAATCTGACATTAAAGCCAAGACGTCAACTCTTTGATCGGGGACTTCAACAACACCGACGTTCGGGTCGATGGTAGTAAAGGGATAGTTCTGAATATCAACTTGTTTATTGGTCAGTGCCTTGAATAGGGTTGACTTCCCCACATTTGGCAAACCAACGATTCCGATAGATAGTGACATGTTTACATATTACAGTAAGGGGTACCGTCAATCACCCTTGACAAATTATATGGGTTTGCTATAATGAAAGCATAGTTGGAATAGGAGTGGGCAGAAAACTGGCATAAGGTACAAAAACGCCGGCCTGTTTTTCATAAAATATGCTTCAAT
>CAYTBY010000057.1:0-1776 GCA_964436165.1 uncultured Candidatus Saccharibacteria bacterium
TTTCGCCCATTGTCGAATATTCTCGACTGCAGCCACCCGTAGGTGTATGAACCGTCATATTTGTCCATTATCACTAATGGTATAGACTATGTCTTCGTCCTCTAACAATTTAGAGGCGCTAGCATATTATGATAGACCATCGGCAATGTGCCTCATCATCTACCATCCAATCTGCTTAAGATTGAGTCGTTACGGGGTTAATAAGTTCATAATTTTTCTTACCGCCTGTACCCGAATTTATACTTCGTAATTCTTTTGCCATTGCGAATATTTTTTCGAAGTCTTTATCCGAAAGAGAACTTCGAACATTTACTATTCCCTGATCAAATATATCAATCATAGCAAGCATAAGTTTTGCCTGCCGTTGCTTGAGAATCAGGTGTGGCATCAGACGTTCAACTGTTTTTCGAACGTCTTGTCTTTTTTGAATTACTAATTCGGCAAGATTATGAGTCCGAACATGCCTAACTGAACCTACTTTACCTAATGCTCCTTGAAAAAGGAGCATTAAATTTTTATGTCTAATATGTTGAGTAAAATTAATTCTCAACCTTACTCTATATGGAAATCTACGTCTATCTGGCCGTTTTTCAATAATAGCCACGATAGAACCATCTCCATCTAGAAAACCTGCTAAGTAGGCGTCAGACACATTCTTACCATTAACTTCCCACGGCGTTGTCTTTTTCATAGTGGGTATTATATCACAACCCAATAAATTGGGTATGATATTTTATCCACAAAAGGTTTCGCCGTTATAAGCTAGATTTTACTTCAGCGTTACCGCTGAAGGCGACAAAATTTTATCGCAGTTTCATCGTTGGGGGTCGTGCTCTCACACCCCCTACCCGTCGTAGCCTTGGTGGGCCGTTACCCCGCCAACTAGCTGATAGGACCTAGGCCGCTCCGGAAGCGTATTGCTACTTTAGAATTGCTTCGCTATCGGGAATTAGCCTGCCTTTCGGCAAGTTATGCCCGACTTCCGGGTACGTTCCAAGGTATTACTAACTCGTTCGCCGGTTGTTTTTGTATTGCTACAAAAACCCCCTTGACTTGCATGCCTTATCCACGCCGCCAGCGTTCATCCTGAGCCAGGATCAAACTCTCTTAAATAATCCCGTAAAATTGTCTAATGACAATCACGGGATAGGAATTTTTCCCAGCACTTTTTCAAATGCTGGGAAACCCCTCCCCAGTTTTTACAAACTGGGGAGGGACTGGTTAACTATATAAAATTGGGAAAGTTCTTTGGCTACGCCAGCCAATGCGAATCTACGAATAATCCTAATCTACTAATATCTATTCGTAGAATTTTGACAATAACATAACCACGATTATCCAGTAAACCGGACAATCGTGGTTATACTACGTGTTTGATTGTATTAAAGTATTATTTTACTTCAGTATATCCATTATATTCCAAAGCAATTTTTATGTCAATATAAACAAAAGAGGGGCCTTATTGGCCCCGAAACTGAACATCAATACCCTGGCTTATGTTCTTCTCGACCGCGATCTCTCCAGTTTCGATCCGACTCTTCTTCACGTGACTTATTGTCAGACTCCTTCTGCTCAGGAGTCCGATTTGCTTGTTCTCTTTCAACTCGACCTCGTCTTTCTTGAATGGTCTCACTCTTACTCATAGGAACATCCTCCTGGTTGAGCCTATTCTCAACCAAAAGTAGTATACAAAGTATCTAAAAAATGTCAACTAATTGCTTGGCACTGTATAACTAATTGGTTGATCTTTTGTATTTAATCAAAATATAGCTTGTA
>CAYTBY010000058.1:0-1719 GCA_964436165.1 uncultured Candidatus Saccharibacteria bacterium
GGCATTGTTCTCAACAAGGGTTGATGGGTAGTCATAATACGGTGTGCCACCGCCAGGATTTATAAGTATGCCAAAATCTTGGTCTTTACCGCCAATAAATGTGTTATTTACAATCGCCGCCGGTTGATTGTATTGAACAAGCATTACACCCATATCAAGGTTTTTGAAAACGTTATTTTTGATCGTTGTCAGTTGATACCACGGAACCGAATTAACCATTACGCCCGTAGATCCACTTGCAGAATAAGCATTATCAACAAGACCTGTTTTTTGAACATAATCGGAAGTAATTGTAAAACCGCTAAGAGTAGGGATGTGATGCTCATATTTGCCGTCTCGATCCGAGTCTACAACTAATGAAGAGAGTTCAATAACCGATCCCCATCCATCAAGACCCACGCCTGGGCCGCGAATAGTAGTTTTTGACGATCCAGCACCAATAAGACTTACTCCACCTCCGGTAGAAATTTCCTCACGATACTCTCCGGGTCCAACATAAACTGTTCCGCCAAAGCATGTTGCATCGAGAGCAGCTTGGATATGCTGGTAATCTTCCGGAACGCGAAGCTCCTTTTTGCATCCAATAACGGCAGGATATCCGACACCAATAGCAGGATACACTGTTACCGTTTGGTCGGAACTGACAGTTGATTTACCGCTTCCTTTTGGATCTGTAGCGGTAATACGAAAGTGATATGTTCCTTCCCCAGTTCCTACTTCATAGCTTGCTCCGGTAAGATAAGCACGATGCTTTACCGAGAGAGTACCGCCCTCATCATAAATAAAACCATAGGATCCCGTTTTCCCATAATCTACTCTTCCAGTTGTTGGCACGTCAGTTGTCCAGTAAATAACCGCCCAGCCTAAGCGCGGTTGAGTGATAATATCTGAAATTACAACTGAAGCTGTATTCGGCGGCGGAGATTTTTGAGATTCGCCGTTCTGCGCAAAAAGAAACCCCACAAGCGCAACCGGGGCCATAATCATTAACACCACGTGTCCGTTCGCTTTAATTTTGTTTATCATACCCAGTGGTGAAACTTCCGGTTGTCTTTTATTTTTTTATAAAAAACAGCATAGAAGTTAAACTTATTTATTAATTATTTTATTGGTGAAGAGGAACATCTGATTGAAATTGAGGAGGGGGTTCCCGCTCCTCTGGAGCGAGGCTCGCTCCATCAGATGGAGCGGCCGTCGTTGTCGGTGGCGGTGCAGTAGTCTGGCTGCGAAGTTTTTTGCGGGCAAATAGAAAACCGGCAACTCCGATGGCGGCAAACGCTATGCCCACTATCAAACCCATAAAACTGCTCCAACCGGCGCCGGATTCAAGGACTGATGTTTTTGGATCGTCTGGATCGTAATAGACCTTAACGCTCTTTCCGACAGGATAGCGGCTGACGATATTGCCGGCATGGCTTGGGTCTGAAGAACTGTAATCACCGAAGGCCACCGTACTTCCCATGTACGACAAACCATTCACAATATAATTATATGCCACCTTGGCACCATAAGTAACACTGTTGTTATCAGAATCATAATTTTCCGATACGTCGGAAATACTAATTCGTCCGTCAACCGAAGGCCAGTTTTTGCTTTCCATGGCATTACGCGCTGTCGGAATCCCCCAGAAAATCGTGAGTAATACGCCGACAATAGCAAAGATTGGCATGATAAACATCGCCTGTTTAGGCGTCATCTGTTTAGCGTTAGAGGGAGGAG